>CAZCAJ010000001.1:0-167908 GCA_964496645.1 uncultured Opitutaceae bacterium
AGATCATCGGGATCGTCGGCAAGGACGGCGGCTACACGGCCAAGGTGGCCGACGCGTGCGTCATCGTGCCGACCGTCAACCCCAACAACGTGACCCCCCACAGCGAGGCCTTCCAGGCGGTCGTCTGGCACCTGTTCGTCTCGCATCCAGACCTGAAGGTCAACCAGACCAAGTGGGAGTCGGTGACGGCCAAGCCCTGAGCGGGATGGCGCTTCGGCCCGCAGTATTCCTCGACCGGGACGGCACGCTAAACGTCCAGACCATCCGCGACGGAAAGCCGTACGCGGCAGACAGGCTGGAGGACTTCAGGCTCTTCGACGGGGTGCCCGAGGCCTGCCGCGCCCTAAAGGCGGCCGGCTTCCTCCTCGTCGTCGTGACGAACCAGCCCGAGGTCGGCCGCGGGACGGTTTCCGAGGCCACCGTGGACGCGATCCACGCGCGCCTGCGCGAGCTCGTGCCGGAGATCGACAGGGTGGAGGCGTGCTACGACGCCGGGCGCGGGGAGGGATCCCTGCGGCGCAAGCCCGGGCCGGGCATGGTCCTCGACGCCGCGAAGGCGCTCGGGATCGACCTCACGCGTTCCTGGATGGTCGGCGACCGGTGGCGCGACGTCGAGTGCGGCAAGCGGGCCGGCGTGAAGACGGTCTTCATCGACTTCCAGTACTCCGAGAAGTTTACCGCGGCGCCCGATTACACCGTGGACACCTTCAGGGAGGCGGCCTCCCTGATAATCGGGATGGCGGGTGGGGCCGGCCCGGGTGTCTATTCTCCTTGCCCGATTTCCAACAGTCACCTCAATTCCGGATTAAGAAAACCCATGAAATCCCTCAACGACCTGAAGATACAGCTCTATGCCGACGGGGCGGACAAGGCCGGCATTCTGGACCTTTACTCAAAGCCCTACATCAAGGGCCTTACCACCAACCCGAGCCTGATGAAAAAGGCCGGAATCAAGGACTACGAGGCCTTTGCGAGGGACATCCTCAAGACGGTGACGGCGAAGCCGATCTCGCTCGAGGTCTTCACGGACGACTTCACCGACATGAAGAGGCAGGCGCTCAAGATTTCGGCGATGGCAAAGAACGTCTACACGAAGATCCCGATCACGAACTCCCGCGGGGAGTCCTCGCTGCCCCTGGTCAGGGAGCTCGCGAAGCAGGGCGTGAAGCTGAACATCACGGCCATCCTCACCCTCAAGCAGGTGGCGGGGGTCGCCGAGGCCCTGAACCCCGCGGTTCCGTCCGTTGTCTCGGTCTTCGCCGGGCGCATCGCCGACACGGGTGTGGATCCCATGCCCATCATGCGCGCCAGCTGCGCCCTCCTGCACGCCCACGACAAGGCGGAGCTCCTCTGGGCGAGCACCCGCGAGGTGCTCAACATCTTCCAGGCGCAGGAGAGCGGCTGCGCCATCGTCACGGTGCCGCACGACATCCTCGGCAAGGCCGCAAAGATGCTCGGCATGGACCTGACAGAGCTTTCGCTCGACACGGTCAAGACATTCGCAAAGGACGCGGCCGAGTGCGGCTACAAGCTCTGACGCGCCAACTTCGTCATTTACCTGCCGGGCGGACTCCTGCAAATCTCGGGGTCCGACCGTTTTCTAATGCCCACACGGACACGCCTGTTCAGTCTCCTTGTCGCGGTGCTGGCCCCAGCAGCGCCTCTTGCCGCCGCCAACCTTGACGGGTCGCCAGCGGATGTTGGAAACGCCGAGGCGGCAAGGCTTTACACGGAGGCCAACGATTATGTGACCACCATGTCCGAGGGGAGCTACTCGTACGCCTACCTCCAATTCTACTGGAAGAACGCCCAATCCAACGTCGATCGCGTGCGCCGCGTATACCCGGGCTCAACCACGGCCCGGGCGATTGCGCGGGGCGACCTGAAGCTTGGGCCCTACCCGCTCGACTACTTCAAGCGCCGGGTCCTCTTCAACCTCGAGCGCAAGCGCCTCGGGGCCTTCGACGACGTCAACTGCGCCATATTCCTGTATGGCCTAGACGAGAAGCGCAATGACCCGATCCGGGAGGAGGCCCTCGCGGGCATCCTCGAGGTGATGGCCCGGCGCCAGCGCTGGGGCGAGGTCATGGCCTTTCCGGTCCTCGAGGAACACCGGCCGCTGCTCCTGCGCAGCATCTTTCGCGTGGCGGCGGACTACGACCAGAAGAAGATCGTCGAGGACCTGCTGAAGAACACGACGCCGGCGGAAAGGAGCGCGGCGGGCTTCGACCCGATCATGGCCGAGGCGCTGGTCCTCCTCGGCAAGCCGCGTTCCGATCTGTTGGCGTTCGTTGCGGCCCACCCGGGGGACGATGTGCGGACTGCGGCGCTGCGGGCCGTCGTCGCGCGCGCGGTTCTCATCCACCGCAGGGAGTCGCTGCGCCTGTCGCTCGGCCAATCGATACCGGACCTCCACTTCAGCGTCCAGCGCCTGGCCGTGCGCGACGACGTCCCGGCAATGGCCGCGCAGCTCTTCCCGGGCAGGCCGGAGACCGCCGCGCCGTTTCTCGATGTCTACCGGGCGGCCCTAGGCACGGAGCCCGATTCCGCGGCCCCCACCGCCGCCCATCTCGCCTACCTGACGTACCTCGCCGACGAGGGCCGGCTTGACGACATGGCTTCGTACGCGCGCGCGGGCGCCCTTGGGGCCCAGGCCAGGCGGGCGTGCGGGCTCAAGGCGATCGAGCTCTACGCCGAGGCCGGCCGCTCCGGGGACGCGGAGCGGGCTCGCAATGAGTTCAGCTCACGCGGCACGGGCGAGCGCGACCAGGCGGCCCTTGCCGAGTTCATCGGGCGGATGGATTCGACCAGGGTCCCTCTCGTCGTCCGGGAGAAGACGTTTGCGGACCTGCCGATCTCGGATCCCTGCGTCCTGGCGACCGCCATCATGGACTGGAGCCTTTCACCGAACCGGTCGCAGCGGGGCGCAACGCCGTGGGACGCCGTCGTCTTCAAGGTCGCCGGCGGCTTCGACAACCTTCCCGAGCCCGAGTCAACCGCCGTCAGTGACGCCGCGAGTGTCGTGAAACCGTACTGAACGGCCGCCGACCGGCCTCCTTCCAGGTGAACATCCTCTTCGTAAACTACGGCGATTTCACCACCAACAGCCTGAACCACATAGGCGGCTTTGCAAACGCCCTGTCGGCTCAAGGGCACGCCTGTGTCGTGGCGGTCCCCTTCGGAAAGGATTCGCTCTCGGCGGTGCCGAACCCGGTCTTCATCGCCGCTCTCTACGAGGAGCTCCTGGTGGAGCCCGCCTTCTTCCCCGACCGGGGGCCGGCCGACGTGATACACGCGTGGACTCCGCGGGAATGCGTGCGCAAGTTCGTCCTGGCCTACCAGAAGTCCGCGGCGCAGCCCGCTAGGCTCGTCGTCCACCTCGAGGACAACGAGGAGAACCTCATCACGGCGTACGCCCGGCGGCCGATCGGGGAGCTCAGGAGGATTGGCTACGAGGATCTCGACTCGGTCCTCGCCGACAGCCTCCCCCACCCGGTCCGGCACCGGATGTTCCTGCGCCTCGCCGACGCCGCGACCGTGATCGTGGACCGGCTGAGCGAGCTCGTCCCGGCCAATGTGCCGTGCGCGCTCCTGCAGCCGGGCGTGGACCCCAGGTATCTCGGGTCCAACGGCGCGGACCCGTCGCTGCGCAGGGAGCTCGGCATCGACGAGAACGAGAAGCTCGTCGTCTTCACGGGCAGCAACACGTTCGCAAACGAGCCGGAGATGAGGGAGCTGTACGTGGCCGTCAGGCTCCTCAACCAGCGCGGGACCCCGACCCGCCTCGTGCGCACGGGCTTCAACAGGCCGGAGTTCCTCGAGGGCCTTCCGCCCGACCTGAAGGCCCACGTGCTCGATCTCGGGTTCATCGCGAAGGCGCGGCTGCCGAAGCTGCTGGCCCTGGCCGACGTGCTCGTCCAGCCGGGCAGGCCCGGCCCTTTCAACGACTACCGGCTCCCGTCCAAGCTGCCCGAGTTCCTCGCCTCGGGCCGGCCGGTCGTGCTTCCCCCGACCAGCATCGCCCTCGAGATGCGCGACGGGGTCGAGGCGATGTTCCTCTCGAGCGGGACCCCCGAGAACATCGCCGACTGCTGCGAGAGAATCTTCAGGGACCCCGCCCTCGGCGAGAAGCTGGGGAAGGCCGGCGCCGCGTTCGCGCGGAAGCACTTCGACCTGGAGACCAACGCTGCCACCCTGCTCAAGATCTACAAAAGGGCCTCCGCGAGGTCGCAGCGGCAGTGCTGGGCGGCCATCCGGGAATCGGGCGGCTCCGAGCTGACGGCGGCGGTCTGCGAGCTGGCCGAGGCGCTCGGGCCGGCAGGCGAGAGGCGCGCCCAGCGCCCGGCCGACGTCGCGGCGCTCGCCGCGGACCTGGCGGCCGTCGTCCGGGTCGAGGACAAGCGCCAGTCACGCGCGACGGAGGAGCGCGACAGGGTGCGCCAGATCCTCGAGGAAAAGGTGCGCCATCTCGAGCTCCAGAGGGACCTCACGAACCAGCACTCCCAGAACCTTGAGGAGAAGATAGCGTCGCAGGAGCGCCACCTCAAGCTGCACAAGAAGCTGACGGAAAGGCATATCCAGAATCTTGAGGCCCGGATCATCGGGGTGGAGAAGATCGCCCGCTCCCAGGCCGAGGCCTCCGCTGCCGCAGCCGCCGCGGCCTCCGCCGACCACGAGAGGCTCGTGGCGCGCATCCTAGAGATGGACGCCGAGCTGAAGGCGCGCGAGGAGCGCCTGAAGTCGATCGTCCGGTCCCGGTCATGGAAACTGTCGGCGCCGCTCAGGGACATCGAGAGGCTGGTCGGGCGGCTGAGTTCCCGGGCCCGGCCCGAGGCGCTGGCACCGGCCCGGGAGGAGGCGAAGGCGCCGGCGCCGGCCGCGCCGGACGCCCCTCCCGCCCCCCCCGACTACCACTACACCTTCAACTTCGACCACCCGAGGACGTGGAGCACCGCGTCCAACAAGCTCCTCATCCTCGGCTGGTGCTACGAGAACTCCGGCTCGCCCATCCTCGGCATCCGCGCCCACTTCGCGGGCGAGACGACCGAGGGGATCTACGGCTCGAAGCGCCTGGACGTCCTCGCCTCGACGGGAATGAGGCAGGCGGAGTACTGCGGCATCAAGATCGACGTCCGCACGCACCTGGGCGACCACCCGCTCATCGTCGAGGTCCGCCACGAGGACCGCTGGAACCCCTTCTTCCAGACGATGGTGCACGTCGGCAAGGCCGGGGACCCCACGGAGCTCAGCGAATACGAGAAATGGTGCCAGCAGCACGAGACCCTTTCGGAGGACGACGTCGGCGCGATCGCGAGGCACATCGAGGCCTTCCGCTCGAGGCCGCTCATCTCGGTCGTGATGCCGGTGTACAACACGCCGGAGGGCCTGATCGCGCAGGCCATCCAGTCGGTCTTCGACCAGCTCTACCCCAACTGGGAGCTGTGCATCGCCGACGACGCCTCGAGCGAGCCCCATGTGCGCAGGGTCCTCGAGGGCTTCGCCTCGAAGAATCCCCGGGTCAGGGTGGCCTTCAGGCAGGCCAACGGCCACATCTGCGAGGCGACCAACACGGCTCTCGCCCTCGCCACCGGCGACTACGTCGCCCTGTTCGACCACGACGACGTGCTCTCGCCGACCGCGCTCTACGAGGTGGCGGCCGAGATCGACGCGCACCCGGACGCGCAGCTTGTCTACTCCGACGAGGACAAGATCGACATGGAAAACCGCCGGTTCGACCCCTACTTCAAGCCGGACTGGAACCCGGACCTGAACACCGGCCAGAACTACACGTCCCACCTCTCGGTCTACAGGACCGACCTCATCCGTTCCGTCGGCGGCTTCCGCAAGGGCTTCGAGGGGAGCCAGGACTGGGACCTCGTCCTGCGTGCGATCGAGCGGATACCGGCCTCCGCCATCCGGCACATCCCGAAGCTGCTCTACCACTGGAGAGCCGCCCCGGGCTCGACCGCCCTCCAGCTCGCCGAGAAGAGCTACCCGATCGAGGCGGCGCGGATGGCCCTCGAGGACCATTTCAGGCGCACGGGCCAGGCGGTGGACCTGCTGCCGGTGCCCGGCGACCACTGGCGGGTCAGGTATCCGGTGCCGTCGCCGGCACCCCTGGTGACGCTCATCATTCCCACGCGCAACGCCGTCAGCCTCCTGCGCCGGGCGGTCACGAGCATCCTCGGCGTGACCGACTACCCGAACCTCGAGATCGCCGTTGTCGACAACGGCTCGGACGACCCGGAGACGGTGGCCTACCTGGCCGACATCGCCCGGGGCGCCGACCCGCGCCTGTCCGTCCTGCCCTACCGCCAGCCCTTCAACTACTCGGCGATAAACAACCTCGCCGTGCGAGAGGCCCGCGGCGAGGTGATCGGGTTCCTCAACAATGACGTGGAGGCGATCGAGCCCGGCTGGCTGACGGAGATGGTCAGCCACGCCGTGCGCCCGGGGATCGGGGCCGTCGGCGCCATGCTCTACTATCCCCTGAACACCGTGCAGCACGCCGGCGTCGTGCTCGGACTGGGCGGCGTCGCCGGCCACCCGTTCAAGGAGTTCCCCCGCGGCGACCAGGGCCAGAAGAACCGCCTGCGCCTCGTCCAGAACTACAGCGCCGTGACCGGCGCGTGCATGGTGATCCGCAGGGACCGCTTCCTTGAGGTCGGCGGCTTCAACGAGAGGGACCTGCCGATCGCGTTCAACGACGTCGACCTCTGCTGCAAGCTCATCAGCGCGGGATACCGGAACCTCTGGACGCCCCACGCGGAGTTCTACCACCACGAGAGCGCCACGCGCGGCGTGGAGGACACCCCCGAAAAGAAGGCGCGCTTCCAGGCGGAAATCGATTACATGATGAACACCTGGGGAACGCTCCTGATGGCCGATCCCGCCTACAACCCCAACCTGACACTCGTCGGCGAGGACTTCTCGCCGGCCTACCTGTCGCGCGCGGTCAAGACATGGATGGCATTCCTCCAGTGAGCCCGGCCCCGGGCGGCCCGGATCCGCGCGTTGCGGCCCTGGAGGCCGAGCTCGCGGCCGTGAGGCGCCGGGAGGCGGAGTTCCGCGCAAAGATGGTCCACGAGTTCCTCGACCGGGGCGAGCGCAACACCTACCTCCACGTCCTGCACGAGGAGCGTGCGGAGCTCATCAAGCGCCAGCAGGAGTCCTTCGCGGACCTCGAGGACCTGACGCGCAGGCTCGAGGCCGAGTCGGCGAGGGCCGCGGAGCTCGAGGCCGCGCTCGGCGAGGTCAGGGGGTCGTGGGCATGGAGGCTCGCGGCCCCCCTGCGGGCCGCCGCCCGGGCGATCAGGCGCAAGGCCCCCGCCCCCGCCGCGGGGCGGGCCCAGGTCGAGGGCGGGGTCTTCACCTACTACCTGCACACGTCGCCCTTCCGCATATACCGGGACCCCCGCTTCACGCTGCGCGGCTGGGCCTGGCCGCAGGACGGCCGCGCCGTCACCGCCGTCAGGGTGTGCATCGACGGCCGCGCCTTCGACGGCCGCCACGGTCTCGAGGAGCCGGAGGTCGTGAAGCGGTACGGTCCCCAGCCCTCGAATCCCCGTCCGGGCTTCGAGGTCACCTTCGAGACGCCCGCCGGCCGCCACTCGCTCAGCCTCGAGGCGCAGGTCGAGGGGGCCGCGTGGCGCCGGATCATGGCGACCTCGATCTGGTGCGAGCCCCGCGGCCGATGAGCGACGAGGCCAAGGCCCGCTGGCAGGCCGCCGCCTCCTCGCTCGGGGAGCGCTCGGCGTACAAGAAGGTCTGGGACCTGCAGGCGCGAGACCCGGACGTGGCGTCCCTCTCGGTGGCCGGCCACACGGACGAGGCGACACTCGAGCTCACGGCCCGCGGTTTCATCGACACGCTCAGGTCCACGGTCGGAGTGGGCCCTGACGACGTCGTCCTCGAGATCGGCTGCGGGATAGCGCGCGTGGGCAGGCCGCTCAGCCGCGAGTGCCTCCACTGGTTCGGGGCCGACATCTCCGCCGAGATGCTCGGCCACGCGGCGGCGCGCCTCGGGGACCGGCCCAACACGACGCTGGTCGAGCTGTCCACCGTGGGCCTCCAGGAGTTCCCGCGGGACGCCTTCGACCTGGTCTACTGCACCGTCGTCTTCATGCACCTCTTCGAGTGGGACCGCTACCGCTACGTCGAGGAGGCCCTCCGGGTGCTGCGGCCGGGCGGCCGCTGCTATTTCGACAACTTCAGCCTCGACTCGGAGCATGGCTGGAACGTCTTCATGGAGGGGGCGCGCTACCCGCTTGAGCGCCGCCCGGCCCACTTGAGCATGTCCTCGTCCCGGGAGGAGCTCGGCACCTACCTGAGGAGGGCCGGGTTCACCGACGTGCGGGTCCACGACCTGCCCAACGAGCTGATCGCGGCTACGGGGCGCAAGCCGGACTGAGGCGCCGGCCTAATGCAGGTTGTACTTGGCGATGAGCTCCCTCGCCCGGTCCATGGGCAGCCCAGGGATTCCCGGGACTGAATGCGGGTCGGGGTTGGCCTCGGCCAGGAGGATGCGGCGGGACTCGGCGCCGCGGGACTCCGAGAAGGGCGCAAGCGTCCGGGGCCAGAGGCGGCACAGGTGCACGGCCAGGGCCGCGAGGATGCCCGCCGCGCAGATTCCCCGGAAGACCGCCCCGACCGGGATCCGGTCCCACTGGCGCGAGAGCCAGAACGCCGCCAGCGGCGCGAAGCCTATAAGCGAGGCGTACTGGTAGCGCGAGCTCGCGGCCGCCGCCAGGCCGGTGTGGTAGCGACCGATCCCGAGGAGCGCCGCGTTGCCCAGGTCGAGGGCCACGAGGAGAAAGAAGAGAAGGCGCTGGCGCCCCTGGCTGCGCAGAAGCGCCCATCCTACGATCGCGAGCTTGCATATCCCAAGGGCGGCGGCCGTGCGCCAGCCCTGGGACTCGACCGAGAAGAGCAGGTAGGCGGGATTGAGGCAGTAGTACCAGGCGCCGAAGGCCGCAGCCTCGCCCCAGTGGCCGGCCATGTGGTGCTCGTTGCCCGTCGAGAGGGCCGCGATCAGGGCGCCCACGCCGACCGAAGGCAGGACGTACAAGGCGACGCGCGCCGCGGTGCGCCCGGGCGGGACCCGCCCGCCGCCCCCGCCCGGCCAGAGGCATCCCGCCGCGAGCACGGGCCCTGCGAGCACGCCGCGCGAGAACGACAGCGCGCTCGCGGCCGACCAGACAAACGAGCCCGGCCCGGACGGGGACCGCAGGAAGCCGTCGAGGGCGAGGAGCATGAACGTGGCGGAGAGGACCGCCGACCACTGGACGGACCACCCGAGCGTCTCGAGGTTGGCGGGCGTCAGCCCGAAGGAGATCTGGGCCAGGATCACGGCGGGCCACGGCAGGGCGCACGCGCGCATCACGCGCCCGAGGAGCGCGACGTTCACGGCGTGCGTCAGCCAGACCAGCGTGATCATCGCGAGGTACGAGCCCCGGAAGACGACCACCGAGCCCCCCCAGCCGAGCTTGAACAGCGGCACGAAGTTCTCGGCGAAGGCGAGCCATGTCCAGCGCCAGAACCCGACCCTGTCGATCTGGTCGATGAGGTCGAACTCGTCGCCGAACCAGAACAGGCGCCCGAAGAGGCCGAGGTGGGCCGCGAATGGGGCCAGGGCCAGGAGGCCCGAGGCGGCCAGGATCGGCCAGTCCCAGTCTCTGGGCGCGGCGCCGCGGGCGGAATCCCCACCGGCGCTCATCGGCCGGCGCTCTCGTCAAAGCGCATGGAGGCGACGTACGACCAGCCCCAGCGGTTGTCGCCCGGCAGGCCGGGCTCCATGCGCAGGACGATCCGTTCCGGCCGATCCGCCGGCACCGCCAGTCCGACGCGCTGCGTTCCCCTGTCGCCGGGGCTCCTCACCGGGTCGAGGAGGCGGCTCCACAGGCGTTCCCTGCGCCCCCCGGGCCAGACCCCGTCCAGGTCGAACCGGACACCGGAGGTGTGCCCGTCGCCGGTGTAGGCCCCCTCGCGGATGCCAAACTCGCAGCTGAGCCGGGAGGCCCCGGCGGGGACGGCGACGACGACCTCGCCCTCTGCGTGAAGCATGATCGCCTTTCCCTCGGCGACGTCGAAGACCTCCGGGTCGAACACGGAGGCCACGGACACCGGGCGCCGGTCGAATATGCCGAGCTCCACGAGGCGGCCCAGCGGCGCCGACGGGCGCAGCTCGATTGCCGGCAGCTCGAAGACTCCGACCCTCACGGTGCTCCAGAACTCATCCTGGCCCGCCGGCGCCTCGAAATGGAAAGACCTCACCCACGAGTACTCCTGGCCGGCGAGGAAGGACGCGACCTCGTCGCCGGTCTCGAGCGTCGGCGCCAGGATGAATCCGTCGCGGGCGACCCGGGGGAGGACCCGCCACAGGCGCTGGGCGCCGTCCCGGTCGGTGGTCGCGATCTCGAGCGCCGCGGGCTTGTAGAGGAGCGCCCTCAGGCGGCCGAGGTCGTTGGCCACCGGGTCGGCCCGGAGCCAGATCGGGTGGCTGCGGCCGGGCGGGAGCTCCACCTCCTCGGATAGCCTGACGGTCTTCTCGAGAAGGAGGCGCCGCCCGGCCGGGGCCCTCGGGACTGTCGCGACCCTCTTGAGGAGCCAGTATCCCCCGTCCTCGAGAACGGGCGCGTAACATCCCGGAAGCGCCGCGACGAGCGCCGCGTCATCCTGTCCGGGATACCGGTCGTCGATCCGCTGGTCGCCCCAGATGAGGAAGTCCGGCGCGCGGTCCGACTGGTAGAAGCGCAGGTTCCAGCCCTCGAGGCCGGGGGTGTACGCGGTATAGCTCTGGAAGATCGGCCTTGGGGCCAGCCTGAAGCCGTTCAGGAGGGCCACCCCGGTGTTGAAATCGTAGACGTCCACGGTCCGGTCACCGATCGCGCCCCGGACCAGGGGCAGCGACTCCTGCGCGCAGGCCTCCTCGTAGGAACGCTCCCAGTCCTGGGGAAGCTCGCCAAGCCTTAGAAGAGCCCTTGTGTTCCCGTAGATGCGCTCCCACTCGACCTGGGGCCCCTGCTCGTAATAGCTGGGGTCGAAGCACGCGACCGCCGCCAGGCAGCCGGGGATGGCGAGATCGGACCAGTGCCAGCGCCTCCCGGGAAGAACCAGGGCCGGGACGACGGGCGCCAGGCAGAGGACGTACACGAAGAAGCCGAAGACATGCCCGCCGAGCGGCAGGAGGTCCGCGCGCGTGAAGCTCTCCTTCCACATGACGAGGAGCGAGAAGGCCAGGTAGCCGCATGCGCCGGCAGCGAAGGCCCGCTCCGGGATGCGCCGCCACGCCATCCAAGCGAGGGCCGCGCACGCGAGGGCCAGGCCGGCGCCACAGGCGAATGCGGGCCACGGCTCGTCGATCCCCATCGCGTCCCCGTAGGCCGACGCGATCTCGAGGCTGCGCCGCAGGTAGGGGTAGAGGTTGTCGGGGTCCTGCCCCGCCGCGACCCACGCCCCGAAGACCGCCGCCGCGAAGCCCGCGGCCGCGCCGAGGGCGCGGCCCCGGCAGCCCCGCCCGACCCAGCAGCCCGCCGCCGCGAGGACGCCCGCGGAAGCAACGACCATGTACGTGAACTTGAGCTGAGCCAGGAACCCGAGGACCACGGCCCACGCCACGAGGCGCGCGGCCGAGGCTCCCTTTTCCATCATGCCGGAGATGACGATGAGCGCCATGAGGACGAAGTAGGCGACGTCCAGGAACAGCCAGTGGAAGCCGAGGAAGAGGACCGCGAACGCGACCCGCCTCCAGGGCGCGAGCCGCCGCGTGAGCAAGACGAGCGCGAGGGCGATCCCGAACTGGCCCGCCGTTTGCCAGGCGAGGATCGGGACCGCGCCGACGCGGCCCAGGTGGTGGAGCGAGCAGAGGTAGCCCCAGGGACCCCAGGTGAAGATGAGGTCGCGCCCGAACTGGGCCCCGTGCGCCCGGGCGTGTATCAGCATCTCCTGCCACGAGCCGTCGAGCGACGCGTCCGGCGCGCCCGGGATTCCGACCAGGGAGATGCCCAGGACGAGGGTGAGGACCGCGGCCCCGGCGGCCGCGGCCAGCCGGGGGCCCGCGCGGGTTGACTGGGGGGCAAAAGCACTCATGGATCGTCGCCGCATGAACTTGTACGACAAGCCCACCGAAACAGGCGATTGCCAAAAGACCCGGCGCAGATGGCCCTGAGCGACTCCACCGCAGTCACGGTCTCGGTCATCGTCCCGGTTTACAACGAGATTTCGACGGTCCGGACGGCGCTGGACGCCCTCGTGGCGAAGCGGATCGCGGGGTTCGATCTCAGGCTGATCATCGTCGAGAGCAACTCCACGGACGGGTCCCGCGACGCCGTCCTCGCGTACAAGGGGCATCCGTCGGTGACCGTGATCCTGGAAGAGGCGCCCAGGGGCAAGGGCCATGCGGTCCGGGCCGGGCTGGCGGCGGCCACGGGCGACATCGTCATGATCCAGGACGCGGACCTCGAGTACGACCTGGCCGACTACGGCAAGCTCCTTGCGCCCATAGCAGGCGGCGAGCATGCCTTCGTGCTCGGGTCGCGCCACACCAAGAAGGGCTGGGCCATCCGCAAGTTCACCGACCAGCGCCTCCACGCCCTTGCGCTCAACCTCGCCCACTGGACGTTCGCCCTGATGATCAACGCCTCGCTCGGCGTCTGGCTGAGCGACCCCTTCACGATGTACAAGGTCTTCCGCAGGGACTGCATCGCGGGGCTCAGGCTCGAGTGCGACCGGTTCGACTTCGACTGGGAGCTCCTGATCAAGCTGGTGAGGAGGGGCTACCGGCCGATCGAGATCCCGGTGTCGTACCACTCGCGCTCGTTCAAGGAGGGCAAGAAGGTGTCCCTCTTCCGCGATCCGCTCACGTGGATGCGCGCCCTGGCGAAGTACCGCTTCCAACGGCTGTGATTACCGGGCACAATCCCCCCACATGACCAAGACGCTCCTCGTCACCGGATCCTCCGGGCTCATCGGCTCGGAGGTGTGCCTGTACTTCGGCCGCGAGCTGGGGTACTCCGTCCACGGGATCGACAACAACCAGCGCGCGGTGTTCTTCGGCCCCCAGGGCGACACGCGCTGGAACCAGGAGCGCCTGGGGCGCGAGCTCAAGGGGTTCAGGCACTGGGAGCTCGACATCCGCGACCGCGCCGGGATCCTCGCCCTGGTCAAGTCGCTCAGGCCCTCGGCGATCGTCCACGCCGCCGCCCAGCCGAGCCACGACCGGGCGGCGGCCATCCCGTTTGACGACTTCGACACCAACGCCGTCGGCACCATGAACATGCTCGAGGCCGCCCGCGCGGCCTGCCCCGAGTCGCCGTTCATGTTCCTGAGCACGAACAAGGTCTACGGCGACGCCCCGAACAGGATCGCCCTCGCGGAGCTGGCGACGCGCTGGGACTACGCCGACCCCGCCTACGCGAACGGCATCTCCGAGAGCTTCACGGTCGACCAGTCGCTCCATTCGCTCTTCGGCGCCTCCAAGGCGGCGGCCGACCTGATGGTCCAGGAATACGGGCGCTACTTCGGGATCCCGACGTGCTGCCTGCGCGGGGGGTGCCTCACCGGGCCGAACCACTCGGGGGTCGAACTCCACGGCTTCCTCAGCTACCTGGTCAAGTGCAACCTCGAGGGCCGCGAGTACAAGGTCTTCGGGTACAAGGGGAAGCAGGTGCGCGACAACATCCATTCGCTCGACGTCGCCAGGTTCCTCGCGGAGTTCGCCGCGTCCCCCAGGGTGGGCGAGGTCTACAACCTCGGGGGCGGCAAGGCCAACAGCACGTCGGTCCTCGAGGCGTTCAAGCTGGCGGAGTCCTTCACGGGGAAGGCCCAGGTTTTCACCTATGTCGACCAGAACCGGACCGGCGACCACATCTGCTACTACTCCGATCTGCGCAAGATCCGGGCGCACTTCCCCAAGTGGGACATAACGCGGTCGCTCAGCGACACCGTGGGCCAGATCGTCGAGTCCTGGCGCCGCCGACCGCGGGTTTGACGTATCCATGCGGATCCCCTAGCGTCTCAAGTCCTTGATGAGTAAACCCAGAACCCTTGCGGCGGGCGCGCTCCGGCACCTGCGCGTGCTCGCGGTCGCGGCCTCCGGGAGCGCGGCCGCCGCGTTCGGCCAGGGGGCCCTGGCCGCCAACTCCCCGTTCATGCCCTCGGGCGCAGGGGCGGCGGCCGGCGCGGCGGGAGGCGAGGCCTACGAGCTGGCCGGCTCGAGCGTCCAGGGATCCGACGTCGCCGTCTGCATCTACGAGCGCCAGGCCAAGCACAGCCAGTGGATTCCCGTCGGCGGGATCGTGGACGGCATCCATGTGATCAGCTACGACGCCGCGAGCGACAAGGCCCTGGTCACCATCGCGGGCTCCTTCAAGGAGCTGGCGATGCGCAAGGCGACGGTCGCCCCGCTCAGCCCGTCGTCGGCCGCGAGGGTGGCGGCGTCCGTTCCGGAGAACGCCGCGCCCGCCGCCCCGGTAGCCTCCGCGCAGCCCGCGTCCCCCGCCACCGTCCTTCACGACCAGCAGGAGGCCCGGATGCTCGTCAGCGACCTTCTCGAAATCGGCGTCCAGCAGCGCAAGGCCTACCAGGAGGCCAAGCAGAAGGCCGCCCAGGAGGCGACTGCGCAGCCGGCCAAGTAAAGGCGAGACGGGCGTGCGCATACTGATCTCCGGAATCTGCGGGTTTGCGGGCAGCGCGATCGCCCGGGCGCTCGCGGCCCAGGGGCGGGGCCACGCGCTCTTCGGGTTCGACAACTTCAGCCGCCCCGGGAGCGAGGGGAACCGGGCGGAGTTGAAGCGCCTCGGGATCAGGCTCGTCCACGGCGACGCCCGCCTGGCGAGCGACGTCGACGCCCTCGCGCCGGCCGACTGGGTGATCGACGCCGCGGCCAATCCGAACGTCCTGGCCGGCGTCGACGGGCTCTCGAGCTCGCGCCAGCTGGTCGAGCACAACCTCGGCGGCACCGTCAACCTGCTCGAGTACTGCAAGCGCGCCCGCGCCGGCTTCGTCCTCCTGAGCACGAGCCGGGTCTACAGCATCGGCCCCCTCTCCTCCCTCGCGATGCACGTCGAAAGCCGCGCCTTCCGCCCGGACGCCAAGGCGCTTCCGGCCGGGGTCACGCCCGCGGGGCTCTCTGAGGCGTTCCCGACCTCGGCGCCCGTGTCGCTCTACGGCGCGACGAAGCTTGCGAGCGAGGCCCTCGCCCTCGAGTACGGCCAGGCCTTCGACCTGCCCGTCTTCGTCAACCGGTGCGGGATCCTCGCGGGCGCGGGCCAGTTCGGCCGCCCGGACCAGGGCATCTTCGCCTACTGGATAAACAGCCACCTGCGCCGGCGGCCGCTCAGGTACATCGGCTTCGGGGGCAGGGGCCACCAGGTGCGCGACTGCCTGCACCCGGCGGACCTCGCCCCGCTCCTCGAGGCGCAGTTCGCGGCTCCCAGGATCGACGCGGCCGACCGCGTCGTGAACGTCGGCGGGGGCGCGGCCTCCGCCATGTCGCTCCTGCAGCTGACCGACTGGTGCGACGACCGCTTCGGGCACCATCCCGTGGCGTCGGACGCCTCGGCCCGGCAGTTCGACATCCCCTGGATCGTGCTCGACGCGTCCAAGGCAGGCCGGCTGTGGGGATGGAAGCCCCGGATCCCCGTCCAGTCGGTCCTGGAGGAGATCGCGGCGCACGCGGGCACCCATCCGGACTGGCTGGAGCTGTCGGCGCCCCTTGGATGAGCCTCAACCTGCTCTCGATCGTGATGCCCGCGCGCGACGAGGCGGAGTCGCTGCCGTCGACCCTTGGCCTCCTCCACGCCGAGCTCACGCGCGAGGCGGTGCCCCATGAGATCGTCGTCGTCGACGACGGGAGCACGGACTCGACGTGGCAGGTCCTGCAGGGCCTGAGGCGGGATATCCCCACGCTGGCCCCGGTCCGGAACCCGGGGCCAAACGGCTTCGGCCGCGCAATCATCCACGGCTTCGGCCAGCTAAGGGGGGACGCCGTGGTCATCATGATGGCCGACGCCTCGGACTCGCCGGCGGACGCGGTCAAGTACTGGCGGCTGCTGTGCGAGGGCCACGAGTGCGTCTTCGGGAGCCGGTTCCTGCGCCGGGGCGACGTGGTGGACTACCCGAGGCTGAAGCTCTTCGTAAACCGCCTGGCGAACCTCTTCATCAGGGTCATGTTCAACATCCCCCTCAACGACACGACGAACGCGTTCAAGGCCTACCGGCGGACCGTGATCGAGGGCTGCAGGCCCTTCCTGGCGCCGCACTTCAACCTCACGGTCGAGCTGCCGCTCAAGGCGATCGTCCGCGGCTACACCTGGACGGTCGTTCCGATAACCTGGCGCAACCGCAGGCACGGCGTCGCCAAGCTGAAGATCAAGGAAATGGGCAGCCGCTACTTCTTCATCTGCATGTACGTCTGGCTCGAGAAATACTTCAGCCGCGGCGACTACCGGCGCCCCCAGGACGGGCCCAGGGACAAGGACGCCGCCGGGGGTTGAGCCGCTCCCGGCGAACGGCATCGGATTGACCGCGATTCTGGCGCCCGCATCATCGCGGATCGCCCGGCCGCAGGCGGGCGGACCTCAAATTCCCTTGTTTCCCGATGAAGGTTCGATTGGCTGGTCCACTACCCTCTCAATGATCTATCTCCTAGGAGGATCGGGATATGTCGGGCACGCCTACCAGGCGCTGTTCAGGCTGAAGGGCGTCGCGTACCGCAGCCTCAGCCGCTCCGAGGTCGACTACACCGACGCCGCGGCGCTGCGCTCGGCCCTCCTCAGGGACCGGCCCGAGTTCCTCGTCAACGCGGCGGGCTACACCGGCAAGCCGAACGTAGACGCCTGCGAGCTGCACAAGGCGGAGTGCCTGCAGGGAAACGCCGTCCTGCCGGGCGTCGTCGCGCAGGCCTGCGAGGAGGCGGGCGTCCCTTGGGGGCACATCTCGTCGGGCTGCATCTACAGCGGCGACGGACCCGGGGGCAACGGCTTCGCGGAGGACGACAGCCCGAACTTCACGTTCCGCACCAACAACTGCTCGTTCTACAGCGGGGCCAAGGGGCTCGGCGAGGAGGTGCTCGCCGGCCATCCCAACGTGTTCGTCTGGCGCCTGCGCATCCCGTTCGAGAGCGTCGACAACCCCCGGAACTACCTGTCGAAGCTCATGCGCTACAAGCGCCTGCTCGACGTGACGAACTCGATCTCCGAGCTGGACGAGTTTGCGCAGGCAACCCTCGCCTGCTGGAGCCGGAGGGTGCCCTTCGGAACGTACAACGTGACCAACCCCGGCAAGGTGACCACCCGCGAGGTGGTCGAGCTCATCCGCCGCTCGGGCGTCTGCACGAAGAGGTTCGAGTTCTTCTCGAGCGAGGCGGAATTCATGGGCGCCGTGGCCAAGACCCCGCGGTCCAGCTGCGTCCTCAACCCCGCGAAGCTCGCCGGCGTGGGCATCCGCCTCACCGACGTCCACGAGGCGATTGAGCGCGACCTCAGGGCATGGAGGAAGGCCGCGTGAGCGCGCGGGCCATGAACGTCCTCGTGACCGGCGGCTGCGGGTTCATCGGGAGCAACTTCATCCGCTGGCTCCTCTCGGACAAGGCGGGCGGCGACGGCCGGGTCGTAAACCTGGACAAGCTGACGTACGCCGGGAACCCCGCCAACCTCTCCGACGTGGCCGGCGACCGCCGGTACTCCTTCGTCCGCGGGGACATCGGCGACGAGGCCCTGGTGGGCCGGCTGCTCTCCGAGCACGGGATCGGGGCCGTCGTCAATTTCGCGGCCGAGAGCCACGTGGACCGCTCGATCGACTCCCCGGAGCCGTTCGTGGAGACCAACGTCGTCGGGACCCTGCGCCTCCTGAACGCCGCGAGGCGCCACTGGGAGGCGGCGCCGGGCGGCGCCAGGGAATTGTTCCGGTTCCTGCACATATCGACCGACGAGGTCTACGGCTCGCTGGCGCCCGGCGACCCGCCCTCGACCGAGGCGTCCGCGTTCGCACCCAACTCCCCCTACGCGGCGTCAAAGGCCGCCAGCGACCACCTCGTGCGCGCGTTCCGCCACACCTACGGGCTGCCCGTGCTGACCACGAACTGCTCGAACAACTACGGGCCGTACCAGTTCCCCGAAAAGCTGCTTCCGCTGGTCATCCTCAACGCGCTCGACGGCCGGCCGCTTCCGGTCTACGGCGACGGCAGGCACGTCCGCGACTGGCTCCATGTCGGGGACCACTGCCGCGCGATCGGCCTCGTCCTGGAGCGCGGGCGCCCGGGCGAGACCTACAACGTCGGCGGCCTGAACCAGAAGGCCAACCTCGAGGCCGTGGGCCTCATCTGCTCGCTCCTCGACGGGAGGGCGCCGCGCAAGGACGGCAGGCCCCACGCGGAGCTGATAGAGTTCGTCGCCGACCGGCCCGGCCACGACAGGCGGTACTCGATCGACTGCTCGAAGATCCAGCGCGAGCTCGGCTGGCGCCCGTCCGAGTCGTTCGAGACCGGCCTCGCCAAGACCGTCGACTGGTACGTCTCGAACCGCGCCTGGTGCGACGAGATAACGGCGAAGCGCTACGCGCGGGAGCGCCTGGGCAGGACGGCCTAGGGCGGCCGCGACCAATCACCATGAATCGCAAAGGAATCATCCTCGCCGGCGGCTCTGGAACGCGGCTGTACCCGCTCACCGTGGCGGTCAGCAAGCAGCTCATGCCGGTCTTCGACAAGCCGATGATCTACTACCCGCTCTCCTCGCTCATGCTCGCCGGCATCCGCGAGGTGCTCGTGATCTCAACGCCCGAGGACCTGCACCTCTTCAAGCGGCTCCTCGGCGACGGGTCGGACTTCGGCCTGCGCCTTTCCTACGCCGAGCAGCCGAAGCCCGAGGGGCTCGCGCAGGCCTTCATCATCGGCGCGGACTTCGTGGCCGGCTCGCCGTGCGTCCTCATCCTGGGCGACAACCTCTTCTACGGCAACGACCTCGCGAAGGCCTTTTCGGAGGCGAACCGCAGGACGAAGGGGGCGACGATCTTCGGCTACCACGTCGCGAACCCGTCCGCGTACGGGGTCGTGGAGTTTTCCGGGGACGGGCGCGTGATCTCGCTCGAGGAGAAGCCCCTGAAGCCGAAGTCGAACTTCGCCGTCCCGGGGGTCTATTTCTACGACGGCGAGGTCGTCGACTACGCCCGCCGGCTCAGGCCCTCGAAACGCGGCGAGCTGGAGATCACCGACCTCAACCGCCTTTACCTCGATGCCGGCCGGCTGCACGCCGAGATCCTCAAGCGCGGCATAGCCTGGCTCGACACGGGAACGCACGCCTCGCTCCTCGAGGCGGCGGAATTCGTCCACGTCATCGAGAACAGGCAGGGGCTCAAGATCGCGTGCCTCGAGGAGATCGCCTGGCGCCAGGGCTGGATCGACGACGCCCGGCTCGAGGCGGACATCGCGAAGCTCGGCGACTCGGGCTACGCCCAATACCTGCGAAGGCTGCTCTCCGGGCAATAGGAGGCCGGCACCCGTGGCAAAGAGGAGCACCGGCACGCCGAGGATCAGCGTCATCACGCCGCTCTTCAACTGCCTCCAGTACTCCCGGGCCATGATCGAGAGCCTGCGGGCGTCGCTCCCGCCCGGCCTCTCCCACGAGATCATCCTCGTCGACGACGGGAGCACCGACGGGACCCGCGAATGGCTCTCCGGCCTGGGCGAGCCCTTCCGCGTCATCCTCAACGAGCGCAATGTCGGCTTCGGGGCGGCGACCAACCGGGGCGCGGCGCAGGCGAGAGGGCGCGTCCTCGCGCTCCTCAACAACGACCTGGTGCTCGGCCGCGGGTGGATCCAGCCCATGCTGGGCGCCCTGCGGGCGCTCGGGCGGCGCGCCGGACTGGTCGGCAACATCCAGTTCAACGCCGACACGCTCGAGCTCGACCACGCGGGGATAGCCATCAACCTGAAGGGCAAGCCCGAGCACGACCGGAGGACGCCGTCCCTTGCCTCGCTGCTCCTGCGGCCGCGGCGGGGGGTCGTGGCGGTCACCGGGGCCTGCATCGTCGTGAGGCGCGACACCTGGGAGCGCCTCGGCGGGTTTGACGAGGCGTTCTTCAACGGGTGCGAGGACGTCGACCTGTGCCTGCGCGCGCGCCGGGCCGGGCTCAGGAACTGCGTCGCCCTCCGCAGCCGGGTCCTCCACCACGTGAGCGCCTCGCCGGGGCGCAAGCGCCGGGACGAGGAGAACACCCGGATCCTGGTCGAGCGCTGGCGCCCGGAGCTGGCCAGGATCGCCAGCCGCGAGTTCACCCGGCTGCATTTCTGCAAGGTTGCGCGCGAGCCCCGCGACTTCCCCGACCCCTTTGACGCCTGGCGGATGGTCTTCTTCATGCTCGGCCTCGCGGAGCGGCCGCCGGAGATCCCCCTCGCCCAGGCGAACGCCGCCATCGACCTGGAGCTCGCGCGCTGGCGCGAAATGTCGTCCCATTGACCATGCCGACCCACCCGCGCACACCGCCCTTCGGCGGCGCCTTCCACAGGCGCTTCACCCGCTTCTCGGGGCTCTACTTCGACGAGTTCTCCACCGACACGGCGTGGATCCGCGAGGAGGCCGTATTCCGCCTGCCGGCGATGGAGGGCGTCGACTCGCTCGTCATCACGGGCGACTTCCGCCCCCACCCCGAGGCGCGCGGGCTGGCGGCCGGCTTTCCGCGCCTCGAGATACTGGTCAACGGGCGCAGCGTGCGCACCGTCTCCTCGCGCCGGCCCGGGGGCCCCTGGGAGGCGCGGGTGCCGCTGGACGCGGAGTCCTCCAAGGTGGGCTCGACCCTCTGCCTGCGGCTGCACGGCGTCGCTCTCACCAACGCCCTCGCCTGGCTCGGCCGCGTGACCGGCCTCGGGCCGATCCAGAAGTTCCGGATGCAGTGCCGCAACCGCCAGCTCAGGATCTCGGGGATCGCATCGGGCGCGGGGGAGGCGATCTACGATTTCTCGAGGCGCGAGAGCCCCTACTCCGTCGCGTTCGCGCGCACCCATGCCCGGACCGGGATGAACATAGTCGGGTTCTTCGCCGCCGATCTCGGCATAGGGGAGTCGGCCCGCTGCATGGCGCGGGCGGCGGACGCCGCCTCGATCGCCACCAGCCTTGTCCCGCTCAAGCTCAACTGCCGCAACCGCCTGGGAGACACGACCTACGAGAGCCGCCTCCAGGATATCAACCCTCACGGCGTCAACGTCTTCCACATCGACCCTCCCGTTGCGCGCGACATCGACCACCACCACGGCGAGGCGTTCCGCGAGGGAAAATACAACATCGGCTACTTCGCCTGGGAGCTTCCCGAGTTCCCCGACGCCTGGATGCCCGCGCTCGACTACTTCGACGAGGTCTGGTGCCCGAGCGCCTTCGTGCGTGAGTCGGTCTCGCTCAAGACGCCGCTGCCGGTCCTCACCATGGCGCACGCGATCGGATTCGAGCGCCCAAGGGAGAGGCTCGAGTCGATCCGCGCCAGGCTGCGGCTCCCCGCCGAGCCTTTCCTCTTCCTCTGCCTGTTCGACCTGAACTCCTACTCCGCCCGCAAGAATCCCCGGGCGGCCATCGAGGCCTTCAGGAGGTCCGGCCTCGCCGGGGACGACGCCGCCCTCGTCATCAAGGTGCAGAACGGCGACGCGAACGCCGCCGAGTACGCGGCCCTCGCCGAGGCCGTCCGGTACCTCCCGGGGACGGTCCTCATCGGCGAGACCCTGTCCCGGGCGGACATCTACGCCCTCGAGGCCGCGTGCGACTGCCTCATCTCGCTCCACCGGTCCGAGGGATTCGGGCTTGCGGTTGCCGAGTGCATGTACCTTGGGAAGCCGGTGATCGCCACGGGATGGTCGGCCACCTCCGAGTACCTCGACGCGGACAACGGCTTCCCGGTGCGCTATTCGCTGGTCGAGCTGGGCCAGAACTACGGCCCATACTCCAAGGGGTCGATTTGGGCCGAGCCCGACCCGGCCCACGCCGCCGAGCTCATGCGCAAAGTGGTCGCCGACCCCAAGAACGCCGGGCGGATCGGCGCTGCCGCCCGCCGCACGATCGAGTCGCGCTTCTCCCCGTCGGTGATCGGCGCCCGCTACCGCCGGCGCCTGGAGACGATCGCCAGCCTCTAGCCAAAGGGGCCGGCGCGGCCCCCCGCGGGTTCAGGGCCTGCCGCCGCCCGCTCCCGGCGCGGACCTTGGGAGAAGCGCCGCGGCCGCGAGGCACAGCGCGATCAGCCCGAGCGCGGCGCCGGACAGGACGAGCGCCGTCAGGAAGCCCCGCGGCCAGTACGAGAAGCGCACCTCGTATGTTCCCGCGGAGTCGACGTACACGCCCTTGAACGCGTGGTTGATCCTCAGGTACGGCACCCGCCTCCCGTTCACCGTGGCCCGGAAGTCGCCCGGCTCGTAGGCCTCGCCGAGGACGATGAAACCGGGCCCGGTAGCCGAGACCGTGAAGGAGGTCGTGTTGGTCGTCAGCCTGTAGTTGGTGGCCGGGATCACCGCGCGTTCGCCCGGGCTGTCCGAGACCGGCGCCAGCGGATCGAGCCGCCTCCAGTCGCCGGCCGTGATCGCGGCGAAGGGCCTGCCGTCGCCGTTCCTGATCAGGGAGCACAGCTGGGCCGGGTCGACATACAGCGCGGCGCGGTCGGTGAAGAAGGCGCGGGGCCAGGCCGACTTGCTCTCGTAGACTTCCATGTCGGAGGAGAGGACGTGCGCCAGGAGCCCGTCGGGCGGCGCCTGGACCATGCGGTAGCCGACGTAGAAGCGCACGTTCAGGAAATCGAGCACCGCCTTCTCCCTCGGGAGCTCGCCCACCCCCACGATGTAGCGCCAGTCCCACACGCGGGCGAATCCGGCGGCGTCCATGAGCTCCCTGTAGAGGGGGTTCACCAGCGCGTCCGGCCCGGAGATTCCCTCGAGGTCGTAGGCGCCCGACCAGCCGGGAAGCAGGTCGTCCCCGAAGCCCGCCACCCTGAACGGCGCCCCCTCCCGGGCCCGGATCGACTCGACGGCCGGGGAAGCCGCCTGCAGGTCGACGCGGCCGGTCGGCTCCTGGACGAAGTCGGGGAACCCCGACCCGACGTGGAGCCCCATGCGCCAGTGAAGCACGCCGAACGCGAGCGCGCCGGAGACGAGCAGCGCCGGGCTCATGGAGCCCCGCCGGCGCGCGCGGTGGATCACCCACTGGAGCGCCGCGGCGGCGCCGACGAGGCAGCACGCGTAGCCGTAGACGAACGGCTGGACCCCTATCATCCTGCCCCACGTCCTGTCCCAGAAGGCGCCGCGCACGACCGCCTGCGCCGTGCCGAGGCAGGCCGCGACGAGGACGACCATGAGGGCCGTCACCGCGACGGCCTCCCTGCGGCCCTCGCCGGAGCCCAGCCGCTCGAGGGCCTCCCTCCAGCCGAACGAGGCCAGCACGCAGAAGTTTATGACGAGGGCGCAGGAGAAGGTGTTGTCGACGTGCAGGACGCGGCCGAGGAGCGGGATGCGTGCTACCAGGCCGGGGGGCACCGCGCCGAACGCGAGCGCGAGCGCGGGCAGGCTGGCGAGGAGGAGCGCCACGCAGCTCCGGTCGGCCGCCAGGGAGCGCCACCGCACGGCTGCCCAGAGGAGTCCGGCGAGCACGAGGAAATTGCACGACGGCTCCAAGACCCCCGACTCGCCCTGGAACGGCCGGTAGAAGGCCTCGTCGAACAGCCCCGCGAGCATCCCCGGCTGGAGCTGGAACGCGAACGGGTTGTCGTAGCTCGTGTACGACTTGCCCAGCTGGCGGAGGAAGGTGAGCCAGACCGGAGAGCCGAGCATCAGGAAGAGGACTCCCGCGCCCAGCGCGCCGCAGGCCAGGCGCAACCGCTCCGCGAGCGGCCTCTCGGCCGCCATGAGGACGCACAGCCCAGTGAAGTTGACCGAGAGCATGAGCACGTAGGCCTCCTTCACGGTGCCGCTGTTCATCTCGGCCCAGTTGGCGCCTATCAGGGCCGCGAGCCAGGTGACGGCGCTCCTCGCCGACCCCGCGCCGCCAATGCGAAGCCAGCAGTACAGGATCCAGGGGGAGTAGCACAGGCTGAAGACCGCCGGGTGGTTCAGCCGGTAGAGGAAGAATCCCAGGAACGGGGCCGATGCCGCGACCAGCAGCGACGCCGGCAGGTGGCGGCTGGCGCGCCACGCGCACAGGCCTATCCCCCAGGCGAGAAGCAGCTTCGCGGCGAGAAACTTGACGTCCCATGCCCACGAGGCCCCGTCGGCGAGGATGGGCAGCAGGCTGAGCGGGTCGCCGAAGCAAGACTGCCCCTGGCCCAGCAGGGGCGAGCCCGCCGAGTCGTAGCGGTTCCAGAGGGGAAGCTCCCCGTCCCGCAGGAGGGCCCGGCGCTCCACCATCGAGAGGGGAAGGTGGTGCCACAGGAGCGCGCCGACGTCGGACTTGTGGGGATCGCCCACCTCGACGCTCTGGAAGCCCGGAACCCAGGGGTTCTCGCCGTAGAGGAGCTGAACCCCGAGGTTGGGGGTCACGAGGCTCCTTCCCAGGAAGATGACCGGGTAGTTGGCCGCGGCCGTCGCGAGAAGCGCCACCGAAAGCAGGGCCAGGCCGGGGCGCGCAACGGCCGCGCCCCAGAGGGAACCCGCGCGCCCGGCAAGGCGGAGGCTATCCGACCGGGCCGCCCACCCGAAGGCGAGGACGCACCCGAGCAGCGCGGCGAAGACGAGGGCCGCGCCGGTCCACCACGCGGACCGGGGAATGGAGAGCGGACGGGCGAGCTCGACCGAAAGCTGCGGGTCGAGGCCGCCCGGTGCCGTCTCGATGAAGAGCCTCTCGCCGACGATCCTGAGCGACCTGATCTGGTTCTCCGGGCGGAACCGCCCCGGCGAAAAGGCTGCGATGGTCCCCCCCGCCCCGTCGACGATTCGCGCGCCGCTCACGACCATCCGGGCCTCCCTGTCCAGCGGGTCGAACCGCAGCTTGGCGATCGTGCCGCTTGGCAGGGGGAAGCGCAGCAGCCTCGGATGGCCGGCGGCGATGGCCTGTATCGCCGAGTCGCGCTCGTTCAGGTCCCGGCCGACGTCGTAGTACAGCTGCACGAGGCCCGACTGCTCGGAGTCCACGAGGACCTCGAACGAGCTGGAGCTGCCCCTCGAACGGCCCCAGGGCTCGGACGCCGCTACGGCCGCGAGGGCGGCGACGAGGCACGCCGCCACGGTGGGGAGGGTCAGGCTGCGGTGCATCGGAAGGCGCGCCGTCCGTCGCTTGCGTCCGCGGCCTCGGGCGGCCCGGCGCTCATCCCTCGGCCGGGCCCGGCCCGGCGGGCGCGCGCGGGACGGCCGCGTAGGCCCTCCGGACCGAGTCGCGCAGGAGGACGACCAGGGTGAAGGCCGCCAGGGCGGTCCCCACCGGCACCGCGACGCAGTTCAGGCAGGCGACAAGCAGGGAGAGCGCAAGAAGCCTCCGCCGGCGGATCAGCAGCCCCGAGGCGATATTGGCCGCGGCCAGCGAGGCCAGCACCACCCCGGCCACCACGTAGAACCACTTGAAGGTCTCGAGGAACTGCCCCATCGAGGTGCTCAGCCCGCTGCGGCCCTTGTTGGGCGAGATCTCCAGGAAGGCGTTGTGCATGCGCAGGTAGTGCCAGACGAGAAAGCCGATCGCGCCCGCGCACAGGCAGGCCATGGCGAAGTGAAGCCCCGAGAGGAGCTGCAGGTCCCGCTCGTCGGCCCTTGCCTTGTCGGGGGTTGATGGGGAGGTCTCGGTCATCGTCCTTCACCGGGCCCGGCCGCCGGCGGCGTGCGCGGGCGCGGGTTCGTCAGGTTTCGTGTTGCCTAGGGGCGTACTCTGGAGGTCCCGCATGCCGAACCAAGGCAAAACGGTCGAGCCGGAAGCGGCGCCCCTAGCGGCGCCTGCGCGCGATGTAGGTCAGGTTCTCGAAGCCCCCGTGCCCGTCGGTCTCGACGGACAGGACCTGCGCCCCCGCCCCCTCGAGGCAGCCGACGACCTCCTGCCTCGCCAGGGCATACATCTGCATCTTCGGCGTGCCCGGAAACCACCCCGGGTGGTGGTAGCGCACGTACCGCTTGAGGCGCATCCAGACGGTCGGCGGCCAGAGCGAGAGGCGCAGGCGCTCGGGCGGGTCGCCCGCGGGCACGGTGGCCGGCACCTGCGCCAGGATCACGCCGCCGGGGGCGAGGACGCGGGCGAATTCCCGCAGGTAGCGCCTCGTGTAGCGCGGGGCCACATGCTGGAGCGTGATGCGGCTGTAGACCAGGTCGAAGGTGCCGTCCGGGAAGACCCGGAGGTCCGGCCGGGGGTTGTGGACAAAGCCCACCCTGGCGTCGCGGCTGTGCTCCCGGGCCAGATCGACCATGCGCCCCGAGATGTCGGCCCCGGTCACGCGCGCGAAGTGGCGCGCCAGGCCCTGCGTCAGCCGGCCCGCGCCGCAGCCGAAGTCGAGCGCGTGGCGCAGGGGGAGCCCGGGCTCGAGGGCGCGCACCCGGGCCATGTCGCTGTCCACGTCCGCGACGCCGGTCATGAAGAACTCGTCGGCGGCCCAGCGGTTGCCCTGCTTGGCCGACTCGGTCAGGACGGCATAGTACGGGTCGGCCTCGGCGAGGGCGTCCCAGTGGCGGCGGAGCTGCCAGAGCTTCATGGGCTACTGCTTTCGCTCCAGGTCGATCTCGAAGCCCCTCAGGCTGAAGCTGAGCCTGCGCGGGTCGTTGTTGCCTGTAAACGCCGCCGGCCGGTCGCTGCGGAACCTGAGGACGGTGTCGCCCGGCGCCAGCACGATGTCCGCGATCCTCACCTTGACCGCGTCCCCGGCGCCCAGCAGCCCCTTCCACAGGACGCGGTCGCCCAGCGTGACGATGGCCTGCCTCTCGTCCACGGAGCGCAGCCTGAACCTCAAGCTGGCCACGAGGGTGAAGGGCTGCGGATTGCGGATCGCCACCGTGGAGTCTCCCATGCTCCAGCGCCAGAACTCCCAGCGCGACTTCTCCGGGCGCCACCAGTTGCGCGCTCCGTAGATCGCCTCGACCTTGCTCCCGTCCCTCGGGTTGATCCGCAGGGCGTTCGGGCCCTCGACGACGAAGCTCTCCCTGCCGGGCGGCTTGAAGATGTCCGGCGAGGCGAGGACCCCCAGGTTCCCGACAATCAGGAGCAGCGTCCACCATCCCCGGCGCGGGACCTGGATGTTGAAGGCGAGCGTCATCGGCAGGAGGACGCGCGCCGCCGCCGAGGGGTAGTTCTCCCAGACGGCGGTCCCGAGGAAGATCATCAGGACCGCGTAGGAGGCGCCGACGCGCCACCAGGGCTCGCGCCAGCGGTGGCGCGAGACGAAGAAGAAGAACTGCGCGAGCAGGCCGGCCATGACCAGCAGGTCGAACTTGGCGACCGACGGGTAGCCCTCCGCGACCAGCTGGGAGACCGACTGCTGCAGCTTCTCCGCGAGGGCCGAGAACGGCGGCGCAAAGTTGCGCGAATCGCCCAGGTCGTCCCCCCTCCCGAGCCAGACCCTGAGGCAGAGGGTCCACGCCGCGAGCGGCACCACCACGATCGCGACCCGGGCGAGCCAGGGGGCCCAGGAGGCGGTCCTCCGGGGCTCGGGCGGGTCCATCCCGGCCGCCCCGAGGACGTTGGTGTCCTTGCCGAGGCCCGAGATCCCGAGTACCGCGGCCGCGAGCCAGGGGCGCCCCGACTCGACGAGCGCCATCGCCAGGGCCAGGAGGAGGAGGCTCGGCCCGTCCAGGAGAGCCCGCGCCACGCTGAAGATGAGGCCGAACGAGAGGAGCACGGCCGCCCACCGGGCGCAGTTGCCCCAATTGACCGGCGGGAGCCACCGGAACAGGAGCGCCGCCAGCAGGAACCAGCAGACGACGTTCTCGAGCGCGAAGACGTTGAGGACGCGCACGGGATCGCCGCCCCCGAGCACCCACGCCGCCAGGGGGAACAGGATCCTGCGGGCGCGGTAGCGAAGCCCGTCGACCACCCTGAGGAGGAGCGGGTCGCGCGGGTTCGGCCGCAGCGCGATCTGGGCGTAGTACTGGGAGTCGTACCCCACCGAGTCGGGGGCCTCGTAATGGGCCACCGCCTTGAGCTCGGGAAGGTACGTCTTGTGCTGCTTCTCCCCGAACTGGATCAGGTAGGTGAACCCGAGCTCCGGCAGGTAGAAGAAGGCGACGTTCCAGGCGAAGACCCCGGCGACCGCGCCGCACGCCAGCCACCGCAATAGCTTGGCGCGATCGGAGAGAAATGATTTGAGTCCGCCCACTAAAAGAGGACAAACCACTCTTCCCCCAGTTTCAAAGCAAGTATGGATTTTCCCACCGCAATGACGACGCCGGCCCGACTGCCGTGGCGGCGCGCCGCGGTCGGAGCGGCGGCCGTAGTCCTCGCCCTCTACGCCGTTCTGCTCGTCAGGCACGTGGGGGCCGTCGCGGGGGGCTCCGACTCGTCGGGCTACATGAACCACGCCCGGCTGCTCGCCGCCGGCCGCATCCACGTCCAGCCGCGAACGATCGCCGGGCTCGCCCAGGCCGGCCTCCCGCCGTACCTGTACGTCCCCCTGGGGTTCAAGCCGGCGTGGAACGGCAACGGCCTCGTTCCCACCTACCCCACGGGATTCCCGCTATTTGTCCTGGCGCTCAGGCCGCTCGCCGGCTGGAGGCACGCGGGCGACGCGGTGATCATCCTCCATTCTGTCGCCGGGCTCATCGCGACGTTCCTGCTCTGCCGCGTCCTGGGCCTGGGGCGGCGGTGGGCCGCGGTCGGCGCGGCGATCGTGGGGCTGAGCCCGCTGTACCTGTTCATGTCGCTCCAGGCGATGAGCGACGTCCCGTCGCTCGTCTGGACGACGGCGGCCGTGGCTGCGGCGCTCAAGAGCCGCGAGAGCGCCCCGTGGGCGTTCGCCGCCGGCATGGCGATGGCCGTGGACGTCCTGCTGCGACCGACCAACGTCCTCGCCTTTGTCCCGGCCGGGATCGCGCTCGGGGCCTCGCCGAGGCGCTGGACCCTGTTCATAATGGGCGGCCTGCCGGGCGCCGTTTTCTTCGCCGCGCACAGCGTGGCCGCCTACGGCAGCTTCGCGACCACCGGCTACGGCGACAACTCGCTGGCGTTCCTCGCCAAGTACGTGCCCGGGACCCTCCTCCACTACGCCCGCTGGCTGCCGATCCTGTTCACGCCGCTCGCGGTCCTGGCCCTTGGCCTTCCGTGGGCGGGCGGGGGCGTTGGGGCGCGAGTCAAATGGATCCTCGGGACCTGGGTGCTGGTATACGCCGCGTTCTACTCGGCCTACCAGTGCACCCATGAGACGTGGTGGTACCTTCGGTTCCTGCTCCCGGCGGCCCCGGGCCTGGTCGCGGCGAGCCTCGTCGTTCTCCGCAGCCTCATGTCGCGGGCCGCCGGCTGGATCGACCCGGGCCGCTCGCTTGCGGCCCTCGCGGCCCTCCTCGCCCTGGTGGCGTACTTCTCCCACCGGCAGGTCCGCGAGCTGGACGCGCTCAGCATCGGCGAGGGCGAGCTCAAGTACGCGCGCCTCGCGGACTGGCTGCAGGGGAACGTGCCGCCCGATTCCGTGTTCCTCACGATGCAGGCGAGCGGCGCGCTCTTCTACTACACGCACTTCACCTTCATCCGCTGGGACGTGCTCGACGCAGGCAACGTCGGCAGGGTCGATGCCGCGATCCGGGCCTCCAAGAGACCCCTTTACGCCGTCCTCTTCCCCTTCGAGGTGGACCAGACGGGCGGCCTCGCCAAGAGGATGCCCGGGCGCTGGCAGGAGGTCGGCAGGGTTGAGGACGTGACGATCTGGCGGCGCGACCTCGGCGCCGCCCAACGCTGACCCCCCGGTGCCGGCCCCCCTGCTCCTGGACCTGTCCCACACGAGCCACACGAGGGCCCGGACGGGAGTCCAGCGCGTCGCCCGCGCCCTGCGCCGCGCCCTGGCGCAAAGGGCGGCCGCGGTCTGCTTCGATCCTTTCCAGGGCAGGTGGCGCCCGATCGAGGACTGGGAGGAGGCGAACCTCGCGTCCGAGGATCCCTCCGCGCGCCGGGCCGCCCGCTGGCCCCTCGGCGCAAGGGTGCGCGGGCGCCTGCGGCGCTGGCGCGGCCGGCCCGATCCCCTCGCCGCCCTGGGGCAGGCCCCGGCTGGGGCGCAGGGCGGCGTGATCGCCCCCGAGATCTTCTCGCCCGCCGTGGCGGCCGCGCTCCCCTCCCTCTTCGCCGCGGCAAGCGGCCCGCGGGTCGCGCTTTTCCACGACGCGATCGCTCTGCAGCTCCCGGAGCTGACGCCGCGCGCGACGGTCGCGCGCTTCCCAGGCTACCTGCGCGAGCTGCTCCTCTTTGACGGGGTCGCCGCGGTTTCGGTCGCGTCGCGCGACTCGCTGGTGGCCTACTGGGACTGGCTCGGGGTGTCCAGGAGGCCCTCCGTCGTCTCCATACCCCTGGGCCTCGACCTTCCCGCACCCGGACCCTCCGCCCCCACGCGGGCCGCGGCGCCGACCGTGCTCTGCGTAGGAAGCATCGAGGCCAGGAAGAACCACCTGGCGCTCCTCGACGCATGCGAGTCGCTGTGGTCTCGCGGCGCCGCCTTCCGGCTGCGCCTTGTCGGGCTGGCGAACCCGGAGACAGGCGGGCCGGCCCTGAGGCGCCTCTCGGAACTCAGGGCCGCCGGCCGCGACGTGGCCTTCGAGGGTGCGCAGAGCGACGAGGCCCTGGACGCCGCCTATCGCGCGTGCGCGTTCACCGTTTATCCGTCGCTGGCCGAGGGTTTTGGGCTGCCCGTCGCCGAGAGCCTTGCGCGCGGCAAGCCCTGCGTCTGCCGGACGGACGGCGCCCTGGGGGAAATCGCGCGAGGGGGCGGCTGCCTTGGGCTGGACTCCGCGGGAAGCGCGCAGATCGCGGCCGCCGTCGCCCGGCTTCTCGAATCCCCGGCCGAGCTCTCCTCGCTCGGGGAGGCCGCCCGGGCCCGGCGCTTTCGGACCTGGGCCGAATACGCGAGCGAGCTCCTGGGCTGGATGGGCTCGCTCCGGCGCGGCGCCTGACGCGGCGGCCCGCCGGCGGGCCGCTCCACGGCGGTCTGCCGGGGCCCCCGTTTGCAATTGCATTGTCCGGCCCCGGACTTAGAATTCAACTGCACATGGCGATCACCTTATTCCTGAACAAGAAGAAGCCGATCCTGGGGCGCTGCGTCGACGACTATTCGACCAAGATGCGCCTAAGGTATGCGCCGTTCTACCATGCGATGGATGCCCAGAAGGGCACGACCATTCACCTGGACGGCCGCGAGATGATCATGCTCTCGAGCAACGACTATCTCGGCCTGTCGTTCCACCCGAAGGTGGTGGAGGCGGGGCGGGCGGCGCTCCTCAAGTGGGGAACGAGCACGACCGGCGCCAGGCCGTCGAACGGCTCGCGCACGTACCACCTGGAGCTGGAGCAGAGGATGGCCGCCTTTCTGGGGCGCGAGGCCTGCCATATCCACGCGGCGGGCTACCTGTCGTGCCTCGCCAGCGTCGCTGCGTTCGCACAGAAGGGCGACGTCATCCTTGCCGACAAGAACGTCCATTCCTGCCTCTGGGACGGCATCAGGCTGTCGAACGCGACCGTCGAGCGGTTCTCCCACAACAACCCCGACGATCTCAGGGAGGTGATCGCGGCGGCCAACCCTCAGGCGCCCAAGATGCTGGTGATCGAGGGCGTCTACTCGATGGAGGGCCACATCGCCCGCCTTCCCGAGCTCACGGAGATCGCCGAGGAGCACGGCTGCTTCACGGTGCTCGACGACGCGCACGGCTTCGGGGTCCTCGGCCGCCAGGGCCGCGGGACGGTCGATCATTTCGGGTTGAACGACAGCGTCGACGTGATCTGCGGCAGCCTTTCGAAGTCGCTTGCGAGCACGGGCGGATTCGTCGCCGCCTCGAAGGACGTCGTCGATTTCCTGCGCACCCATTCGAGGCAGACGATCTTCAGCGCCGCGATTAGCCCGAGCCAGGCGGCGTGCGCCCAGGCCTCCCTCGAGATCATGCAGTCGGAGCCCGATCACCTCGAGAAGCTCTGGGCGAACACGAAGAAGTACCGCGCGATTCTCAAGGGGCTCGGCTTCGACACCTGGGACAGCGAGACGCCGGCGGTGCCGATCGTCCTCGGCTCGAAGGAGCGGGTGTACCCATTCTGGAAGGCTTTGCTCGAGAAGGGGATATTCACGGTCATGGCCACTTCGCCGGCGGTGCCCGCGGGCAAGGACCTGATCCGGACCGCCGTCTCGGCAATGCACACCGACGAGCAGCTCGAAAAGATCGCGGCCGCGATGGCGTACGCCGCCAAGAAGCTATAGCCGCTTGAGGCGGCGCACGGGCACATAGGCCCAGCACCCGAGGGACCGGCCGCCGCAGGCGACCCGGACCCGCCTGCGACGGTAGAGGTCCGGCACGCGTTCCCACCGGTCGGCGCTGGCGAGCTGGGCCCCGCTGAGCAGGAGCACCCCGCCGTCGGTCCTGGAACCCGGATCCCGCAGGATCCCGAAGTACGGGCCCACGCAGCGGGCCTTCCTCCATCCCTCGAGGACGGCCGGCTTCCAAGGGATCCTGCGCCCGAACAGCCTCTTCTGGCGCAGGGGCGACATCAGCGTCCCGTAGGCGAACACCCGGTGCATGGCGGGTCGGGCGCCGGGCCTAGGCGAGCGCCTCCCGCAGCACGCGGGCGGCCCCGGCCCACGTCGGCAGCGGCCGGTTCCGCGCCTCCCCGGCGAGGCGCGCCCGGTGCGCGCCGTCGGTCAGCATGCGCCGCAGGGCGCCCTTCCATCCGGCGACGTCGTTGGCGGCCACCACCTCGCAGCCCCCGGCCGACGCGCTCTCGAGGAAGGGGGCGATGCCGCTGCACGCGCAGGGCACGCCGAGCCAGAGCGACTCGAGGAGCGGGAGGCCGCATCCCTCGGCGACCGAGGCGAGCGCCGTCAACCGGGCCGTCCGCACGAGGCCGGCGAGGGCGGCGTCGTCCATGCGCGCGTGGTGCCGGAGCCCGGGCCATTCCGCACGCATCGCCGCCACCCTGGCCGCGATCTGGCGGCCGAAGTAGGGGTTCACGCGCCCCACCAGGTGCAGCTCCATCTCCAGGCCCTCCCGCCTGAGCTCCCCGCACGCGTCGAGGAGCACCGCCTGGTTCTTCCTCGGCTCAAGGATCCCGACCGAGACGATCCTGGACGGGCCAGGAGCGCCCCCGGCGGGGGCCGCCTCGCGCGGCAGCCCGTCCCAGTCCGCTCCGAGCGCCAGCACCTCCACCGGGGGCGGCTCCGCGATCCCCTGCCACCTCCAGAAGCCCAGGAGCTCGTCGCGGCTCGCCGCCGACACCGCCCACACGCGGTCGAAGCGCGCAAGCAGCTTCATGTACGACGGATGGCGCTCGACGCTCCTGGGCCATGTCGTGGCGGGGTGCTTGATCGGGATGGCGTCGTGATAAATGGCAGCGAGCCTGCAGGGTCGCCGCTCGAGGAATGCCGTGAACCCGGGCCGCTCGGCCTCCGAGAAGAGCTCGGGAGTCAGCAGCCAGTCGGCGGGGCCCGGGGCCGCCCGCATCGCCGGCCACCTCGAGGGCACCGCCGCTCCGCCCAGCTCGGCCCTGAGGCGCCTGCTCACCCTCGCCAGCCCCGAGGCGTGCCTCCACGCCGACACCTCGGTCACGTCGAAGAAGATCATGCGGCCGCGGCCGCCTCGAGCCGCTCCAGAAGACGGTCGGTGTTGGTCCGCACGTCGAAGTTGGCCTCGACCCAGCGCCGCGCCGCGTGCCTGAGCGATTCGCAGTAGGCGTCGTCGAAGGAGAGCCTGCGAAGCGCCGCTACCCAGGCGTCGGGCTTGTCCACCGGGAGCACCACCCCGGTCGCGCCGTCGCTCACGGCCTCCGTCGTCCCGGCCACCGGCGAGGTCACGACGGGCACGCCCGCGGCCATCGCCTCCGCGATGGCGTTCGGGAGCCCGTCGCGGTCGCCGCTCGGCGCGACGACCCCCGTGTGGAGGAGGACGTCCGACCATTCCAGGTGGTCCCAGACCTCGTGCGGCGGGACCTGGCCCACGAACGTGACCCTCTCGGCGACGCCCAGGTGCCCGGCGAGCCGCTCGAGCCTCGGCCTGAGCGGGCCGTCCCCGACGACGCGCGCCGAGAACTCCACGCCCGCGGCCTTGAGCGCGGCGTAGATCCGCAGCTGCCGGTCGAGCCCCTTCTTCTCCACGAGCCTGGCGATCGAAAGCAGGTTCAGGGGCACGCGCGACGAGCGCAGGGGCTTGAGCGCCGGGAGCCGCTCGAGGCCGCTGCGGATGCACACAACCCTGTCCGCCGGGATGCCCCGGGCGATGAGCGCGTCGCGGGCGAGCTCCGTCGAGGTGTGGACGAACACGGCGGCCTCAAGCTTCTCGGTGAGCCACCAGTCGCCCCCGTTCTCGAAGACATCGTAGGCGTGCGCCCCCGCCGTGAAGCGGTAGCCGTCCATGCGCCACAGGAGCCAGGCGGCCGTCGCCGGCGCCCCGCTCCACGCCGCGTGGACCAGCCCGGGCGGGTCCCTTCGGAATGAGCGCGCGTATATGCAGGCGAATCCCGCGCCGAGCATGTTCTCCCAGAAGTTTATCCACGAGGGGGCGCGGCGCGTCGCCAGCCCCTTGAGCAGCTGGCGCATGATCTCGGGCTTTCGCCACGTCTCGTACGGGATCAGCCAGATCAGCTCGAGCAGCCTCCACTTGTTGAAGCTCCCCACCTCGATCCCCCGGAAGGCGCCCCCTCCCCCCCACATCGAGTAGATCCTCGGGCGGATCCCCCGCGCCCGCAGCGCCGCTATCTCCCGCTGGAGAAACATCTCTGTCGACTTCGGGAAGGTGGTGAACAGGTAGGTGACTGCGAGCGGTCGGGAGTTCAATTCCGTGGGACTTTAGACCGCGGGACGCCCCCGCGGAAAGACTCTTTGTCGGGCCCGGGCGGCCCTGCCCCGGTCAAAGGACCCCGCTGAACGGCGAGAACGCGTGCTGGCGGAACGGCTGGCGCGCGGGCTTCTCGTCGGACACATTCGCGGCGAGGCCGACCAGCTCGTCGATCAGGATCGTCGGGTCCTCCTCGTAGCGCAGCCTGAGGAAGTTGTCGCGCATGCGGATGTACGCGTTCGGGTCCGAGAACCACGATCCGATGATCCGCTCGAAGTCGTCGCCGCCCTGGATCATGTCGGTGGCGGCGCCGTTGCGCAGGTACTTCCACGTGAGCTCCTCCTGGGGCATGATCCCCCCGTACGCGTTGAATATGATCGGGCACTTGAAGTGGAGGGCCTTGGCGCAGGTCGTCGTCCCGCCGCGGGTGACGATGACGTCGCTCACCTGCATGAGCAGGTGCACGATCTCCGAGTAGCCGTCGATGTAGCAGTTGAACTCGGGATGGCTCGCGCGCCAGTGGACGAGGTCGTTGAAGGCCTGCTTGTTGCGGCCGCAGATAACGATCACCTGGCAGTGGTCGGCCCACTTGACGAGCGTCGGGAGGAGCTCGAAGTGGTTGTTGGCCCCGTTGACGCCCGTCGCCAGGAAGACGGTGAATAGGTCCGGGCGGAGCCCGAGGTTTTCCTCGCGGAAGGCCCCGCGGTCGTGCGGCGCCACGACCTCGAAGTGCGCGCGCGGGTGCATGAGGTAGCCGCGCACGCGCGCCCTCTCGCGGGGGATGCCCTTCTTGACGGCATAGTCCTGCGCCGTCGGCGTACGCGAAAAGTACATGTCGACCGACGGCTCTATCCAGTTGCGCGAGTATCCCCAGCCCCCGGAGAACTCGCCGCAGTACGTGGCGCACATCACGTTGTCGGGCCCGAGCACCTTGCGGGCCAGCTGGAAGTACCCGCGGTTGAGGCAGTCGTGGACGCTCAGGACCAGGTGGGGCTTGTATTCCTTGAGCACGTCCACGTAGTAGCGCCTGCCGATCGCGACGGTCTCCTTGTTCAGGATGCTTTCAAGCTCGACGAACGCGTAGAACGCCTTGTGGACCCAGGGGGCGCTCGCCTGGATCTTGTTGTAGAAGTTGACGCCCGCGCGGTAGAAGACGGACGACTTCTCGAGCATCTGCTCGATCCGCACGTCGACGTCGTGCCTGTAGAGGAGGAAGCACCAGTCCGCGAACGCCTCGGCGCGCGCGTCGTGCCCCCCGCCGGTGCTCGACGTCAGGACAAGAATTCGGATCTTGGACATGATGGATTGGGCGGGACCCTAGAGGCCGTAGTAGCGGGCGATGCCCCAGCGCACCCACGAGGGCGGCGCCAGGCGCGCCAGGAGCGGCGCGACGCGCGCCTGGAAGGCGGAGCCCGACCGGACGACGCCGCTCCGGTTCGCGAGGAGCGCCCGGCGCAGGTCGAGGGCCGCGCGCTCGGGGGCCGGCGAGCCACCGGACACGCGCTCGATCGCGGCCTTGGCGCGGCGCGTGGACTCGGTGGGCGGGTCCTTCAGCATGGATCGGTTGAATTCGGTCTGGTATTCGCCTGGGCGGAAATCGACTATGGTGATCCCTGAGCCCCGCGCCTCAAACATCAAGCTTTCGCTTAGGGCCGACAGGGCGGCCTTGGCCATGTTATAGCCGCTCATGAAGGGGATCGGCAGCTCCGCCGCGATCGAGGAGACGTGGACGAGGCAGCCGCGGTTGCGGCTCCTCATCTGCCGGAACGCGGCGTGGCTCAGCTCAAGGACGGTCCCGAGCATGCCGTCGAGCTGGGAGCGCCAGACCGCCGCCTCGGTGGCCGCGAAGTCCCCGAAGACGCCGTATCCGGCGTTGTTGATGAAGATGTCGAATCCGCCGCCCGCGGCGGACGAGGCGTCTCCGAGCGCACGCACGGCGCCGGGCCCGTCGGCCAGGTCGAGCGCCACCGGGGAGAACGCCGCGGGGTGGGAGGCGCACAGCCCGGCGAGCCGGGCCGGGTCCCTCGAGCTGCCCCAGACGCGGACGCCGTCGGCGAGGAGCATCCGGGCGAACGCCAGGCCGAGCCCCTTGCTTGCGCCCGAAACGAAGGCCGTCGCGTACCGCTGCCCGAGGCGGCTCATCCGGGCGCCCTCATGACGAGCGCGACGTTCGCCCCCCCGAACCCGCTGCTGTTCTTGAGCACCGTCCTCGGGGCGGCCGGGAGCGTCTCGCGCACGATGTTGAGCCCCTCGCAGGCGGGATCGAGCTGGGTGATATGCGCCGAGCCCGGGATGAAGCCCCCGCGCATCGCCAGCGCGCAGAATCCCGTCTCCATCACACCGGCGAGCGAGAGCCCGTGGCCGGTCAGGGCCTTCGTGCTGCTTATCGCGGGCCGTGCGCCGCCCGCCCCGAAGACGGACCTAAGGGCCCGCGCCTCCGACACGTCGCCGATCAGGGTGGAGGTGGCGTGCGCGTTCACGTAGTCGACCTCGCCCGGCGCCACGCCGGCCGAAGCCAGCGCGTTATCCATGGCCAGGCGCGAGCCCGCCCCGTCGGGGTGCGAGATCGCGACGTTGTAGCCGTCGGAGGCCTGCCCCCACCCCAGGATCTCGCAGTAGGGCGCCACGCCTCGGCGGGTCACCTCGTCCTCGCTCTCGAGGACGACGACCACGCCGCCCCCGGTTCCGACGAATCCGTCGCGCGCGACGTCGAACGGGCGGGACGCGAGCGCGGGATCGGTCTGGAGCGAGAGCGTCCTCATTCCCGCGAACGGCAGTATCGCGTCCCGGTTGCCGTCCTCGCCGCCGACGACGAACATGCGCCGCTGGCGCCCGAGGGATATCTCGTCGAATGCATACGCGGCCGCGTGGGCCGACGAGGCGCACGCCGACGAGAAGCCGCACGAGGCCCCCTGGATCTTGAAAGCCGCGACCAGGTTGAAGTTGAGCGTGCCGACGATCGACGCGACGATCCCAACGGGCGAGGAGCGCGCCGGGCCGAGCTTGAGCAGCCGGTCGTGGTGGAAGTACGTCAGCATCGGCGACCCGGCCGACGCCGCATAGAGGCCGGTGCGCGTGTTCGAGATGTCGTCCTCGCCGAGGCGCGCGTCCGCGACCGCCTGGAGGAACGCGCAGTGCGCGTAGAGCCCGTGCGGGGCCATCGACCGGATCGTCTCGCGCTTGATCTCGTAGCCCTCGGGGTAGGTCCAGTCCTCGGGGTCGACGGAGTCCGTGTTGAAGCCCTTAATCGTGCCGATCACCTTGCACGCGATCTCCGGTTTCTGGAACGGCGGGTAGAGCTCGAACCCGTGCCGGAGCGCGCGCAGGTTCCCGGCAACCGTTGCGGCGTCGTTGCCGATGCTGGTAATAAAGCCGAGGCCTGTGATGAAGACTCTGGGCATGCGCTATGGCAAAGCTGCCCGTCCCATCGTGACAAACGCCACGATCCGGTCAATCAGGCGTTGATCGCCACCCGGAGCGGGCGGGCGGAATTTTCGCTGTCGGGAACGGGCTGGGCCGCGCCGTTGATGACCGCAGGCGCGACCGCTGATTCGACGTAGGAAAACGTGAGCGTGATCTCCTCGGCGATGACCGCCTTCTCCTGGCCGACGCGGATGGCGCCCTCGAAGGTGGCGAGCGGGACCTTAGTCCGCTTCGGCTTGATCGAGAGCGTCAGGATGTCGCCCGGCTTGCACATGCGGTGAGCCCGCACCCCCTCGCACCCCGTGAAATAGATGGTGTTTGCGCCGATGGCCTTGCCCGGCTCCGCGGGCGCCCCCTCCAGGAGGAAGAGGACCGCGAGCTGGCCCAGCGCCTCGAGCATGATCGAGGCCGGCATGACCGGATTGTCCTTGAAATGGCCCTGCAGGAAGAACTCCTGGCCCGTGATCCTGTACTTCCCGTTGGCCCCGGTGGAGCTGACTGACGCCTCGTTGAGGAAGAGGAAGGGCGGCTCGACCGGCATGACGGCGCCGATGTGCTCGATCGGGAGGAACTTGGTCGGTCTCGGCAGCGGCAGGCCACGGATCTTGCAGTCAATGAATGTCTTTACGTCGCCGACCGTCCTAAGGCTCCGCAGCTCGTCATTGTTAATCGTGAGCTGGAGCACATCCTCCACGAGAATCACGATCTCCATCATCGTCAGCGAGTCAATGCCCAGGTCCTCTATGAGGCGCAGGTCGTCGTCGGCGTCCTTTAGCTTCGCGCGCAGGTCGGGCTCCACGAAGCGCTCTATCACGCCGATCACCACCGCCGGCATGTGGTCGGCGTTGCCGGTCTTGCGAAACTGCACCGCCGCCTCGAACGTCGACGGCGAGCATCGCTTCAGCGCCTCCCGGAGCGCCGCCTCGTCGTCGGGCGCAAATGGCTTAGAGACAACTGGAAATGGCTTGTTCGAGCTGGCGGTAGGTTGGACTGAATCAGACATCTGTCGCTATTTGTATGTTGCGGTGGCCGATAAAGTAAACCCCTTTCTTGGCGCGATCCCAAGCGCGACCGGGCTTGAATGCCCTGTTGCGATGATGTTACGATAGTTTAACGCTTCCTGCGAAATGAGCGACCTGTCGTCCGCCAAGCCGTCCTCCCCCCTGTTCCTCATCACCCATGAGTTCTACCCGGTCAGCGGGGGCATAGCCACGTTCGCGGAGGAGATCGCGAGGGCCTCGGCCAGCCTCGGCTACGACGTCGAGGTCTGGGCCCAGTCGGCGCCGCCCGGCGCCGAGAAGGACTGGCCGTTCCGAATGCGGCGCCTGCCGCTAAAGGGATCGCACGACATCACCTGCCAGCTGAAGCTCGCGTGGGAGCTGGTCGCCGCGCGGCGCCAGCTGCGAAACGCGACCGTGTACCTGCCGGAGCCGGGGCCGATGCTCACGATGATGCTACTGCAGTTCTTCAAGGCGTTCCGGCCGAAGCGGCTCGTCCTGACGTTCCACGGCTCCGAGATCCTGCGCTTCGCGCGCAGCCCCCTGCGCCGGTGGCTCGCCGGCAAGCTGATCCGCCACGCCTCGCGCGTGAGCACGCTCACCACGTACACCCAGGAGCTGCTGCTCGAGCGCTTCCCCCACGCGGCCGACAAGATCATCCTCACGCCCGGCGCCCCCCGGAGCGACTTCGCGGTCGTACCGGCGCGCGCGGCGCGAGCCGACGACAAGATCGTCGTCCTCACCGTGGGGCGCCTCCACCCGCGCAAGGGCCAGCTCGTCACGCTGCAGGCCCTCCAGATGCTTCCGGCCGAGGTCCGCAGCCGGGTCGAGTACTGGATCGTGGGAGGGCGCAACAAGGGCAACTACGGCGATCGGCTCCGGGACCTCGCGGAGGGCGACAGCGCGCTCAAGGTGCGCTTCTTCGGCAACATCCCCGACGAGGAGCTTTCGGAGCTGTACGATCGCTCGGACATCTTCGCCCTGACCAGCATCAACCTAGGCCAGAGCGTCGAGGGATTCGGCCTTGTCTACCTGGAGGCCGCGGCCCACGGCCTGCCGATAGTGGCCCACCGGGTGGGCGGCGTCCCGGAGGCCGTCCGGGACGGCGTGACCGGCCTGCTCGTGACGCCCGAGCGGCCCGCCGAGCTGGCGGCCGCGTTTGAGAGGCTCATCCACGACGCGGCCCTGCGCAAGCGCCTCGGCGACGCCGGCCGCATATGGGCGGCGCGCAACTGCTGGGCGGAGAACGCCTCGACCCTCTTCGAGAAGGTGGGGGAGCCCGGATGATCCGGTCCCGCTCGACGGTGACGGTCCGGTACGCCGAGACCGACATGATGGGCGTCGTCTACCACGCGAACTACCTTCCCTGGTTCGAGATCGGCCGGACGACGCTGCTCAAGGAGCTCGGCGTCCCCTACAGGAGGCTCGAGGAGGAGGGCTTCCGCCTGCCGGTGCTGGAGGTCTCGGCGAAGTACCTGCGCCCCGCCGTCTACGACGACACCCTCGAGGTCACGGCGACGGTGCGCGAGCGCCCGCAGCTCCGGATCCGGATCGACTACGAGGTCCGCAGGGGCGAGGAGCTCCTCGCCACCGGCAACACCCTCCATGCGTTCGTCGACCGCGAGGGCCGGCCGGTGCGCCCCCCGCAGTGGGCGGTCGACATGTTCGCCAGGGCCTTCGCCGGTCCTCAGGGCTCCCCGCCCGAGTAGGCCGGGTCGAGCTCGAGCCCGAAGTAGTCGCGGGCGTTTGCGAAGCAGATGCGCCGCACCATGCCGCCCACGAGCCCGAGGTCGCGCGGCAGCTCGCCGGCCTCCATCCTGGACCCGAGCAGGTCGCAGAGCACGCGCCTGAAGTACTCGTGGCGCGGGTAGCTGAGGAAGCTGCGCGAGTCGGTCAGCATGCCGACGAAGCGGCTCAGCAGGCCGGCGTTCGAGAGGGCCCCCAGCTGCATCTCGATGCCCTCCTTCTGGTCGAGGAACCACCACGCGCCGCCATACTGGACCTTGCCCGCGGCCGGCCCCTCCTGGAAGTTGCCCGCCATCGCCGCGAAAAGGTAGTTGTCGGACGGATTGGCGTTGTAGAGCACCATGCGCGGCAGCTCGCCGGTCGAGCAGAGCGCGTCCAGGTAGCGGCCGAGCGACCTCGCCTGCGGGAAGTCGCCTATCGAGTCGAAGCCCGTGTCCGGGCCGACGCGTCGAAGGAGCCGCGTGTTCACCCCGCGTAGCGCGCCGAGGTGAAGCTGCTTCGTCCAGCCGCGTCGCGCGTCCCAGCGGCCGAACTCGAGCATCATGAAGGACCCGAACTTCGCCGCCTCCTCGGGCGGGGCCGCGCGGCCCTCGCGCGCCGCCTTGAAGACGGCCGCCGCCTCCGCGCGGGTGCACGGCTCGGCCAGCGCGGCGTCCAGCCCGTGGTCCGAGAGCCGGCCGCCCGCGACGTGGAAGTCGTCGTGCCTCCTCTTGAGCGCCGCCAGGAAGTCGTCCAGCGTGTGCACGGACGCCCCGGCGGCGCCGGCGAGCCGCTCGACCCACGGGTTGAAGGCCGCGGGGTTCGCCACGCCGAGGGCCTTGTCCGGGCGGAACGCCGGGTACACCCGCGTCGTCAGGCCCGAGCGCCGGATCGTGTCGTGGGCCTCGAGGGAGCCGGCCGGGTCGTCGGTCGTGCACACGACCGCGACGCGGTTCGCCGCGAGGATGTCGTGCACGCGCAGCGATTCCAGCCTCTCGTTCGCCGTGGACCAGATCATGTCGGCGGTCGCCGGGCTGATCTGCGCGTTGATCCCGAAGTAGCGCAGCAGCTCGAGGTGCGACCAGTGGTAGAGCGGGTTGCACAGCGTGTGAGGGACCGTCGCGACCCAGGCGTCGAACTTCTCGCGCGGGGCGGCGTCCCCGGTGCAGAAGCGCTCGTCGACCCCGTTCGCGCGCATCGCCCGCCATTTGTAGTGGTCGCCCCCGAGCCAGATCTCCGACAGGTCGCCGAACCGGTGGTTGAGCGCGATCTGCTCCGGCGGCACGTGGCAGTGGTAGTCGTAGATGGGCTCCCCGCGGGCGAACCCGAGGTAGAGGTCCCGCGCCGCGCCCGAGTGCAGGAGGAAGTCCTCGTCAATGAATGGTTTCATTTGGAGATTTCACTAAGGAATTCGTCGAGGGAGGCGATTCGCGCCAGCAGGCCGCGGGCGGCGGCGCACCGCTCGGCGGGGGCGATCCCGGTGTGCTCCGCCAGGAACACGATGTAGCCGGCGACCGCCTTGGCGTAAAGGAGGCGCGCGCCGGCGCTTATCGAGTAGAAGCGCGCCCGCTGGGCGTAGCCCGCGGCCGAGTGGTCGCCGAGGGCGGCCTTGTCGGCCCTCCCGCCGGCGGCGAGCACGAAGAGGAAGTTGTACTCGAAGAAGACCATGCGCTCGGGGCTGGGCTCGAGCGCCTCCACGGCGGCGCGGCACGACGCGGGCGACGCGAACGCGCCCCCGCCCCCACCGCCGAGGGACTCGGCGATGAACCCCCTCGCCGCCGCCCGCTCCGCCGCGTCCGCGCTGAAGGCGCCGGCGAGCGCCATCTCGACCGTGAAGCGGTACCAGTCGCGCCAGAGGGCCTGGTCGGACGGGTCGGGCGACCGGAAGAGCGCGGCCCCCATCTCGTAGGTGTAGCGGCCGCTGGTCTTTATCTCGAGGCACCCGCCCGTTACCTCCCCCATGACCCGGTAGTTCGCGGCCGACTTGCCCGAGCCCGAGTGGAAGCCGATGGCGGCGCCAAACCGTCGGGCGACCGCCCACTGTCGCTCGACGAGCTCACGCAGCCGCCCGTCATCCGGATAGGGCGTGTTCTTCTGGAAGCCGAAGGCGGGCGCGACGAAGTCGGCCGGCATCCCGAGCTCCTCGCACAGGGCCAGCATGACCGCGGTGGTCTCCGGCGCCGTCAGGCCGGGCAGCTCGTCGATCGAGAGCTCGCGCAGGTAGCGGCGCCCCACGCCCGTGGTGAAGGCCTCGGCCCTGGCGGCGCGGTACATCTCGTCGCGCCGCTTCATCTTGCGCATCGCCGGCCAGACCCGGCGCAGCAGCTCGGAGAACGCCCCGGCCTCGACGGCGAGGCCGGCGGCGGCCACGCGGGCGCCCACCCGCCCGCGCGTCCCGTCGTCGATCTCCGCCGCCTCGGCGGGCCTGCGGAGCGCGAGCTCCGGGGACAGGTCGAACGTGATGTAGCTCGCCAGCAGGCATCCCCTCACGAGGGCCTCCTCCCGGGCGTCGAACGCGCCGCCGATCGGCTGGTGGTCGGCGTTGAAGCTCCAGGGGATTCGCCGCCGGTGGAATCCGTTCCTCAGCTTCGACAGGACGCAGCCGTGGCTCATCCCCTCGACGCTCTGGCCCTGGTGGCCCTCGGGCACGCTCGTCCCTATGAACGGGAACGGGACCGACTCGAGGCGCCCCTCGAGCATCGCGTCCGTGTCGTACACGAGCTCGCGCGGTATGCTGTTCTGGTTGGCGGTGACTCCCAGATCCAGGGCGCTCATCGCCCACTCGACGGCCGGCCAGTGCAGCGTCGTGAAGCGCGCCCCAATCCCGAGGGTGCTGCGCCCGAGCCGGCCCTCCGCCGTGGGGAAGATGGTGGAGCCGGGGTCGCTCTCCTGCACCAGGTTCTTCAGGCGCAGCAGATTCTCCCAGGTGGCGGGAAAGCACGCCCCGAGCGGCCCCGCCCGGACGCCCTCCCCGAGCGCCTCGCCCGGGTCCGCCCCCCCTGAGGGCTCCAGCCTCCACGCGCAGTCGCCGCTGCGCGTGTCCTCGACAAGGGTCCACACGCCCGCCGCCGTTTCGAAGCGGGACTTGGGGTGGAAGGCCAGCCCCGCCCCGCCGCCGGCCAGGCGGGCCCTGAGCGCGGGCCAGTCGAGGCAGAAGTCCGGGCTGACGCAGGGGTTGCCGGCGATGAGGAGCCCGTTCTGGACGAGGAAGCGGTTGATGGGTCTCATCGGCGCAAGGCCGCTCAGATGCTCATCGCGTTGAAGCCGCCGTCGACGACGATCTCAGTCCCGGTGATGAAGGAGCCCGCGCGCTCGCTCGCCAGGAGCAGCGTCGCGCCGACGAGCTCCCTGGGCTCGCCGAAGCGCCCGGTCGGCGTGCGGCCGATGATGGAGGCCACGCGGTCGGGCTTGAGGACCTTGCGGTTCTGCTCCGCCGGGAAGAAGCCCGGCACCAGGGTGTTCACGCGCACGCCGCGCGGCGCCCACTCGCGGGCCAGGTTCCTCGAGATGTTGTGCACCGCGGCCTTCGTCGCCGAGTACGTGAACACGCGCGACAGCGGCGCCAGGCCCGAGATCGAGCCGATGTTTATGATCGAGCCGCCGTGCCCGGCCTCGGTCAGATGCCGGCCGAAGACCTGGCACCCGAGGAACACGCCCTTGAGGTTGACCTGGATAATCCGGTCGAACTCGTCCTCGGCTATGTCGAGGAACGGGGTCGGCGAGTTCACGCCGGCGCCGTTGACGACCACGTCCACCCGGCCGGACCTCGCGAGGACCGCGCCGAGGAGGCCCTCCAGCTCCCCTTTGCTCGACGCCTCGGCCGCGTGGAACCACGCCCTGCCGCCCGCGCCGGCTATCTTCTCCATGCGGACGCGGGCCTTCTCGGCGCTGCGGCCGACGAGGACGGTCTCGGCGCCGGCGGCGGCGAGGCCCTCGGCCATCGCGCCGCACAGCTCGCCGGTGCCCCCGACGACGACGGCCACGCGGCCGGCTAGCCCGAAGAGGTTGCTGAGGAATGGGTCGGTCTTCATGGGGTGGCGTGGCGGAGACTTTCGTCGAGCGGGGTCATTCGGGGCATGAGGGCCTGCAGCACCCCGAATACCACGAGGTAGAGCGACCCGGCGATGAGGAACGCGAAGAGGTAGCCGTGCGGGCCGCTGTTGGTGAGGATGCGCCCCAGGCACCAGTCCGCGGACAGACCGCAGACCGAGCCGAAGGTCCCCCCGATCCCGATGACGGAGGCGGTCGCCGCCTTAGGGAACACGTCGGAGACGACCGTGAAGAGGTTGGCCGACCACGCCTGGTGGCCTGCCGTGGCGCAGGCCATGAGGATGACGGCGATCCAGTAGTAGCGGTCGCTGCGGGCGCACTCGATCAGCGGGGCCTCCATGCGGGCCTCGGCCGCGGGCGTGATCGCCGCCGCCGCGGCCGCAGCAAACTCCCTTGCCGAGGCGAACTGCCGGCCGGAAAGGGAGCGAAGTGCGGCCCGGGCATCCGCGGGAATCGGCTCCGCAACCCTTTCCGTGCGCGGATGCCCGTCCACGGCCACCTCCCTCTCGACCGTGAACCGGGCGGACTCAAGCCGGCTGAAGAAGGCGGCGTCGGCGTTGAAGCGGGTCGGCACCCGCGTCACGAGGACGACCGGCAGGACGCAGAGCGCGCTGATCAGGAGCGTCGTCTTGCGGGCCCGGTTGACGGACCATCCTCGCTTGATCAGGGACGACGAGAGCCATCCCCCGGCCACGCTGCCGGCGTCGGAGACGACGTAGATTACGACGAGCGGCATGGCGAGGCCCTTGATGTCGAGGCCGAAGCGGTCGTAGAGGTACTTGGCGCCCCAGAAGAGGTAGAACCACCACGCCGCGTCGGTGCTCTTGGCAAGGGTGAACGCCCAGGTCTCGCGCACCCGCAGCACCCTGCCCCAGGCGATCCGCGCGCCGGGGCTCTCCGCGGGCGAGTCGCTGCGGATGTAGTCGAACTCGGCCGCCGACAGCTTCGTGTTGGCCCCGGGCGCGGTGTAGGTGGTGGTCCACAGGACGATCCAGAGGAGGCTGAACACGCTCGTGAGCAGGAACGCGAGCTGCCAGTGCGTGCCGTCGGGCAGGACGATGAGCGGTATCACGAGCGGCGCCAGGATGGCCCCTACAGGCGGCCCTGCGTTGAAGATGCCCGTGGCGAGCGCCCGCTCCCTCCTGGGGAACCACTCGCCGACGGCCTTTATCGCGGCGGGGAAGTTTCCGGACTCGCCGAACCCGAGGCCGAAGCGGGCCACGCAGAAGCCCACCAGGCTGAAGGCCGGGCGGACGAGCGCGTGCATCGCCCCGAACACGCTCCATACCGCGATGGAGAGCGTGTAGCCCGCCTTGGCCCCGATCCGGTCGATCAGGGCGCCCGTGGTGAGCAATCCGATGGCGTAGGCCGACTTGAACGCGATGTTGATGGCCGCGTAGTCCTGGTCGGACCAGTTGAAGACCCGGTACTGGAGCGTGGGAGCCAGGACGCCGAGCACGCTGCGGTCGACGTAGTTGATCGTCGTGGCGTAGAAGAGCAGCGCAACGATGCGCCAGCGGTAGCGCCCGATCGGGGGGCCGGCCGGTGGACGTGGCTTCAAGTCGGTAAATGAACTTGCCAATCCGGCGTTAACTTTCCACTGAAAAGCGCACTCCCGGATCGACCGCAAGAGCGGGGCCGCCATGCCCGACACGTACCACATCGTCCCCGAACCGCTGCACAACGCGCTGGCCGAGGCCGCCTACCGCCACCGCGGCTTCCTCGCCGACGAGGCCGCCGACGCGGCCCGCCTCTGCGCCGAGGCCTCCCGCCACGGCATCCGCACGCACAACGCGATCAAGGCCCTCCAGCTCGACAGTCACTTCGGCTCCGGCTCGAAGGGCTGCGTCCCCGGCGCCCGGATCGAGGAGGTGCCCTCGCGCTTCGCTGCGGCCAGGGTCTGGAACGCCAACAGGAAGCTCGGGCAGGCCACGGCGTATCGAGCGATGGACGCGGCCATCGCCCTCGCCGAGCGCCACGGGGTCGGCACCGTTTCCGTGGACAACGCGTTCCACTACCTGTGGGGAGGGGGATACGTGATGGACGCGGCGCGCCGCGGCTACATCGCGTACACGAACTGCACGGCGGCGCTCGCGGAGGTCGTGCCCTTCGAGGGCAGGTTCCCGACCCTCGGCACGAATCCCCACTCGTGGGGCTTTCCGACGGTCTCCGCCGTCGGCTTCCCGGTCGTCATCGACTGGGCGACGTCGGTCATCTCGATGGGCCGGGTCCAGCAGATGAAGCGCGAGGGCCGGCGGCTGCCCCCGGGGGCCGCGCTCGACGCCGACGGAAAACCCACCGACGACCCCGCCCGGGCGGTCGCGCTCCTGCCCTTCGGCGCGCACAAGGGCTACGGCCTTTCCCTGGTCAACGAGATCGTCGGCGCCCTGATCGGGGGCTCGCTTCCGACCCTTAGGAACCGATGGGACCGCGAGCCCGGGGAGAAGCACACCTGCTCGTTCTTCTTCCAGGTCATCCATCCCGAGGCGGTCAGCGGCGGGGCTTTCGCCCAGGGGCGAGGCCAGGCAGCCAATGTCAAGGCCGTCATCGGGGACATCCTCGGGCACGGGAACGACAGGTGCCTCCTGCCAGGCCAGGTCGAGGCGGAATGGGCGAGGAGGACCGCGGCGGCCGGGGGGCTGCTTTTCACCGCGGCCGAGATCGACGCCTTCAACGAGCTCGCGCTCGAGGCCGGCCGGCCGCCGTGGGACGCATCCGCGTTTGGGACCGTCGCCGTCTGAAGACGGCCCGGGCCAGTTCCGGGGGAGAGCGAATCCGGGGTCCGCGCGCCCTCAGGGGGCCACGTTGATCTCGCACTCGCGATCGACGAACACGTATCGCTCCTTCCTGCCCGGGTCGAGGCACACGGTGCGCAGCAGGATTGAATGGGCGCCGGGGGCCGAGAACGCGACCCGGAACACCCCCTGCCAGCTGCGCTTGGCGTCGTCCGGGGCCGGAATCCGGGCCAGCGCCCTCCCGGCGGTCAGGTCCGTGAAGTCGACGAAATCAAGCCTGCCGTCGGCGTCAAAGGCGCCGTAGCTTATCTCCACCGGCGCCCCGGCGGAGCAGGCTGCCGGGGCGCTGAGGACGGCATACATCCGGGCGTCCTCGATGTGAATCCCGAGCTCGGCTCTCGCCGCGCCCGCGGGATTCGCGGCCGCTATCCTCGCGGAGTACTCGCCGGCCCGCGCGATCACCCCCTCGATCTCGCCCGTCGCGGGATCGAGCTTCAGGCCCTGCGGGAGGGAGTCGGCGCTGTAGCGCACGGGGCTGTACGCCGCCTCCATATGGCAGCGGAATTCCGCCCCGGCGCAGCCGAGCTCCCGCGCCGGCGAGACGAAGAGCGGTGCGGCCGGCGGGACCGGCTCGGAGTCCGCCGGCCCGCGGGCTGCGGCCCTGACCATCTTGGAGAGAACGACCCCGCCGCGCGCCGGATGGGAGAGCCCCTGCCGCTCGTAGACGGAGACCGAGAACCCCGCCGTGTCCAGGTCCCCGGCATGCGCCAGGTTGGCGTCGCACCACCGGCGCGTCTCGGGCTCCATGGCCTCCATCTGCCGATCGAACGGATAGGTCGCGCCGGCCCGGGTCACCAGGCAGACGAAGTCGCTTGCCGCGAGGCGCTCCATGATGAACCCCTTCTCGGTGGCGTACAGATACACCGGGAGCGTCTGGACGAACGGCAGGAGCCTGTGGTGGCGCTCGAAGCCCACGAGCTGGAATGCCTTGGCGTTCAGGCCGTCGAGAAGGCAAGTCACCGCCACGCGGGGCTCGTGGAGCCGGGCCTCCTCGGCGCGAAAGTACAGGTAGTCGTCCAATCCGTTTATGGAGCGGAACTCCGCCTCCTTCTCCGCGGGCACGCTCCGGGCGGTCTCGGCGGTGAAAAACAGGAGGGCGCCGGCGGCGACTACCGCCGTCGCGACTGCGCAGACCGCCGTCCTCGCGGCCCCGCGCGCCGCGTGCAGCCACGCCAGGACGATGACCCAGATCGCGCCGGGAATGAGCATGGACAGGGTCTGGGGGGCCTTGATGGGATAGAAGAGCGCGATGACGGCTGGAGCGCAAAGGAACGCCAGCGCGACGGCCCAGGAGGCGCCCAGGGAGGGCGACGGCACCCGGGGCCCCCCCGCCGCGAGGCGCAGGACCAGGAGGGCGGCCGCCGCGCCGAGGCCCACGGCCGCGGCGCCCAGGCCTACCTGGTGATAGAGGAGCTCGCGCAGGAGCCAGCCGGCGGACGCAACCAGTCCGAGATGGGACTCGCGCAGCCCGCGCTCCGCGCTGGCCAGCTGGTCGAGCCAGTAGTAGCCGTAGATGGCGCCCCGGCTCAGCCAGAGTTCGGGGGCCGATATGCCCGCCGCCACCAATGCGGCCAGGAGCAGGCGCCCGCACCTGGCCCCACGGTCGCGGCGCGAGAGGAGCCAAATGATCAGCGCGGCGAATATGAGCGCGAAGTACACCGCGGTCAGGTACCGGATGAGGATGACGATTCCCGCCGCCGCCCCGAAGACCGCCGCCCGCCGGGTCGACCGGAACCCGTCCGACGCGACGGCGGCCGCGAGGGCCACCCCGTAGGCGCACGCCGCGATCCAGTCCAACCTGAAGTCGACGGCGGAGGCCGCCCCTCCCGACCACGGCGAACTCACGGCCGCCAGGAGAGCGACGGCCGCCAGGGAGAGCGGGAACGATCCCGAGATCCGCCGCACGGCCAGGAACGTGGCGGCCTGCAGCGCGAGGAAGGCCAGCAGATTCACAGCCAGCGCCGCGGTCCTCGAGGGACCGGCCGCGGTGAACACCAGGAGCGCGAGGAAGGCGTGGAGCGAGCCCTGCGCCGAATGCAGGGTCAGCGTGTGCCACGCCGCGGCGGCAAACCCGTGCGACCTCATGCACTCATAGCCGTCGTAGGCCTGGCCGAGATACTGGAGCTGGTCGTACCATCTCGGGTAGACCCACGCGCTGTGCCTGCTGGTCATCAGGAGAAAGACGGCCGCCTCCAGCGCGAGGGCGGCGGCGAGCGCCAGTGAATGGGTCTTTTTCACGTTCGGGGCGGCATATCTGGGGCGGTTGCGCTTCCCCCTGGGTCGAGGACTCCAGTTCAACCCGTTCCGGCCCCGATACGAGCCGGTTCGTCGCCGGCGCCATACTCCTCGAGGACCGAGGGATCGCTCTCCGCCGCGCGCGCCGCGCCGAGCCGCCCCTCCCCCCCCAGCCTGCGCACCGCCCACACGGCGTGGGCGCGCACGACCGGCGACTCGTTCGACGCCAGCCGCACGAGCGCATCCAGGAGTCCCTGGTCGCCGGAGTTGCCAGCCACGACGCAGGCGTTTCGCAGGAGGCCCGCCAGCTTGATCCGCTTGATCGCCGTGGCGCGAAACACCTCGGCGAAGCGCGCGGCGTCGAGGCCCAGGAGCTCGCGCAGCGGGATCGCGCCGATGTCGCCCCTCGACTCCAGCATCATCCTGCGGCCCAGCCTCGCGAACCGGTTCCAGGGGCACACGTCGAGGCACGTGTCGCACCCGAAGATGCGGTTGCCCACCCCCGGCCGCAACTCGCGCGGGATGATTCCCCTGTTCTCGATCGTCTGGTAGGAGACGCAGCGTCGCGAGTCCACGACACCCGGCGCCGGAAAGGCCCGCGTGGGGCAGGCGTCCATGCACCGGGTGCACTTGCCGCAGAGCAGCCCTATGGAACCCGGGTTGCCGCGCAGCCTGATCGGGGGGTCTGGACGGAGGTCGATCCGCGTGAGGATCGCCGCAAGGAACAGCCAGTTGCCGTGACGGCGCGAGATGAGCATCGCGTTCTTGCCGATGAACCCGAGGCCCGCGAGCGCGGCCCACGCGCGCTCGAGCACGGGCCCGGTGTCGACATAGCAGCGGTAGTCGGCCGGGCCCGCCCCTAGGACCTCGGCGACGGCGGCGCCCGCCCGGGCGAGCGCCGCCTTCAGCGAGTCGTGGTAGTCGCGGTAGAGGCTGTAGCGGGCCCAGGCAGGCCCCGAGGCCCCGCCAGCCCCCGCGCCGCCCTGGAAGTAATCGACGCCGAGGAGGATCGCCGAACTGGCTCCCTCCAGGACAAGGGCGGGGTCCAGGCGCTTCGGCGCCGTCCGCTCCATCCAGTGCATGTCCGCGTGGTAGCCGGCCCCGAGCCACGCGCGCAGGCCCTCGCCGGCCGGGCTCGGCCCAATCCGCGCGAAGCGGACCTCGTCGAAGCCGAGGTCCAGGATCCGGCCGCGAAGCCTCTCCTCGCGCTCGCCCATTGCCTCAGCCCGCCGCGCGCTTGGATGCAAACCCGGCGGCCTCCCGGCGCCACACCCGGACCACGTGCGAGGCGATCTGGCCGAGGGGCCGCGAATCGGTCAGGATAACCGTGCCCGCCGACTTGTAGACCGCCTCCCGCTCGGCGTACAGGGCACGGGCCCTGGCGTCGGGGTCCTCGACGTCGAGGAGGGGGCGGGTCCTGGCGTGGCGGCCCGTGCGGGCGAGGATCGTCTCGATCGACGCGTGAAGGCACACGATGACGCCCAGCGAACCCAGCTTCTCCAGCATGCCGGGTGCCACGACGAGCCCGCCGCCGCACGCCACGACGAGGCGCTCGCGGGCGTGGCCCTCGTCGATGAACCAGCGCTCGAGGGCGCGAAAAGCGGGCTCGCCCTGCGCGGCGAAGACCTCGGCTATCGACATGCCCGCCCTGCGCTCGATCTCGTGGTCGCTGTCCACGAACCCGAAGCCGATGCGCCGCGCGACGGCGCGCCCGACGGTCGTCTTGCCGGTTCCCATGAAACCGACGAGGTACAGGTTGACATCCGCGGGATTCAGGGCGGGGGCGACCTACGAATTGGCGCCGCGCCGGCCCCTACTTCGCGGGAGCGGCGGAGGCGGGAGCGGGGGCTTTGACGTCCAGGAGCTCAATGTCGAAGATGAGCACCGAGCCCGGCGGGATGCCCGGGCGGCCGTCGTCGCCGTAGCCGAGGCTGGGCGGCACGTAGAGCTTGATCTTCCCCCCCTTGTTCGACTTCTGCAGCCCCTCGGTCCAGCCCGGGATCACCTTGTCGAGCTCGAACTCCATCGGCCCGCGCTGGACCGAGCTGTCGAAGATGGTGCCGTTGATGAGCGTGCCCGTGTAGTTCACCCTCACCGTGTCGGTCGGCCGGGGCGCGGGCCCTTCGCCCGCCTTGACGATCTCGTAGCGCAGGCCGTCCGGGAGCTCGACGACATTCTTGTCCTCCTTGAGCTTCGTGAAGAAAGCAGCCGCCTCGGTCGTGTTCTTGGCCTTCAGGGTCTGCAGGAGAGCGGTCTGCTTCCTCTGGATGAACTCGTCCATCGCGGGACCCACCTTCTGGAGCTGGTAGGGGGAATCCTTGCCGTTGAGGGCCGCGAGCACACCCTTCGCGATCGAATCGGCCTCGGCGGCCGTGAATCCCCACTCGGAGAGCCCCGTCTTCTTGCCCACGTACCAACCGAACTCCTCGAGAAGTTGGGTTTCCGTGAAGGCCGGGGCCTGCGCCGCGGCCGGCAACGAGACCTGGGGGACGGCCGGCGCGGCGGCCTGGCCCTGGGCGGCGCCCTTGGCATCCTGCGCCGCGGCGACCGACGCGGCGACAAGGAAAAGGATAATGGCCTTCGTGGATTCGTTCATGGTGTGTGCGGTGGGAGGGGGGGCATTCATGGGGCGCCCGGGCCGGTTGGCAATTACATAGCGGCGTTCGCCGCTTGAGTCCGGCCGCGCCATCGGCCAGCCTCTAAGGTTCGAACCATGAGCCCAGAGCAGTTTTGGACCGGCCAGGACGGCCAGATCCTGGTCGTGAAGAACAAGGACGAGCGGAACGCCACGCTGACGGTGGCGTTCTGGCCGCGCAATCCCACCGAGTTCGAGTTCATGAAGTCGCGCATCGGGGACCTCAAGTTCACGGAGCGCAGCTCGCTGGCGCGCATCGGCATCGAGATGCAGATCCAGGGGGGGCTCGAGGTCGACGGCAACCGCCTGGTTCTCGGCATCGACGCGTTCGTCTTCGACATGAGCTTCCCGAATTCCGCCTACTGGAAGAAGCTCCTGAGGCCGGGCGTGCCCGTCGGCCGCCTGTTCCACGCGCCCGCCGGCGCCAAGCTCTCGTCCGACGAGATCTGGACGGCCATCCGCGAGAACCGGATCAAGCTCCCCAACACGATCAGCATCGACAGCCGGGGCTCCGTCTTCCTCACGCCCCACCAGGTCAGCTACACGCTCAACCCCAGGCTCCAGCGGATCAACTTCGAGCTCATCGTCAACGGCGCCGCGGGCCGCAACTTCCTCGACAAGGTGCAGCTCCGCCACGACGCCTCGCCCCTGTCGATCCAGCCGCGCTCCGGGATACTGACGAGCTGCTCAATGTACCTGAAGGAGCACTACGTCGTGCTCAACCAGGGGGCCGGCAACTTCGGCATCCACTCGAGCGCCGTGCTCCTGGACCCCGTGAAGACCTTCGGGACGAATGTCATGCTCGAGATCTACAACACGGGCGACCACCCCGTCGTCAATCCGATGGTCTCGGTCGAGATCTTCCGCGCGCCCGAGGCGACGGATCCCGAGTACAACTCCCTCTCCCGCCGCCGCCAGAGGATGATTGGCGCCGCCGCCGAGCTCTACAAGAGCCTCGACGAGCGCCCCCCGAAGGACCCAGGGGACGCCCGCCCTTCGCTCGGGATATCCGTCAAGGGCCAGAGCGCCACCATGGAGAACCGATCCTTCTGCCTCAAGGCGGGCACAGCCGAGGACGTGAAGAAGCTCCTTGCGGAGGGCAACGGGGCCTGCGGCTACAGGACCATGATCCAGGCGGTCGAGGCGGCGCCGAAGGACGCGGACACGCTCGTCGTCGACTTTTTCCCGGACCTTCTGGAGCAGATCGAGATCCTCACCCGGATCCCCGACATCAAGCCGAGGAGGATCATATTCAGGAAGGCGTCGCGCACGCACGGCTACTTCCTCTCGAGCAACGCCCACGCGCGGCTCGACACGTTCAGCGCGGTCAACGTCCAGGTCTACTGGTACGACGAGCTCACGAAGGACCTCTACCTCCACATCTACAAGAAGGAGCACGGCTTCTTTGTGCGCGAGGAGATGGGCCGGAGGTTCCAGGAGGCGACGGTCCTCGCGTTCTACGGCTCGGCCTTGGAGCTAGACAAGACCGACGCCGACCGGATCTCGGGCCTGGTCGAGGGCGTCTCCGCGTTCATCGGCCCCAACCTCGGAGTCCTGACCGGCGGCGGCGGCGGGGTCATGCGCCTGGCGGCCGACCAGGCGCGCGCCAAGGGCGCGCTCACCGGGGCCTGCTTCCTCGAGCTGGAGGCCCAGCCCCCCGAGCTCGGCGTGGACTTCTTCAACACGTTTCAGGAGTCCTCGAGGCACTTCAGGCAGAAGTGGTTCGAGGTGGCCGACTTCTGCATATTCAACGTCGGCGGCGTGGGGACCCTGGAGGAGATCGGGATCGAGCTGTGCAACCTCAAGCTGGGCATCCGCCCCCGGGTGCCCTACGTCTTCTTCAACGCGAAGTACTGGTCCGACCTCAGGCGCCAGATTCGCGAGATGGTGCGCTCCAAGCGCGCGCCCTCCTGGATGGAGGACTACATCCTTTTCGCGGACAGCCCGGCGGACGTCGTCGAGTTCTACCGCAGGAAGCTCCAGGTACTTTGAGCCCCGCGGACCTCCCTCGCTCGGTCCTCGTCGTCGGCTCCGGCGGCAGGGAGCACGCCCTCGTCAGGGTCCTGGCGGCGTCGCCCGCCGCGCCGCGGATGTTGTGCGCCCCGGGCAACGCGGGGATAGCGGCCGACGCCGCCTGCTTCCCGGTCAAGGTCAGCGACGTCGCCGGCCTTGCCGAGCTCGCCGTCCGCGAGAAGGTCGGCCTTGTCGTGGTCGGGCCCGAGGTCCCGCTCGTCCTCGGGCTCGCGGACCGGCTGGCGCAGGCCGGGATTCCGGTCTACGGGCCGTCGGCGCGCGGGGCGCGTCTCGAGGCATCGAAGGCCTTCACCAAGCGGCTCCTCCTCAAGTACGGCATACCGACGGCCGACGCGCGGGCCTTCGGCGAGACCGCCCCCGCTCTCGACTACCTGCGGTCCCGGCGCGCGCCGATCGTCGTCAAGGCCGACGGCCTGGCGGCCGGCAAGGGCGTAGTCCTGCCGGCCACGCTCGGCGAGGCCGAGGCGGCCGTCAGGGACATGATCGAGGGCGGCAGGTTCGGCTCCGGCGGGCGCCAGGTCCTCATCGAGGACCGCCTCGAGGGGGAGGAGACGTCGATCCTCGTCGTCGTCTCCGGATGGGACTATGTCATCCTGCCGACCTCCCAGGACCACAAGCGGATCGGGGACGGCGACACCGGGCCCAACACGGGCGGCATGGGCGCCTACTCCCCGGCGGAGGTGGTCACGCCCGAGCTCATGCAGACGATCGAGCGCGAGATCGTCCGGCCCTCGGTGGCGGCGATCGCTTCCGAGGGGATCGACTTCTGCGGGACGCTCTTCATCGGGATCATGCTCACGGCCGGGGGGCCCAAGGTTCTCGAGTTCAACACGCGCTTCGGGGACCCGGAGACCCAGGCGGTCCTCCCGCGCCTGGCAACCGACACGCTCGAGCTCCTCTGGTCGGCGGTCAGGGGGACGCTCGGCGGGTTCCGCCTCGAGCTAAAGCCGGTGCACGCGCTCTGCGTCGTCGTGAGCGCCAGCGGCTACCCGGACGCCTATCCGACCGGCGACGAGATCGAGATCCCCTCGGACCTGCCGGCCGGGGTCGAGGTCTTCCACGCCGGGACCGCCCGGGACGACGAGGGGCGCCTCGTGAGCGCGGGCGGCCGGGTCCTCGGGGTGACGGCCGTCGGCGCCTCGCTCGCCAAGGCGGCCGAAAGCGCCTACCGGGCCTGCGACTCGATCCGCTTCAGCGCGAAATATTATCGCCGTGACATCGGCTCCCGGCAATTAATGCGCGCGTGAATCCCGCGGCCCGCCTCCTTGCCTGCGCGGCAGCCGCGTGCGCCCTCGCGCACGCGCCGGCCGCGGTCGCCGAAGCGCGCGACCTCGGCCAGGGCCTGTCGTATTACCGCGTGCACGAGGCCCCGAGGGACCTGCCCCCGCCCCCGGGCGGGCACCCGGGCGCCTGCGTGCTCGACCTGCGCTACGCGAGCTCGACCGGTGCCGGCGCGTCGGCGCTGCGCGCATGGTTGATGTCGAACGCCTCCCCCCGCACCCCGGTCTTCGTCCTCGAGAACGGGGCGACGAGCGCCCCGCTGCGGACGGCGCTCGCCGGGAGCGGCCCCGCCGGCCTGATCGTCCTGGCCCCCGCCTTCACCGGCCTGGCCGCGGACATCGCCGTCCGCGTCGCGGCCGACGCCGACCGGCGCGCCTACGACGCGCTGGAGAAGGGCGCGCCGGTCGAGTCGCTCCTCTCCGACAACCCCGAGAAGCCGAGGGTCGACGAGGAGTACCTCGAGAAGGAGCACCTCTCCGACAGCGACGCTCCCGACGCGGCCGAGGGCAAGCCCTCCCCGCCATCCCCCCTGGTGGACGCGATGCTCCAGCGCGCGGTCCAGCTGCACCGGGGACTGCTCGCGCTCAAGAAGGCCTAAACGGCTGGCCCCCATCGAATAGTAAGGGTTTTGCCTTTTGCGGGGAACCGTGCCCTCTTACCAGCCGATGCCCGATCCCGGACACATCCTGATAGTCTGCACGGGAAACATATGCCGGAGCCCGATGGCGACCGCGCTCCTCGAGCACGCGCTGGCAGCCCAGCCCGAGCCCCTGCGCTCGCTGAAGGTCGTCTCGGCCGGCGTGGCCAGCCGCACGGGCGAGCCGGCCAGCCCCAACGCCGTGGCTGCGCTGAAGAAGGTCGGCGTCGACCTGACGGGCCACGTGAGCCGGCCTATCACCCAGGCGCTCCTGGATGAATCCCTGGTCGTCCTGTGCATGACCGAATCTCAGCGCCAGCTCATCGACCTCACGGCCGATCCAGTCCCGGCGCGCCTGTTCCTCTTCCGCGAGTTCACCGGGGAGGCCGGCGACCGCGAGATCCCGGATCCCTACGGCTCGGCCCTGGCCGCGTACGAGGCGTGCCGCGACGAGATGGTGGCCGCGATCCCGTCGATCATCGCCTACCTCTCGAAGCTTCCCCCCGAGTTGTTGCGGCGCCGCTAGCGCGCCTGTCGGCGGCGCCGGCGGATGACGCCAAAAAGGTTTGGCCTCGGGACCCTTTTGGTCGACCGTTGACCTCCCTCCCATGTTGAACACCGCGCCGCTCAAGATCCTCGACCCTGAAGTGCACCTTGCAATCGCCGCCGAGCTCGGCCGCCAGCAGAGCCACATCGAGCTGATCGCCTCGGAGAACTTCGTCATACCGGCCGTCCTCGAGGCCCAGGGCAGCGTCCTGACGAACAAGTACGCCGAGGGCTACCCGGGGCGGCGCTGGTACGGCGGCTGCGAGTTCGTCGACAGGATAGAGCAGCTTGCGATCGACCGGGCGAAGCGCCTGTTCGGCGCCGAGCACGTCAACGTCCAGCCGCATTCCGGGTCGCAGGCCAACTTCGCGGTATACACGGCGGTCCTCCAGCCGGGAGAAAAGATCCTGGCGATGAACCTGAGCCACGGCGGCCACCTGACCCACGGCAGCCCCGTCAACTTCTCGGGAAAGCTCTACAAGGTGGTCGCCTACGGGGTCCGCGAGGACAACCAGCTGATCGACTACGACCGGCTGGCCGAGGTGGCGATGCAGGAGAGGCCGAAGATGATCACCGTCGGGGCGAGCGCGTACTCGCGCGTGATCGACTTCGAGCGGATGGGCGAGATCGCCCGGCAGTCCGGGGCCCTCCTCTTCGCCGACATCGCCCACATCGCGGGCCTGGTCGTCACCGGCCACCACCCCTCGCCGGTCCCCCACGCGGACTTCGTCACGACGACGACGCACAAGACGCTGCGCGGGCCCCGGGGCGGGCTCGTGCTGTGCAAGGCGGCCCACGCCAAGGCCCTGGATTCGGCCGTCTTCCCGGGCGCCCAGGGCGGCCCGCTCATGCACGTGATCGCCGCCAAGGCCGTGTGCTTCGCCGAGTGCCTCAAGCCCGAGTTCAAGGCGTACTCGGAGCAGATCGTGCGCAACGCGAGGGCCCTCTCCGCGGCCATGGCGGCCCGGGGCTACCGGATCGTCTCCGGCGGGACCGACAACCACCTGATGCTGGTCGACCTCAGAAACAACCTGCCCGAGCTCACGGCCAAGAAGGCGCAGGAGACCCTCGACCTGGCGAACATCACGTGCAACAAGAACACGGTGCCCTTCGAGACCCGGTCCCCCTTCCAGGCGTCCGGCATCCGCCTCGGCACGCCCGCCGTGACGACCCGCGGGATGGTCGAGCGCGACATGGACGAGATCGCGGAGATGATCGACACCGTCCTGCGGGCGGCCGGGACGGCCGGCGAGGCCGACGCGGTCGCGTCCGTGAAGGTGCGCGCCGCGAGGCTGTCGGCGAGCCATCCGCTTCCCTACCGGCCGTGACGGCGCCCGCCCCGACCCAGCGCCCGCTTTCGCTGGGCGTCATCTTCCTCACGCTGCTGATCGACCTGGTCGGCTTCTCGATCATCTTCCCGCTCGGGCCCGACCTGATCACCTACTACCTGAGGACCGACGGGACTTCGGGTGTCCTCGGGTGGCTCCTTTCCGCGAGCGAGTCGGTCGCCCACGCCCTCGGCAAGGACCACGGGTTCGCCGCCGTGCTCTTCGGCGGCGTGCTCTTCTCCTTCTACTCGATCCTGCAGTTCGTCTTCTCGCCCTTCTGGGGCACGCTCTCCGACCGCAGGGGCCGGCGGGGGGTGCTGCTGGTCACGGTCGCGGGGACGGCCCTCGGCTACGCGGTCTGGGTGCTGAGCGGCTCCTTCTGGCTCTTCGTCCTGTCGCGCGCCGTCTGCGGGGCGTTCAGCGGGAACCTCTCCGTCGCGACGGCCGCGGTCGCCGACGTGACCACGCGCCAGGAGCGCTCGCGCGCCATGGGGATCGTGGGGGCGGCCTACGGGCTCGGCCTGGTGACGGGGCCCATGGTCGGCGCCGCGGCCGCGCAGCTCAACCTGCTCGCGCGCCACCCGTCGCTCGAGAGGTTCGGGGTCAACCCGTTCTCGGTGCCGGCCCTGGTCTCCCTCGTGCTGTGCGCCGCGAACTTCGCCTGGGTCAGGCGCAGCTTCCGCGAGACGCTCCCCGAGAGCGCGCGCACCGAGACCCGCGAGGCCCGGCTGCGCAACCCGATCCGGGCGATCCTGATGCTCGAGAACCCCGACGTCCGGCGCGCGAACATCGCCTTCTTCGTCTATTCGCTCGCGTTCGTGGCGATGGAGACCTCCCTCACGTTCCTCGCCGCCGAGAGGTTCGGCTACTCCGCCGGCCAGAACGGGATCCTCCTCGGGTACCTCGGCGTGTGCTCGATCGTCACCCAGGGGTTCATCGTGCGCGTCCTCCTGAAGAAGATCGACGAGGTCCGCGTGCTCGTGGGCGGCCTCGTATCGACCGGCGCCGGCCTTCTCGTCGTCGGCCTGGGGTACCATCCGTGGATGATGTACGTGGGGCTCGCCTTCGTGGCCATGGGCTCGGGCCTCGTGAACCCCTCGACCACCGGGCTCATCTCGCTCTACAGCCACCAGGGCGAGCAGGGCCGCGTCCTCGGGATCTTCCGCTCCCTCGGCTCCCTTTCCCGCGCGATCACGCCCATGCTCGCCGGCGTCGTCTTCTTCATGTTCGGGGCGAAGTCCGTCTTCGTGGGGGCCGCGGCGCTCTCGGCCGCGGCGATCGCCCTGAGCAGGGGCCTGCCGAAGCCCATGCGATGATCAGGCGCCTGCCCATCGCCCTGGCGGCGCTTGCCGGCCTGTTCGCGTCGGGCTGCATGAGCTTCCACCGCGAGGCCCCGAAGCCCGGCCTGACGATCATCGGCCTGCGCGCGGTCACCCTGCCCTGCCACGTGCTGGACAACGTGATCGTGGTCGAGGCCAAGTGGGACAAGTTCGGGCCCTACCGCTTCGTCATAGACACGGGCTCCTCTGTGACGCTCGTCTCGCCCGAGCTGGCGGGCCGATACGCCTCGGACTCGCCGCCGGCCGCGGGCGTGCCCCCGGTCAGGGTGCGCTCGGCGGAGGGGGGCTTCGCCCTGCTGAGGCCGGTCACCCTCAAGAAGATCCAGCTCGGTGGCGCCCGGTTCGAGTTCGTGCCCGCGCTCGTCTACGACTGCGCCGACGTCTCGGCCCAGTTCGACGTGAAGATCGACGGGATCCTCGGCTTCCCGCTGTTCCGCAGCGTCGTGCTCACGCTCGACTACCCGCACGAGCGTGTCGTGCTCCGCTCGAGGATCCCCGACGAGGGGCTGCCGGGCGAGGCCATCCTCTTCGACAACGCGGACAAGACGCCGCTCATCCCGGTGCGCCTCGCCGACCGCCAGTTCGCGGCGCTGATCGACTCCGGCAGCAGCGCCGCGATCGCCATAAACCCCGCGGGCATTGCCCCCAAGTTCCAGTACGGGCCGGTCGACGGCCCGGCGGTCAGCACGCTGACCGGCGACCGACCCTCGAAGGTGGGGAGGCTGGCGGACGTCGTGCGGCTGGGCTCGTTCGACATCCCGCGCCCCGTCGCGGAGATCACGGACGAACTCTCCTCCCTGGGCGGGGGCGTCCTGAGCCATTTCACGGTGACGTTCGACCAGGAGGACGACGAGGTCTTCTTCCAGCACGAGTCCTCCGACTCGCTCGCGGTCCCCCCGCTCCGCGGCACGGGCCTGAGCTTCAGGAAGACGCCCGCCTACTGGAAGGTCGCCGGGGCGATGCGGGGATCGCCCGCCGCGGCCGCCGGTGTCGGCGCGGGCGACCTCGTGTCGCGGATCGACGGCGAGCCCGTGGCCGGCTGGGACCTGCCCCGCTACCGCCGCCTGGTCTCCACCGCCGACAGGATCGACTTCACGTTCATCGAGGGCGCGCAGGAGACGACAAAGTCGATCGCCGTCGTCGACCTCGTGCCGTAGGGCGCGCCTACGGCAGGGCGAAGGCGACGTAGCTGTCGCCCTTCGGCGTGTCCAGCTTCGCGCCGCCGCACGCGACGACGACGTACTGCCTTCCGGCGACCTCGTACGTGCTCGGCGTCGCGAATCCGCCGGCCGGCAGGTCGACCTTCCAGAGGAGCCTGCCCGAGCGCTTGTCGAAAGCCCGGAACATGCCGTCCTTCGTGGCCGCGATGAAGAGCAGGCCCCCCGCGGTCGCGACCGGCCCTCCGTAGTTCTCGCAGCCGGTCGGCGCAATCCCCCTGGCCGTCAGGTCCCTGAATTCGCCGAGCGTGACCCGCCAGACCTGCTCTCCCGTGTTCAGGTCGATCGCGGTCAGCGAGCCCCAGGGCGGCGTGATGGCGGGGTGGCCCCGGCTGTCGACAAACCGGTTGTAGCCGTTGAAGCGGTATGGGTTGCGGGGCGGGGCTCCGGCCGCCGCCTCGGGCGCCCCCGCCCCCTCCGGCGCCTTCTCGTCGCCGAACAGGTAGCCGACGACCGCCTCCCTGTCCGACTGGGACAGCGTCGTGAACCCGGGCATCATCCTGCGCCCCGTCGATACCAGATTGAGGACCTCGGGGCGCGCGAGGCGGCTGCCGACCCCGACCAGGGACGGGATGCCGCCCGCGGGAAGCCCCTTGCGCTCGGGTCCGTGGCACGTGGCGCAGTACACGGTGTAGAGCCTCTGGCCTGCGCCCATCTTGGCAAGGTCGGCCTCCTTTGGCGCATCGGACACCGATGCGATCCAGGCCATCTCGTTCGCGTTCACGTAGAGGACGCCGTCCGGGTCGACGGCGGGCCCGCCCCACTCCCCGCCCCCGTCGAAGCCCGGGAACAGGATCGTGTCATCCTTGCCGAAGGGCTGGAAGAGCCCCGTTCGGGCCGCGCGCAGCTGCGCCAGGAGGGCGTCGCGGTTCTCCGCGTAGGGGCTGATGTCGTCCGCGCCCAGCGCCTGGCGCGCGTACGGCGCGGGCCTTGCCGGGACGGGCTGGGTGGGCCACGCCTGCTCCCCGTCGAGGCTCGACTTGGGAAACGGCTTCTCCTCGATTGGGAAGAGCGGCTCGCCGGTCAGCCGGTCGAACAGGAAGACGAAGCCGGTCTTGGTCGTCTGCGCCACGGCCTCGACGGCGCGGCCTGCGTGGCGCACCGTCAGCAGGGCCGGGGGCGACGGGCAGTCGCGGTCCCAGATGTCGTGGTGGACGAGCTGCCGGCACCAGAGCAGCCTCCCCGTGGCGGCCTCGAGCGCCAGCAGGCAGTCGGCGTACAGGTCCTGGCCGAGCCTGTGCCCCCCCCAGAAATCCGGGGCCGCCGAGCCCGTGGGCACGTAGAGGATGCCCCTCTTCCGGTCGATGGCCATCCCCGCCCAGCAGTTCGCGGAGCCCACGTCGATGTTCTTGTAGGCGTCCTTCGACCAGGTCTCGTAGCCCCGGTCGCCCGGGAACGGCATCGTCCGGAAGACCCAGCCGAGCGTGCCGGTCCTCACGTTGAACGCCTGGATGTAGCCGGGCGCGGCGTCCTGGTCCTCGCCCACGCGCGTCGGCATGATCAGGAGGTCGCCGAAGAGCGTCCCGGGAGTGGTCGACACGACGAACTTCTCCTGCGCCTGCGGCCCCAGGCCCACCTTCAGGCTCACCCTGCCGTCGACGCCGAAGTCGGGGATCATCGCGCCCGACCCGGCGTCGAGCGCGTACAGCCACGGGCCGATCGTGCACAGGACCCGCGGGCTGGCCCCGCCGGGCCAGTAGGTGACGCCGCGGTCGTTGTCGTACTCGTTCACGTTCCGGGGGTCGGAGAAGCGCCAGAGCTGCCTGCCGGTCGCCGCGTCGAGCGCGAATATCTGGCTGGTCGCCGTCGCCCCGTACAGCACACCGCCGACGACGATCGGGTTGCACTGCACCTGCCCGAAGTCCCCCGAGTGGAATTCCCAGGCGACCCGGAGCTGCCCGACGTTGGAGGTGTTGATCTGCGCCAGGGACGAGTAGTGGCTGCGCTCGGGGTCCCCGAGGTACTCGGGCCAGTCGCGCCCGGCCGCCGCCCGGGCGCCGGAGGCCAGAAGTATCGTAAGCGGGGCGAGGGCGAACGGCGCCAGTCTTGGGGTCATCGGGAGGTCGGGTTCTGGGTTTCAGGCCCTCCGAAGGAGGAAGGCTGCGGCTCCGTCGTGCCGGTCAACCCACGGGACGGCAACCACGCTTTTCTCCAGGGCGAACCCGCGGTGCCGGCCGAGGAAGGACTCGACGACCCCCGCGTTCTCGGCCGGGTCGACGCTGCAGGTCGAGTAGACCAGGCGCCCGCCCGGCGCGACGAGCCGTGCGGCGGCGGCGAGCAGCGCGCCCTGCTGGCGGGGGTGCCTGGCGAAGTCGCCCTCCTGGAGCCTCCACTTGGCGTCGACCCGGTGGCGCATGACGCCGGTGTTCGAGCAGGGCACGTCGATCAGGACCGCCGGATACTCCGCCGGCAGCCCGTGCTCCCTGAGGATCGCGGCCGGCCGGCCTAGGAGGTCCGCCTGGACAAGGGCGACGTCGACCCCCCCGGCCCTCGACAGGTTCTCCTTGAGCCTGTCGATCCTGGCGTCCGGGAGGTCGACCGACACGACGCGGCCCGTGACGAGCGCGTCGGCGATGAGCAGGCTCTTGCCGCCCGGAGCGGCGCAGAGGTCCAGGACGGCCTCCCCGCCCCTCGGGCCCAGCAGCTCAACCGCCAGCCGGGTCCCTGGGTCCTGGAGGTAGACCGAGCCCGACTCAAGGAGGGGCCCGACGTCCGCCCAGCGACCCGGGGGCACGGTGTAGAATCCGCCCCACTCGGTCGGCCGCAGCCATTCGGCGGCGGGCCTTGACCGGTCGCGCCAGCGCGCGATGAGCGGGGCGGTCGACTGGTTCCACTCGAGCAGCCCGCGGGTCGCCCCGGCGCCGAAGGCCAGGAGCCACCTCCTGACGAGCCACGGGGGGTGAGAGAAGTACTCGGCCAGGGCCTCGGCGGGGGCGATCGGCCCTGGCGGCCGCTGGCCCGGCAGGATCTCCGCCAGCCGGCGCACGACCGCGTTGACCAGGCGCGCCTCGGCGGGGCTGGCCAGTTCCTTGGCCCTCTCGACCGCGTGGTGGACGATCCTCGCCGGCTGGCCGGCGTCGGCCGACGCCTCGATCAGCTCGAACGCCGCGACATGGAGGACGGCCCGGGTCGCGAACCGGGGCGGATGGGCCACGAGCCGGCCCAGGGCGGCGTCGATGCGCCCGAAGTGCCTGACGACGCCGAAGACGAGGTGCTGGCAGCGGGCGCGCCCGGCGCCGGCGAAACCCGCGGGCAGCAGCTCCATAAGCAGGTCGATGCGCTCGCGCCTGTCCAGCCACCGGGCGACCAGTCCCGCGGCGGCCGACCAGGCGTCGCCGAGACTCGGTTTGACAATCTTCGCCATAGTCGGCTTTACTCTCCGGTTCACGCGTTCGTTTGCGCAACTATGAATTCCGAAGCCGTTTCCGCGATACTCGCCAAGAATCCCTCGCTTAAGGCCGCGAAGGCCAAGCTAGAGGCCATGAAGCCGGGCGCGTACGTGATCCACCGGAGCTGGGGTTTCGGCCAGATCAAGAGCTTCGACGACACGACGATGCGGCTCGTGATCGACTTCAAGGGCAAGAAGGCGCACACGATGGACCCGGCGTTCTGCGTGGGCACGCTGGAGGTCCTCCCGGAGAACCACCTCCTGGTCAGGAAGGAGATGGAGCCCAAGAAGATCGCTGAGCTCATCTCCGACAACCCGGCGCAGCTCATCGCCGAGGCCCTCGAGTCGTACCCGAACAGGGCCACGACCGCCATCGACCTGGAGCTCACCCTGGCCCAGATCGTGGGCGAGGATAAGTTCAAGAAGTGGTGGGCCGACGCGCGCAGGGCCGTCGCCAAGGACCCGCGCATCTCCGTGCCGGAGAGGAAGACGGAATGCTACGTCCTCAGGGAGACCCCCGTGTCGGCCGAGGACGAGATCTTCGACCAGTTCAACTCGACGCGCTCGGCCCGGCGCCGGATCCTGCTCGGGGAGGACTTCGCCGACGTGTCGGCCCAGAAGGGGGCTGACGGCAATCTGGCGGAGGTGCTCAAGGGTGTCGCCGACGCCGTGAAGGACAGCAACCAGCTCGACCCGGCGGAGCGCCTCTACGGGGCCGCCGTCCGCGACAAGATCGCCAAGATGGCCGGGGTCGACCCGGCGACCTTCGAGCCCTCGCAGGCCTCGATCGTGGCGAACCTGCGCGACCTCCCCTCGATCGCCGACAGGGTCCCGGTCCAGTTCCAGAGCCACTTCCTCGACCTGATCAAGGAGACGCACCCGATCGAGTGCCGCGACATCGTGTTCACCCTGCTGAAGGTCTCGCAGGGCAAGTTCACGACCGAGTGCATCAACTTCCTGGTCGAGAACGGCTACGCCGACGACCTGGCCTCCACGCTCAAGCGCTGGCAGACCGAGCAGAACCTGAGGGCGCCGGTGCTGCTCTGGATCGTCAAGAACAGGCACTCGAAGAAGTTCGCGAAGCTGCTCAACGACCTGATCACCCCCCGGCTCCTCGGCGCCATCTTCTTCGCGATCGACTACGAGGCCCTGCAGGCGGCCAGCGCCCGCCGGATCCCCCTCGGCGACATCCTCAGCGACGACGTGGAGCTGATCGCCGACCTCCTGTCGACGGCCGATCCCGAGACCGCGCGCGACCTCGCCAACACGCTCCTCCTCAACCAGGGCTTCGAGGAGCTGACCAAGAAGTCGCTCCTCGCCCGCTTCATCAAGATCTTCCCGAACATCCAGTCCCTCGTCGCCGAGGCCGCCGAGGGCAAGGAGGAGCAGCTGCTCGTCTCGCGCTCGAGCTTCGAGCGCAAGCGCGAGGAGTACGAGGCGATCGTGTCCAAGAGGATCCCGGAGAACTCGAGGGCGATCGCGGCCGCGCGCGAGCACGGCGACCTCCGCGAGAACTCCGAGTACAAGATGGCCAAGCAGGACCAGCAGGTGCTCATGTCCCACAAGCGCCAGCTCGAGCGGGAGCTCGCCCACGCCCGGATCACCGACTTCAAGGACGCCACGGTCGAGCAGGTCAGCGTCGGGAGCGTGGTCGAGGTCCGCGCCGCAGACGGGCGCACCGCGCGCTACACGATCCTCGGCGTCTGGGACGGCGACCCCGAGAACCACGTGATCTCCTACAAGACGCCGATGGGGGCGGCCCTCATGGGCAAGCGCATGGGCGAGACGGTCAGGCTGAAGACGGGGGCCGCGGAGGAGTCCTACTCGGTCGTCAGCATCACGCGCTACGCCTAGGCGGCGCCCGCGGGACGGTTCCGTCGTTGCCCCGCCGCGTGAATCCGGCACCCTAGCCCTTAAGGTGAACTCGCCCTGGGACACCCTCAAGATCCTGTCGGACCCGACCCGCCTGCGCCTGCTCGCGCTCGTGATTCGCGAGGAGCTGTCGGTCGCCGAGCTCCAGGAGATCCTGGGGATGGGCCAGTCGCGCATCTCCTCGCAGCTCGCGCTCCTGCGCCAGGCGGGCCTCGTGGTCGACCGGCGCGACGGAAAGAAGGCCTACTATTCGCTGCGGCCCCGCCTGCCCGCCGGGCAGCTCGCCCTCGTCAAGGCGGCGGTCGAGAGCGTCGCCGACCTCGAGGTCCTGGCCGAGGACGGCCGCCACCTGGACCGGGTGCTCGCGAAGAGGAGGCGGGTCTCGGAGCAGTACTTCAACCTGATCGCGGGGCGGCTGGGGCGCAACCACTGCCCCGGGCGCTCGTGGGAGGCCATAGGGCGCCTCGCGCTGAGGCTCGTCCCGCCCGTCGTCGTGGCCGACCTCGGGGCCGGCGAGGGGCTCATTTCGCAGCTCATCGCCCGAAACGCCAAGCAGGTCTGGTGCATCGACAACTCCCCGAGGATGGTCGAGGTGGGCACCGAGCTCGCCCGGAAGAACGACCTGACCAACCTCACGTACAAGCTCGGCGACATCGAGCAGGTCCCCCTCCCGGACGAGTCGGTCGACCTGGCGATCCTGAGCCAGGCGCTCCACCACGCCCGGCACCCCCAGAGGGCCGTGGACGAGGCCCACCGGATACTGCGGCCCGGCGGGCAGCTGCTCATCCTCGACCTGGCCGAGCACGGCTTCGAGAGGGCCCGCGAGCTGTACGCGGACCACTGGCTCGGCTTCAAGGAGAGCGCGCTCGAGGCCTTCCTGAAGAAGGCCAAGTTCGTCAAGATCGAGGTCGCGCCGGTCGCCAGGGAGGCCGTCGAGCCCCATTTCGAGACGCTCCTCGCGAGCGCGACCAAGCCCTAGGGGGCGCCCGCGGCCGCCGCCGTCACTCGATGGCGACCCGGGAGCGGTAGAACTGCTGGCACCTGGAGAAGACCTCGGTGCCGGAGGCCATGGCGAGGACGTCGGCCGCCAGCGAGCGGGCCTCGGACATCCTCATCGCGCGCACCAGGAACTTGACCGCCGGCAGCAGGGGCGGCGCCATGCTGAGCGAGTCGATCCCGAGCCCCAGGAGGAGCGCGGCGAACACGGGGTCGCCGGCCATCTCCCCGCACACGCTCACGGGCGTGCCGAACCGGTGCGCGTCCTCGACGATGCGCTTGACGGTGCGCAGGACCGCCGGGTGCGCGGGCTCGTAGAGGTGGGCTATCCGGTCGTTGCCCCGGTCGATGGCCAGCAGGTACTGGATGAGGTCGTTGGTGCCGATGCTGAAGAAGGCGCACTGCTTGGCGAGGAGGTCGATCGTGGCCGCGGCGCTCGGGATCTCGATCATCGCGCCGACCTCGATCGCCTCGTCGAAGGGCTGGCCCCTGGAGCGCAGCTCGGCCTTGCACTCGCCGAGCACCGCGTTGGCCTGCTCCAGCTCGTCGGTGCCGCTGATCATCGGGTACATCAGCTTGGCCTTCCCGTAGTGGCTCGCCAGCAGGATGGCGCGCAGCTGGTCCTTGAAGAGGTCCTTGTGCTCGAGGCAGAACCGGATGGCGCGGAAGCCCATGAACGGGTTGTCCTCCTTCGGGAACATCTCGGGGTCCGACGTCATGGGCTTGTCGGCGCCCAGGTCGAGGGTGCGGATGATCACGGGATTGGGGGCGAGGCCCTCGACGATCGCCTTGTAGGCGAGGAACTGCTCCTGCTCGGTCGGGATCCTGGAGGCGTTGAGGAAGAGGTACTCGGTCCGGTACAGGCCCACTCCCTGGGCGAAGTACTCCTTGACCAGCGCCACCTCCTCCACCTTCTCGATGTTCGCCATCAGCGTGACGTCGACGCCGTCAAGCGTGACGGACTTCTGCCGGTTGGCCTCGAGCAGCCGGCTCTCGACCGACTTCTTCTGCAGCTGGATCTTGCCGTAGAGGAAGAGGGTCTTCTCGGAGGGATTGAGGATGACCACGCCCTCGTACCCGTCGACGACGGCCCAGTCGCCCGTCTTCGCCCTCGCCGTCAGGTCGCGCACGCCGACCACCGCGGGCACCCGCATCGACCGGGCCACGATGGCGGCATGGCTCGTCTTGCTGCCGGAATCGGTGACGATCGCCATCCCCGCGCCCCGGTCGATCCCGGCAGAGTCCGAAGGCGAGAGGTCGTTGGCGATCACGATGCGCTTCGCGACCAGGTGGCTGAGGTCCGACTCCCCCTGGCCGAGGAGGTTCTGCAGGACGCGCTGCGCGACGTCCCTGATGTCGGCCGCCCTCTCGCGCAGGTACTCGTCGTCGATCTCGGAGAAGGCCTGGATGTACTTCTTGGAGACGTTGTCGAAGCAGGTCTCGATGTTCACGCCGGTCGTCTCGAACTCGCGAATCGTCTCCGAGATCAGGGCCTGGTCCTCGATGACCAGCAGGTGGGCGTCGAAGATCATGGCCTCGTTCTTGCCGAGGTTCTTCTCGACCTCGTCCTGGATCTTGGCGATCTGCTGGCGGGTGACCAGGAGCGCCTTGTCGAAGCGCGCTATCTCGTCGAGCCGCTTGGCCGGGTCGACCTGGTACGAGGGTATGTGGACCTTGCTCTGGAGGTAGACGAAGACCTGCCCGTAGGCGATGCCCTGCGAGGCGGATATGCCTTGCACGACGATCTCTTCCTTTGCGCCTGGTTCCGTTGACATCGAGGATTCGCCGCCGGCCGGGGCAGCGCGGCAGCGTGGCACGATAACGTTTTACCCCGGGGATCGGTCAATGCGATTCACCGGGGAACCGGGCCGGCGCGCCGCGAGAACCTAGGCGAAGCGCGTGTCGACGACCCACGCCGACGGCCCCCAGGCCTCGCGGACCGCCCCGGCGATGGGCCCGGCATCCGCGCCGTCGGCAAGCAGGGCGAAGCACGCGCTCCCGCTTCCGCTCATCCCCGCCGGGACGCCGAACCGCGACCGGATCGCGCCGAGGAGCGCGGGAAGCGCCGCGAACTTGGCGAACGCCGGCTGCTCCATCGAGTTGAAAAGGAGTTCGCCCGCGGGCGCGGTTCCCGCGATCCACGAGGCAAGCCTGGCCTCGGCCTGCGCCGGCGCGACATAGCCCCCCGGCGATCCGGCCAGCCTGGCGTAGGCCCAGGGGGTGAGTATCGCGAACGCGGGCTTGAAGACGAGGACGCGCCCGCCGCTGATGCGCCCAGCCGCTGCCGGGTCAAGCCCCTCCACGAGCTCCCCCCTCCCCCGCATCACCACGGGCCCGCCGGCCAGGAAGAGCGCGCAGTCCGAGCCGACGCCCGACGCCACCCGGGCGAGCGCCCCGGCGCCGAGGGGGCAGCCCGCCATCGAGTTCAGGGCCACGAGCGCCGCCGCCGCGTCGCTGCTCGCCCCACCAAGGCCGGCCCCCGCCGGGATCCGCTTGGCGATCGTGAAGCGGGCGCCGCCGCGCCACCCCGCGGCGTCCGCGAACGCCCGCGCCGCCTTGACCACGAGGTTGCTGGCGTCCGTCGGCACGCCCTCCGCGTCGCACGCCACCGAGAACGAACCGGCCTCCTCCTCGACCCGGATCGTGTCGCCCAGGGCGAGCGGGGCCGCCACCGACACGAGGTCGTGGTATCCGTCCGCCCGGCGGCCGGTCACCGCGAGGAACAGGTTGATTTTGGCCGGTGCCTGGACTTCTAGGGCGCGCAAGGCGGGCCAATCCTCCTGAAAAATCGCCTGTTCGCCATGATTTTCCGTGTGGCGCTCGGCCCCCGGTTCCGTAATCTCCTCACCCCCCGAAGAACAGGCACACGCCAGCCCGATGTCCCGCACAGCAGCCATCCTCCTAGCAGCCGGCGCCGGAAAGCGCATGGCGGGAGCCGTGCCGGACAAGGTCCTGGCGACCCTCGCCGGCCGCCCGGTCTTCGCCTACTCCGCGGCGGCGTTCGCCGCCAGCGGCGTCGCCGACCTGTACGTCGTGGTCTACCGGGACCTCTCGCAGATGACCGCCCTGTCGGCGCTCGCGCCCACGCCGTCGCTCCTCGTCAGGGGCGGCCGCCAGCGCCAGGACTCGGTGTGCGCGGCTCTCGACGCCCTGCCGGGCGACATCGGCCACGTCTTCATCCACGACTGCGCGCGGCCCCTCATCCTGCCCGAGCAGCTCGTCGCCCTGCACAAGATCGTGAGGCGCGAGCACGCCGTCGTCCTTGCCCACCGCGTGACGGACACGATCAAGGAGAGGCGGGCCGGCGGGCGCCTGCGGACGGTCGACCGCTCGAGGCTCTGGGCGATGGAGACCCCGCAGGTCTTCTCGAAGGCCCTCATCGACCGCGCCTACGCGCGGGTGCGCTCGCGCAACCTGCTTGTCACCGACGACGCCGCGGCGGTCGAGCTCCTGGGCCGGCCGGTGGCCCTGCTCGAGAACGCGCAGGCGAACCCCAAGCTGACCTCCCCCCGGGACCTCGCCTACCTCGAATTCCTGCTGGCACCCGGCCCGTGACGCGATAGAACAGGGCAATGTCCCTAAGGATCGGTCACGGCTACGACATCCACCGCACGGCGACGGGCAGGCCCCTCATCCTTGGCGGCGTCAGGTTCGAGGCGGACTTCGGCCTTGACGGCCACAGCGACGCCGACTGCGTGATCCACGCCATCTGCGACTCCCTGCTGGGCGCGGCGGGGCTGCCGGACCTCGGGCATTTCTTCCCGGACACGGACACCACCTGGCTCAACGCCGACTCGCAGCTCCTCCTGCGGCGCATCATCCAGGTCCTGCGCGAGGACGGCTGGACGCCGGTCAACCTGGACGTGACCGTCATCGCGGAGAAGCCGAGGCTGTCGAACCGCATCGCGGAGATGAAGGCCGTCCTGTCCGCCGCCACGGGGCTCCCCTCCACCTCTATCGGGCTCAAGGCGACGACGAACGAGGGCGTGGGCGACATCGGGCGCGGTCTCGCCATCGCGGCCCACGCCGTGGCGCTCATCGAGCGCCCATGAAGCCGGCGGCCGCCGCGCTGGCGGTCGCTCTCGCGGCCTGCGCGGTCGGGGCGGGCTGCTCGCGGCGCGACACCGGCGTGCGCACCGGCGACCGCGCCCAGGTGCTCCACCGCGGGATAGGGGCCGACCTGGCCGACCTCGACCCCCACCTGGCCACGCAGGCGTCCGACTACACCGTCCTCTCCTCGCTCCTCGAGGGCCTCCTCGGCGAGGATCCCGTCGACCTGCATCCCGTGCCCGGCGTCGCCGAGCGCTGGGAGGTCTCGCCCGACGGCCTCACGTACACGTTCCACCTGCGCGCCGGCGCCCGCTGGTCCGACGGCCTCCCGGTGACCTCGCAGGACTTTGTCGGCTCCTGGCGCCGCATGCTGACGCCGGAGCTCGCCGCGACGAACGCCAGCCAGCTCTTCCTGATCCGCGGGGCCGAGGATTTCTACCGGGGCGCATGCGGGTTCGAGCAGGTCGGAGTGAGAGCCCCGGACGCGCGCACGCTCGCGGTCGTGCTCGAGCATCCGGCCCCGTGGTTCCCCTCGATGCTCAGCAGCCCCGCGTGGCTGCCCGTGAGCATCGCCACTGTGTCCAGGTACGGCCCGGTCTCCCGCAGGGGCAACCCCTGGGCCGCGCCGGGCACCTGGGTGGGCAACGGCCCGTTCGTCCTCAAGTCGTGGCGCCACGGGCAGGAGATCGTCGTCGCCAGGTCGCCGACCTACTGGGACGCGGGGCGCGTGCGCCTTCGCGAGATCCATTTCCACGCCTTCGACTCGCTTGACGCCGAGGAGCGGGCGTTCCGCGCGGGCCAGCTCCACGTGACCGAGGCGCTTCCGCCCGATCGCATCGGCGCCTACCGCAGGGACGCGCCCGGCCTCCTGCGCATCGACCCCCTTCTGGGAACGTACTTCCTCAGGGTCAACGTCCGCAGGCCGGGCCTTTCCGACGCGAGGGTCCGTCTGGCGCTCGCGCTCGCGGTCGACCGGACGGCGATCGTCGAGAGGCTCCTCATGGGCGGCCAGAGGCCCGCCTACTCGTTCACCCCGCCGGGACTCGGCGCCTACGAGCCCGCCCAGGTCCAGCGCGGCCAGCCCGCGGAGGCCCGTCGGCTCCTCGCGGAGTCCGGCCACCCCGGCGGCCGGGGCCTGCCGGCACTCGAGCTCCTCTACAACAACTCCGAGACGCACCGCGTGATCGCGGAGGCCATCCAGGAGATGTGGCGCCGCGAGCTGGGCGTCCGCCTAAGCCTCGTCAACGAGGAGCTCAAGAGCACCGAGGAGGCCCGCAGGGCGGGCGCCTACGACCTGCTTCGCTCCTCGTTGATCGCCGACTACGCGGATCCCTCGTACTTCCTCGAGGTCTGGCGCGGCGACAGCGCCAACAACTTCACGGGTTGGTCCAGCGCGGCCTACGACTCGCTCCTGTTCGACGCCGCCAGGTCCGGTGACCCGGCGCGGCGCGGCGAGCTCTACCTTAAGGCGGAGAAGATCCTTCTATCCGAGGCCCCGGTCATCCCGCTCTATTTCTACACCCACGTGTTCCTGATCCGGCCGTCGGTGCGCGGATGGAGCCCGACGCTGCTCGACCACCATCCCTACAAGGACGTCTGGCTCGAGGACTGAGCGCCGGGCGCGCCCGCCGGCGCGCCAGGCTGCGCAAAGTCGAGCCCGGGCCTCAGCTGGTCGAGGATGGGCACCGGGAGCCCCGCGACCACCGGGTCGGCGGGCCCCGTAAGGTCCAGGATCACGACCTCGTTCCTGCCGGCATGCAGCCAGCAGCCGGGCGCGTACGCGGTCTGCGTCGGGCCGACGTTCCAGTAGCGCCCGAGGCAGCGGCCGTTCACCCAAACGACGCCCTTTCCCCAGGACCGCATGTCGAGAAACGTGTCGCCCGGCCGCTCGAGGTCAAAGGGCGCGCGCCAGAACGCCGGGCCTGACCATCCGGCGGCGTCCCTGAACCTCAGCCCGGCGATCATCGGGCCGTCCAGCGGGAGGCGGAAGACCTGCCATCCGGCCAGCGCGGCGCCGCCCAGCCTCACCGGGGCGACCAGCCCCTTGCGGTCCGCCATCTCGGCGCCGAAGTTGATGCGGCCCATTGGCTCGACAAGGATGTCGAGCCGGCAGGGCCCCTTTCGCGGCGCCAGGGCCACGGCGCAGGCGCTGCTGCGCCGGTCGAGCGTCCCGGCGCGCCTCCCGTCGACGAACACGTAGCCAAAGTCCCTCACGGCGGACGCCTCGAGCATGCCCGCGGCGCCGGCCGGCGCCGTCGTGCGGTACAGGATGCAGCCGTAGCCCTGGTCGTACTCCTCCATGCTGCGCGGCTGCCCGTCGGCCACCGCCGCCGGCAGGTTCTCGAAGACGGGCGCCACCTCGGCAGCCCTCACGGGCGCGAAGCCGACCACGGGGTTCCGCGCCGGCGGCTCAGGAAGCGTCTCGCCGGGCATGAGGTGCGCCGAGAAGAGCTCTCGCGTCTTCAGGTACTTCTCGGTGGCCCAGCCGGCCTCGCTTATCGGGGCGTCGTAGTCGTAGCTCGACGTGTCCGGCTTGAACGGCCGGTCGCAGCCGGACCACAGTCCAAAGGTCGTGCCGCCGTGCACCATGTAGATGCTGAACGACGCGCCGAGGTCGAGCATCGCCCTCAGGTCCGCGAGAAAGCGCGCCGTGTCGCCGTAATGGTGCGGCTGCCCCCAGGTGTCGAACCAGCCCGGGTAGAACTCGCTGCAGAAGAGGGGGCCGAGCGGCTGGAACGCGCGCAGCTTCTCGAAGTTGCCGGCCGGGTCGCTGCCGAAATTCGCCGCCTGGAAGAGATCGGGCCGAAGGCCGTTCGCCATCACGGAGGGCGGGTTGCAGGCGAAAAGCGGCACGTCGAAGCCGGCGTCGACCAGCGCCTGGCGAATGGCCCCCATGTAGTCCGCGTCGTTGCCGCAGAATCCGTACTCGTTCTCGACCTGGACCATGAGGATCGGCCCGCCGCGGGTGACCTGCAGGGGCCCGAGCACGCGGCCGACCTCGCGCAGGTACGCCGACGCGGGTGCGAGGTAGCGCGGGTCGCGGCTGCGCAGCTTGATGGCGCTGTCCCTCAGGAGCCACCACGGCGTCCCGCCCATCTCCCACTCCGCGCAGGAGTACGGGCCGGGCCTCAGGATGACCCACAGGCCCTCCTCCTGCGCGATGCGGCAGAATTCGGCCGCGTCGGCCTGCCCCGACCAGTCGTATTGCCCGGGCCGCGCCTCAACCTGATTCCAGAAAAGGTAGGCGCAGACGGCGTTGAGCCCCATGGCCCGGGCCATCCTGAGGCGGTGGCGCCAGTATTCGCGCGGGACGCGCGCCGCATGGATCTCGCCGCAGCGGATCTGGATGCGCCGGCCGTCGAGCAGGAAGTCGCTCCTGCCGATCGCGAACGCGTGGGCGGCGCCCGCGTCGCCTCCCCGGCACGGCGCGGCGCAGAGCACCGCCCAGAGCAACGCGCAGGCGAGCGACCCTGCTCCGCGGAGGTTTGTTGCGGACGGCATGCTTAGGGCGCGGGGATGATCCGGCCGCCGGTCATTCGCACGCAAACCAAATTCGGGGCAAACGCAGCTCTTGCCACGGCGCGCCGCGGCGCCAAGCGTGGGGCGATGGCAAAGCTCGCCTCGATCGCGGCGTTGGTCGCCGGGTTATGGCTCGTGTACACCGGCTACGAGCGCCAGCACTCGCTCGCGGGCAGGGCCGACGGCGCCCTGTCGACGCTCGGGCAGAAGATCGACGGCGCGGACCACGCGCCGGCCCACGTCAGGTACTACGCCGCGGGGGCCGTGCTCGTGGCCGGGGGGCTTATGGGGCTCGGCTTCGTGAAGCGTTAGCCGGAGGGCGCCACCGCGCGCCAGCGCCTGAGCGCGGCCCCGGTCTCCGAGCGCGCGCACCCCTCGATGGCGCCCCGCGGTCCCGCGTAGACCAGGTCGCCGCCGTCCTGCCCCCCGCCCGGGCCGAGGTCGATGATCCAGTCCGCGAGGTTGATCACGCTCAGGTTGTGCTCGATCACGACGATGGTGTTGCCGGCGTCGCGCAGCTTGAACAGCAGGTCCATCAGCCGCTGGACGTCGACCCAGTGGAGGCCCGTGGTCGGCTCGTCGAGGATGTAAAGGTTCGCCCCCTGCTGGCGCCTGCTCAGCTCGAGCGACAGCTTGAGCCGCTGGGCCTCGCCGCCGGACAGGGTCACCGCGGACTGGCCGAGGGCAAGGTAGCCCAGCCCCACCGCGTCGAGGGTCTGGAGCTTGTCGAGCACGCGCGGGATGTTCCTGAAGAGCTGGATCGCCTCGCGCACCGTCATGTCGAGGACGTCCGCGATCGACCTGCCGTGGAAGAGGACCTCGAGGGTCTCGCGGTTGTACCTTCGCCCGGCGCAGCTCGTGCACGGCGCGTACGCGTCCGCCATGAACTGCATGTCGAGCTTGATGACGCCGTCGCCCTGGCAGCGCTCGCACCGCCCGCCGCGGACATTGAACGAGAAGCGGCTGGCCTTGTAGCCGCGCACCCGGGCCAGCGGCACCTGCGCGAACAGGTCGCGCAGCAGGTCGAGGAGGCCCGTGAACGTAGCCGGGTTCGAGCGCGGGCTGCGCCCGATCGGCTCCTGGTCCACCTGGACGAGCCTGTCGAAGAACTCGAGGTTCTCGATGTGCCTGTGCCTGCCGGGGACGGTCCTGGCCCCGTTGAGCCTGCGCGCGGCCGCAGCGGCGAGGACGTCGTTCACGAGCGTGCTCTTGCCCGAGCCCGACACGCCGGTGACACAGGTCAGGAGCCCCGCCGGGAACCGGACGTCGATTCCCCTCAGGTTGTGCTCGCGCGCCTCCCGGACCGTGAGCCAGGCCCCGTCGGGCACCTTGGTGGGCGCCTCCTTCATGACCGCGATCTTTCGGGCGAGGTAAGGCCCGGTCTGGGAGGCGCGCGCCGGGAGCGCGGCGCACTCGGACGGGCTCCCCTGGAACAGAAGCCGGCCCCCCTCGACGCCGGCCTCCGGGCCGAGCTCAACGATCTCGTCTGCGGCGCGCATCGTGTCCTCGTCGTGCTCCACCACGAGGACCGTGTTACCCCTGTCGCGCAGTCCGCGCAGCTGCGCAAGCAGCCTCTCGTTGTCCTTCGGATGGAGGCCGATGCTCGGCTCGTCGAGGACGTAGATGACCCCGATCAGGCCCATCCCGAGCTGTGTCGCGAGCCGCACCCGCTGGGCCTCGCCGCCGGACAGCGTCGCGTAATCGCGGTCAAGCGTCAGGTAGCCAAGCCCCGTGTCCAGCAGGAACCTGAGCCGCTGCTCGATGCCGACCACGACCTCCCTCAGGGCCTCGCTCGAGCCGAGCGCCCTGACGAGGCCCCCGGCGAACGCATGGGCGGCGGCGATGTCCATCGACATGAACCCGGCGAACCCCTGCGGAGCGCCGGGCGGGCCGATCCGCACGGCCGCGCTGCGCCGGTTCAGCCTCGAGCCCCCGCATCCCGGGCACGGGCCCGCCACCATGAAGGTCGACAGCCGGGCTTGGAACCCCTCGCTCTGCGTGTCGCGGAAGCTCTGCTCGATGTCGGCCATGACGCCCGGGAAGGGCATCGCCCGCGCCTCGCGCATTCGGCGCAGCTTGAACGCGAACAGCCGGTCGCCCGTTCCAAGGAGCAGCGAGGAGCGGGTCGCCTCGGGAAGGTCCTTCCACGGGACCTCCGGGTCAAAGGGCAGCTGCTCGGCCAGCTGCTTAAGGGTCGCGTTGTGCTTGATGATGAGGTTCTTGCCGCCTATGCGCCACGGCTTGATGGCGCCCCCCCGGACGGACTTGCCGGGGTCAGGGATGATGAGCGCCTCGGCCGGCCGGAGCTTGCGGCCGAGGCCGCCGCAGTCGGGGCAGGCCCCCTCGGCGTGGTTGAACGAGAAATGGCGCGGCGTGAGCCTTTCAAAGACGTCGCCGCACACTTCGCACGCAAGGTGCTGGCTGAGCGCAACCTCCCTCCACGGCTGGTCGGCGGACTTCTGGGAGAGGATGACGGCCCGGTCGCCCCCCTCGCGGAACGCGAGCTCGAGCGAGTCGGCGATCCGGCTGCGCTGCTCCTCCCCGGCGACCAGGCGGTCCACCACGACGTCGACCGCGACCTCGGCGGCCCCCGAAGGGACAAGGTTCGGCTCGTCCAGTTCGCGCACCCGCCCGTCGATCCGTATCCGCTGGAAGCCGCGCTGCAGGAGCCTCGGCAGCTCGCCGCGCAGGACGCTCGGCTTCGCGCGGAGAACCGGCGCAAGCACCATGACACGCTCGCCCCCGCACTCGCCCAGCACCCGGCTCACGTTGTCGTCCAGCGACCGCTGGACGACCCGGCCGCCGTCCTTCGGGCACCGCTGCTCGCCCGCGATCGACCAGAGAAGCCGCGAATAGTCGGAGACCTCGGTCACGGTCGCCACCGTGGTGCGGGGCGAGACGCCGCCGGTGCGCTGCTCGATCGCGAGGACCGGGGAGAGGCCATGGATGAAGTCGACGTCGGGGCGCTTCAGCTGCTCGAGCACCTGGCGGGCCTGAGTGGACAGGCTCTCCATGTACTTGCGGTAGCCCTCGGCGTAGATCGTGTCGAAGGCGAGCGATGACTTGCCCGACCCGCTGGGGCCCGTGATGACGACGAGCCGGCCGCGCGGAATGCGCAGGTCGAGGTTCTTTAGGTTGTGCTCGCGGGCGCCTTTGACGTGTATATGGGTAACCGCTTCCATAGCCGCAAACGTCTAACGTACCCAAATGGGCGCCGCCGCCAACGCATTCCTGAAGATTTTTGTCCGCACCTCCCTCGGGTGCGCCGCGGCGGCCGCCTGCGCCGGCGCCGCGGCGCCGGCCAACATGATGGGGCTGCGCGACGGGGAGACGCTCACCTACAGCGTGCGCTTTGGACTGATCCCCTCCGTGGGCAGGATAAAGATAGCCGCCGAGACGATAGGCTACGGGCGGGAGGACGTCCTGCGCGTCACGACCACCACGTGGACGTGGGGGCCCGTGCGCGCCATCTTCCCGTTCGACGGCCGGGGCGAGTCGGTCTACCGGCTGCCGACGGGCGTCCTGCTCTCGGCGAGCGAGTGGAGTACCTACCGGAACAAGGTGGTGAGGAACTCGGTCGTGTTCGACTACGGCGGGTCGAAGGCGGTGTACACGGACGAGATACACCCGGAGAAGTCGAGGACGATCCCGATGCCGGGCGGCGTGCCGTCCGACCTGATCCTGGCCCTCATCCAGACGCGCTATTGGAACCTGAGGATCGGCGAGCAGCGGGACGCCCTGATCGTCTTCGAGGACCAGTTCTACCCGCTGACCATCCGCGCCGAGGAGGTCGACTACGTCATAACCGCGGTCGGGGTCTTCAAGACCCTCGTCCTCGTCCCAAGGATGGAGAAGACCCCGCAGCTGGGGATGTTCAGGCGGGGCTCGACCGTGCGCGTCTGGATCGAGACCGACGACGACCGCCATCTTCCCGTCAGATTCGAGGTCGGGTTCCGCTTCGGCTCGGGAACCGCGACCTTGCTCGACTACTCTCCGCCAAAATAGCCTTGCGTTGAAATCGGCGGAACAGCTTATTTAGCGGTTTTATTTCATGAGAGCCACCATCAAGACCCAGGGCCAGCAGTTCACCGTCACGGAGGGCGATATCCTGATCGTGAACCGCTTTCCGAACACGGAGGCCGGCGCGACCGTTGAGATTCGCGACGTGCTGACCGCCGGCGAGGGCGCGGACTTCAAGGTGGGCACCCCGACCCTGGTCGGCGCGTCGGTCTCCGCCAAGATTCTCGAGAACAAACGCGGCGATAAAGTGATCGTATTCAAGAAGAAGAAGCGGAAGGGCTACGAGCGGAAGCAGGGACACCGCCAGGAGCTTTCCGTCATCAAGATCGAGTCCATCAAACTCTGAGGAGAACCCAGTCATGGCGCACAAGAAGGGTCAGGGAACATCCACTAACGGCCGCGAGAGCCAGTCCAAGCGCCTTGGCGTCAAGGCATTCGGAGGCGAGATCGTGATCGCAGGAAACATCCTTGTCCGCCAGCGCGGGACGAAGCTCCACCCCGGCAAGAACGTCGGCGTCGGCCGCGACTGGACCCTGTTCGCCCTAAAGGACGGCAAGGTCGAGTTTGACAGGGCGCATCGCAGGGTCTCCGTGGTCCCGTCGGCCTAGGGCCTGCGGGGCGGGCTCCCGTGTCCGATCGCCTCGAAGAATTCCGCCGCCAGCGGGGCGTGCTCAGGGCTCACCTCGAGTGGCTCGATCGGGAAATCGCGGCGCTCGATGGAACAGCGCCCGGGCAGGCGCCGCCCGAATTGCCGCCTGCGCCGGCCGCCCCCGCCCACGTCGACGCCGACGCCGAGGCCATTCTCGCGGAATACCGCCGGCCGCCGGTGTCCATCCAGAAGCAGGCGAAGGTCGGCTGCCTCCTGTACTTCGTCGCCCTGCTCGCGCTCATGGCGCTGGCCGTGGCCGTCCTTTACGTGTTCGTCAAGAGGGCCCACGGACACTGACGGGCGGTCCTCCCCGGTCAGGGCACCGCCGGGTAGCTCCCGAGCCACTTCACCATCGGGCAGAACCGCTTCAGCTCGCTCAGTGCCGCCTTCATCGCCTTGTCCTGCTGGTGGCCGGTCACGTCGATGAAGAAGTAATAGTCCCAAGGGCGCTTCTTGCTCGGCCGCGACTCGATCTTCGAGAGGTTGATCCCGCGCTCGCCGAACGGCATCAGCATCTTGAGCAGGGAGCCCGAATGCGACGAGGCCTCGTCCCCGAGCGATATCAGGAAGCTTGTCATGTCCTTGCCGCCCCCTACCGGCCCGGCGGGCTTGCGCCCGAGCACGAAGAAGCGGGTCGTGTTGTCGGCCTTGTCCTGGATATTGCGCACGAGCACCGGGACGTCGTGAAAGGCCGCGGCCGTCTCGCTCGCGACCGCCGCCCCGTTTGGGTCCTCCTTCGCGATCTGGACCGCGCGGGTGGTGCTCGGCGCCTCGACTAGCTGCGCGTGCGGCAGGTGGCGCTGGAGCCAGTGGCGGCACTGGGCGAGGGCCTGGTCCTTCGAGTACACCCGCTCGACCTTCTCCAGGGGCGCCTGGGAGATGAGCGCGTGGGAGATCTCCAGGTAGATCTGGCCGACGATCTTAAGGTCGCTCTCGACGAAGCTGTCGAGGGCCTCGCGCACGCTGCCCTCCGTCGAATTCTCGATCGGGATGACCGCGTTGTCGGCCTCCCCCTTCTCGACCGCGACGAAGATGTCCTCGATGGTCCCCATGGAGTGGTAGTCCACGCTCGCCCCGAACTTCTTTATCGCCGCCGCGTGCGTGTTGCTCGCCTCGGGCCCGAGGTAGGCTATCAGCAGCGGCTTCTCGAGGGCTATCGCCGCGGACATGATCTCCCGGTAGATGGCGCAGAGGGCCTCGTTCTTGATCGGCCCGTTGTTCTGCGCGCTGACCTTGCGGATGACCGCGTCCTCCCGCTCGGGGACGTAAATCTCACCCCCGGCCTTCCTCTTGATCTTGCCTATCTCGGAGGCCAGCGCGAGGCGCCTGTTGATCAGCTCCACCAACTTCCTGTCCAGGACGTCGATCCTCGCGCGTATGTGGTCGAGGTTCATCAGGGCGCGGCCTCCTTGGCGGGGGCCTGGGGCGCCTCCGCGGGGCTGCCCAGCGCGAGCTCGTTCTCGTCGAGGCCCATGTCGGCGTCGTTGGGGGTGTGGCCCGCGGGCCCGCCCCGCAGCCACTCGTCGATCTGGCGCGAGGAGAGGACGTCCGAGGCGGGCAGGTCGTCTAGCGACTTGACCCCGAGGAACTCGAGGAAGCTTTCTGTCGTCCCGTACTGGATCGGGCGGCCGGGGAGGTCGGCGCGGCCGGTGATGGTGATCAGCTGGCGCTCGAGGAGCTTCGCCAGGCCCGCGTCCGCCGAGACGCCACGCACGGACTCTATCTCGGCGCGCGTGACGGGCTGGCGGTAGGCCACGACGGCGAGTGTCTCGAGCGACGACTGGCTCAGCTTCACCGGAAGCGGCTCCTCCCGCAGGACCCGGATCCAGCGCGCGAAGCGGGGCTGCATCGCAAGCCGGTAGCCGCTCGCGCCGTCGACGAGCACCAGGCCGTCGTCGGCGCCGGCCAGCTCTGCGGCGATCTCATCCATCGCCTCGCGGATCTGGGTGGCCGTGACGAACGGGGGCACCCCCTCGTAGAGGTCGGGCGAGTCCGGGGGCTCGAGGGGCGCCTCCGGGGCGTCGACCGTGGGCGCGGCCGCCTCCGGGGCCGGCTCCGGGGCGCCCTGGCGGTGGAACCGCTCAAAAACCGCCTGGATGTCCTTGGTGGCGAGGGGCTGGCTCGAGGAAAAGAGCAGCGCCTTGAGGACTTTTTTCAGGTTGAACGCCATGCGGGGATCCGGATCGAAGTGAATGGCCTGCCGGAGGCGCCATGCAACCATGAAAACACCGCTTGCCCGCCCGGTTCTCCTCTGGTGGAATGGACGACCGTCCATGAAGACCCCCAAAGACCCGCTGCGTACCCAATCGTCAGCCTTGACCGACGGCCCCGACCGCGCCTTCAGCCGCTCGATGCTCCGGGCGGTCGGCTTCAAGGACGAGGACTTCGCCAAGCCGGTCGTCGGGATCGCGTCGACGTGGAGCATGGTGACCCCGTGCAACATGCACATCGACGAGCTCGCGCGGGAGGCCGGCGCGGGCGCGGACGCGGCCGGGGCGAAGTCGGTCATATTCGGGACGATCACCGTCTCGGACGGGATCAGCATGGGCACCCCGGGCATGCGCTACTCGCTGGTGTCGCGCGAGATCATCGCCGACTCTGTCGAGGCGGTGGTGGGCGCCGAGGGCTTCGACGCCGTGGTCGCGATCGGCGGCTGCGACAAGAACATGCCCGGGTGCATCATGGCGCTGTCGCGGCTCAACCGGCCGGGGGTCTTCGTCTACGGCGGCACCATCCTGCCCGGCGTCAACCCGCAGACCGGCAAGGAATGCGACATCGTCTCCGTCTTCGAGGCCGTCGGCCAGCACAGCGCGGGCAAGCTCGACGACGCGGGCCTTCGCGCGGTCGAGGTCTGCTCGATCCCGGGCGCCGGATCGTGCGGCGGCATGTACACCGCCAACACGATGGCCTCCGCGATCGAGGCGCTCGGGATGAGCCTGCCCAACAGCTCGGCGCAGCTCGCGGTCGGACCGGAGAAGCGCGACGACTGCAGGCGGGCCGGCGCGGCGGCGGTCGCGCTGCTGAAGGCGGGCATCCGCCCGAGCGACATCCTCACGCGCAGGTCATTCGAGAACGCCATCGCGGTGGTGACGGCGCTCGGCGGCTCCACGAACGCCGTCCTGCACCTCCTGGCGATGGCGTCGACCGCGGGCGTCAGGCTCTCGCTCGACGACTTCAGCCGCATCGGCAGGCGCGTCCCGGTCCTGGCCGACCTCAAGCCGTCCGGAAAATACGGGATGGCCCACCTCGTGCGGATCGGGGGGCTCGCCCCGCTCATGAAGATGCTCCTGGACAGGGGCCTCATCCACGGGGACTGCATGACCGTCACGGGTGCCTCCGTCGCGGAGAACCTGCGCGGCGTGGGGCCCTACCCCGCCGGCCAGGAGGTCATCCGGCCGTTCTCGGATCCCGTCAAGCGGGACGGCCACCTGCGCATCCTGCGCGGCAACCTCGCCCCGGGCGGCGCCGTCGCGAAGATCACCGGCAAGGAGGGCCTGCGCTTCCAGGGAAGGGCCATCGTGTTCGAGTCCGAGGAGGCGGCGCTCAGGGCGATCCTGGGGGACCGCGTGAAGGCCGGCCACGTCGTCGTCATCCGAAACGAGGGGCCCGTCGGCGGGCCCGGGATGCGCGAGATGCTCTCGCCGACGAGCGCGGTCGTCGGAAAGGGCCTCGGCAAGGATGTCGGGCTCATCACGGACGGCCGGTTCTCCGGCGGCAGCCACGGCTTCGTCGTCGGGCACATCACGCCCGAGGCCGCCGTCGGCGGCCCCATCGCCATCGTGGCCAACGGCGACCCCATCGCGATCGACGCCGTCGCCAACACGATCACGCTCGGACTGAGCCGGGCCGAGATCGGGGCCCGCCTCAAGGCCTGGAGGCCCAGGAGGCCCAGGGCCACGCGCGGCGCCCTGGCCAAGTACGCGAGGCTCGTGACGAGCGCGTCCGAGGGGGCGGTCACCGACGCGATACACCTCAAATGAGCTGGAACCGCTACAAGGAATACCTCTACAACAACCCCGCCCTCGGGTTCTCCCTGGACATCAGCCGCATCCCCTTCCCGGGCGGCTTCATGGACTCGATGGAGCCGCGCATCCAGCAGGCCTACGGGGCCATGGCGGCCCTGGAGAGGGGCTCGATCGCTAACCCGAGCGAGAAGCGCATGGTCGGCCACTACTGGCTGCGGGCGCCGGTCCTCGCGCCGACCAAGGAGATCGCCTCGGAGATCGTCTCGACCGTAGCCTCGATCAAGAAGTTCGCGGCCAAGGTCCACTCGGGCGCCATCACCGGGCCCAAGGGCAACCTGACGCACCTCCTGGTGATCGGCATTGGCGGCTCGGCTCTCGGCCCCCAGTTCGTGAGCCACGCGCTGGGCACCCCGCGCCTGGACCGGATGAAGCCCCACTTCTTCGACAACACCGACCCAGACGGGATGGACTTCGTGCTGGCCGAGATCGGGACGAATCTGGCGCGGACGCTGGTCGTCGTCATATCGAAGTCGGGCGGAACCGTGGAGACCCGCAACGGACAGCTCGAGGCCGCGGCCGCGTTCAAGGCCGCCGGCCTCTCCCACGCCGCCCATTTCGTCGCGGTGACAGGCGCCGGCTCGAAGCTGGACACGCTGGCGAAGAAGGAGGGGTGGCTCGCCCGATTCCCCATGTGGGACTGGGTCGGCGGGCGCACCAGCGAGCTGTGCGCCGTGGGCCTGCTTCCCGCCGCGCTCCAGGGCTTCGACATCGACGCGATGCTCGCGGGGGCCGCGGCCATGGACACCGTCACCCGCGGCACCGTCACCCGGGACAATCCGGCGGCGCTGCTCGCCCTCATGTGGCATTTCGCGACGGGAGGGCGCGGCGCGAAGGACATGGTCGTCCTGCCCTACAAGGACCGCCTGATGCTCTTCTCCCGCTACCTCCAGCAACTCGTGATGGAGTCCCTCGGCAAGGAGTCGGACCTCGAGGGGCGCGTGGTCAACCAGGGCATCGCGGTCTACGGTAACAAGGGGTCGACCGACCAGCACGCGTACGTCCAGCAGCTGCGCGAGGGCGTGAACAACTTCTTCGTGACCTTCATCGACGTCATGAAGGACCGGACCGGCAAGGCGCTCGAGGTCGAGCCCGGCGTCACGAGCGGCGACTACCTCCACGGCTTCTACCTCGGCACGCGCGACGCGCTCAGCGAAAAGGAGCGCTGGTCGGTGACGCTCACCCTCGCCGACGTGTCGGCGCGCTCGGTGGGCATGCTGATCGCCCTCTACGAGCGCGTGGTGGGCCTCTACGCCTCGCTCGTCGGGATAAACGCCTACGACCAGCCCGGGGTCGAGGCGGGAAAGAAGGCGGCCGGAAGCGTGATCGCCCTGCAGGCGCGGCTCGTCGCAGCGCTCAAGGCCGACCCGGCCAGGGCCTTCACGGCGGAGGAGGCCGCGGCCGCGGCGGACGGGGACCCCGAGAGCGCGTACAAGGTGCTCGAGCACCTCGCGGCCAACGGCGCGGTGCGCAAAACGCCCCGAGAGCCTTGGTTCAAATCCACCTACGCAATTTGAAGAGTGGCGACTTGCATCCCCGCGCGACGCATCGTAGCTTCCGCCCCACAATGAACTCGCACGCGAAGTGTGTCGCCACGCTCCTGCTGGTCGCGCTCGGCGCGATGCTGGCGGGGTGCACGACCGGCACACCCGTGGAATCGTCCATCCCGTGGAACCAGCCGGCGGACTGGGAGGGCCAGATCCCCGGGATGACCGGCAGCGGAAGCAATGTGCATTGAGTCCCGAGCCGAGTAACGGGTCGCTCGAGGCCCTCCCGGGCCACCTCTACGTCGTCGCGACCCCGATCGGCAACCTGTCCGACCTGACCGCGCGCGCCCGAGCAATCCTGGCGTCGGTCGACGTCGTTGCCTGCGAGGACACGCGCACGACCGGCGCCCTGCTCGCCCGCCTCGGGATAAGCAGGGAGCTCGCGTCCTACCACGAGCACAACGAGACCGAGGCCGCGGAGCGCCTCGCAGAGTCCGTCGCCTCGGGGCGGAGCGTGGCCGTCGCAACCGACGCCGGCACGCCGGGGATAAGCGACCCCGGGTTCCGCCTCGTGCGCGCGTGCCGCAGGCGCGGCCTTCCCGTCGTCCCGGTCCCCGGGCCCGCGGCGTTCGCGGCCGTGCTCAGCGCCAGCGGGCTGCCGACCAACGGCTTCCTCTTCGCCGGGTTCCTGCCCCCCAAGTCGTCCGCGAGGCTCGCCTTCTTCGGTGGGCACCGGGACTTCGGCTACACGATCGCCCTGTACGAGAGCTGCCACCGGATCGCGAAGGCCCTGGACGACGTCGTCGCCTCGCTGGGGCCGCAGAGGGTCGTCTGCGTGGCCAAGGAGGTCTCCAAGATCCACGAGACTTTCTGGGTGGGCCCGGCCGGGGACGTCCGGGAGCGCCTCGCCAAGGCGAGCCTCAAGGGCGAGTTCACGCTCCTGATAGCCCCCGCCTCCTTCGCGCTCTAGGGCCGGCCGATCCATGCGAGTCGCGGTCATCGACGTAGGCAGCAACTCGATAAAGCTCCTTGTCGCGTCCCGGGGCCCCGGCGGGCGCCTGGTCGAGGAGGCGTCCCGGGTGCTCGAGGTGCGCATCGGCGGGGGGCTGGGATCCGCGCGCCCCCGCCTTGACGGCGGCGCGGTCGGCCGCGCGGTCGCCGCCATCGCGAGCCTCGCGGCCGAGGCCCGGGGCCTCGGCGCGGACCGGGTCATCGCCGTCGCGACAAGCGCCGTCCGCGACGCCTCGAACTCGGGGGAGTTCCTGGACAGGGCAAAGGCGGCGACCGGCCTCGCGATCCGGATCCTGACGGGCCCCGAGGAGGCGGGCCTCATCGGGCTCGGGCTCTCGACCGATCCGGCGCTCGGGGACCTGAGGGACTTCCACGTATACGACCTGGGCGGCGGCAGCCTCGAGTGCCTCTCGTTCCGCGGCCGGGCCGCCGGGAGGGCAGTCAGCCTGCCCCTGGGATGCGTCCGCCTGACGGAGAGGTTCGTGGCGGAGCCCTCCCTGCCGTTCGCCGATTCGAGCGCGCGGGCGATCAGCCGGCACGTGAGGGACACCCTCCTCGGGTCCGGATTCGAGCTTCCGGTCCCGCCGGGATTCGCGGTCGTCGGGACCGGGGGGACCCTCTCGACGGTGCGCTCAATCGACGCCGCGGGGCGCGGCGTCCCGTTCGACCAGGCGAGCCCGCTGATCGGCGTCGCCCAGCTCGGCGAGCTGCTGGCGGCCGTGGGCGCCATGGACCTCGCCGGGCGCAGGAAGGTCCCGGGGCTTCCCCCCGCCCGCGCCGACATCCTCCCGGCGGCTCTCGCCATCCTGCTCGCGCTCGCGGACGTCGGCGCCATCCAGGCGTTCCGCCACTCGCTGCGCAACCTCCGCTGGGGCCTCGCCGCGGAAAGCCTCTGACGGTCCCGCGGGAGCGCCCCGAAAGGCGAACAGCACCCAGTGGTCCCCGAGGAGCACGGGGCGAAGCCAGGGGTCGAGCCCCTGGAAGAAGGCATAGCGGTCGAAATAGCCCCGCAGGTCCGGCGCGGCAGTGAGCCAGATATAGTCCACGCCCATGGCGTGGAGCCGGCGAACCGCCGCGGCCATGTCGATGCCGGGCGCGCGCAGGAACCCGAGGGCCGGGCTCCAGGGGGGCACGGCGCTCACCCCGCGCTCGGTGAGGAACGCGTGGACGTAGGCGTTGTCCACAAGCACCCGGCGGGCGCCGATGATCGCCGCGGCGCGGTCATGCTCAGCGTCGCCGCGAAGCGCCGAGAACTGCCCTCCGACCTGCGCCCAGGCGCGCACGGGAATCGCCAACGGCATCCGCATCATTGTCAGCGCGCGCCCGGAGGCCTCCGCCGCCAGGAGAACGAGCCCGGCGGCAAGCGCCGCGCTCCATCCTCCTCGCGCGCGGGAGAGCGCCACCCCGCCGGACACCGAGAGCAGCGCCAGCACCGGGCTCAGCACGCGCAGCGAAAAACTGAGCCCGCCCGCGGTGTAGCCCAGGGACCAGAGCCAAAGGCCGATCCAAAGCAACGCCAGCCCGCCGAGGCCGGCCTTCCACGCGCCCCGCACGAGGACGCCCGCCAGCGCGGCCAACAGCACGCCGGCCCCCAGCGGCCAGAGCAGGGGCAGAAGCTCGCCGACCCGCTCCGCCGCGTGGCCGCCGACGCCGTAGCGCTCGACGTAGGAGCGCATCAGGCCGGCGTGCATCGGGTTGACGGGGAACGAGCCGAAGAGGTCGACATCGTAGAACGGGTTTCCCGTGCGCGCCCAGACACGCGCATACCAGGGAAGCAGCGCGGCGGCCGCCACGGCGGTGTAGCCCGCGAGTTCCCGCCCCGGCCTGCGCCTCCACAGCAGCCAGGCCGCCCCCGCCACGGCAAGCGCAGCGCCGTAGTCGCGGCTGAGCCCCGCAACAGCCGCGGCAAGGCCGGCCAGCCTCCAGTCCGGATCGAGCCTGCCGTCGCCCATCGCCCAGGCCAGCGCGAGCACCCCAAGCGCCGTCAGCCCCGTCTCCTGGCCCATCGATACCGACCAGGTGTTCACCGCCGATCCGGCCAGAATCGCGACCGCCCACCAGGCAGCCGCCCGGCCCGCAATCCTCGCGGCGAGCATCCCGACGAGCGCGAAGCCGGTGAAGGCTACAAGGATCACGACCGGGGCGGTGGCGGACGCGGCGACCGAGCCGGCACCGAGGTAGCTCCACGAGTAGAGCAGCGACACCAGCGGCGGGATGCTCTCGGGCCACATGTAGCGGGTGAAGTCCGCATCGGTGAACGCGGGGTAGAACCCAAAGCCGCGCTCGCGGACGATCTGGCGCGCAAGGAAATCCCAGCGGAACACCGTGTCCGGCCCCGTCAGCGGCTGCACGGCCGCGCGATAGGCGACCACCGCCAGGGCCATGGCCGCCGCGGTCCCGAGCAGCCAGGCCGCCCGCGGCGCAGCGGGCGCCGCACCGTCGCCCGGCGGCGCCCGTGCGACCGGGCCGCGGGGGAGCAGGCACGCCAGAAGCGAGAGGCCCGTTGCCGCGCCGAGCCACGGCGCCCGCCCCAGGGGCACGCAGAGCAGCTGCAGGAGCAGGGCGCCCGTGAACAGGACCGCAAAGGAGGCGAGAACGGCCGAGACGGCGAGCGTCGGCCCGCGCCAGCCCTGCCTCCAGGCGGGCAGCAGGCCGCAGCCCGCGAAACCCCAGCAGCACCAGAGGAAGAATGCCGCGTCCGCAAGCACGGGGCAATCAGAGCATCCCGGCGGACGAAGCCAACGCCTTTAATCGCAGGGCCCCGGTCCGGGTCCGCCGCGCGCCCTCGTCAGCCCTCCGTGAGCGCCTTGATCAGCTCCCTAAAGTCGGCGGGGAGCGGAGCGCGCAGGTCGAGGGTCGTGCCCGTCATCGGGTGCGCGAGCGAGAGCCGCGCGGCATGGAGCATCACCCTCGGCGGCGGGCTTCCTGTCCAGCCTGCGCCCCTCCAGCCGTAGGCGGCGTCCCCCAGGATCGGGTGGCCGAGCGAAGCCATGTGCACGCGGATCTGGTGGGTCCTGCCCGTGTGAAGCGTGCAGGAGACGAGCGCGGCCAGGTCCCCGTAGCGCTCCGCGATCGCCCAGTCCGTCCAGGCGGCGCGCCCCCCCTTCCCCTCCTCGGTGACGGCCATCTTGTGGCGCTGCCTCGGGTTGCGGCCGATCGCCTTGCGGACAGACCCGCTCAAGAGGCGCGGGACGCCGGAGACGAGCGCCAGGTACTCCTTCACCACCGTGCGCGCCGCGAACTGCCTCGCGAGATCGCGGTGCACCTCGTCCGTCTTTGCGACGATGACGGCGCCCGTCGTCTCGCGGTCGAGCCGGTGGACGATCCCCGGGCGGGCCACGCCGCCTATCCCGCTCAGGCTCCCGGCGCAGTGCGCGAGGAGCGCGTGCACCAGCGTGTCCTCGCGCGTGCCCGCGCCCGGGTGGACGACCATTCCGGCGGGCTTGTCGACGACAAGGAGAAACTCGTCCTCAAACAGGACGTCGAGGCGGATGTCGACGGCCCTGAGCTCGGCGGCTTTGACCTCGGGGAACGTGAACTCGAGGACGTCGCCCGCGCGCACGGTCGCGGAGCGCTTGATCGGGAGCCCGCGCAGCGCGACCAGGCCGGCGTCGAACGCCCTCTGGACGGCGACCCGGCTGCGCTCGGGAAACGCCGACGCGAGCGCCTTGTCCGCGCGCATGCGCCGGACCCCGTCGGCGATGGCGAGCCTCTGGGGCGCGCTCACGACGGCGCCAGCCGGTCGATCTCGGCGAGCCTCGCCCTCCGGTCGGCCTCCGGGACGTCGGCCACGGCCCAGCCGTTCCTGGCGACGCGGGCCAGCTCGGAGCGGGTGAATCCGGCCTCGGCCGCGAGCGCCGCGTACTCGTCGCTGAGGGTGTTGGCGAAGCAGAGCGGGTCGTCGGTGCTCACGGTGCAGCCGACCCCAGCCTGCATCAGCCTGCGGATCGGATGCGACGCGATGTCCGGGACGACGCGAAGCCCGACGTTGCTCAGGGGGCAGACGTCGAAGGTCACGCCGAGGTCGGCGGCCAGCCTGACCACCGCGGGGTCCTCCACGGCGCGCACGCCGTGCTGCACCCGGCGGACGCCGAGCTGCTGGATGGCCTCGCGCACCCGCGCCGCCCCGTCGAATTCGCCGGCGTGGCACTTGGTGACCTTCCCCGCCTTCCTGATCCTCTCCCACACCCGGAAGGCCCAGGGCTGCGTGGGAATCTGCTCGAATCCGTGCAGGTCGACGCCCGCCAGGCCCTCCCAGGCGTGCATCTCGTCGATCGCCGCGCGAAGGGGGCTGTCGTAGGCGTCGCGCAGCATGCCCGCGAACACGCGGACCTCGAGGCCCGGGGGCGCCGCCGACCGGATCGCCTCGATGATCGCCGGGCCCGGGACACGGATGAACTCGGTGACGTGAAGGTGGAAGCTCGTCTCGACGTACCGGACGTTCTGGCGGACGTGGCCGGCGAAGATGACGCGCGCCGCCTCGTGGTAGCGCTCCGCCGAGGTGAACCACGGCAGCGCGTGGCGCAGGAGCGTTTGCTCGAACTCGGGGAACGAGGGGTACCGGTAGGACCTTCTTCGGAATTCGGGATCGGCCGGGTAGGCGGCCGGGTCTAGGGTCCTGAGCAGCTCGTGGTACGGAAGGGCTCCCTCGATGTGGAGGTGGGTCTCGGTCTTGGGAAGCGCCTGGATCAGGGCGTCCAGGGATCCCGGCGGATCGGGGTTCATCGCATCGATCGAACGCGCATTCGCGGGGGCGATCAAGCCCCGGCGCGCCCCCGGGCCCGCCCCGGCTCCCCCTACGCCCGGCGCCCTCCGGCGCCGGAGAGCAGGTACTCGGGATTGAGCTTCTGGAGGGACTTGGGCAGGAACTGGCCGTTCTCGCGGATCAGCTTGCCGTCGAACCATATCTTGCCACCGCCGTGCTCGGGGCGCTGGATGCACACCATGTCCCAGTGGACCTGGGACTTGTTGCCGTTGCCGCAGTCCTCGTAGGCCTGGCCCGGGGTGAAGTGGAACGACCCGGCGATCTTCTCGTCGAAGAGGATGTCTCGCATCGGCTCGAGGATGTGCGGGTTGAAGCCGAGCGCGAATTCGCCCACGAAGCGCGCCCCCGGGTCGCTGTCCAGGATCTCGTTCAGCCGGCGCGTGTTGCTGGAAGTCGCCTCGACGATCCGCCCCTTCCTGAAGACCAGGCGGATGTTGTCGAAGAGGGAGCCCAGGTAGACCGAGGAGGCGTTGTACTGGACGACGCCCTCGACCGAGTCCCTGACGGGGCACGTGAAGACCTCCCCGTCCGGGATGTTGTACTGGCCCCCGCACTCCTTGGCGCCGATGCCCTTGATCGAGAACCGCAGGTCGGTGCCGGGCCCGGTCACGTGCACCCGGTCCGTGCGGCGCATCAGGTCGCCGAGGGCCTTCATGCCGGGCCTCATCCGGGAGTAGTCGAGCGTGCAAACCTTGAAATAGAAGTCCTCGAAGGCCTCGGTGCTCATCGAGGCCTGCTGCGCCATGGCCGACGACGGCCACCTGAGCACGACCCACTTTGTCTTGTTCACGCGGTGGTCGATGACGGGCTTCATTAGGCGGGTGACCAGCTGCACCCGCGGCGAGGGTATGTCCGCCGCCTCGAAGATGTTGTCGGAGCCCCGCAGGGCGACGTACGCGTCCATCTTCCTCATCCGGGCGAGCTCGATCTCCGCGAGCGTCTCGTACTGGGCCTGCTCGGCGCCGAGGGCCAGCTCCCGGACGACGCGGGCCCGGTGGATCGACACGTACGGGAGCGCGCCCCGGGCACGGGCCGAGCGCACGAGCGCGATGACCATCGCGTCGGGCACGTCGAAAGCGTCGATGAGGACCCGCTCGCCCTTCTCGAGCGAGGTCGAGAATCCTGTCAGTCCGTCCGCGAGCTGCGTGAAACGGGGGTCGATAATCATGGTGTCTGGCCAGTTACGCCCGGCGGGAGGGTTCCCGCAAGCGCGTTTTCCGGGAAGCAGATGCGCCCCACGGCCTCGTCGAAGTCCGCGGCGCCCCTGATGATCTCGATCTCGAGGCGCAGGTAGTAGACCGGCAGCGGGCTCCCAGCCGCGTCCGAGATCCGGACCGCGTCCTTCTCCGTCGTGACCAGGCACTCGGCCCCCTCGCGCTCCGCGGCGTCGTAGAGCTCCTCGAGGTCCTCGGGCGTGTAGCGGTAGTGGTCCAGGAACCGCTCGCGGCCGACGAGGAGGGCCCCCAGCTCCCGGAGGAACTTCTCGAAGCTTTCCGGGGTCGCGATCCCGCAGAAGGCGAAGATCCTGCGGCCCTTGAGCCACGCGAGGGGCTCGCGGCCGGCCGCCGCGCCCGCCTTGGCGTCCATCCTCTGCAGGTACTTGGGCCTGTGCGCGCACTCGATCACGTCGGCGTCGGGCTTGTACCGGGCGATCTGGCCCTCGAGCTCCGGGTCCCTGCGGCCGTTCGACTTGGTGAGGAAGATGTAGTTTGCCCTCCTCAGGTGCTTCACGGGCTCGCGCAGGATGCCGCGCGGCAGCAGGTGGCCGTTGCCGAAGGGATTGGTCTTGTCAACGAGCAGCAGGTTGAGCCGGCCCTTGAGCGCCAGGTACTGGAAGCCGTCGTCGAGGACGAGCGTGTCGCACGCGAACCTCTTTATCGCGTAGGCTCCCGCCTTCACGCGGTTTTTGTCGACCAGGACGACGACGCCCGGCAGGTTCCGGGCGAGCATGTACGGCTCGTCGCCGGCCTCCTCGCTGTCGAGGAAGATGTCCTGGCCGTCGCTCACGACCCGCGGCGGCGGCTCGTCGGTGTGCGTGATCGCGTACCAGGCCTTCTTCCAGACCGGGGGCGTCTTGCTCTTGTAGCCGCGGCTCAGGATCGCCACCTTGCGCCCGCGGTCCCGCAGGGCGCGCGCGAACTTCTCCACCACGGGCGTCTTGCCCGTCCCGCCCACGGTCAGGTTGCCGACCACGACGACCAGGCAGCCCAGGGGGTGGTCCCGCAGGATCCTGTTGCGGTACAGCCACAGGCGGGCCTGCACGACGCCGCTGAAGGCCCACGAGAGCAGGCGCAGCAGCGAGCCGTAGACGGCAGCCCCCGTGTCGGCGCGCCGCCCGAGCACGACGTCGACGGTGTACAGCTCGAAAGTCTGGAGTTTTCGTTTGAGCCAGGACAGCGGCATGGGGCGGGACCACGCATGACCCCATGCCAATGAATGTTGACGCGGCGGCCCGCGTAAACTGTTTTCAATCGTTCAGGCGGACAACACATGGCATACAAACTCTTCATACCCGGCCCGACTGCCGTCTCGGAGAAGACCCTCCGGGCGATGGCGCAGCCCATGATCGGCCACCGCAGCGCGGACTTCGTCGCCCTCTACCGCTCCCTGCAGCCCGACCTCCAGTCGCTCTTCGGCACGGCCGACCCCGTCTACCTGTCCACAAGCAGCGCGTGGGGGGTCATGGAGGGCTCCATCCGCAACGTGGTCAGGCGCAGGGTGCTCACCTGCATGAACGGGGCCTTCTCCGACAAGTGGCACGACGTCGCCCTGCGCTGCGGCAAGCAGTCGACCGCGCTCCGGTTCGAGTGGGGCCAGCCCGTCGACCCGGAGGCCGTGCGCCTGGAGCTCGCCAAGGGCGGCTACGACTCCGTCACCCTCATCCACAACGAGACCTCGTGCGGGTGCATGAGCGACCTCCCCGCCCTGATGGCGGTCATTCGCCAGTTCCCCGAGGTCGTCTCGATCGTCGACACGGTCAGCTCCTTCAGCGCGATGGCGATCCCCAAGGACGGCCTCGGAATAGACATCATGCTCACGGGCTCCCAGAAGGCGCTCGCGCTCCCCCCGGGCCTCTCGCTCGTCTCCGTCTCGAAGCGCGCGCTCGAGCGCGCCGCGCAGGCGAACGACCGCGGCTACTACTTTGACCTGCTCGAGTTCCAGAAGAACCACGAGAACGGGATGACCCCGAGCACGCCGATCATCCCGATCATCTACGCGCTGAAGTCCAAGCTCGAGGACATCAGGGCCGAGGGCGTCGACGCCCGCTACGCGCGCCACGCGCGCCTGAACGCGGCCGTCCGGCAGTGGGGCCTGTCCAGGGGCCTGCGGCTCTTCCCGAGGGAGGGCTACGGGTCGGTCACCCTCAACTGCCTCGCGAACGCCCCGGGCTACGACATCCCGGCGCTCAACAAGATCCTGAAGGCGAAGCACCAGCTCGTGATCGACGGGGGCTACGGCAAGCTGAAGGGGCTGACGATGCGCATTTCCAACATGGGCGACGAGACCGACGCCACGATCGCCGCCCTGATCGCCGCCCTCGACAGCGCGCTCGCCGAGACCCCCAAAATCGCCGCCTGAGCGGGTGCCGCGTAAAACAAAACCTTGAAATCTCCGCCCGCGGAGCCTATCGGCTCGCGGCTTCATGAAGTCACTCATCATCGCGGAGAAGCCGTCCGTTGCGGCGGATCTCGCGCGCGCCCTCGGGAAGATACCCAAGAAGGGGGACCACTTTGAGAGCGAGGAGTATGTCATCTCCTCCGCCGTGGGCCATCTCGTCGAGCTCCAGATGCCCGAGGACATCGACAAGAAGAAGTTTGGCTTCTGGAGGCTGGAGGCCCTCCCGATCATCCCGGAGAAGTTCGAGCTGAAGCCCATCGAGGACTCGAAGGCGCGGTTCGAGCTCCTGAGGAAGCTTCTCGGCCGAAAGGACGTCGGGCTCGTGATCAACGCCTGCGACGCGGGGCGCGAGGGCGAGCTCATCTTCACGTACATCTACCAGCTGAGCAGGTGCAAGCTGCCGGTGAAGCGCGCCTGGATGCAGACGATGACGCAGGACGGGATCCGCGAGGCCTTCCGCGGCCTGAGGGACGGGGCGCAGATGCGCGGCCTGTCCGACGCGGCCCGGTGCCGCAGCGAGAGCGACTGGCTCATCGGGATCAACGGCACGCGGGCGCTGACGAAGCGCATGTTCGGGTCCCGCGCCGGAAACGTCGCGTCGGTCGGGCGCGTCCAGACGCCCACGCTCGCGATCGTCTACGCCCGCGAGCTCGAGATCCGCAACTTCAAGCCCCGCGCCTTCTGGCGCGTCACCGCCGAGTTCCAGGTCGCCAAGGGCACCTACGAGGGCGTCTACCAGAGGCCCGAGTTCAGGCGCGCGGACGGCGACGACGACGACAGGATCGACCGCATCTGGGAGCGCGAGCGCGCCGAGGCGGTCCACTCAGCCTGCGCCGGCGCGCCGATGGCCGACGTCTCGGAGGAGAGGAAGGCCTCGACCCAGGCCTCCCCGCGCCTGTACGACCTGACCACCCTCCAGCGCGAGGCGAACAACCGCTTCGGCCTGACCGCCCGGCGCACGTCGCAGATCGCCCAGGCCCTCTACGAGCGCCACAAGATGATCACCTACCCGCGCACGGACTCGCGCGCGCTGCCCGAGGACTACATCCCGACCTGCAGGCAGACGCTCGCCAACCTGCGGGGCGACCTGGCGGGGCATGCGGCCCGGGTGCTGGAGTCCGGGTGGCTGGCGCCGAACAAGCGCATCTTCAACAACAGCCAGATCTCGGACCACTTCGCGATCATCCCGACAGACCAGGAGCACAAGCTGCTCGATGAGATGGAGGCGAAGGTCTACGACATGATCGCCCGCCGCTTCGTCGCCGTCTTCCATCCGTCCGCGGAGTTCGACATAACGACCCGGATCAGCACGGTGGCCGGGCACGCCTTCAAGACCGAGGGCAAGGTGCTCACCTCGCCTGGCTGGCTCGCCGTCTACGGGAAGACGACCGTCGAGGACGGCTCGCCGGACTCGAAGGCCCTGCCCTCGCTGGACCCTGCCGACGGCTCGCCCCCCCGGGCCAGGACGGTCGCCGCCGAGCTCCACGCCGAGGCGACCAAGCCGCCGCCCCGCTACACGGAGGCCACGCTCCTCTCGGCCATGGAGGGGGCCGGCAAGTTCGTGGAGGACGAGGAGCTGGCCGAGGCGATGAAGGAGCGCGGGCTGGGAACCCCCGCGACCCGCGCGGAGACGATCGACGGGCTGATCAACGCGCGCTACCTGGAGCGCCAGCAGCGAGAGCTCGTGCCGACGCCGAAGGCGGAGCAGATCCTCCAGTTCCTCGCCGCGGTCAAGGCCGAGGAGATCACCAGCCCGGACATGACGGGCGAGTGGGAATTCAAGCTTCGCCAGATGGAGCACGGGAAGTTCCCGCGCGAGAAGTTCATGGCCGAGGTGATCGACACGACGAAGGGGATCGTCAAGCGCGTGAAGAACTTCGAGGAGGACGACTCGGCGGCGCGCACGACCGACATCATCTCGCCGACCGACGGCAAGCCGCTCGTCGAGACGCTGCGCGGGTTCAAGTCGAGGGACGGCGAGCTCATGATCTACAAGGTAATCGGCAACCGAAAGATGGCCGAATCCGAGGTCCGCGAGCTCCTTGAGAAGGGCCAGATCGGGCCCCTGGACGGGTTCCGCTCGAAGGCCGGCAAGCCCTTCAGCGCGTTGCTGCGCTACAACAAGGATGAGAAGAAGGCCGAGTTCGTGTTCGACGGCCAGAGGGATTCGTCGGGGGCGATCAAGATCGACTTCTCGGGCCTCCAGCCGGTCGCCGACGCGCCGGCCGCGCGGTTCGGCCCCGGCGCCCAGGTGTACGAGACGCCCCAGAGCTACGTCGTCAGGCGCGTGGACAACGGCGAGGACAAGATCCTGGCGCGGTGCTCGCGCCGGATCCTCTCCAGGGACATCCCGCTCGAGCAGTTCCTGAAGATGCTCGACACCGGCAAGACGGACCTCCTCGACAAGTTCTGGAGCATGCGCACCCGCCGGCCCTTCAACGCCTTCCTCGCCCTGAAGGAGGACGGAAGCACCGCCTTCGAGTTCGCCCCGCGCCCGCCGAGGGACCCGAACGCCCCGGCGCGGGGCCGCCGGCAGAGGACGCGGCCGCCCGAGGCGCCGGGGCCCGTGCGCCCCGCCGCGAGCAACCTTCCCGGCCAACCCGCGTCTTAGCAGACAGTGCCCAGTTTGAACCTCACCAAGAACGCCCTGATCGCGGTCCTTGCCGTCGGCGTGGCCGCAACGGCCGCGCTGGCTTGGCACCAGTACATGGAGCTGGTAAGCATTCGCGCACAACTTGCTGACGCAGATAATGTTGCATTGAGAAAAAAGCTCGCCGAGGCCCAAAAGACAATCCGCTCGCTCGAGGACCGGATCGCCGCCCTGCGGGGCCGCGGCGGCGCGGCCGGCGGGGACCTGGCCGAGGGCGGTGCGGTCGGGGACAATGCCGGGGCGAACGGGGCCGGCCGCCAGCCGGGCGGCCGCTTCGGGGCCTTCGGGCAGCTGGCCGGAAACGCCGAATTCCAGCGGCTCATGGCCATCCAGATGAAGGGGCGCATCAGCCAGACCTACGGCCCGCTGTTCAAGGCGCTCAACCTGAGCCCGGACCAGCTGGCGCAGTTCCAGTCGCTCCTCGCGGACAAGCAGCAGGCCATGATGGATGTCATGCAGGCGGCGCGCGACCAGGGGATCAACCCGAGGACCGACCCGGATGGCTTCAAGACCCTCATGGGCCAGGCGGTCTCCCAGGTCGACCAGACCATCCAGCAGACGCTGGGCGACGCGGCCTTCCAGCAATACCAGCAGTACCAGCAGACGCTCCCCGAGAGGAACGTCGTCGGCAGCCTTCAGCAGCAGCTGAGCTACACGCAGACGCCCCTCACCGACGACCAGGCGAACGCGCTTATCGCGCTCCTGGCGCAAAACCAGCCCCAGCGGGCCGGCGGCGGCACGGCGGGCACCGGCAACGGCGGCAACTCGGGCCCCGGACCGATGGCCCTCATGAACGGAGGGGGCGACGCGCGGGTGACGGACGACGCCCTGGCCCAGGCCCAGGGCGTTCTCTCGGCGCCGCAGCTCTCCGCTCTCGAGCAAATCCAGCAGCAGCAGCAGGCGCGCCAGCAGATGCAGCAGCTCATGCGCTCCGCCAACCAGGGCACGGCCAACGGCGGCTCGAACGCGGCGCCCGGCGCCCCTGCCTCGGCTGGCGCGGGCGGCGGCAAGGGCTAGGGGCCGGAAACGGCCATTAATCCGCTTGTCGGTCGGCGGCCCGTTGGGTAGGCTGGATGCTCCATGATTGTAACCACCGCACAGCTTTTCAGGCATGCCTACGGCAAGTATGCCGTGGGAGCCTACAACATTAACAATGCGGAGCAGGCGATGGGCCTATTCCGGGGCTGCATCGAGTCGCAGGCGCCCTTCATCATCCAGATTTCCAAGGGGGCCCGGAAGTACACCGACAAGCGGATGCTCGAGGCGATCATCCGCGCCGCGGCCGAGATCTTCCCCGACGCCATCTTCGCCGTGCACCTCGACCACGGGGACGAGGAGACCTGCTACGACTGCATCAAGTCGGGCTTCTACAGCTCGGTGATGATCGACGCCTCCCACGAGCCGTTCGACCAGAACGTGGCGATCACAAAGCGCGTCGTCGAAGCGGCGCACAAGAAGGGCCTCTCCGTCGAGGCCGAGCTCGGGATGCTCGGGGGCGTCGAGGAGGACATCAAGGTCGAGGACGGGCACGCGACGCTCACGAATCCGGCGGAGGCCGAGAGCTTCGTGAAGAAGACCGGCTGCGACTCGCTCGCCTGCGCGATCGGGACGAGCCACGGCGCCTACAAGTTCAAGGGCCGCCAGTCGCTCCACTTTGACGTCATGACGAAGATCCAGGCGCTCTTGCCGGGCTTCCCCCTCGTCATGCACGGATCCTCCTCGGTCCCGAAGGAGGAGGTCGACCGTATCAACGCCGCTGGCGGCAAGATGGCCAACACGGCGGGCGTCGACCCGAACGAGTACCTCCCCGCGGCGAAGCTCGGCGTCACCAAGGTCAACATCGACACCGACGGGCGCCTCGTCTGGGCCCGCGTCCACCGCGAGTTCTTCCGCGACAAGCCCGCCGAGTTCGACTTCCGCCCGCCCGGCAAGATCTTCATGGACGAGTACGCGAAGTTCATCGCGAGCCGCAACGTCTACCTGGGCTCGGCGGGCCAGCTCGCCGACCTTCGCAAGTCCCTGGGCAAGTGAGACATTAGGATATTCTGCACAAGCCGGCCGGCCTCGGGTCGGCCGGCTTTTCCATTCATGAAGCTTGTCTTCATCTTTGGCCGGCCCGCGGTCGGCAAGCTGACGGTGGCGAGGGCGCTCGCGGCCAGGACGGGCGCCCGCCTCTTCCACAACCACCTGGCCGTCAACCTCGTTCTCTCGGTCTACGACTTCGGGACGCCGGGTTTCGTCGAGCTGCGGGAGAGGATATGGATGGATGTGTTTCGCCGCGCGTTCTCCGACCGGATGCCGCTGCTCATCTTCACCTTCAACCCGGAGAACACCGTGCCGCAGCGGTTCGTGGACGGGCTCTTCTCGGAGGCCGCCGCCGCCGGCGCCGAGGTGATCCCCGTCGAGCTTCTGGCCAGCGAGGCCGCGATCGAGGCGCGCATCGGCGCCCGCTCCCGCCAGCGCGACGGAAAGACGCTGGACGTGGTCGCCTACCGGGAGCTCCGCGCGAAGGGCGCCTTCGAGAGTCCCGTCATCCGCACGGCCCGGCTTAGCCTCGACACCGAGAAGATGACGCCGGAGGAGGCGGCCGAGCGGATCGCGGCCCTGCTGTAGCGGCCCCCCTCAGGGAAGCCACGGGAACCTGCGCGCCTCGGGCCTGCGCTTCTGCCGCTGGGCCGAGTGGAATTCCTTCGCCTCGTCGCTCATGTAGTACAGGAGCGTCGCGTTGCCCGCCAGCTCCTGGATGCCCGCCTGGCCGTCGAGCTCCGCGTTGAACCCGCTCTTAAGCAGCCGGATGGCGAGCGGGCTCTTCTCGAGGATCTCCCTCGCCCAGGCCACGCCCTCGCTCTCGAGAGCCGCCACCGGGACGACCGCGTTGACGAGTCCCATGTCCAGCGCCTGGGCGGCGGTGTAGCGCCGGCAGAGGTACCAGATCTCGCGCGCCTTCTTCTGGCCGACTATCCTCGCGAGGTAGCCTGCGCCGAAGCCCCCGTCGAAGCTGCCCATCGCGGGCCCGACCTGCCCGAAGACCGCGTTGTCGGCCGCGATCGTCAGGTCGCAGACGACGTGGAGGACGTGCCCGCCCCCGATGGCGTAGCCCGCCACGAGGGCGATGACCACCTTCGGCATCGACCGGATGAGCCTCTGGAGGTCCAGGACGTTCAGCCTCGGCACGCCGTCCGCCCCGACGTAGCCCGCGCTGCCGCGCACGCCCTGGTCGCCGCCCGAGCAGAACGCGTACATGCCGTCCTTATGCGGACCCGCGCCCGTGAGCAGGACGACGCCCACGGACTGGTCGTCCCGCGCGTCGGCGAACGCGTCCATGAGCTGCGACACGGTCTCCGGCGTGAAGGCGTTGCGCTTCTCCGGCCGGTTGATCGTGATCTTGGCGATTCCGTCCGCCTTCTGGTAGAGGATCTCGGAATAGGTCCCCGCGGTCTTCCAATCGGGCTTCATAGGGGTTTTCTCCTTTACTATTGCGGCGCCGCGGCGGAGGCAAACGCCTCCTTGCGCCAGGCCGCGTCCCTCTTGCGGTCGGCCCGCACCTCGAGGACGCGGATTCCGCCGGCCGGAAGGTCCGACACGAGGGCGGTGAAATGCGACCAGTCCTCCACGTGGACGTGCCCCACCCCGTGCGCGGCGCACAGGCGCGCGAAGTCCACCTCCTGGGGCGTGGCGAAGTACTCCTCGAAGACCGCGCCGAACTGGGCCACGGGAAGGTGCTCGAAGATCCCGCTGCCCTGGTTGTTGATGAGCACGACCGTCAGGCTGCCCTTGAACTTGGGCGAGATCAGGAACCCGTTCGAGTCGTGGAGCAGCGCGAGGTCGCCCGTCAGGAGGACGGTTGGAGCCGCCCCGTGCGCCGCGCCCAGCGCCGACGACAGCGTCCCGTCGATCCCGTTGGCGCCCCGGTTGAATAGGACCCGGATGCCCCGGTCGTTGGCGGGCCACACGAATTCCATGTCCCTCACCGGCATGCTGTTGGCGACGAAGACCGAGGAGCGCGGCGGCAGGTGGCGGCCAAGGAGCCAGGCCGCCTTTGGCTCGACGAGCGACTCCTCGGCCGCGAGGCGGGCGTCGAGCGAGGCGCGGACCCGCGCCTCGTGTCCCGCCCAGAGCCGCTCGTAGCCGTTCGGCGCGTCGGCCGACGGGAGGCCGAGCGCCAGGGCGCGCAGCGGGACGACCACCCTGCGAGTCGGCCCGTGCAGCGAGTCGCGGTTGTCCGGCCGCTCGGTGGCGAAGAGCACCGGGGCCCCGCTCGCCTCGATCCAGGCGCGCAGCACCTTGCTCGTCGTCCACTCCCCGAGGCACAGCACGAACTCGGGCCTGAGCGAATCCGCCGCGCCGGGATTGCGCAGGATGGCGTCGTACCGGGTCACCAGGTGCGGAACGGCCGCGGCATGGTTGCGCGCGGGCGAGAGCCCGTCCGCGAGGACGGGCCAGCCGAGCCTACGGGAGATCTCGCCCACCGCCGCCGAATGACCGGCGCCGTCCGGATCGGAGAGGGGGCCGGCGACGATCAGCCCGTGCACCGAGTGGGAGATGCCCGGGATCTCCGAGACGAGCGCCACCGGGGCCGGCGGCGCGACGCTGCAGAAGAAGGCCTCCCATCCGACGCCGGCGGCGAACTCGCCGGTCGCGCCCCCGTCGTCCGTCGGCGCCAGGGGGTCGCGGAAGGGCGCGTTGAGATGGACGGGGCCGGCAAGGGGCGCGAGGGACCGCTCCACGGCGTGGGCGCAGGTCTGGCGCAGGTAGCGGAGGAGCGCCGCGCTCGCCTCCGGAACGGCGAGCTCGTGGTGAAAGCGGACGAAGGCGCCGTAGAGGCCCCGCTGGTCTATCGTCTGGCCCGAGGCGCAGTCGCGCATCTCGGGGGGACGGTCGGCGGTGATGACGATCATCGGCACCCCGGACTCATGGGACTCCACGACCGCCGGCAGGTAGTTGGCGCCGGCCGTCCCGCTCGTGCACAGCAGCGCGACCGGGCGCATGTCCTGCTTGGCCATCCCGAGCGCGAAGAACGCCGCCGAGCGCTCGTCGAGCACCGGGACCGCCTCGATCCCCGGATGGCGCGCGAATGCGAACGCCAGCGGCGTGGAGCGCGACCCCGGGGAGATGACCGCCCTCGCCACGCCCGAGCGCACGAGCGTCTCCACCATCACGCTCCCCCAGAGGGCGTTCACGTTGCTGAAATCGAGGGCGGGCGGCTTCATGGGCGTGCGCGGCTATGCCCCGAGGAGGGCGTCCTGCATCGCGCTGAACTTGAGCTCGGTTTCCTCGAACTCGGCCTCGGGGGACGATCCGGCGACGATGCCCGCGCCGGCGTACATCCTGGCCCGGGACCCGTCGACGAGCGCCGAGCGCAGGCCGACGACGAACTCCCCTGCCCCGCGGGAGTCGATCCAGCCGAGGGCCCCCCCGTACAGTCCCCTGGCAAAGCCCTCGAGCTCCCCGATCGCGGGCACGGCCGCCGCCCGGGGGGTCCCGCCGACGGCCGGCGTCGGGTGCAGCCTGGCGACCATGTCGAGAAGCCTCACGCCCTCCGGCAGCGTCGCCTCGACGGGAGTGTGCAGGTGCTGCACGTTGGAGAGGCGCCTGAGAAGGGGCCGGGCGGGGTACGACGCCTCCAGGCCGAGGGGCCCGAGCTCCCGCAGGATCGAATCGAGCACGATCCGGTGCTCGCGAAGGTCCTTGTCGCTGCGCAGGAGGCCGGCTCCCAGGGCGGCATCCTCGCTCGCCGTCGCGCCGCGGCCGGCGGAACCGGCCAGCGCCTCCGTGAGCGCGACGCGGCCCTCGACCCGCAGGAGCCGCTCCGGGCTGGCGCCGATGAAGCTCTGGCCCCGCCCGTTCGCCACCGAGAACGCGCTGCAGTCGGGGAACCGCTGCCGGAGCCCGTTGAGCATCGTCAGCGGGTGGAACGGGGCCGCAGCGCTCACGTCCTTCGCCCGCGCGATGACGATCTTCTCGAGGCCGCCCCGGGAGATGAGCCCTACGGCCGTTGCGACCGCCTCCTCGTAGGCCTGGCGCCCCCCCTCCACCTCGCCGACCCGGGCCCCGGTCCCGGACCGCTCGTCCGGGAGCTCGGGCGGGCGGAAGTCGAACGAGCGGAACTTGGAGTGCGCCCGCCACACCCGCGAGGCGAGCGACTCGACCGGCGAATCGCCCGCGACGAGGAGGTTAGCCACGGCCGTCGTGCGGCCGTCCCGGCGCGCCACCTGCCAGCGCGGGACAAGCAGCCGGGCCGCCTCGAACGGCTCGCCCGCGCCCACCGAGTCGAGGAACGAGAACGCGGCGAAGAAATGGGGCCCGCCGAACGGGACCTCCTGGTCGCCCACGGCCACCGCGTCGCCGAGGGCCTCGTCGACGAAGCGCTGGCAGGCCTCGAAGCGCCCCGGGCCCGAGGTCGAGAAGGTGAGGGCCGTCTCGGCGCCGGCGACGGCCCAGCCCTCGGACGGCCGCTCCGCGTAGAAGTGCCTCTCCCCGGGCTCAAAGATGGACTCGAGGACCGCCAGGGGGTCGAGGTCCTCGACCTGGATCGTGATGCTGACGAGCCTCGGGCGGCCGGCCCGGGCGGCCCCGTCGCGGCACTCGGACAGGAAGCCGGTGAGCGCCCCGGGCGAGGCGTTGGCGACCGGATCGATCGGCAGGACGGTCACGGCGCCTTGGCCGCCGCCGGCGGGGGCTTTGGGAAGAGGACGAGCGCCGGGGCCACCTTGGCCCCCTCCAGCCGCCCGCCCCATGCGAGCTCGTCGAGCCAGGCGCCGGCGGGCCTGTAGCCCAGCACGGCGCCGATGCGCTCCGCGGTGCCGGGCATCACGGGGCGAAGCGCGACCGCGACCAGCCGGAGCGCCTCCGCCATCACCGCCAGCGACGTCGCAAGGAGCGCCCGGTCCGCGGGCTCGCCCGACTTGTTGAGCCTCCAGGGGGCCCGCTTCTCGACGTACCCGTTGATCGCCCTGACGAAGGCGAGGAGCCGCTCCAGCCCGGTGTGGAACTGGAACTGCTCGAAGAGCGAGACGTACGGCTTGCCGGTCTCCTCCCAGAGCCGGCGCAGCTCGTCCTCGGCGTCGCCCGCCTCCCCGGCCGGCGGCACGGCGCCGGCCGCGAACCGGGTCGTCATGTTGAGCACGCGGTTGACGAGGTTGCCGAGGTCGTTCGCCAGGTCGCTGTTGTAGCGCCCCAGGAAGAGCTCCCGCGAGAACTCGCCGTCCTGGCCCACGTTCATCTCGCGGATGAAGAAATACCGCAGCGCGTCCGCCCCGAACTCGTCCGCAAGGTCGAACGGGTCGAGCGTGTTGCCCAGGCTCTTGGACATCTTGGAGCCGCTGGTGAGCCACCATCCGTGCGCGAGCACTCCCCTGGGCAGCTCGATCCCGGCGGCGCGGAGCATTATCGGCCAGTACACCGCGTGCGGCGGCACGAGGATGTCCTTGCCGATCACGTGCCAGGACGCCGGCCACACGCCCGGGGCGGCGGCCACGGCGGAGTAGTAGTTGACGAGGGCGTCGAACCAGACGTACGTCACGAAATCCGGGTCGAACGGCAGCGGGATCCCCCACTCTAGGCGCTCCCTCGGCCTCGAAATGCACAGGTCGTTCAGGGGCTCCTTGAGGAACTCGGTCACCTGCTTCTGCCGGAACCGCGGGAACACGAAGGCCTCGTTCCTGGCGAGGAACTCGACGAGCCATCCCTGGTAGGCGCGCAGCCTGAAGAAGTAGTTGGGCTCCACGATCTGCGACACCTCGCCGTAGATCTCCGGCCACGAGCCGTCGGGATTGCGGTCCTTGTCGAGGAGGAACTGCTCCTGCCTCGTGCTGTAGAAGCCCCGGTACTCGCCCTTGTAGATCTCTCCCTTGTCGAAGAGGCGCTGCAGGATCTCGCCGACCACCTTCTTGTGGCGCTCCTCGGTCGTCCTGATGAAGTCGTCGTTCGAGATGAACAGGCGCGGCCCCATCGCCCTGAACTGCGCGCTGACCTCGTCGACGAACTGCTGGGGGGCGACGCCCCTGGCCCGCGCGGCCTGCTGCACCTTCTGGCCGTGCTCGTCGGTCCCCGTCAGGAAGTAGACCGTGTCTCCCATCAGCCGGCGGAACCGGGCGATCACGTCCGTCAGCACGAGCTCGTAGGCGTGCCCCACGTGGGGCGAGCCGTTCACGTAGGAGATCGCGGTGGTGATGTAGAAGACGGCCATGGAGGGCCGATCCAAGCACGGTTTAGACGCGGGCCGCAAGCCACGCGGCGCACTGCGTCCAGGCGCGGCCCCGGTGGCTGAGGCGGTTCTTGAGCCCGCGCGGCATCTCGGCCAGCGTCTCCTCGAAGCCCTCGGGGACAAAGAGCGGGTCGTAGCCGAATCCGCCGCGGCCGCGGGGCTCGCGGGCCAGCCGGCCTGCGCAGCGCCCCTCGAAGAGGCGCTCGTCGCCGCCCGGGCCCACGAGCGCCAGCACGCAGACGAACTCGGCGCCGCGCTGCCCGTCGGGAACGCCGCGCACGGCCTCCACGAGCTTCGCCAGGTTCGCGCCGGGGTCGGACCGCGGGCCCGCGTAGTACGCGGACTCGACGCCGGGCGCCCCCCCCAGCGCCGCGACGCAGAGGCCGCTGTCGTCGGCGAGGGCCCAGCCGCCCGGCGGCAGGCGCCCGAGCAGCGCCCGCGCCTTCTTCAGGGCGTTGCCCTTGAACGTGCCCGAGTCCTCGACGACGGCGGGCATCCCCCCGATCTCGTCGGCGCCCCCGATCTCGATCCCGGCTCCCGCCCGCCCCCCGGCGCCCAGCTCGGCCGCCAGCGCCCGGAATTCCGCCGCCTTGTTCGGGTTAGCCGAGGCTAAATAGAGTTTCATCGACCTGCACGCTTTCCGGGTAGACGACCCGCCCCCTGACGAGCGAATCGTCGCCCAGCTGCCCGTGGCGCACGTCGGCCAGGCGTATCGACCGCGAGAGCTCCTCCACCCTGAGCCCGCTCAGGGCCGGCTTCGCGCGCTCGTCGGCCAGGATGACGGGCGCGTGGTACACCATCAGGTAGTCGAGCTGGCGCTCGATCAGCGCCCGGCTAAGCAGGTCCGAGCCGCCCTCGAAAAGGACGCCATTTATCCCCTCCCCGGCGCACCGGGCCCGGAACTGGGCGAGCGGCACCCGCGTGCCCGCGGACTCGAACACCCAGACCGAGACGCCGCGGTCGCGAAGCTTGCGGACGTAGCCCATCCCCGCGTGCTGGGTCGTCACGACGACCGTCCTGCTGGCGAACTCGTCCGAGTACGCCTTGGGAAGAGTGGTGCCGGCGACGCTCCTGAGCCGGCCGTCGAACACGAACCTCCTCGGGCAGCCGACCGGCACGCCATCCCGGCGCGACGTCAGGCTCGGGTCGTCCGCCATCAGGGTCCCGGCCCCGACGGCGATCGCTGGGAAGAGCCGCCGCCACCGGTGGACGTCTTCGCGCGCGGGCCCGCCGGTGACCCACCTCGACTGCCCGCTGCGCGTCGCGATCCGCCCGTCGAGCGTCGCGGCGAGCTTCCCGGCGAGCAGGGGCTCGCCTCGCGTTATCCAGTGGTTGAAGATCAGGTTCATGTCGGTGCACTCGTCACCGAGGACCCCGGTGACCACCTCGACCCCGGCCCTGCGCAGGACGTCGTAGCCGATGCCCGCGTGCACCGGATTTGGATCGGTCGCTCCGACCACGACCCTCCTGATTCCGGAGGCTATGATCGCCGCGGTGCAGGCTCCCGTGCGCCCCTGCGTCGAGCAGGGCTCCATCGTCGTGTAAAGGGTCGCGCCGGGGCCGGGCGCGCGGCCCAGCGCGGCCAGCGCGGCCCTCTCGGCGTGCGGGCGCCCGTCGGCCTCGTGTAGACCCTCGGCGGCCACCCGCCCGCCCTCGGCAACGACGGCGCCCACCATCGGGTTGGGGTGCGTCGCCCCCCAGGCGCGCAGCGCGAGCTCGATCGCCCGGCGCATGAAGACCTCGTCTTCAGGCGCAGACATAGGGGTTGCCCTTTTTCTCGTCCCCGACCGTCGTCGCCTCGCCGTGCCCGGGAAACACCGCCGTGGTGTCCGGCAGCGTGTAGATGCGCGAGCGTATCGAGCGCTCGAGCTGGTCAAAGTCGCCCCCGGGCAGGTCGGTCCGGCCGATGCCCCACCTGAAGAGGGCGTCGCCAGAAAAGGCGGCCCCCGCCTGAGGGAAGTAGAACATGAGGCTTCCCGGGCAGTGCCCGGGCACGTGGCGCACCTGCACGGTCTCCCCGAGGGCGTCCACGGTGTCGCCGTCGTCGAGCCACCGGTCGACCCGGACGGCCTCCACGGTGAGGCCGGGCATGAGGAACGACTTCATCACCTCGGGGGTCTCGATGAGCGGCCGGTCGGCCCGGTGGGCGCTGACCTCGGCCCCCGTCCTTCGCACAACCTCGGCCGCGCCCTGAGTGTGGTCCCAGTGCCCATGCGTCAGCCAGAGGCCGGTCAGCCGGCAGCCCTCGGCCCTGAGCACCGGGTCCACCTTGGCCCAGACCCCTTCCGGGGCGTCGATGAGGACGGCGCCGCCCGCGGGGCGCGAGGTGAGCAGGTACGCGTTGGTCTGGATCGGGCCCGCGGGCAGAACGTGGACATTCACGCCACAAAGAGAGAAGTTTCCACCGCACCCGCAACGGCGAAAATTCCCCTTCACCTTTGCGGCCCCAGGCGATACCGATACACCCTTTGCCATGCCCACCCTCAAGTTCGCGGTACTCGCCGGCGATTACATAGGACCCGAGGTCATGTCGGAGGCCCTTCGCGTGCTCGGCCACGTCGCACGCGCGGAGGGCTTCGCCCTCCAGCCCGAGGCTGCGGACGTGGGCGGGGTGGCGATCGACAGGCATGGCAAGGCCTTGCCGGACTCCACCTTGCGGCTGTGCGAGCGGTGCGACGCCATCCTGTTCGGATCGGTCGGCGGGCCCAAGTGGGAGGGTCTCCCTCCCGGGGAGCAGCCGGAGCGCGCCGCGCTCCTGCCGCTGCGCAAGCACTTCACCCTCTTCGCGAACATCCGGCCCGGCCTGCTCTACCCCGAGCTTGCCGCCGCGTCCCCGATAAAGAGCGAGCGCATAGCCGGCGGGATCGACATCGTGTGCATCCGCGAGCTGACCGGCGGCCTCTACTTCGGCAGGCCCAAGGAGACGACGAAGCTGGCGGACGGCGACCTCCAGGCGGTGGACACCATGGTCTACCGCCGGAGCGAGATCGAGCGGATCGCGGCCACAGCGATCGCGGCCGCGCGCTCCCGGCGCAGGAAGCTCTGCTCGATCGACAAGGCCAACGTCCTCGAGACCTCGGTGCTCTGGCGCAGGACCATGACCGAATACGCCGCCCGGCACGCGCCCGATGTTGAGCTCAGCCACATGTACGTGGATAATGCCGCGATGCAGCTAGTGCGGAACCCGGGCCAGTTCGACGTCTTCGTCACCGAGAACATGTTCGGCGACATCCTCTCCGACGAGATGGCCGTCATCTGCGGCTCCCTCGGGATGCTCTCGTCGGCGTCCCTGGGCGCCGGCCGCAACTCGCTCGGCCTGCCCTTCGGCCTTTACGAGCCCGCGGGCGGGACGGCGCCCGACATCGCCGGCAAGGGCGTGGCCAACCCGTGCGCGCAGATCCTCTCGACAGCGCTGATGCTGCGCTACAGCTTCGGCCTCGAGAAAGCCGCGTCGCGGATCGAGGCCGCGGTGAGGAGGGCCGTCACCTCCGGGGCCCGCACCGCCGACATCGCGTTCGACGGCGCCTCCGTCGGCACCGGGGCCATGTCGGACGCGGTGATCGCCTCGTTATGACCTCGTCGCAGATACGCCAGTCCTTCCTCGACTTCTTCGCTGCCCGGGGCCACACGGTCGTGCCGTCGTCGTCCCTCCTGCCCGACTCGCCCGGCCTCCTCTTCACGAACGCGGGGATGAACCAGTTTGTCCCGATCTTCCTCGGGGAGCGGGCGCCCGACGTCTCGAGCTGGGCCGGGGCGAAGCCCGGCAGGGACACCCGCGCGGCGGACACCCAGAAGTGCATCCGCGCCGGCGGCAAGCACAACGACCTCGAGGACGTCGGCCTCGACACGTTCCACCACACGTTCTTCGAGATGCTCGGGAACTGGTCCTTCGGCGACTATTTCAAGACGGAGTCGCTCGGATGGGGCTGGGAGCTGGTCGCCGGCGCCTGGGGCGTGCCCCCCAAGCGGATATTCGCGACTGTGTACTCGCCCGCCGCCGGCGACCCGTCGGAGTTCGACCGCGAGGCGCACGACATTTGGGCCGGCATCTTCCGCAAGGCAGGCCTCGATCCCGAGACCCACATCGTCAAGGGCTCCAAGAAGGACAACTTCTGGATGATGGGCGACACGGGGCCGTGCGGGCCCTGCTCGGAGATCAGCATAAACCTGCTGCCCTCGGACGACGAGGCCGCCGGGCGCGGCCTCGTCAACGCGGGCTCGCCGCGCTGCATCGAGATCTGGAACCACGTCTTCATCCAGTTCAACGCGAACGCGGACGGCAGCTTCTCGCCCCTCGCGGCCAGGCACGTCGACACGGGCATGGGCTTCGAGCGCGTCGCCGGGATAGCGGCGACGACCCGGGGGTTCAAGGACTTCACGGCCGAGCCGTCCAACTACGACTGCGACCTGTTCGGGCCCCTCTTCGCCCGGATCGCGGCCCTCTCGGGCAGGGCCTACGGGGGCACCGTGCCCCGGGGCAAGGGCGGGCTCACGGAGCAGGAGCGCACCGACGTCGCGTTCCGCGTGCTCGCCGACCACGCCCGGTGCGTGTCCTGCGCCATCTCCGACGGCATCCTTCCCGGCAACGAGGGCCGCGGGTACGTCATCCGCAGGATCCTTCGCCGGGCGGCCCTGTACGGGCGCCAGCTCGGACTCGCAACCGGCTTCTTCGAGGAGCTCGTCGCCCCCGTCGTCGAGTCGCTGGGCGCCGTGTTCCCGGACCTCGGGCGCCAGGAGCCGACCCTGCGACGCGTGATCAAGTCCGAGGAGGAGAACTTCGGGCGGGCCCTGGAGCGCGGCCTCAAGCGCTTCGACGAGGCCGCCTCGGCCGGCGCGCTTCCCGGCCCGGCCGCCTTCGAGCTGTACGACACGTACGGCTTCCCCCTGGACCTGACCCAGCTGATCGCGCGCGAGCGCGGCCTGACGGTGGACGTGGCCGGGTTCGACGCCCTCATGGACCAGCAGAGGGAGCGCGGCCGGGCGGCCCAGAAAAAGGACGTGATCGTGGCGGCGACCAAGGGCGCCGCGGAGGCGCAGGCCCCGACCCTCTTCACCGGATACATGCTCGAGGCGTCGAGGGGCACCCACGCGACCCTGGTCGACGTGGCCAGGTCCGAAAAAGGAGTGTTCCTCGTTTTCGACCGGAGCCCGTTCTACGCCGAGATGGGCGGCCAGCTTGGCGACACCGGCCACGCGCTCGTCGCGGGGCGGGCCCTGGAGATCCTGGACACGGTGAGGGACAAATCGGGCCGCCACCTCCACCGGGTCGCGCCCGGCTCGCCCCCGCCGGAGCCGGGGGCGCCCGCCGAGCTTTCCGTCGACCCCGTGCGCCGGCGCGCCATCCAGCGCCACCACACGGCCACCCACCTGCTGCACTGGGCGCTGCGCAAGGTCCTCGGCACGCACGTGCGCCAGGCCGGCTCCCTCAACGCGCACGACCGCCTGCGATTCGACTTCTCGCACTTCGAGGCGGTGACGCACGCCCAGATTCGCGAGATCGAGGAGATCGTGAACCAGCGGGTCCTCGACAACGCGAAGGTCGAGGCCTACGAGGTCGAGTTCGACAAGCGCCCCGAGGGCACCCTCGCCTTCTTCGGCGAGAAATACGGCAAGGTGGTCCGCGTGGTCGACATCGGCGGCTTCAGCCGCGAGCTGTGCGCCGGCACCCACGTCGCGGGCACCGCGGAGATCGGCTTCGTGAAGATCATCCACGAGGGAGCGATCGCCGCGGGCACGCGGCGCGTGGAGGCCGTCGCCGGGGACGCGGCCTACCGCCACGCGATGCAGGCGTTCGACACGGTCGAGTTCGCGGCGCAGCGCCTCGGCGCCCCCCGGGGCGCCCTCGAGGGAAGGATCGACGCCCTGCTCGCCGAGAAGGCGGAGGCCGAGAAGCGCCTGCGCTCGTTCGAGCAGCGAGCCTCGGCGAGCCTGGCAGGGGACATCGCCGCGAAGGCGGTCGCGGCCGACGGCATTATGATCGCGACCGCCCAGGTCTCGGTCGACTCGCCCGAGGCCCTGCGCGCCCTGGGCTCCCAGACCCTGGGCCGGCTCGGCGAAGGGGTCGTCGTGCTGGCCGCGGTCCTGGGCGGCAAGGCCTCCGTCTCGGCCTTCTGCTCGGCGCAGGCCATCGCGGCGGGCTACAGCGCCGGCGCGATCGTGAACGAGATCAGCCGGAAGCTCGGCGGCAAGGGCGGCGGAAAGCCCGACTTCGCGATGGGCGGGGGCCGCGACGTCGAGAGGATCCCCGAGGCGCTGAGGGGGCCCTTGCCGAAAGGCTGAGTCCGGGCACACTTGCCTCATGCCAACGACCACGGGCGCCGCCGTTTCGCAGCTCGACTGCATCTTTGCCTTTGACGGCAACAACCGGCTTGCCGTTCGCCGGCTGGGCTCGCAGGCGGGCCTTCCCTTCACGGGCTCGGACCTCGCGATGGCCGTCGGCCGCCTCGAGTCCTCGTTCCGGGAGCACACCCGGCCCGTCGAGCGGTTCGCCGCGCAGGCCGGGGGGCGCTCCTACCGGGTCTCCTTCGCCCAGGTCGAGGGCAAGGCGGCCGATCCCGAGGTCGAGATGCTCTCGGTCGACCAGCTCGAGGCGGATCGCGGGGCGCTCTCGCCCTCGCTCGCCGCCCTGCTCGCCGGGCTCAACCCGCTCCTCGTCGAGATACCCTACCTGAACCTAGGCGAGAACGACTACATCTACAGGTTCCGGCCGGAGAGGGAGCGCAACGGCGCCATCTACGCCCAGGACGCGCAGGCCAGCGCGATCTACCAGTCGCGCCTCTGCGCCGCGATCAAGGCGCTGGCGCGGCGCAGCGAAAGGACCGCGACCGCGCCCGTCCAGCTCGATTTCGGGGCCGTGCGCTACCTGGTCCCGAGCCACTTCGGATTCTGCCTCGGGGTCAAGAACGCGATCGAGCGCGCCTACGAGACCCTCGCGGACAACCCGGGCAGGCGCGTGTTCATGCTCTCCGAGCTCATCCACAACCAGTTCGTCAACGACGACCTGATACGCCGCGGCCTGCGATACCTTCAGAGCGACAAGGGCGTCGCCTACCCGGCCTGGCCCGGCGGGCCCGACCTCTGGGACACGCTGACCGCCGACGACATCGTGATTATCCCCGCGTTCGGCGCGACCGACGAGGACAAGAGGCGGCTCGTGAGGAAGGGCATCGCGCTGCGCCAGCACGACGCCACATGCATGCTGGTCGAGAAGGTCTGGAAGGCCGCCAGGACCTACGGGCGCGAGGGCTACACGGTCGTCATCCATGGCAAGCACGAGCACGAGGAGACCAAGGCGACTTTCTCCAACACGCGGCGCTACGCGCCGGCGATAATCGTGAGGAACATGGAGGAGGCGCGCGAGCTCGGGGGAATCATCCTCAGGGCGGACGCCGAGTCGCGGTCGAGGTTCCACGCGCTCTTTGACGGCAAGGTTACCCCCGGGTTCGACATCGACCGCGACCTTAGCCGCGTCGCCGTAGTCAACCAGACCACGCTCCTGATGAACGAGACCCGGGACATCATCACGTACCTCAGGGATGTCTTCGCGCAGAAGTTCGGGCCGGACCGCCCCGGCTCCCCGGACCGCGTCGGCGGGCAGGACCGCAACGACACGCTCTGCTACGCGACCCAGGTCAACCAGGACGCCCTCAACCGCGCCCTCTCCGAGCCGCTGGACGCGGCCTTCGTGGTCGGCGGGAGGAACTCGTCCAACACCTACCAGCTCTACCGCCTGTGCGAGCAGCACCTGGGAAGGCGGGCCTTCTTCATCCAGAGCGAGGCCAACCTGCTGTCCCAGGCCGAGGCCGAGCACTGCGTGTTCACCGGAACGAGCCACTCGGGGGCCGGCAGCCACATGGAGCGCAGGCCCCTCTGGACCGAGGTCGGAGCGCGCCCCGCGGGCGCGCCCAGACGCATCCTCGTGACCGGCGGGGCGTCCTGCCCGGACGGGATCATCCAGCAGGTCATCTCGCGGATCAACGGGTTCCACCCGCCGGAAACGCTTCGGCCGATCGACTCGGTCCTGGCCGATCTCGAGGACGCCTGACGCCCCTGCCGGGCGGGGGGAGTTCAGAACCTGAACGTGAACCCGCCCTTGACGCCGTCCTGGCTCGCGAAGTTGATGCGCGTCGTGTAGCCCAGGTCCGCCGCGCCCGAAGTCCCGCTGGAAACGGTCTGGGAGAACCCGCCGCCCCCCTGGTAGAGGTTGCCGAGGTAGAAGCCCGCCGTGTCGGTCACGTCGTACCGCAGGTCCGCCTCGAGATAGTATCCCGGCAGGATCCTGCTGTTCTCCTTCTGGTACAGTTGGGTGATCGGCTGGCTCGCGTCCTCCGCGATCGGCAGGGTCTCCAAAACGTTCAACTCGGATCCTGCGTAGATGAGGTCCGGGCCGGCGCTCACGGTGAACTTGAAATGCGAGCCGATCGGCATGATCAGGGTCGGCCCGATCCTCAAGGTGTAGTAGGCGCCCTCCACGAAATAGCGGTTCGTCGAGAGGTCGTCCGTCGGGACGGTCGAGCGGTTGAGCGGCACGTTTCCAAGCAGGGTCGTCTCGTCCACCGTCTGGCTCGCCGTCGAGCCGCCGGTGCTCGACGTCGCCTGGCCGCTCGAGTTCAGGACCGTCTGGGTGTTGGTGTTGGGCGAATTGTACGGGGCCGTGGGCGGTATCTGGCCAAATAGGTCATAGGTGTCCGTTATCGTCGTCAGCGTGGTCGGGACGTTCGCATAGATGCTCGAGTGGATGTCCGCTATGCTGAAGCCGGTCCTGATGGCCCATGAAAGGTGCTTCCCGATCTTGCCCATGTCCCTGTCCATCAACAGCTCGACTCCGAGGTTAGGCAGGCCGTTGGCCGTGTGGGTTCCCGTGTCCGTCACCACCCCCGAGTAGACGTTGAACGACATGTCCCCGTTAGGGAGTAGCTGGCTCGGGAAGTCGTACGCCCACGTGTTCGTCTTCCCGTCGGGGGAGATGGGAACCGACTGGCTCGCGCCCAGGCCGGTGGTCGTGCTGATCGTGCGCCCGTCCGGACCCACCATCCCGTCGTAGTAGGTCCGGGAGATGTTGGGGATCGCGACCGTCGACTGGTCGCCCGCGGACACAAGCGACGGGATCTGGCCCTGCCCGCTGTAGCTGACCCTGGGCCCGTTGATAAAGTACCTGCTGGCAAGGCTCAGCGTCGACTTGGGCACGTAGGTGTACTCGTCGATCCTGTTGAAGTCGGGGATCTCCTCGGGCTGCTGCTTCTGCTGCTCCTCGTCGGCGGCCCACAGCCCCGCGGAGGGCAGGCACGCGGCGCAAAGGGCAATGCGGAGGAGTCTCATGCTGATAGTATTGGAATGGGTTGGACGCCGCGCCCCGGGAAAGGTTGCGTCAAAATAGCGAACGCGGCGGAACCGCGTCAAGGCTCATGCCCGCATTTCGTCCGATTCGGCCGCCGCGGCATCCTCAGCCTGGAGGGCCGCCGCGGCCTGGGGGTCCTCGGCGGCCTCGCCCAGGCGCTGCTTGCGCACCCTCGACTTGATGTCGTCTTCGCGCTGGTCGAGCTCGATCTCCCTCTCCTGCTCGGCCTGCACCTTCTCAAAGAGCTTTGCCTCGCTCTCCTCGACGAACTGCTCGCGCTCGTGCAGAGCGGCCTGCGCCTCCTTGAGCAAGGCCTCCTGCCTCTCGAGCTCGGCGCGAAGCGCCTCCAGGGCCGCCTTCTCCTCGGGCGAAACGTGGACGGGCGTGGACTTGCGCGACGCCGCTACCAGCTGCTCGCGCGCCGCGAGCAAGGCCTCCGCCTCGGCGAGCTCGCGCTCGTGCTCGTTCATCCGGGCCTCCTTCTCCTGGACGAGCCTCTCGCGCTCGACGAGCTTGAGCTCCAGCTGCCGGAGCGACCGCTCCAGCTCCGCGATCCTCGCGTCGTCGGCCGCGCGGCCCCCCGCGGACGGCCTCGTCGCCGACACGATCTTCCGGATCGACTCCCGGGCCGCCGCCGAGGCCTCGGAGACCGAAAACGGCGAAACGGTAATCGCCCTGTTGCGCCGCAGCGACAGGGTTCCGCCGGGTTCGGCCCTTTTAGCGGGAAACCGGATGTTGGATGGATCGGGCATTTGCTTCGGGTGGCGGGTATTACCCTATTTTTTGAATATACGCCTAAATCCTCCGAAAAAGCCAGTCTTGTGCGCCGCGGGCTCGGCGGTCCCCGCGCCCGAACCGGGCTTGATCAGCTGGCGGATGAGGTCCGCCACCTTCTTCTCGAGGGCCACGTCTCCAAGCACGCCGAGGTGCCTAGCGATGCTGGCGTCGTCGGCGAAGTCCTTCTTCATCTGAGCGAAGTCGTCGCCGAACCACAGCGCGGCCTCGTTGGCCCTCGCCGCCGGATTTGGCGCCCGTGTCGCCTGGGCCAGGGCCTCCACCAGATGGAGCCCCTTCGCGCCCTTCCGGAACGGGAGGATCTCCGTGAGCGTAATTTCATCAAGATTTGACAAGGCGTTTAACAATTTTCTGAAATCGCCGCCGATAATCACGTTCTGCGACATCTCCTGGGCGAACACGGCGAATTCGCCCAGCGTCTTCAGGTCCTCCAGCTTGCAGAACTCGATCGTGTCGCTTCCGAGGGCCGTGAGCGAGATGGGGAATTTCTCCGGGATCCCGATCCGCGCCATGTTCTTGAGGAGGGGGTTCTCGCGCGCCGCGGCGGCCTCGGTCTGCTCGATCATGTCCCCGAACGGGCTGTCGAAGGCGAGGGTCTCCTTCATGATCGAGATCAGCAGGTCGAGCTTGTCGTCGGTCTGCCCCTTGAGCGCGAGCAGCTCCATGGCCTCGCCGTAGCTCAGGTCGATGTACTTGGCCGGCGTCTCGTCCTTCGACTTCACCGGCCAGGTCGGCCCGTCGAGATTCTGCGCGAGGCTCGAGATCGGAGTGTCGACCATGATCGAGCTGGCGAAGGCGGTGCGCACCTCGTCCCAGTCTTTTTCGGTGAATTTGTGTTCGGACATCTTCGCTCTTGATTAGGTGGATGGGTCGTGCTCGTCGAGCTCATGAGCGAGCTTTCTGTAGTCGCTCGTCACCGAGTCCGTTACGTCGGCGGCCTCGCTGCCGACGAGGATGACCGGCAGGCCGAGGGCCACCGAGCGGCGCACGACCATGGCGTCGCGTATCTGGACCGTGAATATCTTCGCGCCGGGCGCGGCGCGCTTCGCCGCGCGAAACTGGTTCAGCCGGAGCTGCATCCTCATCTTGGGCACCTCGATGTCGACACCGGTGCGGATGGAGTTGAAGATGAGGCCCTGCACCTGGGCCGGAACCCCCATCGAGGCCTTCCGGAAGCTCCCCGAAAGCGCCTGGAACTTCTGGAGCTTGTCCGCGAGCAGAGTGAACCCGATCAGGCTCAGGGCGTCGGGGTTCGAGGGCACGTAGATCTCGTTCGAGGTGAACACGCCGCACTGGGACGCCCTCAGCAGGTTCGGCGGGCAGTCGAAGAAGATGTAGTCGTAGTTCGGCTCCAGCGCCGCGACCTGCTCGCAGAAGACGAGGTACGCGGGCCGCTTGGGGTCGCCGTTGTACTCCCCCTCGAGGTCCGTGAGGTTGAAGCTCGTGGGGACGAGGTCCAGGCCCGGGAGCACCTTCTCGCCCGACTTTCCCTCCACCACGTCCTTGACGACGATGTCCCTGATGTGGGTCTTGCCCGGGTCGAAGATCGAGTAGATCGAGCCCTCCCCGGTCGAGTTGATCTTGTTCCAGCGGTCGAGGCGCAGCAGCCAGATGCTCGCGTTCGACTGCGTGTCCAGGTCGAACAGGAGGACCCTCTTCCCCATTCTCGCCAATGCGGCCGCGACATTTACGATGAGCGACGTCTTCCCTACGCCGCCCTTGTAGTTGAGGAAGCTTATTTTACGTGCCATGAACGATGATATCCGTTGTCACCGAACAATGTGCGTGCTGTGTCGCCAAGCCGCGAGTCAAAAACACCCCCGCATATCTACGCATCTGGCCTGAGCACCGCGCAGTTGCCTATTATGGTTGGGGCCCGCGGAATTGTTGGCGAGGCAAAAGGAACCCGGAACTTCTACGTACGGCGCTGGCCCGGGCCGCCCTACCCGCCCGCCGTCCATTTGAACACCAGGGTCGTGAGCGGCGGAAGCGTGAGGTCGATGGACTGGGTGTAGCCGTCGCGCGGCTCGCCCGTGGCTGCCCGCCCCCCGTCGTTGCCCAGGCCCGATCCGCCGTAGTACTCGCTGTTCGAGTTGATCACCTCCCGCCACCAGCCCAGCCGGGGCACCCCGACCCTGTAGCGGCGCGTGGCGCCGCCGAAGTGGCCGACGACCACAAAGAGCGTCTCCTCGGTCGGCCCCGTCCTGAGGTACGCGACCACGTTTGCGTCGGCGTCCGTGCAGTTGATCCACCGGAAGCCGTGCGGGTTGAAGTCGTTGGCCCCGAGGGCCGGCTCGGCGGCGTAGAGGCGGTTCAGGTCGATCACGAGCCTGCGCACGCCCTCGTGGTCCATGTACTGGCACAGGTGCCAGTCGAGGCTGGCCGCGTGGTTCCACTCGCCGGACTGGGCCCACTCGCTCCCCATGAACAGGAGCTTCTTGCCGGGATACGCCCACATGTGCGTGTAGAGCGAGCGCAGGTTCGCCGCCTTCTCCGGGATGTGCCAGGCCCCCATCTTGTAGAGCATCGACGCCTTGCCGTGGACCACCTCGTCGTGCGAGAACACGGAGACGAAGTTCTCGGCGTACTGGTAGAGCATGCCGAACGTCAGGTCGCTCTGGTGCCAGCGCCGGTACAGGGGCTCCTTTGAGAAGTACTGCAGGGTGTCGTGCATCCAGCCCATGTTCCACTTGTAGTCGAAACCGAGGCCCCCCTGCGAGGGCGGGCGGGTGACGCTCGGGAACGAGGTGCTCTCCTCGGCGATCATGAGGACGCCCGGATTGTAGTGGTGCACCAGGTCGTTGACGCCGCGCAGGAAGTCTATCGCCTCGAGGTTCTCGCGCCCCCCGTACCGGTTGGGCACCCATTCCCCGTGCCCCCTCGAGTAGTCGAGGTAGAGCATGGAGGCGACGGCGTCGACGCGCAGGCCGTCCACGTGGTACCGCTCGAACCAGGCGAGCGCGTTGGCGACCAGGAAGCAGCGGACCTCGTGCCGGCCATAGTTGAAGATGAGCGTGCCCCAGTCCATGTGCGCGCCCTGCCTCGGGTCGGCGTGCTCGTAGAGGTGCGATCCGTCGAATTCGGCGAGCGCGAAGTCATCCTTGGGAAAATGGGCGGGAACCCAGTCGAGGATCACGCCGATTCCGCGCTGGTGGAGGTGGTCCACGAACCAGGCGAAGTCCTCCGGGGCGCCGAACCGGTGCGTGGGGGCGTAGAATCCCGTCACCTGGTAGCCCCACGACCCGTCGAACGGGTGCTCGGCGATCGGCATCACCTCGACGTGGGTGAACCCCATCTCGGCCGCATAGTCGGCCAGCTGCGGCGCGACCTCGCGGTACGTCAGCGGGCGGTTCCCCTCCTCCGGCTTCCGGCGCCAGGAGCCGAGGTGGACCTCGTAGATCGAGACCGGCCGGTCGAGGTCCCCGGCCTGCGAGCGCCGCCGCTCCATCCACGCCGCGTCGCCCCACTTGAACCGCCCCGTGTCGCACACCCTGGCCGCGTTTCCGGGAGGCCCCTCGAAGAAGGTGCCGTAGGGGTCGGTCTTTATGCGTATGCCGCCCCGGCTGTCGCGGATCTCGAACTTGTAGAGCTCCCCCTCGCCCAGGCCGGGGATGAAGATCTCCCAGACGCCCGAGGCCCCGAGGCCCCTCATCGCGTGGTAGCGCCCGTCCCAGCCGTTGAAGTCGCCTATGACCGAGACGCGCGTGGCGGCGGGGGCCCACACCGCGAAGGCCACGCCGAGCACGCCGCCGAGGTCCCTCACGTGCGCGCCGAGCTTGTCGTAGATCCGGTGCTCGTTGCCCTCGTTGAAGAGGTAGAGGTCCTGGTCCCCGAGGGTGGGGAGGAAGCAGTACGGGTCGCGGAACTGGCGAACGCGGCCGTCCGCCGAGGTGGCCCGCAGCTCATAGGCGCAGACCTCGGCGCGCCTGGGGATCAGGACCTCGAAGAGCCCCTCGGCCGCAAGCGACTTCATCGCCAGGACGGACGGGGGCTGGTCCCCCGTCAGGACCACCTCGCAGCCCGCCGCGTCGCGAAGCAGGGCCCGCACCACGAGCGCAGGGACGCGGCGGTAGGTGCACGGGTGCATTCCCAGCACGGAATGGGGCGAGTTGTGCCGGGCGCCCAGAAGGGCCTTGAGATCGGTCTTGGACAGGGTCACTGCTCGGCGTCTTGGGGACTTTGATTGTGCGGCGGGCGCCGGCGGGTGGCCATAAAAAACGGGCGGCCTCAGCCCGTGTTCTTGAGCCCGCCGCTGATCCCGTTGATCGTGAGCTCGATCACGGCGCGGATCGCCTCCGCCTCCCGCGGCTGCGGCGGGACGGGGTCGCGCAGCCGGCGCATCATCTCCACCTGGATGAAGTTCAGGGGGTCGATGTAGGGGTTGCGCAGCTCGACGGAGCGGAGGAGCACGGGTTCGCGGCCCAGGAGGCGCCGCTGGCCCGAGACCGCGAGAATGGCCGCCTCGGTGCGCTCGAACTCGGCGCCGAGTATGCCCAGCATGCGGCGCCGGATCCTGGCGTCCCCGACGAGGCCCGCGTAGAGCGACGCGATCCCCATGTCCGCCTTGCGCATCGTCAGCTGGGCGTTGTCGATGAGCGTCTGGAAGAAGGGCCAGCCGGTGTGCATCGCCCTAAGCAGCTCCCGGGCCCGCGGGCCGCGGCGAAGCATCGAGTCGAGCGCGGTCCCCAGGCCGAACCAGCCGGGGAAGTTGAACCGGCTCTGCATCCAGGAGAAGACCCACGGGATGGCCCTCAGGTCCGACACGTTCCGCGTGGCCCTGCGGTAGGCCGGGCGCGAGCCGAGCTTGAGGTCGCTGATCTCGTCGATGGGCGTCGCCTGCCTCCAGAAGGCCAGGAAATCAGGGTCGTCGTGTACCAGCGCCTTGTACGCCTCGAACCCGGCCCGGCTCATCTCCTCCATCGCCTCCCTCCATTCCTGGGGGGCGGCGGCCGCGCCGCCCGCGCCGCGGATCCCGAGGAGGACCCCGTACGCCATCTGCTCCAGGATGCGGTGCGCAAGGTCGGGATCGTGGTAGCGCGTCGAGAGCACCTCGCCCTGCTCGGTCACGCGGATGGTGCCGTCGCGCAGCCCCGCGGGCTGGGCGAGAATGGCCTTCGCCGCCGGGCCCCCGCCCCGCGCGATGCTTCCCCCCCTGCCGTGGAAGAGCGTCAGCGCGGTTCCCGCGTCGGCGCACACGCGGGCGATCGCCTCCTGGGCCTTGAAGAGGGCCCAGTTGGCCGTGATGTAGCCGCAGTCCTTGTTGCTGTCCGAATAGCCGAGCATCACGTGCTGGTGGGCGATCCTGCGCCCGGGCAGGGCGAACAGCGCGGCGAGTATGTCCGGGGCCCGCTCGAGGTCGTCCAGCGTCTCGAAGAGCGGCGCGATGGGAAGCGAGGAGCCCGCCATCCTCTGCAGCAGCTCCACCTCCAGGATGTCCGACAGCCCGTTGGTCATGCTGATGACGTAGATGCCAAGCGCCTCCTCCCCGATCGCGGCCCGGGCGCGGGCGCACAGGGCGAGCGGCTCGACCACCGCGCGCGTCGCCTCCGTGAGGCCGGCCCGCGCCCCGGCCTCAAGCGGGGCGGCCGCGGGGATCGCCAGCCCAAGGACCCGCAGCTTCTCCTCCTCCTCCAGCCCGGGGTAGTCGGCCCTCCCGAGGACCTCCGCCACGGCCGCCTCGTGCAGGGACGAGTGCTGCCTCAGGTCGAGGCGGGCCGTGTGCAGGCCGAAGACCTCGAACTGGCTGATCGCCGAGGCCAGGTCGCCGCCCGCGAGCATGCCGCCCCTGCCCGCCTCGAGGCCCGCCCTGATGGTGTCGAACGTGTCGGCCACGGTGGACTGCGACAGGCTCGAGCCCTCGGGCGCCCCGAGGGAAATCCCTCCCTCCCGCAGCTCGTCCCTCGCCTGGACGAGGCGCTCCTGGAGCACCCCGAGGAGCAGCCGATAGGGCTCGTGCGGATAGCGCTTCTCAAGGTCGGCGAGGTGCCTGGACAGGTGGAGGTTCTCGCGCAGCTCGCTCCTTAGCGCGGGAACGACCGTGTCCCGGCGGTCGCTGACGCTCAGCGTCCGGCCGAGCTCGTGCGCGGACGCCCGGAGCTTCTCGATGGCGAGGCGCCGGTGCAGGATGAGGACGTCCAGCGTCGCGGACGCTGTGACGTCGGGGTTGCCGTCCCGGTCGCCGCCTATCCAAGATCCGAAAGTCAGCCATCGCCTCGGGGCCCGGACGCCGGGATAGTGCCGGGCGAGGGCCCTCTCCATGTCCAGCTGGAGGCGCGGCATCGTGTCAAAGAGCGTCGTGTCAAAGTACCAGAGCCCGGTGCGGGCCTCGTCCCTCACCTCCGGCCGTACCGTGCGGCTGCGGTCGGTGAGCCAGAGCGACGCGATCTCGCGCTCGACCGTCTCGGGGTCAAGGACGGCCGTGCTCGGGGTCGATTCCGGCTGCGCCCTCGCGCGCAGGATCCCCGCCAGGCGCCTAAGCTTGGCCAGGAGCGTTCGGCGCTTGGTCTCGGTTGGGTGGGCGGTGAAAACCAGCTCGATCCCCAGCCGGTCGACCAGGCCCTGCATCTCCTCCTGGCCGACCCCGGCGTCCTTGAGCTCGATCACGGCGGCCTCGATCGACTCGCGGATGGGCGGCCCCTCCCCGGATTCGAGTGCGCGGGCCACGCGGCGCCGGCGCAGGAGCCTGATCCGGAAGTTCTCCTCGGCCAGGTTCACGAGCTCGAAGTAGAGCGTGAAGGCCATCGCCTGGTTGAAGGCCGCCTGGGGCTCGAGCTCCGCCACCGCCGCCGCGAGGCGGCCCTCGGCGTCCGGCTCTCCGGCGCGGCGCGCCTTAGCCAGCTTCCGGAGGGCCTCCACCGTCTCAAAGGTCTCGCGGCCCTCGATCCGCGTGATGACGCGCCCCAGCGCCGAGCCGAGCCCGCGGACCTCCGAGCGAAGCGGCGCCATGTCGCGGGCTGCTCTTGACCGGCGGATCGGGGGCTTGCTTGGCATGGCGGCCCGACACGATGGCCCCCGCCGCCCCCGGTAAAAAGCCAAAAGTGCTCGCTGCGCGCGATTTGGGGCCGGCGCGCGCCGGCCAGCGAGGCTTGCCTGCGCGAGCCCGGGCGCATTTGCTTGCCTGGAGTGATGCGCCGCCTCGCCATTCTTGGAGCCCTCGCAGCCGCGCTGGCCACCTCGGCGCGCGCCGCGCCCCAGGCCGACCTTTCGGCAGACTCGTCCATCACGATCGACGACGCGACCGGCGAGCTGGTCGCAAGGCCCAACGCGCGCTTCGTGGACACCGGCGTCCTCCTGACCGCCGACGAGATCCGCTTCAACCAGAAGACCCAGATCGCCTCGGCCAGCGGCCACGTGGTCCTCACCCGGATCGGGGACCGGCTTCTCGCGGACCGGCTCACCTACAACCGCGGCGACGGGAGCTTCACGGCCCGAAACCTGAGGGCCGGCAAGTTCCCGTTCCACATCACAGGGCCGTCGGCAGAGGGAAACCGGACGGAGGTGGTGGTGCACGACGCCGTTCTGATCTACGGCGAGCCCGGGCCGTGGCAGCCCGTCATCAAGGCGAAGACCCTCATCTACTCGCCCGGGCACTACCTGCGCCTTGCCGGCGCCGACCTGGGGATCGGCAACTACCTGCCGCTGCCGATCTCGCGCCTGGGCGAGGACCTCGCGCACGAGACCGGCCTCTGGAACATGACGGTCAACGGAGGCTACCGCCACGACCTCGGCCCCTACCTCGACTTGGCGTTCCACACGCCGATAACGGCCGGGGTCAGCCTCGGTCCCGACGTCGGGATCTACACGTTCAGGGGCATCATGCTCGGCCCGATCGCGAACTACGACGTGCCGGAGGGAGACGGCTCGATGGAGGGGTCCCTCAGGTCCGGCTACATCTACGACCTCGGCAGGCGCCTGACGGACATACGCAACAACCCGGTGCCGCCCAACCGCGCCTTCCTCGACTGGGTGCACAACGAGCAGATCACCCCCGACCTGGCCTTGAACGGCGAGGTCAACTATTCCAGCGACTCGGAGGTGCTGCGCGACTATCGCTCGAGGGAGTTCGTGCCGGTGCAGGAGCCCGACAACTACCTCGAGATGACGTACACGGGGTCGAACTACTTCGGCTCGGTCTTCACCCGCTTCCAGCCCGACTCGTTCTATCCCGTCCAGGAGAGGCTGCCGGAGATCCGGTTCGACCTGCTGCCGACCGCCGTCGCGGGCGGGATCTATGTCCGGTTCGACTCGAGCGTGGCCCACCTGGAGGAGAACCCTCCCGAAGGGGGCGCCCACCTGGAAAGCGACCGGTTTGACACGTTCCTGGGGCTGACCCGCCCGTTCTCGTACAAGGGGATTCTCGACCTGACCCCCGTCGTCGGCGGCCGCTTCACGCAGTACTGGGACACCGCGGGGGCCGAAAACCCCGGGGGAGCCGCCCGCGCCCTGGGCGAGGTCGGCTTCGACGCGGACCTCAAGATGAGCGGCACATTCGACTACGAGAACTCCCTCTGGCACATCGACGGGCTGCGCCACCTCCTGACGCCGACGCTGAGCTACCGGTACATACCCGACGCGGACAAGTCCGCCGACTGGATACCGCCCATAGACCGGAGCACGTTCACCAACTACCTTCCCATCATGGAGCTGGGCGACATGAGGGCCCTGGACCAGCTGCAGGCGGTGAATGTCCTCAGGCTGGGGCTCAACAACACGCTGCAGACCCGCGACAAGACCTACGGCTCGAGGGACCTGATGACCTTCAACCTCGCCGACGACTTCCAGTTCCAGCGGGCACCGGGGCAGCGGGACTTCTCCGACATCCACGCCGAGCTCACGGCGACCCCGGCGCAGTGGCTCCAGCTGCGGGTCGAGGACGCCTTCACCTCGGAGAGGGCCGCGCAGCGGGCGATGGACACGACGATCATCCTCCGCGAGGGCGACGTCTGGTCGGCGGGATTCGGGGTCGGGTACCTCTCCGACCAGTACGGGACCTATTTCCTGCCCGGCCTCGGCACCTTTCCGATCGTCGGCCTCGACACCTTCCACCTCGAGGGCCGCGCCCGCCTGAACGAGGAGTACGAGGCGTTTGCCCGCGGCGACTACGACGCCCGCGACCACATCTTTGTCGACCAGTTCTACGGGATCTCGCAGAAGATCTCGAACACGTGGATCGTGGATTACATGCTGGCATTCTCGGAGGGCCCGAACAAGCAGCAGGCGCACTTCGGGTTTAACGTCTCGCTCAACATGGTGCGGTTCTGAGGCGGCGCCGGCCCCCAGCGTCGAACCGAGGCCGTGAGCCGAACCGGAAGCCAGAAGCGAACGCTGGTCCTGCTCCTCGGCCGGCTGCGCCGGCACTGGAGGACGGACACGGGTCTTCCGGCACGGATCGAGGCCCTCCTTGGGGGAGACAGGCGCCTCGGCTCGCGCGACCGGAGGCTCTACCGGGAGCTCATCTACGCGGCCCTGCGCTACCTGCCCTGGGTCGAGCCGCTGCTTGAATCGGACCCCGACGAGGCCGTCAGGCGGATCGCGTGGCTCGCCGCGGACGCGCCGCCGGTGCGGCCCTTCCGCGACGAGGTGGCGTCGGGGCTTCCCCCGTGCCCTCCCGGCGTCGACGCCAAGGCCCTCGCGCTGGGAACTGACCCGGCGGCGCTGGTCCCGGAATGGTTCCCGGCGGAGTGCCCCGGGGCCCTCGACCCGCCCCTGCGCGACGCGCTCCTGTCGAGGGCGCCCCTGTGGCTGCGCCTGCAGACGGCCGACCCCGCGCCCGTGCTCCTCGAGTTCGACAGCCTGGGATGGGCATGGCGGCGGAGCCTGCTGCTTTCGTCCGCCGTCGCCCTGCCCCCGGACACCGAGGTCGACAGGACCCGGGCATACCGGTCCGGCGCGGTCGAGATCCAGGACGTCGGCTCGCAGCTCGTGCTGGAGTTGGTCGGGGTCAGGCCGGGCGGCCACTGGCTCGACGCGTGCGCCGGCTCCGGGGGCAAGACGCTGCAGCTCGCGGCCATGCTCGGGCCCGACGGCCGGGTCTGCGCCCGCGACGTCAGGCGCGCCCCGCTCGACGCCCTGGCCGAGCGCGCCGGGCGGGCAGGCCTGGCGGGGCGCATCGATATCGGCTCCCCGCTCGACCCGCCCGGCGGCTTCGACGGGGTGCTTGTCGACGCCCCGTGCTCCGGCTCGGGAACATGGCGGCGCTCGCCGCACCTCAGGTGGGCGACCGGGCCCGGCGCCGTGCGCGAGGCGGCGGCGCGCCAGGCGGCCCTGCTGCGCGAGAATCTCCCGCGCGTGCGCCCGGGCGGCCTCCTCGTCTACGCGACGTGCTCGCTGTGCCGCTCCGAGAACGAGTCGGTGGTCGGGGCCTTCCTCCGGGACAGCCCGGGGCTCGAGCCGGCGCTCGCCGGCACGAGGCTCATGCCCCAGTCGCACGACGGCGACGGATTCTTCGTCACCGCGCTGAGGCGGCCCGCCGCGGCGAAGTAGGCGCGCTCTACGGCGCCGGGCCCTCGCGCTGGGCGCGCACCACGACGCGAAACATCTGCAGCGCGAGCCAGAACAGGCAGGTCAGGCAGAACGAGCACGCGCCCCCCCAGAGCAGGATCATCCGGCGGTCCCTCGAGGGGACGTGCGACGACGCGACCCAGTACATGAAGACGAAAAAGGCGATGACAAGGACCGCATCCACCGCCAAGGTGGCCGGAGTGACAAGTTTCTTCCCCTGCTGCTGCATGACGCGCACAAGCAAGCGCAGGCCCCCCCGGCTTGTCCACGAAAAATGCCGCCGCATGGGGATCGCCCTCCTCTCCCTGCTCTGGGCGGCGGGAGCCAGCGCGAAGGAGCCGCCCGCGACGTGGGCGATCGCGGTCGACCCGGATGCCGGCTCCCTCGAGCGCTTCGCCGCCCGCGAGCTTCAGCGCTACCTCTATGTGCGCACCGGGTCGCTCGTGCCGGTCGGGGCCCGGGCCGGCATGCCCGCGGGCCCGGCCCTGGTCGTGGCCACCCAGGGCCGCGCTCTCGCCGGGCCGGCCGCGACCGGCCGGCCACTCGGTCCGGGGGACTACCGCCTGGACAGCGGCGCGGCGGGCGGCTTCGCCCGGGTTTCGGTCGTCGGCGGCGACGGCGTGGGGACCCTCTACGGGGTCTACCGGCTCGCCGAGCGCATGGGCGTGCGCTTCTACCTCCACGGGGACGTCGTCCCGGATGCGCCCGTCGCTCTCGGCTTCCAGGAATTCAGCGAGGACGGCCGCGCGCTCTTCAGCGTGCGCGGCCTCCAGCCGTTCCACGATTTCGCGGAGGGGCCCGACTGGTGGGGAACGGACGACTACCTCTGCGTCGTGGGCCAGCTGGCGAAACTGCGCATGAACTTCCTCGGCCTGCACACCTATCCGGAGGGCCCGGTCGGGCCCGAGCCGACCGTTTGGATCGGCCAGCGCGGGGACTTCGACGGGAACGGGCGGGTGGGCGCCGCCTACCCCGCGTCCTACCACACGACCGGCCGGGGCGGCCGGTACTGGTGGAGCTACGCCCCGCTCAGGACCAGCGACTTCCTTGGCGGTGCGGCCGACCTATTCGATCGCGACGACTTCGGCTCCGACGTCATGCGGGACGAGCCCTTCGAGGGCCAGGGCCCGGCCGGGTCCGCGGCCGTCTTCAACCGCACGGCCGCGATGCTCGGGGCGGCCTTTGCCGAGGCTCGCCGCCTCGGCGTCCTCACGTGCATCGGCACCGAGACCCCCCTCACCCTGCCCGCCGCCGTCCGGGAGGAGCTGCGCCGGCGCGGCCGCGACCCCGACGGTCCCGGGACGGCGAAGGAGGTCTACACCGCGATGTTCGAGCGGATAGGCCGCGCCTGCCCCGCCGACTACTACTGGCTCTGGACCCCGGAGTCGTGGACGTGGGAGGGCAACGGCCCGGAAACCTTCAATGCGGTGGCCGACGACGTCGGGGCCGCCCTCGGCGCGCTTCACGAGCTGAACAGCCCCATGAGGCTCGCCACCTGCGGGTGGGTCCTCGGGCCGCAGAGCGACCGCGCCGCCCTGGACCGGCTCCTGCCGCCCTCGTCGCCGATGAGCGCCATCAACACGGCGGTCGGCAACGACGCGATCGAGCGCCAGTTCGCGAACCTGAGCGACCGCCCCCGCTGGGCCATCCCCTGGCTCGAGAACGACCCCGACCTCACGAGCCCGGAGCTCTGGACCGGGCGCATGCGCTTCGACGCCGCGGACGCCCTGCGCCTTGGCTGCACGGGGCTCATCGGCATTCACTGGAGGACAAGGATTCTGGCCCCGAGCATCTCGGCCCTGGCCGCCGCGGCCTGGGACCAGTCATGGGTGCCGCCGGGCTTCGACACGTCGCGAATGCCGCCCCAGACGGCGTCGGGCGCCGACGGCGGAGCCGCCGTCTCGACCTCCGCGCGGATCTCCGGTACCGACCGCCCGGGCCTCTTCCAGACTAACCGCGTGGGCATGGGCCGCTACGACCTGCTGGTGCCGGGAGGCACCTACCGGGTGCGCCTCGGATTCAGCGAGATCGAGGACGCCCAGCCCGCCGGCCGGGTCTTCAGCGTCAGGCTGCAGGGCCACGTCGTCCTGGACCACCTGGACCTCGCCGCGAAGTACGGCCCCGACCAGGCGGTGGTCAACGAGTTCAAGGGCGTGGAGGTCTCCGACGGCCACCTCCTGATCGAATTCGCCGCCCACGCGGGCCGGCCGGCCATCGCGACGATCGACGCCGAGGGTCTCACCAAGGTCGGCCAGGCCGCCTACGCGAGGCGCATCAACTGCGGCGGACCCGCCCTGGCAGGCTACGAGGCGGACCAGCTTCCCGGACGAGCCCGCCCGCCCGTCGAGCGGACCATGCCCGTCGAGGCGTTCTACCGAGACTTCGCGGCGGCGAACTTCGGGGAGGAGCCGGCCGACGCCATCGGGCGGGTCTTCAGCGCGATCGACGGCGTGAAGCTGCCCATCCCGTCCCAGTGGACCGACGGCCCCGGAGACATCCTGCGCAATCCCGAGCCGTGGAGCTCCGTCGCCGCACGGTACGCGTTCGTGGACGAGCTCGAGGCGCTGCGGCCCGGGGTGCGCGGAAGCGCGAACCTTGAGCGGTTCGACTACTGGCTGAACCAGTTCCGCGCGATGCGCCTCATCGCCGAGGTCGGCTGCGCCGCCGGAGCCCTCGACCGCGAGATGGCCGCCATCGCCGGAATGGCGGGCCCGGCGCAGGCGGCCGAGCGGGCGAGGACGGCCGCCCTTCCGCTGCGCATCGAGCTCGCGGGGCTGTGGACCGGCCTCCTTCGGACCGAGGTGGCCGGCGCGTCCAGCCTCGGCGAGCTGGGGACGATCGCCAACCTCGAGCAGCACAGCCGCGTCCACCAGGCGATACTGGCGAGGCACGACGCCGCCCTGGCCAAGCTCCTCGGATGCGACCTTCCCCTAGCGGCCCTTCCGTCCCGCGAGTACGCCGGGCCCGCCCGCATCATCGTCCCGACGGTGCGCACATCCGCGTCCCCGGGCGAGGCGGTCAGGCTTCGCGTCCTTGTCGCGGCCGAGGCGGAGCCCGGCTCCGTCGACCTCTGCTGGCGGCGGATGGGCGGCGCCGAATACGCGCGGGAGCCGTTCCGCCGCGTCGCCCGCCGGGTCTATGAATCCCGGCTGCCGGGGTTGGACCCCGCGAATCCGGCGCTTGAATACCACGTCGAGGCGCGGATCGGCGCGGCGACGCTTCGGTGGCCGGCGTCGGACCGCGGCCTCGATCAGACCGTCATCCTCGGCGCCGAGGACAGGGGCAGCGCCGCCCCGGCGCCAGGCTGAGCCGGCGCCCCGTTCCTGCCGACCGGCCCCGCTGCCGCCCGCGCCTCCCAATGAATACCATCCGCCTCGAGGAGCCCGGCCGATTCCGCCTGCTCGACTCGGCGCCGCCGCCGGCGCCGCTGCCCGGCGAGGCCCTCGTGCGCGTGCGCCGGGTAGGCGTGTGCGGGACCGACCTGCACGCGTACGCCGGAAGCCAGCCCTTCTTCAGCTACCCGAGGGTCCTCGGCCATGAGCTCGGGGTGGAGGTCGTGGCGGCGGGGCCCGGCGTCACGAACGTGCGGCCGGGCGACCGGTGCTCGGTCGAGCCCTACCTCAACTGCCAGAAGTGCATCGCCTGCCGGCGCGGAAGACCCAACTGCTGCACCGACCTGCGCGTGCTCGGCGTCCATGTCGACGGCGGCATGCGCGAGCAGATGGTCGTGCCGGCGCGCAAGCTTCATCCGTCGGCGACCCTCACCCTGGACCAGCTGGCCCTGGTCGAGACACTCGGCATCGGCTGCCACGCAGTCGGGCGCTCCGGCCTCGAGCGCGGCGAGTCCGCGCTGGTCGTCGGCGCTGGGCCGATCGGGCTGGCCGTCATGCAGTTCGCGATGGAGGCCGGCGCGACGGTCATCGCGCTCGACGTGAACGTTGCGCGGCTCGAGTTCTGCAGGCGCCAGCTCGGCGTGCCCCACGTGGTCGACGGCTCGGCCGGCGCCCCGCTGGACGCCCTGCGCCGCCTCACCGGCGGCGACCTGCCCACGGCGGTCTTCGACGCGACGGGAAGCCCGGGCTCCATGGCGTCGGCCTTCGGCTTCCCGGCCCCGGGGGGCCGGCTGGTCCTTGTCGGCCTGTTCCAGGGCGACGTTTCGTTCAACGACCCCGAATTCCACAGGCGCGAGCTGACGCTCATGGCCAGCCGCAACGCGCTGGCCTCGGACTTCACGCGCATCGTGGGGCTCATCGAGGCCGGGCGCGTCGACACGGCGCCGTGGATCACCCACCGCGCCCCCCTCGGGCGCGTCCCCGACGAGTTCCCCTCCTGGGTGCGCCCCGAGACGGGCGTGATAAAGGCGATGATCGAGGTCTGAGCCCCCTCGCGCCCCCGGGGGCGCAGCGCTTCACTCGGCCGCCAGCGCGAGGCCCGCGGCCGGCTTCACGTCGATCTTGAAGACGACCGCGAAATCGGACGCCGGCTTCCCCTTGGCCGGCTCCAGGACCAGGGCCGCGTCGGTGCGCGTCCAGCGAATCTCCTCGTCGCTGCCGAGGAGCTCGATGCCGGAGACCGCCCCGTCGAGCAGCCCGGCCGAGGTGCCGAGGGACCTGATCGCGAGCGCCTTCGCCGGCCATCCCATCACGATGGCGTAGAGCGTGCTTCCCTTCGTGGTGAACCGGACGTCCTCGGCCGTGAAGGCCTTTCCCTTGCCCTCGTTGAAACCCGGCGCGGCGGGGGCCGAGCCCTCGATGGCGGGGCCCTCGCCGAACACCTTCCAGGGCCTTGTGCCGAATATGCTCTCCTTGTTCACGTCCATCCACGCCGCGATGCCCTCGAGGATCCTCTCCTCCTTGGCGTCGATCGTGCCGTCGCCGCGCACCGGGATGTTGAGAAGCAGGTTTCCGTTCTTGCTGACGATATCCGCGAGCGTCTGGACCACCGTCCGGGCGCTCTTGTACCCGTCGTGGTCGTAGATCGAGCGCCGGTAGTGCCAGTCGCCGATGCACGTGTCGGTCTCCCATGCCTGGGGCTCGATCCGGTTGCTCGCGCCGCGCTCGATGTCCCACACGAGGCACTTGCGCTGCCCCTCGTCGAGGTTCTTGCCGAGGACCACCCCCTCGAGCCTGCCGTTGTGCAGGCGCATGTTGCTGTTGTAGAAGTGCGCCGTGATCCTGAGCCCCGCGTCGCTGACGGGCCAAAGAGGCAGCACGGTGTCGTCGAAATAGACCAGGTCGGGGTGGTACCTGTTGATGAGGTCCATCGTCCGGTTGTAGAACTTCTCGCAATACGCGGCGTCCGGGACGCTGGCCCCGTTGCCCCAGTCCCAAAGCCGGCCGGTGTCGGCGGGCTTTCCCCCGACCAGGCTCCTCGGGTGGTGCTGCGCGTACAGGGCCTGCGGATCAAGCCCCTTCCACCATTTTCCCGCGCCGTCGGCCTCCGTGAGGACGCCGTCGTAGGGCACGCCCGCGAAGGGCCCGGAGGTGTCGGCCCCCTGGGCGGGCTCGTACCACATCCAGGCATGCGCCGCGTGCACGCTGACGCCGAAGGGAAGTCCCTGGGCGCGCGCGGCCCTGGCCCATCCCGCGATGATGTCCTTCTTAGGGCCGACCCTCACCGAGTTCCATGGCTGGTACTTGCTGTCCCACAGATCGAGGTTGTCGTGGTGGTTGGCCAGCGCGAAGAAGTACTGGGCGCCCACCCGCTTGTAGAGGGCCACGAGCCTGTCCGGGTCCCACTTCTCGGCCTTCCAGGTGTTGATGACGTCCTTGAATCCGAACTGGGACTGGGGGCCGTAGTGCTCCACGTGGTACTTGTAGTCGGCGCTGCCCTCCTCGTACATGAAGCGGGCGTACCAGTCGCCCTGCTCGGGCTGGCACTGCGGGCCCCAGTGCGCCCAGATCCCGAACTTGGCGTTCCGGAACCAACCGGGCACCTCGTACTGCTTGAGCGACTCCCACGACGGCTGGAACTTGCCCGGGAGGACCGGCTCGGCCTTGTCGCTTATCCTCGAGCTGAACACCGGCGCGTCGGCTGCCCCGAGCGGCAGTGCCGCCAACGTCGACCATAGGACTGTGAGCGTGCTTTTCATGGGTTGTATGAGGTTGCGTTCGCCCGCCCGCATGGGGCGCCGGGGTCGCAACGGGCACAATGTAGCACGCACCCGGGCGCCGGTCGATGACGATGCTGTGCAGGCGGCTGTTGCCATCGAAAGGGTGCGCCTTCAATACTGGCCCTAGCCGGGGGCCCACCCGGCCGAAGGCGGGACCCGGCCCCCAGATTCACCGCCATCAACCCCCGATAACCATGCACCTAAGAATCCCCATAGCAGTCGTCGCCTCAGCGCTCATGCTCGCGGCGGGCGGCCGCGCTCAGGAACTCCCCCCGGCGAAGCCCGAGTCCGTCGGCCTTTCGCCCGAGCGCCTGGCCCGCATTGGCTCGGCGATCCAGGAGGACATCGACGGCAAGCGCATCGCCGGGGCCGTCTCGCTCGTCGTGCGCCACGGCCAGGTCGCCTGGTTCGACGCCAGGGGCATGGCCGACCGGGAGGCCGGCAAGCCGATGCAGCGCGACGCGATATTCCGGATCTGCTCCATGTCGAAGCCCATAACGAGCACGGCCGTCATGATGCTTTACGAGGAGGGAAGGTTCCTCCTCGAGGAGCCGGTCTCGAAGTACCTGCCCGAGTTCAGGAACCAAAGGGTGCTCGTCACGCCCCAGAACGGCCAGCCTTACACCGTTCCCGCCGCGGCGGAGATCACGATACGCGACCTGCTGCGGCACACCTCGGGCCTCACCTACCACTGGAATGCGGCCCTCGGCAGGCAGTACAGCGACGCGAACGTCGCCAGCGGGCTGCTGCCGTACGACGGGACGATCGGGGACAGCGTCAAGCGCCTTGCGGCGCTCCCGCTCCTGTTCAACCCAGGCGACCGCTGGGAGTACAGCCTGTCGGTCGACGTGCTCGGCCGGCTGGTCGAGGTCGTCTCCGGGAAGCCCTTCGACGAGTTCCTGCGAACGCGCGTCTTCGGGCCCCTCGGGATGAACGACACGTATTTCTTTCTGCCGACCGAAAAGGTGCCCCGGCTTGCCACGGCGTACACCTACTATGCCGAGAAGGGGCTCAACCGTTTTCCCGAAACCCCCATCGCGGAGGGGACGTTCTCCTACAGCGCAGACTACCCGTACAGCGGCCCGAGGACGCTCTTCTCGGGCGGCGCGGGCCTATCGTCGACGGCCATGGACTACGCCCGCTTCTGCCAGATGATGCTGAACGGGGGCTCGCTGGGCCACGTGCGCCTGCTCAGCCGCAAGTCCGTCGAGCTCATGACGCACGACCAGCTCGGGAAGGTCGACCGCGACATGGGCTTCGGCCTCGGCTTCGGGGTGGACGGGGTCAAGGCGCCGCTGGTCGAGCTCGGCTCCGCCGGGGATTTCAACTGGGGGGGGTTCTTCTATACCTCGTTCGTCGTCGACCCGAAGGAGGACATGATCGTGGTCTTCATGGCCCAGCTCCATCCCACGGGCGGCCTTTCCCTCGACAAGAGGGTCCAGGTCCTCGCCTTCCAGGCGCTGGAGGACTGACGGGCGCTCCCCCGGCGCCCCACGCGGGCTCCCTCGCCCGCCGCGGAACCTCCCGCGGCGCATGGCCAAGCAATGCGACGGTATTCGCAATAGATGCGGAGCGCGCCCGCTGCCGCTCGCCTATCCTCTGGGCAAGATGCCGGCTCGCCGGCCACCCCAAAACCCAGGAGGCCCCAATGAACGCTGGAAGATCGAACCTCAGGGTGCGCGACCTCATACGCCACGGCCTGCACCTGGACGACGATGCGGCCCTGTCCGACGAGGAACGGAGCATGCGCCACCGCAGGCGCGTCGAGACGCTGATCTACTTCTGCTGGGGCCTGATCGTCCTCAAGACGTTCCTCGTCATCTGGGCGGTCCACCACTACGCGATGCCGTTCAATCCCATGTGGGTCGTCGGGCCGACCGTGACATTCGCCTTCGTCGCGACGGCGGCCTACTACTGGCTTAGGGACTGAGCCCGGGTGGCCTCGCCGGTCCCCGGAGGGGGCCGCCTCAGACCTGGTCGGGAATGACGTAGGGCGGCCGGTGCGTCTCTCTAAGAAGGAATCGGGCCCGCCCCAGGGCGTCCTCGCCGCCGGACTCGACCTGGGTGATTTCGTCGCCATCAACCTGAACCCACCGGCCGAGCCGAAGGGGGGTCCGCTTGAGGTCGACGCCGTTGGCGCCCAGGTTCTTCGTCAGCCCCTCAAGGTAATGCCCGGCTGCCGGGACAGCCTCAAGGGAGTCATAGGCGCTGTCGAGGCCCGCAGTCCTCCCGATGCGATACGAGATGTTCCCGAAATGGCACAGGGTCGCCGCCGTCTGGGCGACCTCCAGGGGCGCCGCCAGGTCGGCCACGCGCCGGCTGCGCACAGCCCCGAGGAAGTTGCTCATGTGACCCGCCCCGCCGTCCCCGGGGAACTTCATCACAACCTTGTCGGCGCCGTCGTACACGGCGCCCCCATTCATGCCGGCAAAGTATCCACCCTCGCATTGGACGACGATCCCGAAGCGCACGCCGCAGGTCTGGTCCATGTACTCGACCCCGGGCTTCGCGGGCAGCCCGCGGTGCTCGAAGACGAAGGGAACCTCGGGGTAGTCGTAGACCGCGACCATCGAGTTCGGGGTCTCCGCATGGTCGGCGACCACGTACCGCCCGCCGACGCAGAGCACGCGGGGCGGCGCGGCCTTGTGGCCCGCGAAGAAGAGCCCCATGTCCAGCACGTGGACCCCGTTGTTCCCGAGGTCGCCGTTGCCGGTGGCCCAGCTCCAGTGCCAGTCGTAATGCAGGCTCGCCCGCTCGAGGGGCGCCATGGGCGCCGGGCCGCAGAAGGCGTCGTAGCTGAGCCAATCGGGATACCAGGGCAGCCTGTAGCCGATGTCCTTCCGCAGGTTGAAGTACACGGCGTGCACGTGGAGCATCCTTCCGCAATGGCCCTCCTGCAGGTACTTGCTGGCGGCCTGAAGACCGGGGTCGGACCGGTGCTGCGTGCCCACCTGGACCACGCGGCCGTATTTCGCGGCCGCCTGGATCATCTTGCGGCCCTCCCACACGGTGTGCGACATCGGCTTCTCCACGTAGACGTCCTTTCCCGCCTGGCAGGCCCAAACCGTCAGCAGCGCGTGCCAGTGGTTGGGCGCCGCGATCACGACGGCGTCGACGTCGCTTCGGGAAAGCAGCGCGCGCGCCTCGGTCGTGGCAAAGGGGGCCGCCCTCCCGCCCTTGAGGCCCTCGACGGCCTGTGAAAGGATCCGGGGATCCACGTCGCAGAGCGCCACGACGCGCGCGCCGGGCATGTCAAGCAGCCGCTTGAGGTGGTCGCCGCCCTTGTTGCGCAGCCCGATGATCCCTATGCGCACGTCGGCGCCGGCGCCGACCGGGTCGGCCCACGCGGAACGGGTCAGTCGAGAGGCTAGCCCGGCACCTGCGGCCAGGGCGGAGGTCTTGAGGAAAGTGCGGCGATTGATGAGGGCCATTGCTGAGGTTGCGTTGAAGTCTTCCCTGGCGCGGTCGCTCTGACCGCCGCCATGCATTCACGCTAGATAGGCGGGTTATCTGTGTACACTCCGATTCGACAAGGCGGTCGGCGGGGCAAGCATGCGCGCAGGCGTTCGTCTGGGGTTGTGTTGACGCGGGAGCATAACGAGAACCCGCGAAACCGCCAGAGCTCCGCCCGCGCCGGGACCAGGAAGCGATGCTGGAAAAGGCGGCCGCGCCTGCCATCGACTGCAACGGCTGCGCGGGAACCCGCCGGGACGAGTTTGGCATCGCGGCGTTCGCCGGGGCCCCAGGGCGGCGCAAAGCGGACGCCCGCATGCATCTTTTACGGAAGTATGACGGGAGGCGGCGCGGCTCGCCGTGGCCCGGGCGGCTCAGGGGCCAGGGAGCGCCGTTCACGCGCGTACGCCGCGGCCGCAGCCCGCCATGATTGATTCATAAAATATTAATAATAAGGATCTTATAATTTTGTACAACTAGGATTTCAACGCACTAATACGCCATGCGCTGATTCTCGATTGGGGCGGCATCCCACCGTTGGCCGCCCTGATCAGCCTAACCAGACAACCAATTACCGAGCCGGATGGCCCTGCGGGCAATGATTAGGCTCGACGTCCAAATCAATTGCGCCGCAAGGTGCAACTTGCTTACGTAAACATACGTACGTGCGCAGTTCCAAGCTGACGCCGCGGTTCGGACGATAGATAATCCCCTGTTATCCCAAACGAAAACCCAGGCACCGGATCCGCCTTTGACGGCAATTCCCTCTGGGGGCCAATACCCCCGGATTGAGCCTCCCATGAAGACAATCGATAAGCCAGTGTCGCTCAATGGCCCGGCCGGCCAATCGTCGGCATTATTTGCGCTGGCGTTGGCGGCCGCGATGGCCCTCGCCGGTGCCGGCGCGCTTTCGGCGGCGACGACCGTGCCCAGCCTCGTTCCCACGGAGGGCAATCCCTACGGGGCGCAGCAGGGCCCGGCCTTCGGAAGGGTCGTGCGGGCGCAACTCACGCCGCAGGAGGAGCAAGCCAACATTTTCTTCGAGGTTGCGCTCAATCTGCGCAACGGGGATCAGCTCCAGGAGCACATCCTGCGGGGCGACGTCCTTAAGCCGGCCGAGATCGAGAGCTACCTGCCGAGCACCGACGCCTATTATGCCATCAAGGACTGGCTTACGGGCCAGGGGTTCACGATCGTGCTCGAGTCCAACCTCCGGCACGGAGTCTTCGCGCAGGGCACCGTCCAGCAGGCTTCGCGGGCGTTCCAGGCTGCCTTCGGCCGTGTCGCGACCCGGGACGGCGAATTCTCGTCGGCCCTGACCGAGCCGTCCCTGCCGGACGCGCTGGCTCCGAGCGTCCGCGCGATCCTGGGGCTACAGCCGCACCTGCGCCGACACCACGCCAAGATCATTAGGCCCGCAATCGTCCCGGCCGGCTACGCGAGCCCCGCCACGATCGCGTCCCATTACCTGGCTCCCCCCGCCTATACCGGGACGGGACAGACGATCGCCATCATCGGGGACAACATTCCCAAATCAAGCGACCTCACGCAGTTCTGGGACACGTGCCTCGTCCCTCAAACGCTCAGCAGCTACACCGTCGTGAACGTCCTCGGAGGCCCCGGCTCAGACATGACGGACCAGGACGAGCTGTCCATGGATGTGGAGTGGAGCAGCAGCATCGCCAGCGCCTCGAGCATCCGCCTCTACGCGGCGCCGGCGGGCCTCACCGACGTCACCGAAGCGGCGGCCTACACCCAAGTACTCAATGACCTGGGCGCAAACCCGACCATTCACCAGACTTCCGAGAGCTTCGGGGGGCCCGAGGGCTATACCGACCTCTCTATCCCCCTGCTCGTGGCACAGGGCGTCACCTGCTTCGCGTCCTCGGGCGACTCCGGATCCAACCCGAACTACCTGACGGACGAGTATGATTCCGCGTCCCCCCTGAGCGTCTCGTACCCGGCGAGCGACCCCAATGTCACCGGCGTGGGCGGCACGGCGCTTGTGCTGAACGGCAGCGGCCTGGAGATCTCGGCGGAAGCGGGCTGGTCCCTCTCGGACGGCGACCCGACGTCGGCCAGCGGCGGCGGCCTGAGCGCCGTTTACGCGCGCCCGGCATGGCAGGCGGGCACGGGCGTCCCCGCCCAGCCCTACCGGTGCGTTCCCGACGTCTCCGCGCTGGCGATTAATACCGACGGATCCCACATAGGCCTGGGGTTTCTGGTGATCGTCAACGGGGCTAACAACGCCTTTGGCGGGACGAGCCTTTCCTCGCCCGTCTGGGCCGGATTCTGCGCCCGCATCAACCAGGCGAGGTTCAGCCTAAGCCTGTCGCCCGTCGGGGCGCTCAATCCCAAGATCTACCCCCTCATCGGGACCAGCGCGTTCAACGACATGACCGCGGGCAACAACGGCGCCTACTCCTGCACCGTCGGCTACGACCTGGTGACGGGCATCGGGACCCCCAGCATGACCCGCCTGATCGCCGCCCTGACCCAGGGCGGGGGCTCTCCGACTCCCACTCCGACCGGCAGCCCGACACCGACACCGACCGGCAGCCCGACACCCACCCCGACCGGCACCCCGACACCCACACCCACGCCGGGGGGCCCGACTCCGACTCCCACGCCGACGCCCTCGCCAACGCCGACGCCCTCGCCCACCCCGACGCCCACCCCGCAGCTGCCGGCCTCCCCGGTCGAGAACGGATCACCGCCGATAACGCTCACCGCGCCGGTCTCCGGCACGGGCGTCACCTTCCAGTGGTACCTGAACGGCAACCCGATCACGGGGGCCCAGGGCGAGACATTCACGCTCTACCCGACAGCCGCCAACGCGGGGACCTACTCCGTGGACGCGATAAGCGGCGGCAGCGTGGTGGCGACGTCGACGATCGGGACGCTGTCGATCTCCACGAACGCCTGGATCGCGAACCTCTCGGCCCGCGCCTACGCACAGGGCGGCAATTCCCTCGTCGCTGGATTCGTCACGGCGGGCGACTCGAACAAGTCCGTCCTCGTCCGCGGATGCGGGCCGGCGCTGAACGTCTTCGGCATCCCGAATTTCCTCCCGGATCCGCAGCTCACCCTGAGCGGCACGGCCGGAACCATAGCCACGGTGGACACGTGGCCGGCGACGCTCGAGTCGACCTTCAAGCAGGTGGGCGCGTTCGACTTTGCGCCGGGCTCCCACGACACGGCCATCCTCGAGTCGCTCGCCCCCGGGGCGTACACCGCCCAGATCGGATCGCAGACCACGAATAGCGGCGTGGTCCTAGCGGAGATCTACGACGCCGACACCTCCGTGTCGACGAACCGGCTGGTCAACATCTCGGCCCGCGCCTTCGTCGGCACGGGGTCAAACATCCTCATCGGCGGATTCACGATCGCGGGCACCACTCCCCAGACGGTCATCATCCGCGCGGACGGGCCGGCGCTCGTTGATTTCGGAGTCCTGAACGCCCTGCCGAATCCCGTCATCACGCTGGGAGACTCCGCGGGCGTCATCGGGACGAACACCGGCTGGGGCAATGCGGCCGTGGGCCTGCGCCCCGCCAGCACCGGGATCGTCGTCCAGCCCATGACCGCGGCCCTCGCCGCGAAGGTGGGCGCCTTCGCCTTCGTCGCGGGCTCGGGGGACTCCGCCATAATCGCGACGCTGCCCCCTGGCGACTACACCGTGCAGGTCGACGGCGCGAACAACTCGTTCGGGCTGGCCCTCATGGAGATCTACGAGCTGCGGTAGCGCACGCCAGGAAACTGGCGGAGAGAGGGGGATTCGAACCCCCGGTACGGTTTTACCCGTACAACGGTTTAGCAAACCGCCCCTATAGGCCACTCAGGCATCTCTCCGGAACCACGAATCGCGGTCTGTTGTGGGAGCTCTTTGCACTGCAGGCAAGCGCGTTCGTTATTGCGCCGTTGCGCGTTCCGGATGCACCGAGAACGGCTTTCGCAAAGGGGTTCCCCCAAGCCTATGGCACCTCGTAGATTTCGGCCAGGGCGACGCCTGTCGTGTTGTTCACACCACTCACTTGCATCGTGTATGGGCCCGGCGGCAGGTTGATGACCTGAGCGCTATCCGCACTGCCCGATGTCAGGGCAAAAGCGCCGACCGCGCTCGCGATGCTCGCAACCTGGGATGGATTGGAACCGTCGGCCAAGGGCAACTCGGGCATAGCCTTGTTTGAGGCATACACCAATTAGCCGCTAAAGGCGCACCTGCGTTGGCGGGCTGATCTTGGTGGGCCCGGGCCTTGGACCTGCCGGCGCGCTTGCGCCGAGAGGCTCCGAACTTATGGGCGCCTGCTCGCAGGACGCCTAAGCTGGGGACCCTTTCGTCGTATATCGCCGTCGCTGTTTGTTTCGTGTCTTCGACCCGCTTCGCTTGTCTAATCCTTGGACCCACCAAATATGCTTTGCGCGGATTCAGGCACGAGGATGAAAGCAAGCACGCTAAGCGACCCACCGGATCCGGGGCATGCGCACGTCACGCGTCCTGAGGGGCAGGAGCGCCGCCTGACACTGTGTCTTCCTGGGCTCATCTCGCTCCACAGGAGCCTCTTGAGCGGCGCGATGCTAGTCTCACTTCAGTTTCCGTCGTGGGCCAGCCTGGCCTCGGACGCGCGATTCCGCCTCAATGACTCGGTCGTGGCGGTTCCGGCCGATGCTCACGCATCGAGACCGCACGTCGTCCGCCAGGCTCTCACGGGAGAGGAATTGGCCGCCCCGCTGGATTTTGTCGCCAGTCTCCAGATGCGCAACTTTGAGGAACTGGAAGGAAGAATCCATGCCGGCCAAACGGTCTCGCAGGCGGAGATGGAGGCCAAGTACCTTCCGCTCGCGGCCGACTACGACCGCATCGCTTCCTGGCTGGTGAGCGAGGGTTTTTCGCTGACGCAAATTGACCGGAACCACACCAACGTCTTCGCGCGGGGGAGCGTGGCCCGGGTTTCCGAGGCGCTTGGCGTGACATTTGCGCGCGTGGCGACGGCGGACGGCGAATTCACGTCCGCCGTATCGCCGCCTTGCCTGCCGGCCGGCCTATCAGGCCCCGTACTCTGCATCAACGGCCTGCAACCGCACATCCGGGCGCGCCATCCCCGTCTCGGGCTCGCCGCGGCGGGCGGACTCGGCAGCCCCAACGGGGCCCCCACTCCGGCCGACATCGCCAACGCCTACGCCGCTCCGTCGAACCTGACCGGCGCTGGCCAGACAATTGCCATCATTTGCGATGCTAATCCGATCGATTCGGATCTGACGACATTCTGGTCCCTTTGCGGAATCAGCCAGAGCCTGGGCAATCTCACCGTCGTTAGCGTGAGCGGGGGGCCGAATGGGGGCGCCGGCGACGTGCTAGAATCGAACCTCGATGTCGAATGGGCGAGCAGCATGGCGCCCGGCGCCGACATCCGCTTCTATTCGATCCCGAGTTCGGTGTTTGCGTACTTTATAGCCGCCGCGACCCAGATCCTCAATGATCTCCCGCAGAACCCCGGTCTGCATCAGGTTTCGGTGAGCCTCTACGCACTGGAAGACGAGGCCGGCAGCGGCGCGGTGCTGATGAGTTACTCGCAGGCGTTCGCGCAGCTCGCTGCCGCCGGCGTCACGGTTTTCGCCAGCTCGGGCGACGGGGGATCGAACCCCGATCCAAACGCCGGCGTTCTGGCCTATGGCCCGTCATTTCCCCTGGCGGTCGCGTACCCGGCATCCGATCCAAACATCACGGGTGTCGGCGGCACCACGCTCGCCTTCAGCCCCAGTTGGATGCCCACTGGCGAAGTGGCGTGGTTCGAGTCAAATCCACCCGGCTCAACGGCCACTGTGGCGAGCGGCGGAGGCTTTAGCGCCGTGTTCGCGCGTCCGTCGTGGCAGTCTGGGCCGGGTGTTCCCCCGGGAAGCTTTCGCTGCGTACCCGACGTCGCGGCGCAGGCAGACTCGGGTTTGGCGGTCCTCAATGGACAGCAGTACACCGCATGGGGGACGAGCCTCTCGGCGCCGATCTGGGCAGGTCTGACGGCGCTGATGAACCAGGCCCGCGCCAATGCCGGGCTTTCCAGTCTCGGCCCTCTCAACCACTGGATCTATTCCCTCATCGGGTCGAACGCCTTTAACGATATTACAGAAGGCGACAACGGCGCATATGAGGCCGGCATTGGCTACGACCTGTGCACGGGCATCGGATCTCCCAATGTCACAAACCTGATCTCCCAAATCGGCGCGGAGCCGGCAATCCTTACCAAGGCACCGGCGAATCCGGTCAATGCCGGCTCCCCTGTCATGATGGCTGCCACGTCTGAGGTGCTGCCGGCCACCTACCAATGGCAGCTTGACGGCGTAGACATACCCGGAGCGACCGGCTCGGCCTATTCCATCCCCGAGGCGGGAGCCGCCGACAACGGAAACTACACGGTCATAATCACCAATGCCTCGGGGATGTTTTCGTATAGCCTCGGCACGCTGACCACAGAATCCGACGCCCGGATCATCAATCTCTCGGCCCGTGCCTACGTCCAGAGCGGATCGAACATCCTCATCGCCGGATTCGTCGTTTCGGGAGCGGGGCAGAAATCCATGTTGGTCCGGGGGATCGGCCCCGCCCTCGCATCGTTCGGTGTCCCGGGAGCCCTTCAGGCGCCCGTCCTGACCCTGTACGACTCGAGCGGCGACGCCACGGCCACGAATTCCGCCTGGGGCGGTAGCGCACGCCTGGCGAGCGCCATGGCCGCGGTAGGCGCCTTCCCGCTGCCCGCAGATTCCCTCGATGCGGCCCTTCTGGAGCCGATTCCGGTCGGCTCATACACGGCACAGGTTGCCGGGGCGGGCGGTTCCTCCGGCGTGGCGCTGGCGGAGCTTTACGATGCCGACACCGGGACCCCGGCGGCGAGGCTCATCAACATTTCCGCGCGGGCCGACGTGCAGACAGGAGGCAATATCCTTATCGCTGGATTTGTCGTCGCCGCCGGGCCCACTGGCGCCGACGAAACCGTCTTGATCCGCGGAGTCGGCCCGGCGCTTTCAGGATTCGGGGTTCCCGGCGTCCTATCGAGCCCCGTTCTGACCCTGCTTGATTCGCAGGGGAACGCGATCGCAAGCAACCAGGGCTGGTCATCAAGCTCGACCCTGGGGCCTTCCTCGGTCAGAGCCGGCGTTGAGATGGCCGCGGCCGCGACCATGTCCAAGGTCGGCGCATTCACACTTGCAAGTGGCGCCCCGGATTCGGCAATGACCGTGACGCTGCCCCCCGGTGCGTACACCGCCCAGGTTTCCGGAGCCAACGCCGCCGAGGGTGTCGGTCTCGTCGAAGTCTACGAGGTGCGCTAGCTGGCACCCCGGCGGCAACCTTTCGGGATTGTCTCTGCTTCTCCCTGCGATTGTCCTGAGCCAAGATCGCCCTCCGGCCGCGGCTCACCAGCGCCGCCACCCACCCCATGAAAGTCCGAAAAGCCCTGATCACCGCCGCCAACCCCCGCCAGCGCGAACTGCCGCTGCAGATGCTCATCGACCAGCAGGGCGCGTCGAAGTCCGCCCTGCAGATCATCCTCGAGGAGGCGGCCGGCGCGGGTGTGGAGGAGTTCTGCGTCGTCGTCTGCCCGGGGGACGAGTCAACCTACGCGAGCGCGAGCGGGGCTCTTCGCGACCGCGTGCGCTTTGTCGCGCAGCGCAATCCGCGCGGCTACGGCCATGCGGTGCTGTGCGGGCGCGAGTTCATCGGCGGTGAGGCCTTCCTTCACCTGGTGGGCGACCACCTGCACGTGGCCCAAGGCGCCGTCAGCTGCGCCCGGCAGCTCATCGGCGTGGCCGAGTCGGAGGACACGCCCGTCTCTGCCGTCCAGCCGACCCACGAGGGCCTCCTCGCGGCCTACGGCGCGATCGGCGGGCGGCTCGTGGGCGGCGAGCAGCCGCTCTACCAGATCGAGACGGTGATCGAGAAGCCGACGCCCACGGTCGCGGAGCAGCAGCTGCTGGTGCCGGGCCTGCGGGCGGGCTACTACCTCTGCTTCTTCGGCATGCACGTGCTTGCGCCGGACATCTTCGAGCTGCTCGAGGACCAGGGCAGGGCCACCGACCGGCCGCTGGGGCTTTCCCCCGCCCTGCACGCGCTGGCGGCCCGCCGCCGCTACCTGGCGTTCAGCATCGCGGGTCGGCGCTACGACATAGGCGCGACCTACGGCCTGCTTTTCGCGCAGCTGGCGCTGACCCTTGCAGGCCGCGACCGCGACCGGATCCTGACCCAGCTCGTGGAGCTGCTCGCGAGCCGCTAGCGGGCCGCCGGCTTCCGATGGACCCAGTCCCATGAGCCTCCGGGTGACAGACATCATCGAGTCCGAGACCCCGGAGACGCGGGACCTCTCCATCGAGCGCTGGTGCGCCGGAAGGCCGGCCGCCGAGCTCCTGGCGGCCTGCGCCGAGCTCGAGGGCTACCGCCGCCAAGAGGCCAACCTGTACAGGCGCGTCCGCGCCCTGTTCTTCCTCGCGGCCATCCACCGCTATCACCTGCCGACGAGGCCAGAGTTCCGGCGCACCGGCCGGGTGCCTTACGACGGCTTCAGCCGGATGCTGGAGAGGCGCTTCGAGGAGGCCATAAGCGGCTTCCTGCGCGCGCAGGACGCGCAGGGCGCCAACGAGACGCTCTCGAGCGCTCTGGCAGCCGCTTACCACGAGCTCGGCTTCCAGACTCTCGCCGACCAGGTCCGCCACACCGTCAGGGCCACGCGGGGCAATGCCTGGATGTTCCGCCTCGGACACCCGCTCGACCAGTCTCTGCGCGTCCGCCCCGAGCTGCTTCGCGACGGCGACGGCGGCACTCCGCATCCGATCCTTCGCGAGTGCACCCCTGTCAGGATGGACCTGACCCATTGCGGCTGGAGCGACATCTTCTTTCTCGGGATGGACTTCCCGGAGGGCGCGCGGGTCCTGAACGTCTCCATCGACCTGAGCGTGCACGGCCGCGACGTCGGCCCGCGCCCGCCCGTGGAGGCGTATTTCCGGGTTATCGACGAGCCCGTGATCCGCCTTGCCAGCGTGGACCTGGAGGCGACCGCGGAGGTCAGAGAGCTGGACGAACTGTTCGACTTCGGCCGCGACTACCTCGGGCTTCTGAAGGCCTCGATCATAGCCGCGGGGCTCGTTCCGCCCGGCATCGAGCGGTCCGGCGCCAAGCTGGCTGATCTGCTGGGGATCATGTTCGGGTCGGGCCGCGGCTTCGAGCTGGTCAGCTGCGTCAACCGCATCCCGAAGGGCTCGCGGCTGGCCGTTTCGACAAACCTGCTCGGCGCGCTGATCGGCGCGTGCATGCGCGCGACCGGCCAGATCCGCACGCTGAGCGGGCCGATGGAGGAGCCCGAGCGGCGGATGGTGGCGGCCCGGGCGATCCTCGGGGAGTGGCTCGGCGGCTCGGGCGGCGGCTGGCAGGACTCGGGCGGCCTCTGGCCCGGCATCAAGCTCATCGAGGGCGTCGCGAGCCGCCCCGGCGACGTCGAGTACGGCGCCAGCCGCGGCTGCCTCCTTCCCCGCCACACGCTGCTCGGGACCGACCGGGTGCCGGCGGCGGCGCGCGCCCGGCTTCAGGAATCGCTGGTCCTGGTGCACGGGGGGATGGCGCAGAACGTCGGGCCCATCCTCGAGATGGTCACTGAGAAGTACCTTCTGCGCGGCGAGGTGGAGTGGGCCGCGCGCCATCGGGCGGTGGCGACGCTGGACGAGATCCTCGGCCAGCTCGCCGCCGGCGAGGTGCGCGCCCTGGGGCGCTCGCTCACCGCCAATTTCTTCGGGCCGCTTCAGACCATCATACCCTGGGTGAGCAACCTGTACACGGAGCGCCTTATCGAGCGCGCCCGCGTCGCGTTCGGCGACGATTTCTGGGGCTTCTGGATGCTCGGCGGAATGTCCGGCGGCGGCATGGGCTTCATATTTGCGCCGGCCCGGCGGCGCGAGGCCCAGGGGCGGCTCCAGGAGATCATGGCGGGGGCAAAGCGGGAGCTCGAGGCCGCGCTGCCGTTCGCCATGGACCCGGTGGTCTATGACTTCGCAATAAACGAGCACGGATCGGTCGCCACGCTGCTGACGGGCGCCGACGCGCTGCTGCCGGCCGGCTTCTACCAGCAGTCCGTGCCGCGCTGCCTTCGCCAGGAGGCGCGCAACCTCACCGCGCGCGAGCGCGGCGACCTCCAGCAGTTCACCCAGGCCGCGCGGCGCCAGCCCGAGTATGGCGCCGTGCTGCCGACTCTCCTCGACCGCATGCTGCCCTCCGCGGCGGCATCGCAGGACGCCGGCCGCCTCAATGCGCTGCTGGACGAGAACGGCTTCGACCGGGTCCTCCACGAGCAGATCCGCGCCGACATGCGCAACGGGCGCATCGGCCTGGCGATGAACCGGCTTCCCCCGAACACGAGGATCGACGATGTGCCCTCCGAGGCGCTGTTCGACCCGGGCTCGGCACCCGCCGCCCTGCGCCAGCGGGGCGAGGCCGCGCTGCGCTCCGGCGAGGTGGCGGTCGTCACCTACGCGGCGGGCGTGGGCAGCCGCTGGACCCAGGGCGCGGGCGTCGTCAAGGGCCTGCATCCGTTCGCAAAGCTGGGCGGCCGCCACCGCAGCTTCATCGAAGTGCACCTGGCGAAGGCGCTGCGGGCTGAGCGCGCCGCCGGCACGGAGGTACCACATGTCTTCACGACAAGCTACCTGACCCACGAGCCGATCGAGCATTTCCTGCGGGGGGCCGTCGGCGCCGCCTTCGGCCGCACGGTCTGGGTCTCTCCCGGACGCTCGATCGGGCTGCGCCTCGTGCCCACCGTGCGCGACCTGCATTTCGCCTGGCAGGAGACCGCGCAGCAGAAGCTCGACGAACAGAAGGAGAAGATGCGCGAGAGCGTGCGCGCGGCGCTGGCGGCCTGGGCCCGGCAGGCCGGCGAGGGGGCCGACTACACGGACAACCTGCCCGGCCAGTGCCTGCACCCCGTGGGCCACTGGTTCGAGATCCCGAACCTGCTCAAGAACGGCGTCCTGGCCCGGCTGCTCGCCGCGCGGCCCCAGCTGCGCACGCTCCTGGTGCACAACATCGACACCCTCGGCGCCACCGTGGACCCGGCGATGCTCGGCTGGTTCTGCGCCTCAAACGCCACCCTGGGCTGGGAGGTCATGGCCAAGCGGGTCGAGGACCACGGCGGGGGCCTGGCTCGAATCGACGGGCGAATCCGCCTGGTCGAGGGCCTGGCCCTTCCCCGCGAGGAGGACGAGTTCGCGCTCACCTACTACAACACGAACTCCTGCTGGGTGGACATAGACCGCCTGCTGGCGCTCTTCGGGCTGGGCCGCTCCGATCTCGCGGACGCCGCCAAGACGGCGGCGGCGGTCCGCCTGCTCGCCGCGCGCATGCCGACCTACGTGACGCTGAAGGAGGTAAAGAAGCGCTGGGGGCACGGCCAGGAGGACGTGTACCCGGTCGCGCAGTTCGAGAAGCTCTGGGGCGACATGACGACGCTGGCGGAGTGCGCCAGCGTGTTTGCCGCCGTGCCGCGCGCCCGCGGCCAGCAGCTCAAGGACCAGGCCCAGCTCGACGTCTGGCAGCGCGACGGCTCCGCCGCGTACGTCGAGTCGCTCGGCGAGTGGTCGCAGCCCGGCCGGGCCGCGGGATGACCCTCCCCGCAAGGGCGCGGCGGGAGGGGCCCTGGGCGGGAGTGCGCCCCCTGGCCCCCAGGAGGGTCGCCGCCGCGGCGGAAAAATGTGGTTTTACCTCCGGCCGTTTCTGCAATTCCCTGAGAGCCCGCACAGGCGGGGCGCCCCGCCCCCCCATCTCAAACCTTCGCCTCCCACCGGGTGCACGAGAATCCCCCTAAGCCGGCAGCGGCGCCCACCAGCCTGGAGCGGGCCCTGTCCCTCGTGGCAAGGCCGCCCTTTCACATTCTGGCGCTGATCCTCTTCGGGGTTTTCCTCACCACGCACCTGCCATTCTTCTGGTACTACCCCGGGGTCGACCTCTCCCAGGACTCGAACAGCTACCTGGACATCGTGAACACGATGAGGACCGGCAAGTGGCCGCACTTCATCTTTCGCACTCCCGGCTATCCCCTCTTCATCTGGGCGGTCACGGCGCTGCTCGACCGCTGGCTGGCGGTCATCTTCCTGCAGTCGCTGCTGTCGTTCGCCTCGGCCCTCTGCATGGTCTACGCGGTGTTCCGGGTGCGGCGCTCGCTCGCGCTGCCCGCCGCGCTGGCCATGTGCGGCTTCCTGGGAAGCTCGCAGGTCCTGTTCTACGACATCTCGCTCCTGAGCGACAGCCTGTACACGAGCACCGTCATCCTCTCGGCCGCATTCCTCATCCTGGCGGTCGGCCGGCGCGGGCCTGCTCATTTCGCCGCGGTCTCGCTGCTCATGGCCCTCGCCATACTCGTGCGGCCAGCCGGGCTCTACTTCGTCGTCATCTACGTCCTGGTGCTTGGGCACATCCTGTGGAACCGCTATGGGCGGGGCGCCGCGCTCGGCTTTGCCGTGCCCTTTCCCGCGGTCCTCCTGGCGTTCTGCGCGTACAACTACTCGACCCTGGGCGAGTTCGTCATCAGCCCGTTTGCCGAGGCCAATTACGCCGGGGCCACCGTATTGTTCTGGGAACGGGACCCCCGGCTCCCGGCGCTTGTGAACGATGCCCTCAAAGGCCTGCCGGACACCTACCGCAGCCAGGGCATCACGCCGTCGGACCTCGAGGCGGTGCGCACCTCCTGGGACTGCGACCTGCTGTTCGGCATCTACGTCAAGGCCTACAACAGGATGATCTGGGGGGCCGGATGGGGCTCGGGGACGAGGTTCGGCGCCGGCGACTACCTCCACAACCGCAGGTACATCAGGGAGGTGTCAATGGCCGCGGTCCGCAGGCACCCGGTCCTCTACGGCAAGCTCGTGTGGGCCAACATGGTCATGTTCTTCAGGGGAGTCGGCTACAAGTTCGACATCTACTCCTCCCTCGCCTACCGGACGAGGGGCCACCTGCCGAGCGCGGCCGAGACCTTCTATTCCTCCGGAGCGGGCGAGCAGCCCCCTCCTTCCGACAAGCAGGCCGCCAGGCCCGGCGGCGGGGTTGGCGACGACCTTTCTCCGGTCGCGCGCCGCTTGCTCGGGCTGCAGGTCGCCTGGCAATCCCTACATGGAATGCTCTTCCAGAGGGCGTTCTGGAGCTGGGCCTACTTCGGCGTGTTCGCTCTGAGCGCCGTGCGGCTCGTCCGCTCCCGCGGCCGACTCCCGGGCGCCTTCCTGCTCTGCATCCTGGCGCTTGTGCCCCTCGGGGCGAGCCTGGTGGTCTGCCTCGTCGAGGAGGCGACGGACCGCTACAGCTATCCTACGCAGTTCGTCTACTACCTTTCGGTGGCGCTGGTGCCGCTGCTGTGGGTCTCTCCCGATCCGAACGCCGATGCCCGGGGCAAGCCGACCGGGGAGCCCGGCGGCGCCCGCCGGTAGGCCGGGCCTGTCAGTCCTCCTCGTCGGCGGGCCGGTTCGAGTCCTCGCGGCAGTCGCTGATGACGCGAAGCCAGATTTCGCGCAGGTCGAAGAGGCGCATGCGGAGGTCGTCGCGGCACGCGCGGACGGCGGGATGGGCGCCGGCGCTTTCGGAGCCGACGGCCGCGAAGCAGTCGTTCAGCCCGGCCATCGCCCTCTTGAACAGGCAGATCGCCATCGCGTAGTCGCCGAAGTCCAGCGCGTGGATCGCCATCACGGCCTGCTCCTCGCACTCGTGGATGGACGCTAGGAACGACAGCGCCAGCGGCTGCGGGACAAGGCCCGGCTGCGCCGCGACCGACTCCCACGACCTACGCAGGCTCAGGAAGAGCGCCTTTGTCGCGATATAGACGGGGTTCTTCTGCAGCGTGTAGATATCGTCCGCGAACAGGGCCCTCTCCGGGTTCTCGCGCTCCTCGGCCTCGTCGGTATCGGCACGGTCCCAGCCCATGCGGTCGGCCACCTCGTCGATGCGGTCGGGGCTCGCCTTGAGCGCCTCGTAGAACCCGAGATAGCGGCTTATCGAACGTTCCTGCTCGCGGAGGTAAAGCTCCCAGTCGAACTCGTTCCAGGCCAGATCGCCGTTATCCTCCCACTCGTTTTCCGAGAGGTAATCAGGTTCGAAATCGCTCATCTGTTCGCGGAAATGGTTCTTCAGAAAGCCCGCCTATGCAATTTAATTCCTGAACGCGGAGGCCCGCCGCACCCCGAGGAGTTTGTTTGTTGAAGGGATCGGCCGCCCGGCCATACGGTCGGCGCACGATGCCGGAAGTCCACCACGAGACCGCGTTCTTCACAGGGCGTGTGCAGGGCGTCGGCTTCCGTTACACCGCGCTCCAGACGGCGAGGGAATTCGACGTGTCGGGATTCGTGAGCAACCTCCCGGACGGGCGGGTGGTGCTGGAGGCCGAGGGACGGCCCGAGGAGGTCGAGGCGTTCATCGTGGCCGTCCTCGAGAGGATGCACGGGTACGTTCGCGACGTGGACCGGCATGCGCACGTGCGCGACGCCCAGTTCGCGGGCTTCTCAATTCGGTGAGCGCCGCCGTCGACCGCGCCGGTCCCTCCCGCCTGGGGACATGGATATCCGCGTCGCGGCCCCGGACCCTTCCCGCGGCCGTCGCGCCCGTCGTCGTCGGCTCGGCCATGGCCGGCCACGACCACCGTTTCGATCCCGCGGCCGCCGGGCTCTGCCTCGCCTTCGCGCTCCTCGTCCAGATCGGGACGAACTTCGCCAACGACTACTTTGACTTCGCCCACGGTGCCGACACGGCGGCCCGCGTGGGCCCCAGGCGCGCCGTCGCGTCGGGCCTGGTCCGGCCCGCGGCGATGCGGCGCGCGGCGGCGGCCGTGTTTGCCCTGGCAATCGCGGCCGGCCTTGGGCTCGTCCACTGGGGCGGCTATTGGATGCTCGCGGTCGGCGCCGCCAGCGTCCTCTGCGGGGTCGCCTACACCGGCGGCCCGTGGCCGCTCGGCTACCACGGGCTCGGCGACGTGCTCGTGTTTGCCTTCTTCGGGCTCGTCGCCGTCTCGGTCACCTACCTCGTCCAGGCGGGCCGGGTGACCGGGCTCGCCGTCCTTGCGGGGGTCCCCATGGGCCTCCTGGCAGCCAACATACTTCTCGTCAACAACTACCGGGATGCCGAGACCGATGCCGCCGCGCACAAGCGCACGCTTGTCGTGCGCTTCGGGAGGCGCTTCGCCCGCGCGCAGCATGCCGCCTCGCTCTGCGCCGCGCTCGCCGTTCCAGCCGTCTTCTGGGCGGCCGGATTCAGCGCGTGGTGCCTATTGCCCGTGATGACGGCCCCCATCGCATGGTCGCACGTGCGCAGGCTGGCCGCCGGCAGGGCGCCGTCCGAATACGTGGCCCTCCTGGGGGACACGGGGCGGCTGATCGGGGTCTACGCCGCGCTCTTCGCGGCCGGGGTCAACCTCTGAGCCCGGCCCGCGCCTCGGCCCGAGGCTAGACCTGCGCAGCCAGCTTCGTCTTGAGCGCCGACTTCGGCATCAACCCCACGATCTGCTCGATCACCCGGCCCCCCTTGAAGAGCAGCATGGTCGGGATGGCGCGGATCCCGAACTCGGCGGCGATGGCCTCGTTGTCGTCAATGTTGACCTTGGCGATCGAAATCTTCCCGTCGAATTCCACCGCAAGCTCCTCCAGCACGGGCGCTATGGCCTTGCAGGGCCCGCACCAGGGAGCCCAGAAGTCGACGAGCAGGGGCGTGGTCGAGGAGGAGACGGCGTTCTTGAACGTGTCGGTGGTGAGGTTGGTGATCTTTTCGGACATGTGGATCGGACACTAGAGCGGATCGACGCGCAAAAGCAAATCGCGGCCCTACCGCGGCGACGACCTCTTGATGATGTCGGCGAGCTCGACCGGGCGGACCTCGTTCAGATGCTTGCCCCTCTGCTTGAGCTCCTCGAACGTCTTGACGACGGTCTCCGTCATCCGCTCGTGGGTCTCCGCGGACCCCCCGAGGATGGCGAACTGGTCCCCGGTCGTTATGCGCCGGTGCCCGTCGTCGTTGTCGAACCCGAGCCCGAGGAGGGCGCCGAAGCCGCGTCTCGGTTTCTTCTTGCTCACGATGACAACGTGCCCGCGGCCGCGGGAGTTTCAAGCGGAGTTTCGCCAGCCGCCTCGCAGACGATGTCCGTGAACGCCTCGTCCTGGCGAAGGCGCATCCTGCCCAAGCGGGTGAGCTCGAGGACGGCGAGGAATGTGGCGACGAGCCGCCTGAGCGAGACGCCCTCGTCGAATAGCCCCGAGAAGACGAAGCTCCGTTCGGCGCGCATCCTCGCCAGGAGCCACTCCATCTGGTCGGCGACCGTCACTACCTCGTCGTGGATCTCTCCCACGACGAGCTTCTCGGCAAGGCGCCGGAGCACCACGTTGAACACGGTCCACAGCTCTATCCGGTTCACCACCTTGAGCGGGCGCTCCAGGGCGTCCGAAGGCTGCGGCGAGACCTCCCGGTCCATGAGGTCGCGCCGCAGGATAGCCATCTCCGACAGCCGCGCCGCCGCGTCCTTGAACCTCTTGTACTGGAGGAGCTGATGGACGAGCTCCCACCGGGGGTCGAGATCGTCCTCGCCGACGGCCTCGGGGTCCACGGCGTGCTGGCCTTTTGGAAGTAGTAGCCGGCTTTTGATTTCCATTAGCGACGCCGCCATCACGAAAAACTCTCCCGCGACGTCGAGGTCCAGCTGCTGCATGGAGCGCAGGACCGCCATGTACTGCTTCGCCACCGATTCGATCGGTATGTCGTAGATGTCTATCTCGTTCTTGCGGATCAGGAAGAGGAGAAGGTCTAGCGGGCCCTCGAAGACCTGGAGCCTGATGCGTGGATCTGCGTCCGGAAGCACGGCCCCAGTGTTGAAAACCGCGGGCTTCGGAAGCGACCTTATTCTTGCGCGAGGGCGACGGTTGACAGGCGCCAGCAACAACCGATGGAATGTGGTGTCCACGCACGCCTCGTGCGGGCCCTTTTCAAAATCAGAACCACACAATGGCCAAGAAACTCAAATCCCTGAAGATCCGCGCGAAAGCCGGGGCTTCCTCAAAGAAATCAGCCTCCAAGAAGGCCCCGAAGTTCGTCTACTCATTTGGCGCCGGAAAGGCCGACGGAAACGGCGCGATGAAGCCGCTGCTTGGCGGAAAGGGGGCCAATCTCGCCGAGATGAGCAGGATCGGCCTGCCCGTGCCGGCCGGATTCACGATCACGACGGAGGTGTGCACCTACTACTACGCCAACAGGCGCACGTACCCGGCTGCCCTCCAGGCTCAGATCGCGGACGGGATCGCAAAGATCGAGGGGACCATGGGATACAGGTTCGGCGACGCCGCGGGCTTCCCGCTCCTCGTCTCCGTGCGCTCGGGCGCGCGCGACTCGATGCCCGGCATGATGGACACGATCCTCAACCTCGGCCTGAACGACCAGACCGTCCTGTCCCTTGTCGCAGCGACCAAGAACGAGCGGTTCGCTTGGGACTGCTACCGCCGCTTCATCCAGATGTACGGGGACGTGGTCCTCGGCGTCCAGAAGCGCCCGGGAGAGGACCACGAGCCCTTCGAGGCCGCCATCGAGAATCTGAAGGACGAGCGCTACCACGACCGCCACCTCGAGGACACGAAGCTCTCCCCCGCCGACCTCCAGGAGCTCATCGTGCGCTTCAAGGCGCTCGTCAAGGAGCGCACCGGCCACGACTTCCCGTCGGACCCCTGGGACCAGCTCAAGGGCGCGATAGGCGCCGTGTTCGGCTCCTGGATGAACGACCGGGCGATCGTCTACCGGCGCAAGTACAACATTCCCACCGAGTGGGGCACCGCCGTCAACGTGCAGGCGATGGTCTTCGGCAACACGGGCACCCAGTCCGGCTCGGGCGTCGCGTTCACGCGCGACCCTGCGACGGGTGAGAAGGTGTTCTACGGTGAGTTCCTCATGAACGCGCAGGGTGAGGACGTCGTCGCCGGCGTGCGCACGCCCGACCCCGTGGCGAGGCTGGCGGAGAAACAGCCGTCCTCCCTCAGGGAGCTCGAGAGGATCCGCCAGATGCTCGAGTCGCACTTCAAGGACGTGCAGGACTTCGAGTTCACGATCCAGGACGGGAAGGTGTACATGCTCCAGACCCGCAACGGAAAGCGTACCGGTGTCGCCGCGGTCCGCATCGCCGTGGAGATGGTCAAGGAGAAGCTCATCGACTGGCAGACCGCCATCACCCGCGTTCCGGCCGACCAGCTCGACCAGGTCCTCGCCCCGGTCTTCGACCGGGCGGCCGTCAAGGGCGCCAAGGCAATAGCCACCGGCCTGCCGGCCGGCCCCGGCGCGGCCACCGGCCGGATCTACTTCAACGCCGACCGTTCGGTGGAGGCCGCCGCCAAGGGGCAGAAGGTGCTCCTTGTGCGCGTGGAGACATCGCCCGAGGACCTCCGGGGCATGATAGCCGCCGAGGGGATCCTTACCGCGCGCGGCGGCGTGTCCTCGCACGCGGCGCTCGTGGCCCGGCAGATGGGCAAGGTCTGCGTGTGCGGGGCCAGCGCCCTCGAGGTCAACTACGACAAGCGGACCCTCACGGTCGGCGGCCAGACGTTCAACGAGGGGGACTTCCTCTCGATCGACGGCACCGCCGGCACGGTCTACGCGGGCGAGCTCAAGACGGCGGCCGCGGAGGTCATCCAGGGCCTGGTCGATGGGGACGCCGAGGCGAGGAAGAGCCGCACGTTCCAGAACTTCGACCAGCTGATGAAGTGGTGCTCCAAGGCCACCCGGCTCTCGGTCCGCACCAACGCCGACACGCCCGACCAGGCGCGCATTGCCGTGGCCTTCGGGGCGACCGGCATCGGCCTCACCCGCACCGAGCACATGTTCTTCGAGGGCAACCGCATCGACGCGATGCGCGAGATGATCCTCGCCGAGACCGTCGAGGAGCGAAAGGCCGCGCTCGCGAAGCTCCTCCCCTACCAGAGGGACGACTTCTTCGGGATCTTCAGGGAGCTGAAGGGGCTGCCCGCCACGATCCGCTTCCTCGACCCGCCGCTCCACGAGTTCCTGCCCAATCATCCCGACCAGCAGGCCGACCTCGCGAAGAAGCTCGGCATCCCCGTCGAGAAGATCGTCCACCGGGTCCACGAGCTGCATGAATTCAACCCGATGCTCGGGTTCCGGGGCTGCCGCCTCGGGATCAAGTACCCGGAGATAACCGCCATGCAGTCGCGGGCCATCTTCGAGGCCGCGGCCGACGCCAACAAGCAGGGCTACAAGGCGAAGCCCGAGATCATGATTCCGCTCGTCGGCTTCAAGAAGGAGCTCGACCTGCAGGTGGCCATCGTCCACGAGGTCGCCAAGGCCGTCCAGGCCGAGAAGAAAGCCAAGATCCGCTACTCCGTCGGCACCATGATAGAGATCCCGCGCGGCGCCCTCACCGCCGACGAGATCGCGCAGACGGCCGAGTTCTTCAGCTTCGGGACGAACGACCTGACCCAGACGGCGCTCGGGATGAGCCGCGACGACTCGGGATCTTTCCTGCCGGGCTACGCCGAGGCCGAGATCGTGAAGAAAAATCCCTTCGCGACGATCGACCAGGTCGGCGTCGGCCAGCTGATGAGGATAGCGGTCGAGAAGGGATCCAAGACCCGCCCGGGAATCAAGCTCGGGATCTGCGGCGAGCACGGCGGCGACCCCGAGTCAGTCAAGTTCTGCCACAGGCTCGGCCTCACCTACGTGTCGTGCAGCCCCTACCGCGTTCCGGTCGCGAGGCTCGCGGCGGCGCAGGCGGCCGTCGCCGACCTGAAGGCGAAGAAGAAGTGACGTCCGGGCGGGGCTGAGCGCCCGCCCGGGGACGGGTCCCCGCGACGGCCTCCCGGCGCCTCGGGGCGCCGGGACGCGCCCCGCCGTCATGGCTTGTCTTCGCGCAGGACCACCGCTTCTTCTTGCGCATGGGCGCAGGAACCGGCCGCCTCCGGCTTTTCGTAGGCACGTACACAAGGGGTGCGAGCCGCGGGATCTACTCCGTCATGCTGGACGCGGCGACGGGGGCGCTCGGCGCGCCCGAGCTCGCGGCGGACGCGCCCAACCCAACGTTCCTCGCGCTGTCGCCCGGCCGCGACCTCCTCTACGCGGTCTGCGCCGGACCGGCGTGGGTGTCCTCGTTCCGGATCGATCCAGCCTCGCCGCGCCTCGTCCCCGTCCAGCAGCTCCCGCCCGGCGACGGGCCCACGCCCTGCCACATCGCCGTCGGAGGGGGCGGGCGAATCGCGCTCGCCGCGAACTACCACCTGGGCCTCGCCGCGGCGATCCCGCTCTACCCCGACGGGACCCTCGGGACGCCGCGGGTCGTGGCCCACACCGGCAGGGGGCCCCATCCAACCCGCCAGACCGCGTCCCACGTCCATTCCGCCAATTTCTCCGCGGACAGCCGCTTCGCGCTCGTGTGCGACCTGGGCCTCGACCGGATCTACACCTACGCCATCGACGGGGGCGCGGTCGCGCTCAGGCCGGCCAGCCCGCCCTTCGTCGCCTCCGCCCCGGGCGCCGGGCCCCGCCACCTGGCGGTGGAGCGTGCGGGCCGGCGCGCCTACGCGATCAACGAGCTCGCGAACACGATCGTCGTCTACGACCTTGACGGCGCGACGGGGAGCCTGTCCCCCGGCCAGACCGTGTCGGTGCTCCCCGAGGGGTACGCCGGGGACGCTACGGCGGCCGAGGTCGCGGTCCACCCGGGCGGCCGGTTCCTCTACGGCTCGTGCCGCGGCCCGGACACCCTGGCCGCCTTCCGGCTCGGCGGCGCCACCGGGGGGCTTTCGCCGGTCGAGATCGTGCCGTGCGGCGGAAGGGGGCCCAGGCATTTCTCGATCTCGCCCGGCGGCGAGTGGCTCGTCTGCGCGCACCAGGATTCCGGCACGCTCTGCACGTTCAGCGTCGACCCCGACACGGGCCGCCTGCGCCGGATCCCGGGGTCGGTCTCCGTGCCGATGCCGGTGTGCGTCCTATTCCTTGGCTGAACCGGGCCCGGCCGGGCCGCTAGCGCATCTTCTGCACCGTCTCGATCGCCTCCATGACGCCGGCTTGGCTGAAGGGCTTCTCAAGCAGGCAGTGCGCCCCGAAATTCTTCGCGATCCGAAGGTAGGAGTCGCGGGCGATGTGCCCTCCTCCCGACATCGCGACTATCTTCACGTCGGGGAACTTCTGGCGGATCTCCGTGATGAACTCTATGCCGTCGCGCTCGGGCATCAGCAGGTCCGTGATCACGATGTCAATGTGCGTCGAGGCCATTATCTTGGGGGCCTCGATGCCGTCCTCCGCCGCGACGACGGTGAATCCGGCGGATTCGAGGATCATGCCCAGCAACTCGCGGATCCCGGACTCGTCATCGACTATTAGAATCGAACAGGGAGGCATTAGTTTGCCTTGGTTGGACTGCGAGGATAGGGAAACTGGCAGCATGGGCAAGCCCATGCGTCCCAACAAACCGCCGCAATCCTTTAAATGGCCGTATTTTTACCCACCCGAGTCGGCGCGCAGCGCGCGTTCCTGGTTGGGGTCCAGTCGTCGGACATGCCCGCGGGGGAGGGCGAAGAGCTGCTGGCCGAGCTGACCGAGCTCGTCGAGAACCTCGGCATTTCGGTCGTGCGGGCGACCCTCGTCAACCTCCGGTCGCCCTCCCCCTCCCTCTTCCTCGGCAAGGGGAAGGCCGAGGAGCTGGCCGCCGCCGCGAAGGCCGACGCCGCGGACGTGATCGTCTTCGACTCCGCGCTCTCGCCGGCGCAGCAGCGCAACTGGGAGGAGATGGCGGGCGTCGCGGTCATAGACCGCCAGGAGGTCATCCTCGAGGTGTTCGCCGACCGCGCCCGCACGCGAGAGGCCGTGCTCCAGGTCGCCCTCGCGAGGATGGAGTACTCCCTGCCGCGCCTGACCCGGGCGTGGACCCACCTGTCGCGCCAGCGCGGCAGGGGAGCGATGGGCGGCGAGGGCGAGACGCAGCTCGAGCAGGACCGCCGGGTCGTCCGCGACCGGATCGCCCACCTCAAGGAGGAGCTCGCCGCGGTGGTGCGCCACCGCGGCGTACAGCGGACCCGCCGCGTGCGCGTGCCCCTTCCGACCGCCTCGATCGTCGGCTACACCAACGCGGGAAAGTCGTCGCTGCTCAACCGGCTGACAGGCTCGCACGTGCTCGTGGAGGACAAGCTGTTCGCCACGCTCGACCCGACCACCCGCCAGCTCGTGCTCCCCGGCAACCAGAAGCTCCTGCTGACCGACACGGTGGGATTCATCAGGCGGCTGCCGCACGGGCTCGTGGACGCCTTCAAGGCCACCCTCGAGGAGGTGCTAGTCGCCGACTTCCTCATCCACGTCGTTGACATAACCTCGCCCCATTTCGAGAAGCACCGGTCAACCACGCTGAGCGTCCTGGCCGAGCTGGGCGCGGGCAACAAGCCCGCCCTGAACGTATTCAACAAGGTCGACCTCGCCGACGAGGGCGAGGTCCGGGCGGCGAGGCAGGCCGTTCCGGACTCGCTGCTCCTGAGCGCCCGCACCGGAAAGGGGGTCGCCGCCCTTGAGGACCGGTGCCGCGAGCTGATCGCCCACGGCCTCGGCACTGTCCGGCTGCTGATCCCGCTGGACCGCTACGACCTCGTCGCCCGCCTGCACGAACTCGGCCACGTCCAGGCCCAGGAGCACCGCGAGGACGGCATCCTGGTTACGGGACGGTTCCCCCCGTCCCAGAACGGGGTCCTCAAGCCCTTCGTGCTGAGGCGTTCTGCGCCCTGAGGGACGCCCTCAGGGGGTGACCGGCGCAACGGACATGCCGTTTGCGAGGCCCTCGCCCGACAGGACCGAGCAGATCGCTATCTTCTCCTTCACGCTCGCGACCTTGATCTGGCCCTTCTCGGTGAACGCCACATCGAGGGTCTCGCCGGTGCCCGGGTCCCTAAGGATCTCGGAGCTCCCCACCTTGAAGACCTGCCCCACGGCAACCCCCTCGCGCGAGCCGCGGTTGATGTAGACCTGCGGACCCTTCACCAGGATCACGCTGCCGCTCCAGTGCAGGTTCGGGATCTGGGTGACGATAAACGCCACCGCCTGGTCGATCGCCTGCGAGACCGCGGTGCCGACATTGGTCTTCTTGAACCCGCCGAGGTCGCCGCCCCAGTCCCTGTCGACAAAGCCGACGGACATCGCGCTGCTCTTCGCGGTGCCGATCACCTTCTTCGAGGCCACGACCTGCCCCGTCGTCGAATCAACGACGTATATGACCGCGTTTATCTCGGCGGTGTCGCCCCCGACGCCGATGTTGAACCCGCGGACCGCAATTCCCCCGTGCTGGCCGGAGGTGGTCTGGAAGTTGTTGATCTCCCCCTTGATCAGCAGCTGCGCCGGCGTCATGAAGCCTGTCGCCGGCGCCTTGTCGCCCCCCGCCACACGCCCGCTCTTGGCGAGGTCCTGCTCCTTCATCGCCGCGTCGCGCATGTCGGCCTCCCCGAGAACGATGAAGTGGCCGGACTGCATGAGCGAATCGGTGAGCATCGCGCCCCAGGTGTCCGAGAGCTGGAACCGCCCGGTGTAGTTGGCGTGGTTCTCGAATTTCGTCACCGCGATGCTGAACCGCAGGCCGCCGCTCGCGGCGTCAGCTGGAGCCGCGGGGGCGTCGGCGCGGACGAGGGGCAGAGGTCCCAGGATCGCTAGGAGAGCAATGAGGGCGTTTTTTTTCATGGCTGGAGGGGCTGACGGCTTTGGGGCTCGGCTTAGCGGAAGGTCCGACTGGCCTCCTTTGCGGCCGCAAGATCGGCGAGAATCCGCGTATTTAAGGCTGTCTCATTGGCCTTTTTAGGGTGTTCTTGCAAGTCCTATACAGAGGCGCCGGGCGCCGTTTCGACAGTCGCGCCACTCGGTCCCCGACCCGCGGAAATCACCCGCCGGCAATGGCCCCGACGATCAGGTAGGGCTCCCTCCCCGACGCGACAGCCTCGGGCAAAGGGGCGTCGTCCGGCTCGTTGGAGACGTCCCGCCCGCAGGCGAAGAACCTCACGAACGGCCGCCGCTTCCGAGTCGCGCGGTCGCGGATGGTCCCGCAGAGCACCGGGTAGGACGCCTCGATCGCGTCGATGACGGCGCGCTGGGTGGCCCGGCCGTTGACTTCGACGGTCACCGGGCCGCTCGCGCCCGCCAGGGCGCGCAGGTGCGCCGGGAGAACGACCTGGATCACGGCAGCGTCTGCACCTCGACCGAGAGCACGGCGGGCAGGTCGCGCACGATGGGGGCCCAGGAGTCCCCGCTGTCGCTCGACGCGTACACCTGCCCCCCGGTTGTGCCGAAGTACACGCCGCACGAATCGAGCGAGTCGACGGCCATGGCGTCGCGCAGCACGTTGACGAAGCAGTCCCGCTGGGGCAGGCCGTTCGTCAGGGCCTCCCAGTCGCCCCCGCCGGTGCGGCTTCGGTAGACGCGAAGCCTGCCCTCTGGCGGGTAATGCTCCGAGTCGCTCTTTATCGGAACGACGTAGACGGTCTCGGGCTCGTGCGCGTGGACCTCGATCGGGAACCCAAAGTCGGACGGGAGGTTTCCGCTGACCTCGCGCCAGGACTCGCCGGCGTCGTCGCTGCGCATGACGTCCCAGTGCTTCTGCATGAAGAGCACGTTCGGGCGGGATCTGTGCATCGCGATCCGGTGAACGCAGTGCCCGACCTCGGCGGTCGGGTCCGGGATGTGCTCGGACCTCAGCCCGCGGTTGATCGGCCTCCATGTCGCGCCCCCGTCGTCGGTGCGGAACGCCCCCGCAGCCGAGATCGCTATGAAGATTCTCCCCGGATCGGCGGGGTCCAGGAGTATCGTGTGCAGGCACATGCCTCCCGCGCCGGGCTGCCAGAGGGGCCCCGAGCCGTGGCCGCGCAGGCCCGATAGCTCCCGCCAGGTCTGGCCGCCATCCCTTGATTGGAACAGCGCCGCGTCCTCCACGCCCGCGTACACGCCGTCCGGATCGGTCAGGGACGGCTCAAGGTGCCAGACCCGCTTGAACTCCCACGGGTGCGCGGTGCCGTCGTACCATTGGTGGCTTCCGGGCACGCCCTCGTACGCGAAGGAGTTTCCAACGGGCTCCCAGGACTTGCCCCCGTCGCGCGAGCGCTGGATCAGCTGCCCGAACCAGGCCGTGCTCTGGGAGGCGTACAGGCGGTCCGGATCCACGGGCGACCCCTTGACGTGGTATATCTCCCAGCCGCCGAAATGGGGGCCGTCGATCTTCCAGCTTTTCCGCCCGGCGTCCGACCGGAGGACAAACGCGCCCTTCCGCGTGCCGACAAGCACCCGGACGCTGCTCACCGCGGTCCCCCTTCTGTCATTCGCTCGGTCATTTTGCGCTGCCTAGAACCACTCCTAGGTTCCCGCCGAGTCGGTGTCTACCGCGAAAATCAGCTCGCCAGGGGCGGCCCGGCCCCCTCCCGAAGGGGCATGCGCCGGCGCCCGCTTCCCCGCGCGAGTCATCCCTGACGCTTGACCGGGTGCGGCCTGCCGGCCGAGTCGATCGCGACGTACGTAAAGACCCCGTGGGTCACCCGCCGCTGCTTTTCCTCGGCATAGTGGTGCGACCAGACTTCGATCGCGATCCTCATCGACGTGCGCCCGATGCGCTCAAGGAGGGCGTAGCAGCTGACCGTGTCGCCCACGTTCACCGGCTCGACAAAGCTCATCGCGTCGATCGCGACCGTGACGACGCGGCTCGCGGCGACCTTGCGCGCCAGCACGGCCCCGCCGAGGTCCATCTGGGAGACCAGCCACCCGCCGAAGATGTCGCCGTTCGCGTTCGTGTCGGCGGGCATGGCGATCGTGCGGATGACGATCTCGCCGCGCGGCTCGGACGGTGGGCTCGGGTCGGCCATTGCGCCCAAAGGCTGGCCGCATGGCGCCCGCCATGCAAGCTGGCGCGCAAGGCCGCAGAGCCGCGCCGGCCGGCCCCCGCTGCGGCGCCCCGGGGAAGGCGGGGCCCACGGTCCCGTGGCCCCGCATCGCCAAGTTTGCACGTGCACTGGCGGGCGGCGCCGGCATAATTCTGGCGCATGGTTCGGGTCCTTGTCTCTGGCTGCTACGACATCCTCCACGCCGGTCACATACAGTTCTTTCGCGAGGCGAAGGCGCTCGGCTCGCACCTGACCGTGTGCTTCGCGTCCGCCGAGGTCCTGTGGCGCCACAAGCAGCGCCGCAGCTCCCTGCCCGACGAGCACAAGCGGGCCGTGATCGGCGCGCTCGAGATGGTGGACGAGGTGATCATCACCCACGGCCTCGAGCAGGGCCTCGACTTCAAGGAGGAGTTCCTGCGCCTCAGGCCGGACGTGCTCGCCGTGACCGAGGACGACGACTACGGCCCGCTGAAGCGGGAGCTGTGCGCGCAGGCGGGCGCGCGCTACGTGGTGCTGCCGAAGACCCCGCCGCGCTTCAGCCCGATCTCCACGTCCGAGATCGTCCGCTGGATCAAGGCGCCGCAGGAGGCGCCGCTGCGGGTGGATTTCGCCGGGGGCTGGCTCGACGTGCCGCGCTATGCCAGGGCCGGCGGCTACATCGTGAACTGCGCGATCTCGCCGACGGTCTCGCTCCGGAGCTGGCCCTACGAGCGCAACGCCGGCCTCGGCGGCAGCGGCGCGTGGACGCTGCTGAACGGCGGGGACGGCGTGATGGCCGAGCTTGACCTCGGGGTCGGCTGGCAGGACCCGGCGGTCATCCAGGAGGGGGGCCTCTGCGTGTGGCGCAGCGGGCGCCGGCCGGAGCTGGAGATCAAGACCTCGGCCGGGTTGCTGCGCGGGCGGATGGCGCTGCGCTGGTGTGGCAAGGAGCACTCCACCCCATCCATGGTCAACGACGCACGCGACTACGACGCGATCTACCGGGCCGGCCAGGCCGCGCGGGACGCCGTGTGGCAGTGCAGCCTGGCCGGGCTGGCCGCTGCGGTGCGCCAGTCCTACGCCGTGCAGCGCGCCGAGGGGATGGAGCCGCTTCCCCCCGACCCGGCGGCGTCCGACGGCGCCCTGGAGGCGTGCCGCCCGCTGGCATGGAAATACTGCGGCGGGGGCTTCGGGGGCTATGCGGCGTATCTCTTCGCCGAGCCGGCCGACCGGGACTCGGCCTGCCGCCTGCCCGGCTTCCGCCCGATCGAGCCGTACCTGCGCGACTGAGGGGTCGCCGGCCACCGTCTACACCCGAATCCCATGCAGTACCGCACCCTGGGGTCCACCGGCGTCAAGGTCTCCGCGCTCGCCTTCGGAGGCTCCTCCCTCGGCTCCGCCTTCCGCGACATAGACGAGTCCGAGGGAATCCGCTCGGTCCACGTCGCCCTCGATAACGGCGTCAACCTCATCGACACCGCCCCCTACTACGGCGCCACCAAGGCGGAGGCGGTCCTCGGCAGGGCCCTCAGGGGCGTGCGGCGCGACCGCTACCTTCTGGCCACCAAGGTCGCCCGCTACGGGCCCGATCTCGCCGACTTCGACTTCAACGCCGACCGCGTGACCCGCAGCGTCGACGAAAGCCTCTCCCGCCTCGGCGTGGACTACGTGGACTTCATCCAGGTCCACGACATGGAGTTCGGCAGCCTCGACCAGATCGTAGGCGAGACCATACCCGCGCTCCGGAGGGTGCAGGCCGCCGGCAAGGCTCGCTTCGTCGGCATTTCCGGCCTGCCCGTGCACCTCTTCAGGCGCGTCATCGACCGCGCCCCGGTCGACCAGATCCAGAGCTACTGCCACTACTGCCTGAACGACACGGCGCTCGCCGGTCACCTGCCCTACCTCAGGGGCAAGGGCGTCGGCATCTTCAACTCCGCCCCGCTCGCCATGCGCCTGCTCAGCAACGAGGGCCCACCCGGCTGGCACCCCGCCCCCGCCGCGCTCCGCGCGAAGGTCGCCGAGGCCGCGGCCCACTGCCGCGCGCGCGGCGCCGACCTTGGCAGGCTCGCCCTCCAGTTCTCGGTCGCCAATGCCAGCATCCACACCCATGTCGTCGGGACCGCCAGCCCCGCACGGGTTCTCCAGAACCTTGCTGACGCCGCGGCCCCGCTCGATGCCGAGCTGCTTTCCGAGGTGCTCGGGATCCTCGAGCCCGTCCACAACCTCACCTGGCCGTCCGGCCGCCCCGAGAACAACTGAGCCCGTCGGGCCCCCGAAGTGCGTCTCCTGCCCACATTGACCCGCCGACCGCCGGCCGCGCTGCCACGCGGGCGCGCCACGCGGGCCGCGGCGCGCCGTTGTCTCGCCGGTGGGCGGCTGGTCATCGCGGCCCTGGTCGCCTGGCCGGGCGGGAGGGCAGCGGCGCAGCCGGCGGCGGGCGCCAGCGCCGCCACCTGCGACGTGCGCGCATTCGGAGCCATCGGGGACGGAAGGCGCCCCGACACGGGGGCCATCAACGCCGCGATCCGCGCGAGGGCCCGCGAAGGCGGCGGCACGGTCGAGTTCCCCCCGGGCGTCTACCTGACGGGCACGATCGAGGTCCTCAGCAACATAACGCTGCACCTGCAGGCCGGCGCAAGGATCCTGGGCAGCCCCAACCCGAGCGACTATCGATCCATCGATCGCTCGACCGAGGGCCGCTCCTCGTCGTTGATCCTAGCCCAAGGGGCGGAGAACATCGCCATCCTGGGGCCGGGGTCCATTGACGGAAACGGCCGCAGTTTCGTCATGCAGCCGCGCCAGCCGCACCCTCCCGGCTTCTTTGACCCGGCAGCCACCCGGCAGGGAAAGGCGTTCTTCGACCGCAACCAGGAGAACCGTGACGGGCCCGACCGGATGCTGGAGCGGCCGGGAGTGCTGGTGCTCCTCGTGGAATGCCGCGCCGTCGCGTTGCGCGGCCTTTCGGTGGTCGACGCGCCGAACTGGTGCATCCATCTCGCCGGCTGCCGGTCCGCCGTCCTCGCCGGGTTGACGGTGCGCAACAGCCTACGCATCCCGAACGCCGACGCCATAGACCTAAGCTCGTCGCGGGACGTGAGCGTGACCGATTGCAACCTGGAGGCAGGCGACGACGGCATCGCGGTGAGCCCCTGCGCGGACGGCTACTCCCCGGGGGCCGCCGAGAACATCACCGTCAGCAACTGCGTGATCACAAGCCGCTCCGCCGGAGTGCGGCTCGGCTGGGCTGCCCGGGACATTCGCCATCTCAGGTTCGAGCACCTGGTCATCCGCGACAGCAACCGGGGAATCGGCATCTTCGTCCGCGGGAAGGAGAACATCGAGGATGTCACCTTCTCCGACGTTTCCATCGAGACCCATCTGGTCGACGGCGCGTGGTGGGGGCTCGGGGAGCCGGTTCATATATCGGTTGTGCCCTATGGCCCGGACGGCTCGCTGGGCAAGGTGAGCGGCGTGCGTTTTGAGAGCGTGACCGCCTCAAGCGAGGCGCCCGTGGTCCTTTACAGCCGCGACCCCGGGAGGATCCGGGACGTCCTCTTCAGCAACTGCCGGCTGAGGATTCGGCGCGGCGCCCTCGACGGCTACTATGGCGGGAATCTTGACCTGCGCCCGGTCAGTCCGAGTGCCCTGGGAATCAGCAGGCGCGATCTCGCCGGCCTCGTGGCCTGCGGCGTGGAGAACCTGGAACTGCGCAATCTCGGGCTGGAGTGGCTTGGCGCCACGTCCGCCTTCTTTACGGCCGGCATTGAGGCCGAGGGCTGCAGGAACCTCGTGGTCGAGGATCTGCGCGGAGGCGGGCCGCGAGCGGGGGCGCCGGCGCTCCGGGTGGACGGCAGGGTGGTTCAACCATGAAGGTCCAGGGCTGCCCGGACCTTCGCTGACGAGAGTCCTTTCCCATGCCTATTGCGGCTTCCACGGATCGAAGGTCCCGACGTTCCAGATGTGGCCCTCGGGATCGGCGCACGTGAACGCCTTGCCCCCATATCCCTTGTCCTCGAGGTCCATCAGCATCTTTGCGCCGGCCTTCTTGGCCCGGGCATGGACCGCGTTGATGTCCGGGACGACTAGGTAGGGCGACTGTGTCTCCGCCCCACCCGTCTCGTCGGGCTGCTTCAGCAGGCCCGAAGAGGGCATTCCATTGTTCACGGAGCCGACCATGATCATGCCGTTCCCGAGAGTCAGCTGGGCATGCATCACAATGTCGCCGGGACCGGCGTGCACGACCTGCCTCTCAAAGCCGAAGACTTCGCACAGCCAATCGATCATGACCTTGGCGTTTCTATAGCGCAGTCCCGGGATTACCGACGACCTGAAGTCCTTCGCGTTTGTTGTCATGCCCGCCATTCTATCATTTTATGGCACGGGATGGCTTGGAAAAATCGGAACTAAGCTATCGGCGCGTGATTCTGCCACGGCCCCCGATTCGCGGTGTACGTGGTCGGGTCGATCCCTGAGAAACCCCGGAAGTCGTTCGCAAAATGGGACTGGTCATAATAGCCGCAGGCGAGCGCCAGCTCGGCCCAAGGCAAGTCTATGGCCTGGTAAAGAGCTTGAAGGGCGCCCTGAAAGCGGCGGATCCGGCACCACGACTTGGGGGCGACTCCGACATGTTCCCGAAAGACCTGCGAGAGCCGCCGCTCGCTCACCCCCACGGATTTCGCGCAATCTGCGATTCCAAGCCCCTGCTCGCAGAATAGATGCATCGCCTGGTCGACCAACGCAGATCGCCGCGCGCCGTCGCGAAGATGTCCTGCCAGTAGGGCCTCGAGGGCCCTCAACTTATCGGCGGGCGCGGGAGCCTCTCCCAGCCTCTCCGCAAGGCTCGGGCACGCCCACACCTGCTCCAAGCCGACTGATCGCTCAAAGAACAGGTCGGCGCGCTCCCGGAAGAGCCCCGCAAATCCGCCGGGTCGGACCACGATCCCGGCAAGTTCCTCCATGTCCGCGGTGTCGACGACGCCATATCGTGCTCGCGCACCCACGATGATTGATCGGGGGAGTCGAAGGGTGGCCGCGCCGTCGTCGCCGCAGTCCGTTAGGAAATCGCGGGACAGGTTGATGACGATCTGCATGCAACCGTTCGGCAGAACGCGTTCGCGTTGGCGGGCACGGCGGGGCGCGCGGCAGTACCACAAGGAGCGAACCCACGGTCGCAGCAGGTGACCCGGGGACCTTTGCAGGAAGATCATCGTTGTGGTCTATGCTTCCTATGGAGAACGGTGAGGGTGCCGCGGGGCGAGACCGCCCCGGGAGCTTCTAGAGACCGTTGGTTCGGAGTCAAAAGAACAATGGCCCGGACCTAAGGCGAGCGCCCGGCCCCGGCGCGGACGGTCGGAAGGGCAAGCGGACCCGGAGGCGATTGGAGGCCTCTTGAATCGTGCTTCACGATTTCGGGTGGCTATCGGCAAGGAGTTTCGGCGGCCTGGTGATCGTCAGTCCCGCGGACCCGTGTCAGGCTAACGGGTCCTTTCCCACCCTCCTATCCCACATTATCCCGCTCATCCGCCGTCAGCCGGCCTGCGACCGCCTCATGTTTTCGGGACCGTCAGCTAGCCGCCGCAGCATCGAACATTGCAACGATGTTCTCGGACGGAGTGCCGGCTTGTATCGCGTGCGACGGGCCGAGGATGTAGCCGCCGTTGCGCCCGAGGACGCGAATGCGCTCATAGACCTCGCGGCGAACGTCCTCGGGCGTGCCGAACGGCAGCGTCTTCTGCACGCTGACGCCCCCTTGAAAGCAGAGCCGGTCCCCGAACTGAGTCTTGAGCGCGAGAGGGTCCATGCCCTTTGCATCGAACTGCAGCGCCTGCAGGACGTCGATACCCATGCCAATCAGGCCGGGCACCGCCTTCATCACGCTGCCGTCCGTGTGATAGATCACCCTTGCGCCGAATTCGTGGATAACGCGGTTGAGCCTCGTGTGAAACGGCTTGATGTGCTGCTCCCACATGCCGAGCGACATCAGCAAGCCCTCCTGCCCGCCGATGTCGTCGGCAGTGAAAACCAGGTCAATCCGCCCGCGCGCAGCCGCAAGAATCCGCCTGAAGTGCTCGACGAAGAAGTCGCACACGCGTTGAAGAATCGCCTGCGAAAGATCGGGATTGAGCGCGAGGTCCACGAACATCCGCTCGAAGCCCCGCATGTACCACGACGTCTCGAAGATGTTCCCGTTGTCTACCATCAGGCAGAAGTCACCCTCCTTTCCGATCGCCCTTATGCGCCCGGGTATGACCGAGTAATCGAACCATTCGGTAGTCGGCCAGCGATGGCGGCTTAGGTCGGCCGGGGAATCCGCCTCCGCCAGCGGATAGTAGTCAATCTCGTCATATTCACCGGCGCCGTAGCTGATCGGCACGCGCCGAACGCCCCAGATATCCGTACCTGGGGGCAGAGGCGGGCCCGCGTAGGCGGGTGCGACCGATTTGATGTCGAGCAACGGCTGCAAGTAGGCCTCTACCGACAGGTTCCGCTCGCG
>CAZCAJ010000002.1:0-95581 GCA_964496645.1 uncultured Opitutaceae bacterium
GCCATGGTAGTCTCTTCCGGTACGATGCCCACTCACAAGGACCTACCCTACAGGATCGCCGTCCTAGTCTTCCTTGAGAACGCCGCCGGCGAGCACCTGCTCATGCTCAGGGCGAAGCCGCCAAACCTCGGCGTGTGGAGCCCGATCGGCGGCAAGCTCGAGATGGCGACCGGCGAGTCCCCATTCGAATGCGCGGTGCGCGAGACGCGCGAGGAGACGGGCCTAACGGTCGGCACCGGGGACCTGCACCTCTTCGCGATAATCGCGGAGAAGGCATACGAGGGGCACGCACACTGGCTCATGTTCCTGTTCCGCTGCCTCAGGCCCCTTCCCGGGCTTCCCCCCGACATCTCCGAGGGCCGATTCGGGTTCTTCGCGCGGGAGGCCGTCGACTCCCTGCCGCTGCCGGAGACCGACCGGACGGCGCTCTGGCCGGTCTACGACGCCCACCGCGAGCGGTTTGTCTCCCTCAGGGCCGACTGCGCGCCCGGGCAGCCCGTGCGGATCGACGTCGAGGAGATCACGCCCAGTCCCCCCGCGCAAAACCGCGCTTGATTTCCGGCGCGTCCGCCGGGATCTTGTGCCCCCAATCCACTGTGACCAAGAAGTCTAGCGCCACCGCCGAAGGCCAGGGAGAGCCCGGGGCCGGCAAGCCCGATTTCGCGGGCGCGCCGGCGAACGCGGCCCTCTCTGCCGAGCAGCGGATCCATCTCTACCGGGTGATGGTGCGCATCAGGAGGTTCGAGGAGCGCAGCCTGCGCGCCTACCAGGCGAAGAAGATAGGGGGATTCCTTCACCTCTACATCGGCCAGGAGGCCGTCGCCGTCGGATGCTGCTCCCTGATGGGAAAGGACGACCACGTCATCACCGCCTACCGCGACCACGGCCACGCGATCGCGGTCGGGATGGAGATGAATCCGCTCATGGCCGAGCTGTACGGCAAGGCGACCGGCTGCTCAAAGGGCAAGGGGGGCTCGATGCACTTCTTCGACCCCGCGCGAAACTTCTGGGGCGGCCACGGCGTCGTCGGCGGGCAGGTCCCCCTCGGCATCGGCCTGGCGTACGCGCTCAAGTACAGGGAGCTCGGCGGGTCCTGCATGACGTTCATGGGCGACGGCGCGGTCAACCAGGGGGCGGTGCACGAGGCGTACAACCTGGCCGCGCTCTGGGAGCTTCCGGTGGTGTTCATCATCGAGAACAACGGCTACTCGATGGGCACGAGCCAGGCGCGCTCGAGCGCGGGCGAGCTCGGGCGTCGCGCCGAGGCCTACGGCATGGCCTGGGGGGTATGCGACGGGCACGACCTTTACGAGGTGCGCGCGTTCATGGACCGGTTCCTCGACATGGCCCGCACCAAGTCCAAGCCGTCCCTCGTCGAGCTGCGCACCTACCGGTACAGGGGCCACTCCGTCGCCGACCCCGACAAGACCTACCGCGCCAAGGCCGAGGTCGAGGAGTACCGCAGGACCAAGGACCCGATCCAGGTCTTCCAGAACGAGCTCATCGCCGGGCAGGTCATGGACGTGGCACTCGCGGAGAAGATAGACGCGGAGGCCCGCTCCGAGGCCGACCTGGCGGCGGACTTCGCAGAGGCGAGCCCGTTCCCGGCCGTCTCCGACATCCAGAAGGACGTATACTGGGAGGCCGACAACCCGTCGCAGCGCAAGTCCGGCGGCCGCCTCTTCTTCAACTGAGCGATGCCCGTCATCCAATACCGCGAAGCCATCCGCCAGGCCCTCTCAGAGGAGCTGACCCGCGACCCGAACGTCGTCGTCATGGGCGAGGAGGTCGGCCAGTTCAACGGGGCCTACAAGGTCACGGAGGGCCTCCTCGAGAAATTCGGGCCGAAGCGCATCGTCGACACGCCGATAAGCGAGGCCGGCTTCACCGGGCTCGGCATAGGGGCGTCGATGCTCGGGGTGCGCCCCGTCGTCGAGCTCATGTTCTGGTCGTTCTACTCGGTCTGCTTCGACCAGATCCTCAACAACGCGGCAAACCTGCGCTACATGTCGGGGGGCCAGATCCAGTGCCCGATCGTCATCCGGGGGCCCGCGAACGGCGGCACCAACGTGGGAGCCACGCACTCCCACACGCCCGAGAACATCCTTGCGAGCCACCCCGGCGTAAAGGTCGTCGTCCCCGCCACTCCCTACGACGCCAAGGGGCTCCTCAAGTCCGCCATACGCGACAACGACCCGGTCATGTACCTGGAGAACACGATCCTGTACGGCGACAAGGGCGAGGTCCCCGCCGGGGAGTACCTCATCCCCCTCGGCAGCGCGGACACAAAGCGCGAGGGGACGGACTTGTCGATCATCAGCTACGGGCGCGCGGCCATCCAGTCGCTCGCGGCGGCGCACCTCCTCCAGCAGGAGCACAACATCTCGGCCGAGGTCGTGGACCTGCGCTCGATCCGGCCCCTGGACATGGACGCCGTGCTCGCGTCCGTGCGCAAGACCCACCGCGCCCTGGTCGTGGAGGAGCAGAAGCCGTTCTGCGGCGTGGGCGCCCAGCTCGCCTTCATGATCCAGTCCGAGGCGTTCGACGAGCTGGACGCGCCGATAGCGCGGCTCTCCACGATCGACGGGCCGTCGATCTACAGCCCACCCGTCGAGAACGAGCAGCTGCCCAACCCTCAGAGGATCGTCCGGGCTGCGGTCGACATGCTCGACTGAGCGCGGGCCCACTTCCATGGCGAACATAGTCGAGATGCCCAAGCTCAGCGACACCATGACCGTCGGCACACTTGTCAAGTGGCTGAAGAGGGAGGGCGACCCGGTGAAGACCGGCGACGTCCTGGCGGAGGTCGAGACCGACAAGGCCACGATGGAGCTCGAGAGCTTCTTCGACGGGGCGCTGCTCGCGGTCTTCGTGCGCGAAGGCTCCCAGGTTGCGATAGGGGAGGCGTTGTGCGCCATCGGCAGCCCCGGCGAGAAGGTCGCGGCTCCCGCGCCCAAGGCGCCGCAGGCGGCCCCGGCCCCGGCGGCGAGCGTTTCCGCCGCGGCGCCCGCCGTGCCCCCCGGGCCTCCCCGGGCCCAGGCCCCGTCGCCGGCCGCGGTGCCCTCCCCCGCCCCGGTCCAGCCTCAGGCGGCGCCGGCGGCCGCCCCCTCGCGCGAGGCGCCGGTACGCGTCAGGATCTCGCCCCTCGCCCGGAAGCTCGCCGCCGAGAAGGGCGTCGACCCGGCCGGCGTCGCGGGGAGCGGCCCCGGGGGCCGCATCGTCCGGGCGGACATCGTCGCGGCGTCGGCCAGCGCCGTCCGCACCCCGGCGGCGGCCGCCGCGGCCTCATTCTCCAAGGGCCCCCTCCAGGAGGACAGGGTGGTGGCCGTCTCCAACGTCAGGGCCACGATCGCGCGGCGCCTGCTGGAATCCAAGACCCAGATCCCGCACTACTACCTCGACGTCGAGGTCGACGCCGGCCCGATCATCGAGCTGCGCGAGCAGCTCAACACGGCGCTCGAGAAGGAGGGGGTCAAGCTGTCCGTAAACGACTTCGTCCTAAAGGGCGCGGCCGAGGCGCTGCGCCGCGTTCCAGCGGTGAACTGCTCCTGGGAGGGCAGCGCGATCCGGTACCACTCCGCGGCCCACGTGTCGTTCGCCGTTGCGATCGACGACGGCCTGATCACCCCCGTGATCCGCGACGCGCACCTGAAGAGCCTGTTCGCCATAAGCTCCGAGGCGAAGGCGCTCGGCAAGAAGGCTAAGGACAAGAAGCTCGCCCTTGAGGAGTTCACGGGCGGCACGTTCTGCGTCACCAACCTCGGGATGATGGGGATCGACCGGTTCTGCGCGATCATCAACCCGCCGAACGCGGCCATCCTGGCGGTCGGGACCGCCACCCGACGGCCCGTGGTGAGGGGCGACGCGATCGTGGTCGGCCAGCGCATGACGCTGACCCTCTCCGGGGACCACCGCGCCGTCGACGGGGCGCTCGGCGCCGCCTACCTCGCGGCGCTGAGGGACCTGCTCGAGAAGCCCGCCCTGCTCCTCATCTGAGCCGCCCCGCGGCGCGTGAGCGCGCCCGGCTCCGGGGAATCCCCATAAGCGGGCGGGACTGTCGCTAGACCGTCTCCCACGATTTCGCTGACAGGGAGTCGCGCCCCTCGTCGAGGTCGATGAAATCAAAGTAGGTCTCGATCGGCTTTCCCGCGAGGCCTCCTTCCTCGATGCGCCGGCGGAGGCGTTCCGCGATTGCGTCGCCGTCGTGCCAGCCGCGCTTCATCATGAATCCGTTCCAGACGACGCATTCCTCGTCCGCGCGCCGGCCGCCGCGCCCCTCGGCCCACTCGAGCACGGCCCCGTCGCTCGCGCCCTCGAGCGTCCGCCGCCTGATGTCGTCGTACGGCACCCTCAGGAAGGCGCAGCAGCGGGTGTCAAACATGCCCGGCGTCTTGTCGCCGAGGTTCTCGATGTAGTCCGCGGGCAGCCTGCCCTGGGCGTGGAGCCGGATCTTGTCCAGCATCCGCCCGAAGTAAACGAGGCGTCCAACCTTGGCGTAGGGGCTGCGCAGACCGGGGACGTGGGGCATGTCGGTAGGGGGTTCGCCGAGCAGAAGACGGATCGGCGCCGGAAGGCAAGGCTCCGGCAGGGCCGCGGCGGGCCTGTCGACCCCCTACGCGATTTCACGTAATAACGGCCATTGTCCCGCTCTCGAGCCCCCATATCCGTTTCGCGTTCCCCGAGCGGTTGCGCGCCGGGCATCTCACCCTTCGGCAAATATGAAGCTCGAGTCGGCATTCAGCGGACGACGTTTCACCGGCCGGTGGGCGCGTCCGGCGGAGATCCTGGTCGCGTCCATCCTGATGTGCTCGGGCGCGTTGAAGCTTGTCAGCTCGCTCCAGGGCGACGCCCTGCTGGCGGTGCCGGACCCGGTACTCGCGCTTCAGACGGGCCACCTATTCCTGGCCGCGGGCCTCATCGAGGTATTGATAGCCCTCGCGGTGGCGCGCCCGGGCCATCCAAGCATGAAGCTGCTGCTGATCACAGCGTTCTCGCTCTGCGTGACGGTCTATAGATTGGTCAGGGTTGTCGGCGGCACCAGGTTTCTGACCTGCCCGTGCCTGGGAAGCGGCCTCGCGCGATGGCCCGCCCTTAACGCGCGCGTCCCGCAGGTCTCCGCGGCCTTTTACATCACGGTGCTGCTGGCGAACCTGTATCTCGCACTCGCGTTCCTGGCCCGGAGGCAGGAGGTGATCCCCGCGTCCGGCGAACCCCAAGGGTGCACGACCTGCCATTAGATGCTCCATGCCGGGAATAGCTCGAATGCCGACACCAGAGGCGCCTCGGGAGCCACCGGGGGCCCCGGCCCTCAACCGCTTCAACAACACAAGAAACATATGACTCCAAAACAATGCCGATTGGTCCCCGGCCGCGCAGTGATTCTCGGTGCAGGCGTGGCGCTCGCAGCTCTCGTCTCGGGCTGCCAGCCCGCGGTCGAGTGCGGCACCTGGGCCTTCAGCGGCTCTCCGGGCGATAGCGACAACTACGTCATAAGCGACGGATTCACCTTCAACCCCGCCAACTGCGGAAAAAGCTGCGATTGCAGCGCGGACTGCATCATCCAGATGACGTGGGTGTATGACGCCGAAAGCGGCACGTATATCCTGGACCACAGCCACGAGAGCCACGGCTCGGTGAAGGCGACCTCCGACAACTGGGAAATCGACCAATGGGACACCTGGGGCTATGCCTACTATGGCCTCCAGAACAACGGGGTCTTCGACCCCGGCTATAACAACGCCGGGAGCAACGGCGTCGCGACCACGCTATACGACAACCCCGGCGGATACTCCAAGAACACCTATTTCTACGCCGTTGACGTCGCGGTCTGCTACACCTCCAGGACCTGCCAGAACAAGATCCTGGGCTCCTACTTCTGGAGCTTCGCCGTCGACGGCAGCGGCAACGTCTCCGGCTTTTTGAACGCCCCCGGATGGACAAGCATAGAGTCCGAGTTTCAGGACGCGGTGACGGTCTGGAACACAAAGTGGGTTCCGTTTTCGACCACGATAACCATTGACGACGGCACCGCCACCCTGCCGAGCGCGGTTCCCCTGCCCACCCTAACGGACCTTTAGACGAGGAGTACCCCCATGAATATTCTCAAGACAGGTCTCCGCGCTTGCGCCGTATTCTGCGTCCTGTCAGCCGGGTGCAGCCAACGCCAGGGAAAACCGGAAACCATCCAGGCACAACAGGGTGCGGCCGCGAATCTGGACGCCGCCCGGAAGATCGTGGCGCAGACGGCCCAGACCTACCATGCGATGGACAACCCCACCCTGCTGAAGAGGCTGGCGGAGCAAAGCGCCAAGAAGAAGGAGCCCTTCAATTCGCTCGCATTCAGGGAGCTGCAGGGGAGGAAGGACGTAAGCAGCGAATCCCTGGCCTCAATGATCAAGGAAAAGGGCGACGCTGACGCCCTGCTGCCCCTGCTGCTGCTCAGAAGGCTGGATGCGAATGCGTATAGGGACGTTTCGGTCGACCTGAAGGTCGCAATCCTCACCGACGCCCTGCGGACCTCGAGGACGTTCAACACGTGGGGCCTGCCCAACTTCTACGTCGAGGAGGCCTCGAACGCCTTGATCGAATGCGGCAGGAGCGCCTATCCCGCCCTAAAGCAGATGCTCTCCGACACGCGCCCAGCGCCCGTTTTCGGCAGCAAGATGCACATGGAGTACCTCCGCCATAGATACCGGCTCTGCGACTATGCGCTGTTCCTCATCGAGAGGATACAGGGCAAGTCCGACTTCCGGATGCCGCCGGCTGTCGCGGAAAGGGATTCCCTCATAAAGGAGATCCTCAAGTGACCCTTTGCCTGTCGGCCAGGGACCTCGCGCGGCCGGGAGGGTGTTGGGCCCGCCCTCCCAGCCTGCCGTCTATCTCGGCGGGCTCCTTTCGTAGGTGGCCCAGCCGCGTGTGATCTCGTGGACCACGCGGCTGCCCACCTGATAGGCCGCCTCGAGTGACGGGAGGTAGGCCGAGTAGCCCTTGTCGAGGCTTTCGCCGGAGAGGCTCTGGGCCGCGGTCGCGCCCGGCCACTGCATGACGAAGTTCGACGCCGTCCTGAGGACGAGCGCGCGCCTGACGTCGACCCGACCGGCCCTGGAGAGCCAAGCCAGCGCCTGCATCGTCCCCGTGTCCTCCATGGCGCTCGTGGCAAACATCCCCTTTCCCCCGGTGAAGTAGGCCACCCAGGCCTCGGCCCACTCGTTCATCAGCCTGCCGTGCCAATAATCCATCGAGGCCAGGTTGTCGCCCTTGAGGACGAAAGGGGGCCTGAGCGCGTTGGGGTAGCCCACGTAGAGCGCGCGGTGCCTCCGAAGCGCCTCGCTGTCCGCCAGGGGCGTGTCCTTGGTCAGGCGGTAGGCCCAGTCGACCAGCGCCGGGTCGAGATGGAACACCTGCCCCTCGGCGGGGGCCAGCGGCTGCTCGTACGGGGTCTTCTTGCGCAGGGGGATGTGTCCCGTCGGCCAGCCGGCGGGCACCTCCCGCGCGTCTATCTCGTGCCCCAGGTCCCCGTCGACCACCCACTCCGCCCAGGCGGCAGAACCGAGCGACATGACGTCGGGATTGGCCCCGGCAATCCCCGCCACAACCCAATAGGCCTCGGTCAGGTCAAAGCGCGGATCGAGCCCGAGGGCCATGATGGTCGCCGAGCTGTGGATCGTGCCGGTGCCCGTCACGACGCCGAGCAGGCTCCCGTCCTGGGTGGAGCGCAGCTTCCGCTCGCCCTGGGGGAAGTCCCAGATGCGGTCCAGCTTCTCGCGCTCGACCCAGAATTGGAATTCGCCGGGGACGTCCCCCTTGTCCTCGCCGACCTCGAACATCGCCACAACGACAACCCTGACCCTTACCGGGGCGGCGGAGGCCGGCCCGGCGGACGAGCAGGCGACGAGGATAAGGGAGAGGGCGATTCTTCGGATCATTCCGGAAGGATAGCAGTTTCCGCACCGGTTCGCAGCCCGCACAGGCACAAGGCAATGAAGGGCGCCGAGCCTCCGGCCGCTCCCCCATCCCTAGGCCAGACCCGGGTGCCGCCAGTTTCCCATCGCGCTCCCTTTGATGCGCCGCCTACCCGCTGCCCTGGCGCGCCGTCGCCCGCGGGCGTTCGGGCCAAGCGGTCGTAAGCGCCAGGGCCACCGCGATGCCCAGGGAAACCTCGATGAACCTGTGAAGGGCCACTATCGGGGCGCTCTGATTGCGATTGATGAGCATCACGACGGCCAATGTTATGCCCGCGTACCGATAGGCGCTCCGATCGACTCGTAAGGCCCAGCAAACGATCCCGAGCGCGAACACCGAGACGGCAAACGCTAGAATACTGGCGCCGAAGAAGCTCCCCACAAGTGCTCCGGCAGCGGTCCCGATCGCGGCCCCCACCAAGCGCTGCACGGAGACGGGCAGCGCCGCCCCAAGCGTCGATTGCATCACGATCATGCAGGAGATCGCCGCCCAATAGTACTCCGGCAGCCCGAACAGGCGCGCGACCAGCAATGACGCCGTTGCCGCGGCCGCGGTTCGCGCCGCGTGCACCGGCGTGGGGGGATTCTTTCCCGCAGCAGTGGATTCAATGAGGTGCTTAATGTTCATAGGGTCATCCGACTTGCTTTCTAGGGGCGGACAGCGCCGGTCAAGCGTCCAGATTACCGGCCCCCAGGCGAGGCTGCCGATGCATGCCGCCAGCCAGGGACGCCTGCCGGCGGCGGTTCGCCGCGGCTACGCCTTGACTTAAGGGATTCTGTTGCGAAAACCGAGCGGTCCAAGATGGGATAACCCTTATGCCACACCGAATACTCCGCCTGCTCGCGGTCCAGCTTTGCCTTGTCCAGGCCATTCTCCTCGCGGGATGCCGTTCGTCGTCGTCGGCAGCCGCCCCGAATCCAAAGGTTCCTGCGGGCGCCCAGAGCTCCGGGGGCCTGCATGCCGACCTCGAGACGGACAAGGGGACCATCGAGATCGAGTTCTTCGCCGCCGACAGCCCCAAGGCTGTGGAGAACTTCCGCCTCCTCGCCGAACACGGATACTACGACGGCCTGGTCTTCCACCGGATCATCAAGGGCTTCATGATCCAGGGGGGCGATCCGGCCGGCAATGGCACGGGAGGCGAAAGCGCGTGGGGCGGCAGATTCCCCGATGAGATCAAGAGGAGTTCACCCCTCTACCAGGCCGGCTACCGCAGGGGCATTGTCGCGATGGCAAACTCGGGTCCCGACACGAACGGCAGCCAGTTCTTCATCATGCACCAGGATTATCCCCTTCCCCCAAGCTATGTGATCTTTGCGAAGGTGACCCGCGGCATGGACGTCGTCGACGCGCTGGCCAGCACGCCGACGACGGCGGGGCCAGACGGAGAGGCCAGCAAGCCCGTCATCCCTCCGAAGCTGCAGAAGGTGACGATCCTTCCGTAGCGGGCGCCGGCAGTGGCGGGAGCAGGCGAAATGCCCGCTTGGCGCGAGGCGGGCGGTTGTGGCGAAGGGGCGCGCGCTCGCCCGCAAGGTGGCGACGCAGCGCGGCGAAACCTGAGGAGGGGCTTCTCGATGAGGAATAGGCGCTGGGATAGGCGCCGAGGGAAGATCATCGCATGCACCTGAGCGGAAGCCCGTCCTGAACGGCATTCCGTTGACGCCGGAGCGTCCACCGCTGAGGCTATGACTCGTGGGGCCAACCGCCGAGACGCCGCCGAATTCCAACGCCAGGGCTATCGGCGTCGTCTATTTGCTCTATTTTCTGGTGGCCGTGCTGGGCGAGCTCTTGGTGCCCCGCCGCCTCGTTGTCATTCGCGAAACGGTCAACCTCGCCGCGTTTGCCGTCTATATAGCCGTGACGCTTCTCTTTTACGGCCTGTTCAAGCCGGTGAACAGGAACCTTTCTTTGCTCGCTGCGATCATTAGCCTCCTCGGCTCCATAGTCGGAATCCTTGGCGTCTTTCATCTGGCCCCAACCCGCCTCAGCCCCCTGTGGTTTTTCGGGCCCTACTGCATCTTGATCGGCTGGCTCATACTCCGGTCGACTTTCCTGCCGCGAATCCTGGGCGCGCTCTTGGTATCGGCCGGAATGGGCTGGATCGCCTATTTGTCGCCGGCCGTTGTTAACCTTCTCTCAAACTGGATAAAAGGCCTTGGGATCCTCGCGGAAGCATCGCTCATGCTGTGGCTCGTCGTGATGGGGGTGAACGAACGGCGGTGGCAAGAGCAGGCCGGTAAGAGAGAAGCGCGATAGGCCCCCGATGCCGGTGCGGCGGCGAAGGCGAAAAGCGCGGCCCCGGACAGATTTTGGGAGGGGGATTCGGATTACCTGCCGGGCATCCAACCGCCAGGGAGCGCCGGTGAAATGCGTGCAGCTTCCCCCGCGGCCTCGCGACTACTTTAAAAAACGTAGACAAAATGATTTCGCCAACGGGCCATTGATTTGACCATTCGGCGAAATCATTTCGTCAGCGGGAGAATAGGGGCATTCCAACAGAGGCAGGTCGCCGTGAAAGGCCATGGGACTATATTTCGATAGCAACATTCCGAACGATGCGCATAATTTCATCGGGAGCTGCATGAGCGGCCCGGGCGTGTCGGTTGTCGCATTCACGCCAAGCGGAGGCTGGGTCGTCGTCGCGCCAAACGGCGCCTATTACGCGGAGGGCATTCCCCCGGACTGCTTTACCACGCTAGGGAGCTTCATCAAGAACGGCTGGACCGTGCGATCGATCGCATTTCCGCCCGCGGGCGGGGATAGCTGGGTCATCGTGGCCGACCAGGGCTACTACGCACGGAACATTCCAAACGACTGCTTTCAGAAGATTGGGGATTTTTCCAACGGCGGCTCGAGGATTTCGTGCGTCGCCTTCCCTCCGTCCGGAGGCGACTCGTGGGTGATCATCGCGAACAACGCCATGTTTGCGCAGAGCATCGATGACGAGTGCTTCCAGACGCTGAGCAACTACACGCAGGGGACGCGCCGGGCAACCCAGGTGACCTTTGCCCCAAACGGCGGATGGGTGATCTATGGCGACGACGCCACCTTCGACAAGAACCTCGACAGCTCCTGCCTCCAGCAGATCCAGTCGTTCGAGGCCGGCGATTGGCTGGTCGAGCACGTCGCATTCACCGCCTCGGGAGGATGGTCCGTCATCGCCAACGATCCGCTTCCCAAGTCGCCCGACCCGCTCCGGGTCTTCGAGAACTCCTTTCTTCAGGACGCCGGCGGCCAATGGCATACGATTTACGATCGAATGGCCCTCTATGGCGTCCCCGGGGCGAGCGTCGCATTCGTGCAGAACAATGCGGTGGCCTGGCGCACGTCGTACGGCGTCCTGCAGGCCGGCGGCAGCCAGTACGTGTACACAAACACGCCCTTCCAGGCCGCCTCGATCAGCAAGCCGCACACCTCGATTGGCGTGCAGCTGCTTGCCCAGAACAATTCCATCGGCCTCACCGATCCTGTGGGCAACCACTCGACCTGGCCGGTGGCCACGCGCCCCTGCGCCCAGGCGGCATGGGCGAGCCAATCGACCATCCAGCTGATTCTCCAGCACATGGGAGGCTTCATCGGCAGGGGGAACACGTACCCGCTCACCTCCTGCACGAATTTCGTCGCCGGCGGGGGCGGGTTCGGCGGGTATCCGAACACGCCAGGAGTCGTCCTTCCGACCCTCGACCAGATCCTTGGCGGGACGACGCCCGCCAACTCGCCTCCGATTGAAATCTCCACCCAGCCGGGGACCTTCTATTACTCCGGGATGGGGTACGTCGTCCTGATGCGCATGCTGCAGGACGTGACCGGCGCGGACTTTCGGGACTGGATGCAGCAGAATGTCCTGGCGCCGCTCGGCATGACCGGCTCGACATTCGCCCTGGACCTGCCCGCGGCGTTGTCGCGCGCCGCGGTGGGCCACGACACGAATGCACAGCCCATCGCGGGACTTCGAAACCTTTACCCGGAGGCGTCCGCGGCCGGCCTGTACACGAACGCAGGGGACCTCTGCCAGACGATCATCATGCTCAATGCGGGAGGCGCCGTCAACGGCACGCAGGTGCTGACCGCCAAGCAGGCCGGCCAAATGCTCTCGAGCCAGCTCGGCATTTTCACGGGCGGCCAATCCGGCAAGCCAGGATATTTCTTCAACCACAGCGGCGAGAATTATGGCTTCACCGCGATCATCCAGGGTTACCCCAATCAGGGCGCCGGCATGGCCGTCATGGTCAACCGGGACAACGGCGACGCCGCCGGCAATGCCGGCCTGTTCTACACCGAGGTGATCAACGCCTTGGTCCGCGTATATGGGCTGCAGACGTGACGCTCCTGCCCCCGCAGCGGGGTTGGGCCAAGGCCCGGCGCCTGCGATGCAGAGGTCGGGCGTTTAGCCGTCCGCCAGCAGCCCCGTCGACCCCAGCACAGCCCTCCCCGGCGCCTGGCGCCGATCTCCGCCACGAAAGGCCCAACCTCTCGCCGCCCCGATTCCGGTCCGGGCGCGGCTTTGGGGGTTGATCGGAGCACGCTCACTGGGCTACACCGGAATTACAATTGATGGCGCGGGCCTGACTGAAACCATTCATACAATTCCAGTCCTAGCTGACGGCCCCTGCCCCGGAGCAACACAGTCAAAACATGAAGAAAATAGCCATCATCGGCGGTTCCGGCCTTGATCGACCCAACATCCTGGACGAGCCCATCGAAAAGCGCGTTGACACCCGGTTCGGCGCGCCGAGCTCCCCCTTGACGTGCGGAAGAATCAAAGGCGTTGAAGTGGTCATACTCGCAAGGCACGGAAAGGACCACGGCACTATGCCAAGCAGGGTAAACTTCCGCGCAAACATCGTCGCGTTGAAGGAAATAGGCTGCACTCACATCCTAGCGACGACGGCCGTGGGCTCGCTGAGAGAGGAGATTGTCCCGGGCAACCTCGTCTTCCCCGATCAATTCATCGACTTCACCCGCTTGAGGGAGCTGAGCGTTTTTGTGGACGAGGTCGTGCATACGCCGATGAGCGAACCCTTCGACCGGGGGCTTCGCGACGTGCTATGCAAGGCCTGCGACGATCTGGGCTTCGCCTACAACAGGGATGTGACGATCGTGACCATCGAAGGTCCTCGCTTCTCGACAAAGGCGGAAAGCCGCATGTTCAGGCAGTGGGGCGCCGACATCATAAATATGTCGTCCTGCCCCGAAGTCATATTGGCAAACGAGCTTGGCCTGCCCTATCAGGCCATCGCCATGTCTACCGACTATGACTGCTGGAAGGCTGACGAAGCTCCCGTCACCTTCGAAATGGTCTTGGCGAGGATGGCTAAGAATGCGGAAAGAGTTAAGACCCTGCTCATCGAGGCCATTGCCAGGATTTAGGAACAAGGCTGTCGAACCGCAGTCCGCAGGACCAGAGCTATACCCACCTATTGGGAGCCCGACGGCCGGCTGACTCCAAGAAACCTTAGGCCCAGGGGTTTCCACCTACGGCCAGACGACACGCGACTAGTTTGCGTCATCGTGCGCGCCATTCTTGCCGAAGGCGTCGGCGGCGCACGTCGAGCTCCTCATTCTGGCTGGCATGTTCCGCCATTGCTAGAATCGAGAGCAAGGTCGCTGCGGCTCCCGGTGTCCGGAAAAGGGTCAATTATGGGCCGCCACCTCCGCCTCGAGCGGGGCCCCTGGGATCCCTGAGGCCTCGCAGGCGAAGTCGGCCTTCGTGGCGCAGCAGAAGTTCCGGCCCAGCCAGACCACCATCGCAGTGCCGTCATCCGGACAGTCCTCGTGCGAAACGAGAAACCGGAGGTGGACCCCATTCAGCGTGACGCCGCAATGGTGGACGCGCGCCTCGTGTTGGGCGCACTGGACCTCCCGCAACCACACGGGGTCGATCATCTGCGGGGACATGAGACTGAAGGTTTTCACGAGGGTCCGGGGTGCCTGTGTGCTTTTTAGCTAACCAACCACGATGCGCCAAACCTGCCCGGTTGCGCGCCGGTCCGCCATGGGGTGAAACCCTACCTCGCGTATCGGCCGTGCTGGGCGAGTGACTCGTCCCCTTGGCCGGCATGTCACGATGAGAGCCTGGCCCCAGTCTCCTAACTCAAGCCAAGGCGCTCCCGACGCACCGTCGGGCCAAAGTCGGCGCGTCGTGAGCGGATTCACGGGCGGCGAATCGTCTCGGTCGCCCAACGATCGTCCGATAAAGCGCGGGTTTGGCGGCATTCTCGGGAAACGCCATGCTCTTGAAAGGGATCCGTTAAAGAATTGTGGCCGTTTGCGCCTGCCCATATCAACGGATGCGTGAGCGCGCCTCGTTTCAGAGTGATTCTTGGCGCCGCCTGATCACAGGGTGGATGCAAAGGGCTGTTAGGGAATGGAGCCGAATTCTCACGCATCCCTGAATTACAAGGTTTCGAGATTCAAGCGTGCGCCTATCTTGTATTTTGCGGTTGCGCCGGCAGCATGAGTCAATCATCGCTGTCCATTCGATGAAAGACCGACCCATAGCCAACATGACCACGCGCCGCAGCTCGTGGGATGTCGCTGCGAACAATGTTCGCTTTGGCATGGGCTACGTCGATATTTCGGGCGCCTGACCGCCAAGCAGCACGTCAAATCTAACTTAAAGCCAGACAAGAAACTTTGACCCTGCTTGCCGGAAGGCGAGCAGGGTCATTTGCTTCTATGAAGCCAAACCCTACCCTTTTCACCAGCCTGCGGGCCCTCCCGCCGGTCGCGTGGATCCTCTTTTTCGGGACGTTCCTGAACAAGTTCGGGAGCTTCGTTGTCCCATTCCTCGCACTGTACCTGACCGGGAAGGGGTACTCAATAGCCCAAGCCGGCTTGGCGATCGGCGCCTACGGAATTGGAAACGTCCTGGCGACAATGGTTGGCGGGCACCTCGCAGACCATATTGGGCGCCGCAAGACGATCGTCTTCTCAATGCTCTCTGGGGCGGCGTCGATGCTCCTCCTTTCGCAGGCGACCAGCTTGCCGTTCATCCTCGTCCTCGCAGCACTCGCCGGGCTCACCGGGGAATTCTACAGGCCCGCCAGCAGTGCCCTCCTCACCGACTTGGTTCCTGCAAGCAACCGCGTGACCGCATTCTCGGCCTATAGGATGGCGATCAATGCGGGCTGGGCGTTTGGCCCCGCCACAGCAGGGTTCATCGCGACCCGTGGGTATTTCTGGCTATTCGCCGGAGATGCTGCGACCTCGATATTATTCGGGGCGGTGGCCTTCTTCGCGCTGCCGGAATCCGTCCACCCGCGGACAGTTGGCTCCAGCTGGGGCGAGGCGACAGGCACCCTTTTGAGGGACAGGAAGCTTCACAGGTTCCTGTTCGCGGCCTTCGGGGTCGCGCTGATATTCTTTCAGATGAATTCCACGTATGGGCTCGCGGTAATGCATCTTGGATTCTCGCCGGCGGCCTATGGTGCGCTGATTTCGCTGAACGGGGCCCTGGTGGTGATTTGCGAGCTGCCCCTCACGACGGTGACAAGGAGGTTTCCAGCCATGCGCGTAGTGGCGCTGGGATACCTCCTTTCGGGCATGGGATTCGCACTCAATGTGTTTGCCCCTACCATCCCAGCCCTCGCGGCCTGCGTTGTTGTATTCACGCTTGGCGAGATGTGCGCCATGCCTGTTGCCTCGGCCTATGTGGCCGAGCTCGCTCCGGCGCATATGCGCGGCCGCTACCTGGGCACCTACGGACTCACATGGACACTTGCGCAGGTCCTCGGGCCCGGGATGGGGATGTGGCTATTCTCAACCAGTCAATCGGGATATTGGATCGGAGGCGGGGTTATCGGGATCGTCTCGGCGGCGTTGGTCTTGGGGCCCCCTTCGAAACGCAGCGCTGGCGTCTAACAACGTGTCGTTTCTTGCACAGCGCTCTGTAGGACCCCATCTGGCTGCCTTCGTCCCCTCCTCTTCGCTCTCGGATGCAACTTTACCACATTGAGCGTCGTTTGAAGGTCCAATAGCTGTCTGCCCGTAGCGTCATCCGCGAGTCTCAAACCCCGCTCAACAATTGTTCGGGCCTCGGAAGCGTAGCCCCACTGCGCGTAGGCCCTGGCTGACGATAGGAGCAGAGCAGTGTCAAAGGGATATAGCCCCATTCCTTCCCTCAACACGGCTAGGTTCAATAACGAGGGTTTCTCGACACACTGCGACCAAGCATCGGCAATGAGCCGGAAGCCCACGGCGTCCAGCCTCGCCGCTACCCGAACGGCAAAGAGCGGCCTTAGCACAGCGGCCGTCTGCTGGGCGCTGAATCGCCCACCCTTGACGCACGGATGCTCTCTTGCCTCATTGGAATTCAATTGTGCTAGAGCGATATAGGCTGCCGGCCGCCTGGACCGGCGACGATAGTTCTACTGTTGCAGCCGTTAGCTTAGGAACTTCATTTCGCAAGCCGTCAGAAGCGCGCATCGGCCCCCTGAACATCAAATCGAGTATCCTCACAATGCCATTATCCGACGTTAAACATGTTTTTGTCTTGATGCTCGAGAACCGATCCTTCGACCACATGTTGGGGGCGATCCCCCTTAAGGGAGTGGGCCCGGACGGGACGGTCACGGTCGCGGACGTCGCGGCCCCGGGGTCGTTCGTCAATGCCGATGCCCAGAATAATTCGTTTAGCAATACGACCCCGGCGCCCCTCGTCATGCCCAGCGATCCGCCCCACGAGTACGATGACGTTGTCCTCCAGCTCCTGGGGGCGAACAATGACCCGCCGAACAATTATAACAATATACCCATCAACAACAGCGGGTTTATCAAGAGCTACGCTCCGGCGGCGAAGGGGCCTCACGGGGACGTCCTAACCTCCTTCCTGCAAGGCCAGGTTCCGTGCCTCGCTCAACTGGCGCAGGAATACTGTGTCTGCGACCGCTGGTTTTCCTCCCTTCCGGGCCCAACGATCCCGAACCGATTCTTTCTTTGTGCGGCCACAAGCAACGGAAACCCAAAGAGCCCGCCGGCCCTTGGCGTGGCGGACGCACAGTTTGTCGACAGCTACGCCTTCGCGAACGGCGACATCTTCAAGCGGATAAAACAGGCGACCAGCCTGAGATTCCGGATATACCGGGGAGACTCGCTGCCCTTCGCGTCCTTGCTGGAGGGAGTCGACTACGACGCCGACACGGTCCCGTATGACGCCGCCGCGTTCGCCGCCGACTGCGATGGCCCTGCCCTGCCGGACTTCATCTTCATCGAGCCCAGCTACGGCATTTTCACCGGATATCAGTTTGGCACCTCCCAGCATCCCAGGGCGGACGTGTCGCTGGGCGACCGGCTCATCGGGGAGGTCTACAACAGCATAAGCCGTTCGGCCTGCTGGGCCAGCAGTGTGCTGATTATCATCTACGATGAACATGGTGGCTTCTTCGACCACGTCACCCCCCCGAAGGCGGTCGCGCCTGGCGACGTTCAGGACGTGTACGACTTCCACTTCACCCAGCTCGGGGTCAGAGTGCCGGCGGTGATCGTCTCCCCCCTGCTCGTGCAGCGGGCCTTGATCGACCACACGGTGTATGACCACACGAGCGTGCTCGCCACGCTGCGTGCCGTCTTTCCGGAGATCGGCAGCTTCACGCAACGCGACCTGGCGGCTTCGACGCTTTCCCACCTGTTTGACGGAGCCCCGGCAAATGCTGCGCCGCTCCAGCTTGCGCCGTTTGCGCCGGTCCCGGCCGCGGCGGTTGCGCCCGGTGCGCCCATGGCGGACGACACCGAGCCCATGGAGCACGCGGAAATCTCGGGTTTGAGGATCGCGGCCGGGATACGCTACCGAGTTGGCAAGGTGCCCAGGAAGACGGTGCTTGCAGAGATTTCCGGAATCAAGACGAAGGGCCAGGCCCGCGCGTACATGCGCGATGTCGACGCGATGATAAGGGCAAGGGACGCAGGACCGCGGATCAGCCCGGGGCCCAAGGCCAGCAAGACCAGACCCGGGGCCAAGCCAGGGAGGAGTCCCGCCAAGCGCACGCGAATCCCAAACGGAGAGCAAGGGACGGGCTAGTGCATCCAGGCATGCCTTGGTGCGTAAGTGACTTATGCTTAGCGCCTCGGCACATTTCGCTCGAGCGAAAGCGACCGCGTCGCGCTGGGCCCCTGGATTTCGATGGGAAAACCGGCGCTCCTCAAATTCTTGCCGTCGGCGGACTTTGCCGCGCCAATAATGGCCGATGAACCCGGCTCGGCTCATTCCCCTTTGCCTCGCGCTGTCGTGTCTGCCGCTCGCGCGCGGCGAAGGGGGCCCGGTGGCCCTGTACGACCCGACCCAGCGCTGGGAGGTCGACTACGAGACCGGAGTGATCTGGCGGGTCACCGGCGATGCCACGCCGCTGAGCTACACGGTGCTTCCGCAGCTTCTGACGGTGAAGAGCCCCCTGGTCGGCACCGCGCGCCCCTTTGCGGGCGGGGACCTGGTCATCCGGAACCGTTTCAGCCTGCTGGTCGAGCCCATCGCGACGGGGCCCGAGCATCACTTCATCGGCGGGGCGGCATCGGGCATCATGGAATGGTGGGACAAGCGGCGGACGCGCGACCTGTTCTTCGCGGCGGGCGGCGGAATCGGGTGGCTCGACAGCAAGGGCCACGAGATCAGGGGCGCGCAGGGCGAGGACTTCAACCTGAACTGGCTGGCCTACACCGGCGCGCGGATGCTGTTCAGGAACAGGCTGAGCGCGTCTGTGGGCGTCTATTTCCAGCACATCTCGAACCGCGGAATGAACAGGGTGAACCCCGGGCTGAACGCGGTGGGCCCGATGCTAAGCGTCGGGCGCCACTTTTAGCCGGGGCCCGATGGGCCGTCGTCACCCCTCGGCGCGGGCGCGCGCATCGGCCTCGATCAGCGCCTTCAGCCGGTCGAGCTCGCCCCGCACCCTGGCCTTGACCGACGGCAGGGCCGACGGCTCCCCGACGCTGTCGGAAGCGAACAGGTAGAACTTCATCTTGGGCTCCGTCCCGCTTCCGCGGGCGGCGAACCTGTACCCGTTCGAGAGGGTCACGACGTAGAGGTCCTGCTTCGGGACCTCCTGGCCGTCCTCGTCGAGGATCCGCTCGCGCCCGAAATCCTGGAAGGCGGTCACGCGGACCTCGCCGAATGCCTTCGGGCCCGCCGTGCGGTACGAGTCGAGGATCCGCCGTATCTTCGCGCTTCCGCTCGCGCCCTCGTAGTAGATGTTGATCGTGTCCTCGAGGAAGAAGCCGTACTTTAGGTAGATCCGGTCGAGGTACTCGGGCACGGTCATGCCCTGGCCCTTCACCCAGGCGCAGACCTCGCAGAACATGAGGCACGCGGCGTTCCCGTCCTTGTCCCTGACGCAGTCGTTGGGCAGATAGCCGTAGCTCTCCTCGGTGCCAAAGGCGAAGAACGTGCTGTGCTCGAGCAGGAGCCTCGCCCTCTCGGCGGGCGGCGTCCTGTCGTAGCTCCAGCCGGGCCCCATCGCGCGCCCCAGGCGCTCCTCGTACAGGTGGATCCTCGCCCCGATCCACTTGAAGCCGGTCAGCGTGTTGATCACCTTGACTCCGTGCGCGCGCCCGATGGCGTCCTGGAGCCGCGTGGTGACGAAGGTCTTGATTATGCACGCGTTTGGGGAGCCCGCCTGCGGGATCCGCCCCAGCTCCTTCATCTTCGTCAGCCGGTACTCCGCCATGAGCGACCCGATCTGGTTGCCGGTCAGCAGCTCCATGGAGCCAGACGGGCCGCGCACCGCGACGCCCATCCGGTCGCAGTCCGGGTCGGTCGCCATCACGACGTCGCACCCCCTGCGGTTCGCCGTGGCGACGGCCATGGACAGGGCCTCCGCGTTCTCCGGGTTCGGCGACTTCACGGTCGAGAACCGCGGGTCGAACTCGAGCTGCTCCACGACCTCGACGACGCTGCAACCAGCGTGGATGAGCAGCGGGGAGCAATGGACCGCGCCCGTCCCGTGGATGTTCGAGTAGACCACCTTGAGCTGGGCGCTGCGCAGCATCGCGGGGTCCACGACCGCGGTGGCTGCGATCTCTATGTAGGCGTCGTCCATCTCGCGGCCGAGGACCGTCACCCGCGAGAGGTCCTTGCGCAGGAAGTCCGACACGGCGCCGAGGGGCACGTCCGCCACGCTGGCCGCGATGCCCGTGTCGTGGGGCGGCACCACCTGGCCCCCGTCGACAAAGTAGGCCTTGAATCCGTTGTCGTGCGGGGGATTGTGGCTCGCCGTGATCACGACCCCGGCGTGGGCCGAAAGGCGGCGCACCGAGAAGCTCAGCTGCGGCGTCGGCCTCGGGCCGTCGAAGATGAAGGCCTCGCCGCCGAGCCGCGCCCAGATCGACGCGGCGAGCTCGCAGAAGTGCCTGGAGAAGTACCGCACGTCGTGCGCGATCACGAGCCGCGGCGCGGCGGCGTCGCCCCGCCCGCGGAGGTAGCCCTGCGTGTAGCGGAAGAGGCCGATCACCGCCCGCGCGAGCGTCATGTCGTTCAGCATGTTGCTCCCCACGGCCGCGTGCTCCGGCATCCCGTCGGCACCCGGCGTCCCCGTCTCGGCGGCCGCGGCGACCGCGCCGATCGTCCGGCCCCGCATGCCGCCCGTCCCGAACTCGAGCTCCCGGTAGAAGCGGTCGTTCAGCTCGCCCCAGGACCGCCCCTCCACGAGCTCCCCGATGCTCGCCCGCGCCCAGGGCGGCAGGTTCGCCGCGAGGTACGCGGCAATGTTCGCGGCGGCGGCCGGCATGAGCCGGCCCGCGGCCACCGCGGATTCGATGCTGGAGGATTGCGTCATTTGGTCGGTGATTCGAGGCAAAGCCCGTCCGCGATCGCGGGTTTGGGCGAGAGGAGGGACCAGCTCTCCATGAAGGTGTCGTCGTCGTAGCCGAACAGCGGCGAAACCTCCAGCGAGACCTCCGGCAGCCCGGTCGGGTCCGTCGGCACCTCGGCGCCGGCCGCCCTGAGCCACCGGGCGAACTGGCGCAGCTGGTCGGCGCGGCAGGTGGCCGGCGAGTCAATCCCCTCCGCGTTCTTCACAGGCGAGAAGTCGTCGGCGCGGCTCGTCTCGACGACGACCGGGTGCCTCGCGAACGGCAGGGCGTCGAACACGAAGAGCTCGAACTTGACGCCGTTCGCCTTCTCCGGCCTCACGGGGCGCCCCTCTTCGTCCACGGTCGCGATCCTCTTGTCCGCCCTGTGGAAGGGCAGCCCGTCGGCGCCGCGCGCCATCCTGCGGACGAACTCCCGGTCGATCGCATGGATCGCGATGCTCCCGGCCCCGTAGCGCAGGGTGCCCGTGCCGGGATCCCTCTCCCGCTGCAGCGGGAGGGGCAGGTCCGAGTACTCGATCACGACGAGCTCGCCCCTGCGGACGCAGAAGTGGCCGAGCTTCTCCTCGGGGTACGCCTTGGGCACCGTCTTGCTCGACATCTCTGATCCGCGCGAGAGGTGCCAGCCCAGGAAGGCCGGGTCCACGCACCGGACAAGGGGGTTGTCCACCTGGAAATAGCTCAGGGTGTCGATTCCCTCCGAGGCCATGAGGTCGAGCGACCCGCTGCGCTCGAGCGCCCGCAGCGACCCGCCGTGCCCGTCGGGGGACAGGGCGAGCGAGGCCTGGGTCTCGAGGAGGATCCTCCCGGAGAAGTCCACGGCCGGCATCCGCCCCTGCCGGAAGAAGTGGACCCGGCCCGGGTCGAGGCCGAAGTGCCGGTTCTCCCCGAAGAACGCCACCGTCTCGGCGTGATTCTGGTGGCTGGTCATCACGAACCAGTGCAGGGGGCGTCCGTAGCGCCTGCCCGCCGCCAGGATCTTCCACGCGAAGACCTGGAAGAGGGGGCGGCGCAGGACCGGCGTGACGGGAAAGGTCCCCTTGGGGCCGTCGTAGCCGAGGCGGGTTCCCTGGCCGCCGGCGACGGTGAATGCGGCGACCCGGCCCGCGCGAAGCGCGGCCTCGCCCGCCGCCTTCGCCGCCGACCACGCGGCGCTGTCCCCCCCGTGCGAGGGCAGGCGCTCGTAGGGGGCCGGCGCGAGCCCCTCCAGGTCCGCGGCGGGCGCCGCTCCCCTGAGGACAAGCGTCCGCACGAGGCGGTCGACCTCGGCAAGGTCGACCTCGCCGGCCTCAGAAATGAGGCGGGTCCGGGAATCGGGCGGCAGCCGGTCGAGGAACTCGAACACGTGGCCCTGCCCCGCGCGGCGGAAGGAGTCGACCAGTCCGGTGGTGTCGCGGGTCATTCGCGCCTATTTGTCATTCCTCAGGACGGAGGACGGCCCGGCCGATCCCTTCGAGTCGTCGTCCTCGAAGCGGAAGATGTACTCGTCGGGCTTGGCGTATCCCAGCCTCACGCGGATCACCTTGTCGACGTACGCCGGGTCCGTCCGCAGGCGCTCGAGCACCCGCTCCTGCTCTCGCAGGTGACCCTGAGCCTCGGCGAGCCGGCGGCGGTTGGCGGACTCGACCTGCTCCAGCCGGCTGTACTCGTCGTGCGCGTCCTTGAAAAGGATCCCCCCGGCCACGGTCAAGCACGCGAAGAGCAGGACGTAGAGGCTGAGGATGACTTTGCGGAACTTCACGAGTGCTTCCCATGATAAACATGGGGCCGTCTCGGGTTCGCAATATCTTTTGCGGTCGCCGCAGAGGAGCGCCTCCCTGGTCGGGCGCCGGGTCAGGCCCTAATCGTCAGCGCGAGGCGGTTCGCCCCGCCGGCCGGAACCGCGATGACCCCGGCGGGATCGGACAGAAGCTCAGATCCCGAGGCGGACGCGACGCCCACCAGCTGCAGCCTCCAGCCCCTCGCCTGTCCGGAAAGGGAGGCCTCGATCGCCGCGCCGCGGCGCCTCACCTCGAGGCGGCAGGCGGGCTCGCCCTTGGGCCCGGGCACGTCGCACGCAGCCGAGCCGCCGTCGGCCAGCTCGTAGACGCGGAAGGTCACCCCTTCCGCGAACGGATAGTCCGGCCGGCTGTCGACGGCGCCGAATGCGATGACGCTTCCGGGCCGCGCGTAGGCCGGCAGGCTCAGGTACCCGTGCCTCTCGCTGTGCCAGCGGCCGCCCTCCCTCACCTCGCCCGTAAGCAGATGCGTCCAGCGGCCCGCCGGTAGATAGTAGTCGACGAGGCCGTCCTCGCTGAAGACCGGGGCCACCAGGAGCGAATCCCCGAGGAGGTACTGGCGGTCGAGGAAGAGGCAGGCCGGGTCGCCGGGGAACTCCATCATCATGGGCCTCATCACGGGCAGGCCGTCCCGGTGGGCGACGACGGCCTGGGCGTAAAGGTAGGGCATGAGCCTGCACTTGAGCTTGGTGAAGAACCGCAGGACGTCGCACTCCTCGTCCCCGTACTGCCAGGGCACGCGGTAGCTCGTGCTGCCGTGGAGGCGGCTGTGCGAGGAGAGCAGCCCGAAGGCCACCCAGCGCTTGTACAGCGCGGCCGGCGGCTTCCCCTCGAAGCCGCCGATGTCGTGGCTCCAGAAGCCGAAGCCGCAGAGGCCGAGTGAGAGGCCCCCCCGCAGGCTCTCGGCCATCGACTCGAACGTGGACTCGCAGTCGCCGCCCCAGTGCACCGGGAAACGCTGGCCGGACGCGTGGGTGGAGCGGGCGAAGACGAGCGCCTCGCCGGCGCCGCGCTCCTCCTCGAGCACCCTGAACACGGTCTCGTTGTAGAGGATCGGGTAGAAATTGTGCATCCGCACCGGGTCGGACCCGTCGTGGTAGACGACGTCGGTGGGTATCCGCTCGCCGAAGTCCGTCTTGAAGCAGTCGACGCCCATCTTGGAGAGCCTCCTGAGGTGGCCCGAGAACCAGGCGCGCGCGCCCGGGTTGGTGAAGTCGACTATACCCATCCCCGGCTGCCAGAGGTCGGTCTGCCAGACACCGCCCCCCGGCTTCCTCAGGAGGAAGCCCTCCCGCCGCGCGGCCTCGAACAGGGGGGACTGCTGCGCGACGTACGGGTTGATCCAGACGCACACGCGCAGGCCCTTCTCGTGGAGGCGCCGGAGCATCCCCTCCGGGTCGGGGAAGGTCCGCGGGTCCCACTGGAAGTTGCACCACTCGAACTCCCGCATCCAGAACGTGTCGAAATGGAAGACGTGGAGCGGAAGGTCGCGCCTCTTCATCTCGTCGATGAACCCCACGACCGTCCGCTCGTCGTAGTCCGTCGTGAACGAGGACGTGAGCCACAGGCCGAACGACCACGCCGGGGGCAGGGCCGGCCTGCCGGTGAGCGCGGTCAGCTTGCGCAGGACGTCCCCCGGCCCGGGCCCGTAGATGAGGTAGTACTCGAGGGACTCGCCGGGGACGCTGAACTGGACGCGGGAGGCCTTCTCGGAGGCCACCTCGAACGAGACCGGGCCCGTGTCGTTCACCAGGACGCCGTAGCCCCGGTCCGTCATGTAGAAGGGCACCGACTTGTAAGCCTGGTCGCTGCTCGCGCCGCCGTCGCGGTTCCACGTCTCCACCACCTGGCCGTTCTTCACAAACGCGGTGAACCGCTCGCCCAGCCCGTAGACCAGCTCGCCCACCCCGAGGCTGAGCTGCTCGTGCACGAATTCCCCGTGGCCGGCCCACCGGACATACCCCGCGCCCCTCGCCCCGCTGCGCGTGAGCGCGCGGCCGCCGGCCTCGAAGGACACGGTCCACGGGTCGCGGATCAGCCGCGCCGTAAGGGAACCCGTCACGAGCGTCGCCTCCTTGGCGCCGGCGTCGACGCGCACCGCGGGCGGCGGCCGGGGGACCGTGGGAATCTCCGGACCGCGCCTGTCCCCGCCGCTGAAGTGCTCGATCCGCACCTTGACGACGTCCGCAAGCGGTGAGCTCAGCCTGACCGTCAGGAGGGGCCCCTGGAGCGTGTCGCCGCGGTGGCGCATCGGCCTCGTCGGCGCCACGACCACCAGTTCGTCGCCCTGCGCGCGAACGTCGTGGGCGACCGCGGCATAGTGGGCCTGCACGCCGGGTTGGAGCAGCCAGAGGCCGTCGGTGAATTTCATGGATTGGTTCCCGCTCGCCTGGGTCCCGGCGCTCCAGGGGACGAATGAAACCGGGCTGATCTGCGCGCGCCAGAGACGGAACGGCAGCTGAATCGCACCAGTTTGACACCCGAAGGCAACGAGGAACTTGGCCGCCGGGCGCATCCGGGCCAGCGCGGCCGCGAGCAACCTCTTGCCGCTTTGGCCATCCCCCGCCACGCTTGCTCCCGACAACGACAAGAGGGACATGGAGCGAGTGGAGTACATCAAGCCCGACTTCCCGGCGGACGCCTTTGCCGGCACGGCCTCCTACTACGTGCGCTACCGCGTCCCGTATCCAGGCGCGCTCCTGAGGGACCTGACCGGCCGGGCCGCCGCCGCGCCCGGCGGAAGGCTCCTCGACCTGGCCTGCGGCCCCGGGCGCGTGGCCCTCGACCTCGCCGCGTCGTTCCGGGAGGTCTTGGCGGTCGACCTTGAGCCCGAGATGGTGGAAGCCGGGCGCAGGGAGGCAGCGAGGCGGGGCGTGGGCAACGTAAGGTGGTCGGTCGGGAGGGCCGAGGAAGCGATGGCGCCGCCGGCCTCGTTCGACCTGATCACGATTGGGGACGCCTTCCACCGCCTCGACCAGGAGCTCGTGACCCGGCGGGCGCTTGAATGGCTAAGGCCGCGGTGCTGCCTGGCCATCCTCGGGAGCAGCTACGGCCTTATGGGAGGAAGGGAACCGTGGCAGCGCATCGTCGCGGGCGTCGTCCAGAAATGGACGGGCCGCGATCCGTCGGCCGGGGACTCCCCGGGGAGGCCGGTGCCGGGCAGCACCCCCGAACATGCCGAGCGGGTGCTGCGGGAGTCGGGCTTCGAGGGCGTCGCCAGCTATCCCCATTTCGAGCCGCATGACTGGACGATCGAGGCGATCGCCGGATACCTCTTCTCGACGTCGGTCTGCTCCAGGAACGCCCTCGGCGCGAATGCCGGCCCGTTCGGGGAGGAGCTGAGGGCCGCGCTCCTCGCCCACGATCCCGGCGGGAATTTCCGCGGGGTCATGAAATTTGGATACACGATCGGCCGGAAGAAGGGCTAGCCTGCCGCGGCGCGGCGCGCCTGGCGGACCCGCGGGCTCCCGTCCCGCGCCCGACCGGGCGGTCAAAAACACACGAATACAGCGGGCGCACGGCTTTTGGCGTGCGTTTTGGGACCAGTAGGGCTTACTCAATGCGCACATGTACCTGAGCTACTACGGGTTCAAGGAGATGCCGTTCAACATCACACCAGATCCGAAATTCCTCTTTCTGAGCCCGACGCACCAGGAGGCGCTCCAGCACCTCAAGTTCGGCGTGCGCGAGCGCAAGGGGTTCATCGTGCTCATCGGCGAGGTGGGCTGCGGCAAGACCACGCTATGCCGGCGATTCCTGAACGAGCTCGACCCGGCCCGGTTCGACACGGCCCTCATCCTCAACCCGCGCGTGACCGAGACGCAGATGCTCAAGGCCATCCTCAGGGAGCTCGGGGAGACGAAGCTCGCGCGCAGCCAGGTGGACCTCGTCTCGCAGATGAACCGCGTGCTCCTCGAGCGCATCGGGCGCGGGCGCGACATCGTGCTCATCATCGACGAGGCCCAGAACCTCTCGACCGAGGTCCTCGAGCAGGTGCGCCTGCTCTCAAACCTGGAGACCGACAAGCAGAAGCTTCTCCAGATTGTCCTCATGGGCCAGCCGGAGCTGAAGGACCTCCTGGCGAGGGAGGAGCTCCGCCAGCTGCGCCAGCGCATCCTGGTCCACTACGAGCTCCATCCGCTGTCGCGCCGGGACATGGGCCACTACATCCAGCACAGGCTGACGCTCGCCGGCGGCTCCGGCCGACCGGCGTTCACCCCCTGGGCCCTGCGCGAGATCCACAAGGCGAGCAGGGGGATCCCCCGCATCGTGAACAACCTCTGCGACAAGGCCATGCTCTCGGCGTTCATCCGGGAATCCGACGAGGTCAACTACTGGGACGCGCGGCGGGCGGCCCGCGACATGGCCAACCTCACCAACTGAGAGCGCGACCATGAGCCTCATCAACGATGCGCTGAAGAAGGCGGCGCGCCAGCGGGCGGAGGAACAGGCCGACATCGCGCCCCTGGCCCAGACGGGCCGGCGCAAGCGCATACCCCGCCACGGGGCGCCGATGAGCGCCCAGACCCTGGTGCTCCTGGCCGCGGGCGCGGTGACGCTCATCGTGGCTTCCGTTGTGATCACGGGCATCCTTATCACCGGAAGGCTCGAGCCGAGGGCCGCGGCGGTGGCCACTCCCCTGCCGGCCACGCCGGCCCCGAAGCCGCCGCCGGTCGTCGTCGTCCAGGTGCCGCGCCCGGCCGACCTGCCGGTGGCGCCGGTCCGCCAGCCCGCGCCGCAGCCCCCGACCGCGGCGCCCGTCGCCCAGGCGGCGCCGCCAGCGGCGGCCGCGGCCGAGCCGGCCGCCCGTGTCGCCGCGGCCGAGCCGGCCCCCCGTCCCGCCGCGGCCGAGGCGCCCAAGACCCCGGCCACGCCGCCGCCCAGCCGCGGGGACCAGGTCCAGAGCTTCGTCGACGGCCTACGCGTGACCGGGGTGCGGGCGGCCGGCTCCGACAGCAAGGCGCTCGTCGACGGGCACATCTACCGCGTGAACGACTTCCTCGACCGCGCCCTGGGGGTCAGGCTGGTGCAGGTCGACCCGGATCACCTCACGCTGGTGGACTCGCAGGGCGTCACCTACATCAAGAGCTTCTGACGGGCTCCCTCCCAAGGGGCTGTCAGAACGCGGTCTCCGGCGGAACGACCACCTGCCAGAGGGTCTTCGCCGCGATCTGAAGGTCGAGCAGCACGGACCAGTGGGATATGTAGTAGACGTCCCAGTAGACGCGGCGGCGGACCATCTCCTCCTCGAGGACGGCCCCGCGGTAGCCCAGGCTCTGCGACAGGCCGGTTATCCCCGGCTTCACGAGGTTTCGAATCCGGTAGCCCTGCGTCTGCTGGCGGAACTCCTCGTCCAGGATGGGCATGTAGGGGCGCGGGCCGACGACGCTCATCTCGCCGACGAGGACGTTCCAGAACTGAGGGAACTCGTCCAGGCTCCGGCGGCGCATGAACCTCCCGAAGGGGAAGATGCGCTGGTCCTCGGAGAGCGCCTGCATCGACTCCTCGGCCGCGTCGCCCGCCGAGGCGAACATCGAGCGGAACTTGAGCATGCAGAAGACCTCCCCCCGCCTGCCGCGCCGCTCCCGGGCGTGGAAGAGGGGCCCGGGCGCCTGGAGCCTCTGCATGACCGCCACCCACGCGCACAGCGGGGGCAGGATCAGGACGACGACGGGCAGCGCGAGCGCGATGTCGAAGGACCGCTTGACGATGCGGTTGAGCGGATCCTCGAGCGGCTCCTCCTGGAGCGTGTAGAAATGGCGCCCCTCCTCGGTCACGGGCACTAGCGGCTGCGAGTAGCGCTCCTCGATGTCGCTGTGGATCATGAGCCGGCAGCCCCGCTCGCGGCACGCGGCGATGACCCGCGCCGCCTCGGCGTCGCTGGCCGGCAGCTCGAGCATGATGACCTGGCCGACCAGCGACTCGTCGAGGACCCTGGGAAGGTCCGACGGCCTGCCGAGCCAGGGGACCGGGACCGCGCCGGAGCCCGCCGCCGGCTGCTCCGCCGAGAGCAGGCCCACCGGGTGAATCCCGAGCGGCTCCTTGTGGGCGATCCACTCCTGGAGCTTCGCGAAGGACTCGGGCTTGCCGATGAACACGGTGGGGAGCCGGTGGCCCTTCTGGAAGACGAAGCGCGCCAGCCTGCCCGGGACCCACGCGTTCAGGAACGCGAGGCCGGCCCAGCTCCACACGAGGAACGTGCCCAGGAAGAGCCTGCTTATGCGGTGGTCCTGGGTCGCGAACATCATGGTGAACACGAGCAGCGCCATGAGGGCCACCTGGCGGAACGCCATCCGGGCGGAGCCCCCGAGGTCCGGCAGGTGGAAGCGCGCCGCCAGGCGCCGCGACACGTCGCGCGCGGACAGCAGCATCCCGGCGATGACGCATAGGAAATACGGCAGCAGGTTCACCTCCCTGCTCAGGCGCACGAACGGGACGTGGTAGATCACGTTCGCGTACGCCCAGAAGAACGCCCCGACGAACGCCGTCATCATCGCGGCGTGGATGTTGGCCAGGCCCCGCGCCCTGACGTCTAGCATCGGCGCCCCCCCCTCCTAGCGAGCCGGGCCTCGACGGCCTTGAGCGCGAGCGTGTTGATCACCTGCTCGCGCCCGAGCCAGCCCTTGCGGGCGGAGTTGACGCCGGCCTTGACGTACGCGAGCTGCTCCGTGCCGTGCGCGTCCGGATTGATAGAGCACTCGAGGCCGCGCTCGGCCGCCCTCCTCCAGTGGCGCCAGTCCATGTCGAGCCGGAACGGGTTGGCGTTCAGCTCGACCACCACGCCGTTTGCAATGGCCGCGTCGACCACCTTCCCGACGTCCACCCGGTACGGCTCCCTTTCGAGCAGGAGGCGGCCCGTGAGGTGCCCGAGCATCGTCACCCGCGGGTGCTCGATGGCCCGTATGATCCGCGAGGTCATCGCGGCCTCGCTCTGGCCGAACGCGCTGTGGACGGAGACGACGACGTAGTCCAGCCGGGCGAGTACGCCGTCCTCGAAATCGAGGCTCCCGTCGGGCAGGATGTCGCACTCCGTCCCCGAAAAGACCCGCGTCCTGAACTTGCGCGAGGCGTTCAGGGCCGCGATCTCGCCGAGCTGGGCGGCAAGGCGCTCCTCGGTGAGGCCCCTCGCCTGTCGGCTCGACTTGGAGTGGTCGGCGATCCCCAGGTACTCCCAGCCCAGGGCCTCCGCCGCGGCGGTCATCTCCCGCAGCGTGCTGCGCCCGTCGGACGCCGTCGTGTGGTTGTGGAAGGAGCCGCGCAGGTCGGCCAGCTCGACGAGCCTGGGGATCTCCCCCCGCTCGGCCGCCTCGATCTCGCCGGCGCCCTCCCGGAGCTCGGGCGGGATGAAGGCCAGGCCGAGCGCGCGGAATATGGCCGTCTCGTCCTCGGCCGCGACGCCCTCCCTGCGCTCGGCCTTTTCGCGGGCCGTGCCCTCCCCGGCGGACTTGACCAGGCCCCATTCGCTGAGGCTCATCCCCCGGTCGAGGGCGCGCTGGCGCATCTGCACGTTGTGGTCCTTCGACCCCGTGAAATGGTGCAGGGCGAATGCGAACTGGTGCGGCGGGACGATCCGCATGTCTGCCTGCAGGCCCCCCTCGAGCCGGACGCTCGCCTTCGTCTCCCCCTTCGCCGTGACCTCCTTCACGCCCCGCTGCCCGGTGAACCAGTCTACCACGGGCGGCGCCTCCTCGGCCGCGACGATGAAGTCGAGGTCGCCGATCGTCTCGAGCCCGCGACGCAGGCTGCCCGCAATCTCCGCGCGTTTCACGCTGGCCAGGGCCTTGAGCCCGGAGACGATCGGCCCGGCCACCTGGATCGCGTCCCACCACAGGTGCCGCCGCGAGTAGGCCTCGCGGTTGCGGATTCCCGCCAGGATCTTCTCCTGAGTCTTCTCCCCGAACCCGTCGAGGGCCGCCACCCGCCCCTCCCTGCAGGCCTTCTCGAGGTCCGCGACGGAGGCCACGGAGAGCTCCCGGCGCAGGGCGATGATCTTCTTCGGGCCGAGGCCCGGGATCCTCAGCATCTCGACCAGCCCCGGCTCGGTTGAGGCCTTGAGCTCCTCCAGGAATCCAAGGCGGCCCGTGGCGTGAAGCTCCCCGATCTTCGCCGAGAGGGCCTCGCCGATGCCCTTGATGCTCTGGAGGTTCTTCTCGGCGACGAGCTTCTCAAACTCCTCGTTCTCCAGGGCCTCGATCGCCCGGGCGCCCGCCGTGTAGGCGCGGACCTTGAACGGGTTCTCCCCCTTCAGCTCGAGCAGGGTCCCGATCTCGGCGAGCACGTCCGCGATCTCGGTCTTGGTCATGGGCCGATTCCAGACGCCCATGCCGCCGAGTTCAACGCCGGAAGACGGGCGCGCCCGCGCCACTCTGCGATGTTGCCTAACGCGCCCGGGCGACGTTCGCTTGGGGCGATGCCCTTCAGCTACGACCGCACGGTCCACTTTGCGGACACCGACGCCGCCGGCGTCGTTTTCTTCGCAAACTACCTGGCGATCTGCCACGAGGCCTACGAGGAGTCCCTGTCCGCGTCGGGGATCGCCCTGAAGGCGTTCTTCTCGGACCACGGCGTCGTCATCCCGATCGTGAAGAGCGAGGCCGAGTACAGCCGGCCCCTGTCCTGCGGCGACAGGCTGCGCGTGAGCGTGCAGCCGGCGCTCCTTTCGGAAGATGCCTACGAGGTCCGCTTCGAGATCACGCGGCTGGGCCCCGCCGCCAAGAGGGCCGCGCGGGTCCGCACCGAGCACGTCTGCATCGGCTCCGCGAAGCGGGATCGCCGGCCCCTTCCCGGTCCGCTGTCGGCCTGGGTGCGCGCGGGCTGAGCGCCCAAGGTCACGCCCCCGAGGCGAGCCGCGCCAGCTCCGCGCGGTCGACCTTCCCCTGGGCGTTTCGCGGCCAGGGCGAGACGCCCGCGTACCTCTTGGGGCGCTTGAATGGGGCCAGCCCGGAAAGCGCGGCCTCGAGCCTGTCCGGGCGCGGCGGGCGCATGCCCGCGGGGTGGCAGGCGACGACAAGCTGGCCCCACTCCGGATCCGGAAGGCCTATAACCGCGACGTCGTCGAACTCCCCGCTCGCTCGCAGGGCGTCCTCGACCTCGGGGGGGTGCACCTTCCGGCCGCCCGTCAGGATGAGGTCGTCGCTGCGGCCCAGGATGACCAGGCTCCCGCTCGCGTCAAAGGCCCCGATGTCGCCGCTCGTCCACGAGCGCTCGTCCGCCATCGCGGGAAAATACCCGCGGAAGAGCGACCCCCCGGAGACCCGCACCGCGCCGCCGTCGGCAATGTCGATGCGGGCGTGGGGAAGCGCCGGCCCGCACCCGCGCTGGCCCCCGAGAAACCGGCCCGGCTCGAGGGCGGCCACCATCGCGGCCGTCTCCGTCGCCCCGTAGCTCGGGGAAAGGGGCAGCTCCAGGCGCGCCGCCTCGTCGAGCAGCCCGTCCCAGGCGGGCCCTCCACCCAGGAAGACGATCCGGAACCGGCGCAGCCATGCGGCCGCGCCGCCCGTGGCGAGGAGCCGCTGCAGCTGGGTGGGGACCAGCGAGAGGCAGCAGTCGGCCGGAACGTCGGCCGGAAACCGGCCCGCCTCCGCGTCCCTCCAGGACCACGGGACGAACGTGCCGCCGGAGAGCGCGCTGCGCATCCAGGCCATGAACCCGCTCACGTGGTAGAGGGGAAGCACGCACACCGAGTTCACCCGGTCCATGCGGAAGTGCCGGCGGAACCCGTCCACCGCGGCCGCGATGGTCCAGCCGTCGTGACGGGCGAACTTGAGCCCGCCGCCGGCGCCTCCGCTGGGGATCATGAGCCACCCGCGCTCGCCGCACCCGCCGGCACCGAGGAGGCGGCCGAGTTCGGCGCGCTCCGCCTGCCGCCAGCCGGGGTTCGCGAGGAAGACGCTCCCGCCATCGGCGGCGGCCCTCGCGAAGGCGTCCATGAACCTCCCCGGATCGGCCTCGGCCACGGCCCTCGAGGCAGCGCCGGAGGGCGCCGGCGCCGCGCCGAGGAGGCCCGCTAGCTCGCGGCGCTCCATAGGGCCTCCGGGTCGATCCCCTCCACGTCCTCGATCCGGATCGAGGGGGCGCAGCGCGGCCCGTCGAAGCGGGGTTCCGCGAACAGCGGCCAGACGCCGAAACCGACGGCCGGCAGCTCCTCCGGCCACGCGAAGGCCGCGCGCAGGGCCGCCCGCGCCCCGATTCCTGTCTCGAGCGAGGACGAGAACACGACGCGCGCCCGGGCCCCGGCCAGCCTTCGCAGGACGCCGCGGGCGTCTCCCAGCAGTGCCGGCTTGACGACGAAATACCCCGGCCATCCCGCCTCGAGCCACCGGCCGACGTCCCCGTCGCCGCGGATCGACTCGTCGAGCGCGATGGGGACCGGATAGTCCGCCGCGAGGCCCCTCAACCGGTCGTCGGCCCCCCTTGAGTCGTGCGCCACGGGCTGCTCCACGAACTCGACGGGGCGGTCCGCGCAGCGGTCGAGCCAGCGTTCCGCCGTGCGCCGGCCCCACGCCCCGTTCGCGTCCAGGCGGATCCTCGAGGAGGCGGGCAGCCCCGCGATCAGGTCGTCGAGCAGGCCCATCTCGTCGTCGGCCGCCTCCACGCCGACCTTCCATTTGAACACCCTGAACCCGGCCTCGGCCTTGCCTCGGGCCTCCGCCAGGGCCGCACGACCCGGGGGCAGGAGCGCAGCCACGCCCAGGCTGCGGCGCACCGCAGGGCCCGCGCCGTCGCCCATCGCGCAGGCGAGCGCGTTCCGAAGCGCGAAGAGGCCCGGCGGGACGCGCGACAGCGCTTCCCCGTCGACAGCGCCGCCGAGGGCGCGGCAGAAGGCCTCGCCGTCCTCGAGCGACTCGGTCCCGAGGGACGGGATCGGCGACGCCTCGCCGTACCCGGCCGACCCGTCCGGGCGGCCGATTCGGACGTACAGCCCCTCCCTCACCCGCCAGGCGCCGCGCGCCGTGCGCACAGGCGCGCGGAACGGCAGCGTGTAGCGGCGGTACGCGAAGCTGAAAGCCATTTTGTTTGCGCTTTCACTGAACGGCATTAATTGAATCCCGGCAACCCATGAACAAGGTTGCAAAGAGGGACCGGTCGGCCGTCGACGCCCAATTCTACCTTCCGGCGGAAAAATTCTTCCGCGCGAACGCCCCGACGGCGCTCACGTTCGACGACGTGACCCTCGCGACGTTGTACTCGGAGGTCCTTCCAAGGGAGACCGACACCTCGACCACGATCTCCGAGCGGCTTTCGCTCCAGATCCCGGTCATCTCCTCCGACATGGACACGGTCACCGAGAGCCGGATGGCGATAGCCATGGCGCTAAACGGGGGCCTCGGACTCATCCATTTCAACATGTCGCCCAGGGACCAGGTCGCGGCGGTGGCCAGGGTGAAGCGGCACATCCACGGCCTGATCCGCGATCCGGTCACCGTGGGCCCCTCGCAGACCATCGGCGAGGTGCTCGCGCTGATCGAGGGCAAGCGCTACACGTTCTCGACGTTCCCGGTGGTCGACGACCAGGGGATCCTCCGCGGCCTTCTCTCCGGCAACACCGTCAGGGAGCGCTACCGGGCCAAGCCGGTCGCCGAGGTCATGACGCCCCGCGCCGACCTCGTCACCGAGATGGAGTCCGACGTCGCCAGCGACCCGATCAAGGCGGCGGACCGCTTCTTCAGCGAGAACGTTGGGATCAACAAGATGCTCCTGGTGGACCGCAGGGACCACCTTCGCGGCCTCGTGACGGCATCGGACGTCGAGAGGATCACGGGCGAGGCGACGTCCCACCGGAAGCCGGCGAGGGACCCCCAATTCAGGCTCGTCGCCGGCGCGGCGCTCCTTCCCAAGCGCAAGGCCGACGGGAAGCTCGACCGCGAGGCCATCCTCGCCCATGTCGGCGAGCTCGTCGACGAGCACGTCGACGCCCTGGCGGTGTCGACGGCCCACGGCCACACCTCGGGGGTCGGCGAGGTCGTGAGGCTCGTGCGCGGCGCCTTCCCCTCGCTCACCATCATCGCCGGCAACGTGACGAGCGCCGCGGGCGTGGAGTTCCTCGCCGGATGCGGGGCGGACGCCGTCAAGGTCGGCCAGGGCCCCGGCTCGATCTGCACGACGCGCATCGTCGCCGGCGTGGGCATCCCGCAGCTCACGGCTCTCTTCGTCGCCTCGGGCGCGGCCAGGCGGCGCGGCGTCCGGATCCTGGCGGACGGGGGCATCACGAAGTCGGGCGACATCGTCAAGGCGCTCACGCTGGCCGACGCCGTGGTGTGCGGCGGCGTGCTGGCCGGGTGCCGCGAGGCGCCGGGCGAGATCATGGAGATCGGAGGAAAGGTGTATAAGCAGTACCGGGGGATGGGATCGCTCTCGGCGATGAAGGCCGGCAGCGCCGCGCGCTACGGAAGGGACCGGGACGACAGCCGAAAGGTCGCCGCGGAGGGGATCGAGGCCCTGAAGGAGGTGAGCGGCTCGGTGGACGAGGTCCTAACCACGCTCATCGGCGGCGTGCAGAGCGGGATGGGCTACCTGGGAGCCAGGACGCTCGCCGCCCTGCGCAGGAAGGCCCGGTTCGCGCGCGTCAGCCCGGCGGGCCAGAAGGAAGCCGGCCCCCACGACGTCGTCGAGGTCTCGACGCGCAGCAACTGAGGCCCTCGGCCGCGACGGGCACTTGAGGCTTGCCCCCGGCCGGGCGCTGCCCAATCCAATTTCGTGCAACAGGGGTCCCGGACTTCGGTTGCGTGATTGCCTATGTCCCTGCCCCCCTTCACCAGCCACCTTATCGCCGACGTGGGCATCTCCCTCGGCGACGAGGGCAAGGGCCGCCTGGTGCCCGAGATTGCCGAGGAGCTGCGCTCCACCGCGAGCCCCGTGACCGTCGTCATGAAGGTCAACGGGGGCGCCAACGCGGGCCACACCGCGGGGGGCGTGAAGCTGAACCTGCTTCCCGCCGGCGTCGTCGCGCGCGAGATCCCGCACCTTGCGATAGGCAGCGGCGTCGTCGCGGATCCCCGCAAGTTCCTCTGGGAGGCGGTGCCGCTCGAGCGCAAGGGCTTCTCGGTCCTGGACAGGCTGCTCATCGACGAGCGCACCATGGTCTCGGACCTGACCCACCGGCTCCTCGACCTGGCCGAGGAGGACTACCGCGTCCAGGTGCTCGGCGAGGAGTCCCGCGGCTCGACCGGGCGCGGGATCTCCGCCGCCTACGGCGAGGAGACCGGGCACTGGCAGATGCACTTCTCCGACTTCCTCGCCGGGCCCAACTTCTTTGCGCGCAAGCTCGCGCAGCGCGCCGACCGGGCCTGCCGGATGATCCAGCACGTCTACCGGGTGAGCGAGCCGGCGTGGAACGGGTTCTTCGAGAGGCTGACGGCGGCCGAGCTCCGCGCCAACGCCGAGACGGTCGCGGACGGCTCCTTCGGCAAGGACGAGTTCGACTTCATGCAGTTCCGGGGCGCGGAGCCCTTCACCCTCGATATCCAGCGCTTTGCGGCCGTGTACTGGAAGGCCGGGACCGCGCTGGCCCGCAACATCGGCGAGGTGCGCGAGCTGGTCCTGCGGGAGCTGCGCAGCGGCCACACGATCGTCGGGGAGTTCGGGCAGGCCTACTGGCTCGACAAGCGCCACGGCTTCTCCGGGACGTCGTCCCACACGTTCACGCCGGAGTTCTTCGAGAGCGCGAACATCCCCGTGCAGCCGGTCCACACCTTCGGGGTCGCCAAGGCCTACGACACCAAGGTGGGCACGCACACCTTCCTCACGCAGATGGACGAGGCCCATCCCCTGAGCGTCAAGCTGAAGACGCTCGAGTACGGGACGAGCACCGGCAGGCAGCGCATGGTGGGATGGTACGACGCCGTGGAGAAGGGAGACGCCCTGCGCTACGGCGGGTTCCAGGACCTCATGATCAACAAGCTGGACGCGCTGACGTGGGCCGGCGATTGGCGCGGCGACCTGATGCTGTGCACGGCCTACGAGAGCGCCGGCGGGGAGCGCTGCTCCCACGTACCGAGGAACGAGGCGGTCCGCAAGTCCCTCCGGCCCGTCTACAGGCGCTTCCCCGGGTGGGCCGAGGACATTTCGGCCGTCCGCCGCTTCGCGGACCTGCCGGCGGCCGCCCGGCGCTACGTGGCGGGGATGGTGAGCTCCATCCTGGACGTCGCGTACGCGGGCGAGTCCCGCCCCGCGAGCCTGCCCAACCTCCGCTATCTCGGCGTCGGCCCCGGCACCTCTCAGATCATCAAGGACGTGCCGTCGACCGCCGAGCTGGTCAGGATGGCCTGACGGGCGGCGCCTCGGGGGACGCTCAGAAGTCCTGCAGCCGCCCCTCGCCCAGCCCCCGGTGGGGCTCGAGGAGCGCAAGCACCTCGCCGAGGAGGTAGATCGAGCCCGTGACGACGACGACGTCGCCGCGCTCCCCGGCCGTGCAGAGCCCGGGCGCCGGAAAGAGCTCCTCGACGGTCGAGCGGACGGTCCTGCCGGAGAACGTCGCGGGGACCAGCGACTCGAGCTCGGCGTGCGTCGACGCACGCGGCTGGCGGGGCACGACCAGGTGGAGCTCGCGGCAGCGCCTGCAGAGGACCTCGAGGAGCGGCCGGGCCCTCACGGCCCCCAGGACCCCGACGACGGCGACCGGGGACCGGCCTGTCTCGGCGTGCAGCCGGGCGAGGTTGTCGTCGAGAACGCCCGCCCCCTCCGCGTTGTGCGACGCGTCCAGTATGGCCAGGCGGCCCCCCAGGTCCGTGCGCTGCCAGCGCCCCGGCCAGTCGACGGCCTGGAGGCCCGACCGGATCGACGCGCCAGAGACCCCGAACGCCGGCGGCAGGAGCCCTGCCGCGAGAGTCGCCGTGGCCGCGTTCCACCTCTGGTAGTCGCCCTCGAGGTTCGTGGCCGGGTACCGGGATATGTCGTCGCCGAACTGCTCCCTCACCGAGAGGACCCGCGCCCCCATCGACGCCGCCAGCCCCCGCAGCGTGGCCTCGGCCTCGGGCGGCATCCGCCCTATCACGACGGGGCGCCCGCGCTTGATGATCCCGCCCTTCTCGGCGGCTATCGCCGCGAACGTGTCGCCCAGCATGTCGCAGTGGTCCAGCCCGATCGACGTCACGACGCACACCTCGGGCTCGACGATGTTTGTCGCGTCGAGGCGGCCCCCGAGGCCGACCTCGATAACGCTGCAGTCGCAGCGCCTCCTCGCGAACTGCAGGAACGCCATCGCCGTCATGAACTCGAAGAAGCTCGGCCGGTCGTCGGGCCCGCCGGCGGACGAGATCCGCTCCGCAACGGGGCGCAGCTCCCCGACGTAGGCGGTGATCTCCCCCTCCGACAGGATGCGGCGGTCAACCTGCACCCTCTCCCCGAGGCGCACCAGGTGGGGCGACGTGTACAGGCCCGTTCGCCGCCCCGAGGCGCGCAGCACCGACTCAAGCATCGCGGAGACCGAGCCCTTCCCGTTCGTGCCGGCGACGTGGACGCACGGGACGGCCCTCTCGGGGTTCCCGAGCGACGCGGCGAGGATCTGCATCCGGTCCACGCCGAACTTCAGGCCGGCCGCCTTGAGGCCGAACAGGTAATCCTGCACGGCCGCATAGCCGGCCAGCGGCGATTCCGACGTCATCCCCGGGGCGCCGCTCAGGAGCCGGCCGCGGCCGGCTCCTTCTTCAGATAGAGGGCCGATAGGAAGTCCCTGATGCGGTCGCGCAGGTCGATCCGGCTGACGATCTGGTCGACCAGGCCGTGCTTGAGGAGGAATTCGGCGGTCTGGAACCCCGCGGGAAGCGTCTGCTTCGTCGTGTCCTTGATCACGCGCGCCCCGGCGAAGCCTATGAGGGCCCCGGGCTCCGCGAGAATGAGGTCGCCGAGCGTCGCGAAGCTGGCCGTGACGCCCCCCATCGTCGGGTGCGTCAGCACGGAGATGAACGGCAGCCCCGCCTGGGCCAGCCTGCCGAGCGCGGCGCTAGTCTTCGCCATCTGCATGAGGGAGTAGATCCCCTCCTGCATGCGGGCGCCCCCGGAGGCGCTGACGATGATGCAGGGGATTCTCTTGGATAGGGCCTCCTCGATGGTCCGGGTGATCTTCTCGCCAACGGCGGAGCCCATGGCGCCGCCGCAGAAGCGGAAATCCATGACCGCGATCGCAACGGGGATCCCGTGGATGCTGCCCACCCCGCAGACGACGGCCTCGGGCAGGCCGCTTTCCTTCTGGTACCGCTTGATTCGCTCGGGATAGGCCTGCGAATCGACGAACTCGAGGGGGTCGCTGGAGCGGACGTCCCGGTGCATCTCCACGAAGGAGCCCTCGTCCAAAAGCTTCGCAATCCTTTGGACAGCGCCTATTTGAAAATGGTGCCCGCTCTTGGGGACCACCATCTGGTTGTCCTCAATCTCCTTGTTGAAGAGGAGCTCGCCGGTGACCGGGTCCCTCGTGTAAAGGCCCTCCGGGATCTCCTTCTTCTTCGTCCTGCGGACCGAGTAAGTCGGCTTGTCGAAATGCATGCAGCGGGGGGAGCGGCAAGGTGCCGCATCCAAAATGCAGTGGCAACCGAATTCGAGGCTCAGCGGTACAGGACCCGGCGCAGGAAGAGCCCCTGCGATGGGGCGGTCTGGATCCGGGCCGTGCGGGCCCCGGCCTCCAGCAGGCCCCTGAGCTCGCCCGGGGTCAGCTTGCCCTCGCCGGACGCCACGAGCGCCCCCACGAGGCGGCGCACCATCTTGTAGAGGAACCCGTCGGCCTCCGCCACGATGCGGATATCCCGCCCCCTCGCGTGGATCTCGAGCCGGCGCAGGTCCCGGACCGTCCCGGCGCCATCGCCCGGCTCCGCGCCGTTGAGGGCCGAGAGCGCCTTGAAGTCATGCCTTCCGCACAGGACCGCCGCCGAGCCCCTCATCGCGGCGAGGTCCAGGGGCCCGGGGACCGCCCAGCAGAACGGCCGGGTGAACGGGTCGGGGTCCCCGAGGCGTATGTGGTACGAGTAGACCTTGCCCGTGGCGGAGAAGCGCGCGTGGAAATTTGGCGGCGCGGCCCTGACCGAAACGATCTGGATGGCGCGGTGCAGCCTGTGGCGCAGGGCCGCGGCCAGCTTCGCCGGGCCGTGGGGCCAGTCGGCGTCGAAGTGGAAGACCTGCCCGGCCGCGTGGGCGCCGGCATCCGTCCTGCCGCTCGCGTGGATTCGCGTGCGGGCCCGGAGCACGCCGGCGAGCTGCGCCTCCAGGACATCCTGGATCGCCGATCCCGCGGCCTGGCTCTGCCAGCCCGAGAACCCGCTGCCGTCGTAGGCGCACACGCACTTCCAGCGCTTCATGGATCGCGCCCCGGCGGGCCGCCGCCCTGAGCAAGCCCGTCCAGATAATCCTGGAGGATGAGGGTCGCGGCCCTTGAGTCTATCAGGCCCGCCCTCCTCGCGGCCCTTCGCTTCGCGGGGGCGATCGTCGCCTCGGCCTCGTAGCTCGTGAGTCGCTCGTCGGCAAGGTGCACGGGAAGGCCGAACTCCGCCCCTATCCGCCGGGCAAACGCCTCGGCCTCGAGCGCCTTCGGCCCCGCCGATCCGTCCATGTTCAGCGGATGGCCCACGACGACCTCGGTCACGCGCCTCTCCCTCAGGAGGGCCGCCAGGCCGGCCCAGCGCCTCAGCGGATCCGTCGCCACGAGGGCCGGCAGCGGCGTGGCGACGCCCACCTCGTCGCCGTAGGCCACGCCGATCCTCCTCGTCCCGTAGTCGATTCCCAGTAGGCGCATCATGAGCGGCGCTCAGACGGCCAGCTCCGGGTGCGCCGAGGCATAGGCGCGGGCGGCGCCGGCAAATGCCGCCTTCAGGCGTGAGACGACTGAGTCGGGCGCGACCCTGAACGAAACGCCATCAATCTCGCGCACCGCGACGACGTCCTTAGTCGTGGAGAGCAGGAAGCACTCGTCCATCGAGGGCAGGTCGGAGGGCCGAACCGGCCCCTCCCTTGCCTCAATCCCGGCCGAGGCGGCGATTCCGCCCAATAGGAGGCCGCGGGTGACCCCCCCGAGGATGCCGGCGGTCAGGGGCGGCGTCACGACCGCGCCGCCGCGCACGAACGCGATGTTGGAGACCGCAGCCTCGGCCAATTCCCCGGCGAGGTTGAGGATGACGACGTCGTCGGCCCCGCGCGCCCGCGCTTCGCGAAGGCAGAGCAGGTTGTTGAGGTAGTTCCCCGTCTTCCATGCCGGATTGAGGCACTCGGCCGGGTTCCGACGCAGCGTGGTGGCGATCGAGAGGCGCAGCCCCTCGCGCTGTATAGGCTCGGGGGTTCCCGGGCACGGCTGGACGAGGAGGAGAAAGTCCGGATTGTCCGCCAGCGCGACGTCGAGCCCGATAGCGCCGGCGCCGCGCGTCACCTGCAGGCGAATATATAGGTCGCCCGGTGCGGGGTCTTTGGCGCGGTAGGCCGAGACTGTGCGGCGTATCTCCGAGAGCACCCGCTCCGGCCCGGGAACGAGGGGCATGTGCAGCGCCTGCGCCGAGGCGCGCAGCCTCGTCCAGTGCTCATCCCAGGCAAATATGACGCCATGATAGGTCCGCCACACCTCGTACACGGCATCGCCGTAGAGGAACCCCCGGTTGAGGGGAGAGATCGACGCCTCGGTCGCCGCGTGCAGGCGCCCGTTCGTATTGGCTTGAATATAGTGAGTGGACATGGACGAGGCATCCGCAAACAAACAGCCCCCGCCAAGGATAGCGGGGGCCGGTCGCCTCTGGCAACTTCGCGCCGGCTCTACGCGCGCGCCTTCACAAGGCCCAGGGCCTTCTTGATATTCTGGACGCTGGGAAGAGATATGCGCAGGGCCTTGGCGATCTGCGAGCCCGTCTTCCCGGATTCGACGAGCTTCTTGACGCTCGTGCGCGTGGCGTCGGTGATGACGGCGCGGCGCCGGCGCTTCGCCTTTGCGGCACCCTTGGACGGCCTGCCCTTGGCCCCAGCGGCCTTCGAGCCGGAAGCCGCCTTCAGCGCATTCACAAACTCATTCAAGGAGCTGTAGCCGTAGCTCTTGTGCAGCGTGGCCAGTTCTTTTTTGAGGCGCTTGGCAATCGTTTTTTCCAGCGCAACGATCTTGGCCTTTGTGGCCTCGAGTTCCTTGATTTGTTTTGTTACCATGATGGATCTATTGTCACCGTTCCGTGACATTATAGCAAGCCTCATAAATCAATAATCATACGATACAGCGTCCGGATTTCGACGCGACAGCGCGGGGAATCGGCAACATACATAGGCCCGAAGGGGCCGGTGCTTTACTCGCCGGCGCAATGGAACGTAATATGCCGCCGACATGGACCGCATAGACCCGCCCCCGGGTGCCACCTTCGCAAGTGGCACGCGCCTCTTCGTTGCATTCCTCGCGGTTGCGCACGGGGTCGCCTTCGGATCGATCTGGGTCCAGGCCGCCGGGCTGATCGGCCCTTCCGGAATCCTCCCGGCCGGCCGTTTTCTCGCCGCGGCGCGCGACCAGCTCGGGGCCCGGGCCTGGTTCGAGGCCCCCTCCCTCTGCTGGGTTCTCGGCGCCGGCCACGTCATAGACCTGCTCTGCGGCCTGGGAATGGCCCTGGCGCTCCTGCTCCTGCTCGGCTACGCGCCCGCGGCGTGCCTCGCCCTCCTATGGGTGTGCTACCTGTCCCTGGTGTCCGCAGGGCAGATCTTCTTTGATTTCCAGTGGGACAGCCTCCTTCTGGAGAGCACGCTCGTGGCGATTTTCCTGGTCCCGTGGACCCTGGGGCGCTCGCGCGGCGGCTACGATCCGCCCCGCCTGGCGCGGTACCTCATCTGGTGGCTGCTCTTCCGGCTCATGTTCTTCTCGGGGGTCGTGAAGCTCGCGAGCGGCGACCCCTCGTGGTGGCGCCTGACCGCCCTCACGTTCCACTATCAAACCCAGCCGCTCCCGACGCCGCTTGCCTGGTACGCGCAGCAGCTCCCGGCGTGGTTCCAGAAGGCCTCCTGCGCGGTGATGTTCGCGATCGAGCTAGCCGCTCCGCTGTGCATCCCGGCGCCGAGGTTTCTGAGGCATCCCGGCGCGCTCGCCCTCGTCGCGCTGCAGGCCGTGATCGCCCTGACAGGGAACTATGCCTTCTTCAACCTGCTCTCGGTCGGCCTTTGCCTCACGTGCCTGGACGACGGCTGGTGGCGGCGGGTGCACCTGGGAGGGCCGGGGCCGGGCGCCGCATCCGCCCAGGCCCGGGCGCCGGCGGCGGTGCTCAGGTGGTTTGCCGCGCTCTCCGTGGGCGTGACCTTTTTCGAGTCGGTGGCAGCCGTGTCCGCCGGGGCCGCCGCTTCGCCGATAGTTCGGGCCGTGGCCGAGGCCGTCGGTCCGTTCCGCAGCTTCAACGACTACGGGCTCTTCCGGGTCATGACGACGGAGCGGCCGGAGCTCGTGTTCGAGGGCAGCAATGACGGCACCGACTGGCGCGAGTATGAGTTTCCCTACAAGCCCGGCGACCTTTCGCGCAGGCCCCGGTGGGTCGCCCCGCATCAGCCGCGCCTTGACTGGCAGCTTTGGTTCGCCGCGCTTTATCCCCCCGAGGACAACCCGTGGGTGGGAACGGTTTGCGAGCTGCTCCTGCGCGGGGACGGCGCCGTCCTCGGGCTCTTCTCCAAGAACCCGTTCCCGGGGCGCCCGCCGGCCTACCTCAGGGTCGTGCGCTACCGCTACGAGTTCACGGACGCCTCCGAGCGGGCCCGCACCGGAAACTGGTGGCGACGGACACCCATTGACTTCTTCATCCCGCCCGTGTCGCTTCCAAAGGAATCTCGATGAAGCCCTCCGGCCGCGATCAGTTTGTCGATCTCCTTCGGGAGGCGGTCCTCGGCGCGACGCTGGTGAAGCTCACCCTGGGCAAGCCGACCGGCAGGGACCCGACGCTCGTCAACCTGTTCGTGCGCCCGGTCTCGCTGAAATCGGGCCCGCGGCTTGCGTTCGTCTGGCGCCACGCGACCCGTGATGTCACCAAGAACCACGGCGCCGCCGAGGCGCTCCGCCTCCTCGTGCCCCTGATCGGGTCCGACTTCCAGGACGCCCACCTGTTCACGGCGACGCTGAGCGCCCAGCTCCAGACCGGGCCCGGGAAATCCGCGCTTCGCCTGAGCGCGGCGGCCAGCGCGCCGGCCCCTCCGCCCGGGAACGACCGGCGCAAGGCCCGCGCGATCCGGCCGGACGCGCCATGGCTGGCGGCTCTCGGGGTGACGGACGCAAACGGCCGGCCGGTCGCGGCGATGGCGGACAAGTTCCGGCAGATAGAGAGGTTTGCTGAGCTCCTGGGCCATCTGCTCAGGGAGGCGCCGCTCCCCGGGGACGGGCGCCTGCGGGTGTTCGACATGGGCTGCGGGAAAGCCTACCTGACCTTCGCCACGAGCGAGCTTCTCGGGGAGCGGGGCGACGTGTGCGGCGTGGAGGAGCGCGCGGACATGGTCGAGCTCTGCAGGCGCGTCGCCGCCGAGCAGGGCTTCGGGGGCCGCCTGTCGTTCCGCCAGGGTTCCATCGCCGACACCGACGTCGGCTCCGCCGACATCCTGATCGCCCTGCACGCCTGCGACACCGCCACCGATGACGCCCTCGCAAAGGGCGCCGCCGCCGGCGCCGCGCTGCTCGTCGTCGCCCCCTGCTGCCAGAAGGAGATCCGGCCGCAGCTTGTCCCGCCCCCGGTCCTCGCGGACGCCCTCCGCCACGGCGTGTTCGAGGAGCGCCAGGCGGAGTTTGTGACGGACGCCCTGAGGGCGCAGCTCCTGGAATGGGCGGGCTACCGGACGCGGGTGATGGAATTCGTCTCGACTGAGCACACGGCCAAGAACGTCATGATCGCGGCCGTCAGGGGCGGACCGAAGGGGGACCCGTCGGTCGCCGGGCGGATCCGCGCATTCGCTGGCTTCTACGGCGTGCGGCGCCACTCCCTGGCCACCCACCTGGGCTTCGCGCTCCGATGACCTGGACCGACCTCGACTGGGCGTCGCTCGACCGGCACCGGGACCGATTCCTTGAGGGGAAGCCATGCGACGGGCCGTACTGGGCCTCGGCGGAGGAGGTGGCCAGCTACGACGCCACCTTCGGCGAGCGGATTGGATGGAAATGGGACGCCGTCCTCGAGGAGCTCCGGATGCGGGGGTGGGCGCCGCTCGGCGGCACGGTGCTCGACTGGGGCTGCGGTAGCGGGATCGCGGGCCGGCGCGTCGTCGGCTTCTTCGGGCCGGGTCGCTTCGACTCCCTCGTGGTCTGGGACCACTCACCGATCGCGGCCGATTTCGCGCACGGCGCGGCCGCCAGAGCCTTCCCCGGCCTCGCGGTCGCCGCAGCGACGCGCGGATACCTCGCCGGAAGCCAGCCGATCGGCGTGCTTGTCGTCAGCCACGTCCTGAACGAGCTGGGGCCGGCGGCACTCGAGGAGGTCCGGTCACTGGTGGGCAGATCGCGCGCGGTCATCTGGACGGAGCCCGGCAGCCTAGCCGTCAGCAGGGCGCTCGGCTCGCTCCGCGACGAGTGGGCGAGGGACCTCCGCGTCGTCGCTCCGTGCACCCACGCGATGCCCTGCCCCATCCTGGCGGCGGGAAACGAGCGGCATTGGTGCCACCATTTCGCCGCGCCTCCCGCGGGGATCTTTGCGGACTCGAACTGGGTCAAGTTCGGGCGGCGCGCGGGGGTCGACCTCAGGAGCCTGCCGTACTCGTTTGTCGCGCTCGACCGCGATTGGAACCGCGGCGAGTCGGGACTGTCGCGGGTCATCGGCCGGCCCGAGCACTTCAAGCCCTACGCCCGGTTCCTCAACTGCGACAGCGACGGCTTGGCCGAGCTTACGATCTTAAAGCGTGACAACGCAGCGCTCTGCAAAGAGCTGGAGCGGACCAAGCGCCCCCTCGTCTACCGGTGGACGCGCGAAGGCGCGAAGGTGACCCGCGCATCCGCTCCCCAACCCTGACCGGGCGTTGGGGAACGCCGTCCTCCCCTACCCGGGACATGGAAGCGCTACCGGCTCTTTCGCCTGTGAAGCATGACGGGATTGCCGTCGGGATCCTCGATGAGCGCCATCCAACAAACCGGCGTTTCCGCCGCTTCCATCAAGACCTTGACCTTGCGTTCCGAAATTCGCCGCATTGCGGCAGGAAAGTCCTCAACCTCCAGGGCCACTGCCACGTTGTTGCCGCCCGGCTTGAACATCGGCGCCCCGCAACCGATGGAAAACGTACCGCCACCCAAGTCGTATTCGACCATACCCTGCTCCTGATCCGGACTCATATAATAAGTCTTGGTCGGTTTGAGCCCAAGGACGCCTTCGTAAAAGGCCTGTCCAGACTTGAGTCCCTTGACCGCATAGCAAACGAACGCGATATCGATGATTTTCATTTCTCTTCGAGCTCCTTGGATCGGTGTCCGGCCACACTTTGCGTACTTGCACTCTCAATCAAGAATTCCTTTGCCAAGAGTGCGATGAGATTTCTCCGGCACAAGGCACCTCCGGAGCGAGGGAGTCGGAGGAACATGGCAGGGGCCGTCAAGAGTGGCGTGCCCTCTGAAAGAGGAGACGATGATCCCAGCGACTCACTCGATTCGCTAAAAGCAGGGCCTCCTCGGCGTGGTCCAGAGGGACAGGGCCGGGGCCTTGGGGAGATGTGCGCGAACGAGGGGCGGCCCTCGACAGTCCGCTAGGTCTTGACTCGCCTTCCGCGTTTCGGTCTGATTTTCCCTTTCCCCAAAAACACATCCATGGGCCAGCAGCTAAATAAGATAATCAAACGCAAGCGCCGCGCCGCCTACCTGAAACGCAGGAAGGCAGCAGCAGCCGCGGCGAAGAAGAAATAGCCTTGCGGGCCGAGGCGTCGCAGCCCTCCCCAGCGCCGGCATGATCACGGTCAGTCTCATCTCGCTCGGCTGCGCCAAGAACCTCGTGGACAGCGAGATAATGGTGGGGCACCTCCACAGGGCCGGGATGCGCGTCATTTCTGACGCGGACCAGGCAGACGTTGTTATAGTTAACACGTGCTCGTTCATCGACTCATCGAAGGAGGAGTCGATCGCGCATATCCTCGAGGCCCACGAGAGGCGGGGCCTGCGCAAGCGCCGCCGCGGCCAGAAGCTCATCGTGGCAGGATGCATGTCCCAGCGCTTCTCGAAGGACCTGCCCGGCTCCATTCCGGAGGTCGATGCGTTCATCGGGCTCGACCAGATCACGCAGGTGGCCCCGATCATCGAGCACGTCCTCGCGAGGGAGCGCGGGGCCAAGGCGCCTCCCGAGAGCTTCGTCACGGAGCGCTCCACGTTCATCCCCGACTTCGACACCCCGAGGTTCAGGCTCACGCCCGCCCATTTCGCGTACGTGAAGATCGCCGAGGGCTGCAACCACCCGTGCACGTTCTGCATCATCCCGCGGATCCGCGGCCGGCACCGGAGCAGGACGGTCGACAGCGTTGTCGCGGAGGTCCGCCAGCTCGTGTCCGAGGGCGTGCGGGAGATCAACCTCATTTCCCAGGACACAACCTTCTTTGGGATGGACACCTGGGATGAGCGGCCCAACCCGCGCTCGCCCGTCGACTCCGCGCGCGGGTCGGCGCTCACCTCGCTCTTGCGCGAGCTCGATGCGATCGAGGGGGACTTCTGGATCCGAATCCTCTACACGCACCCCGCGCACTGGAGCGACGAGCTGATCCGCACCATCGCAGATTGCCCGAAGGTGGCGCGTTACGTGGACATGCCCCTTCAGCACGTGAGCGACAGGATGCTCTCGGCGATGCAGCGCGAGACCGGCGGCGCGTACATCCGCGGCCTCGTCCGGAGGATACGCGCGGGTATCCCCGGGATAGCCCTGCGGACGACGTTCATAGTGGGGTTCCCGGGGGAGACCGAGGCGGACGTCGACGAGCTGTGCGAGTTCATCAGCGAGGCGAGGTTCGAGCGCCTGGGCGTGTTCCGCTACTCGCAGGAAGAGGGGACGCGCGCGGCCAAGTTGCCTGGACAGGTCCCCGCACGGGAGAAGGAGCGCCGCTGGCACAGGCTGATGGCGCTTCAGAAGGCAATCGCGTCCGCGATAGGCGCCGGGCGCGTGGGAAGGACCCTCAAGGTCCTCGTCGACGAGATCGGCGTCGCGCGGGGCGAGGCCGACGCGCCAGACATCGACGGGCGCGTGTACGTGCCGCGCGAGCTTCCCGTCGGCGACTTCGCCAGCGTCACGATTACCGGGCACCACGACTACGACCTCCTCGCCCTCCCTGCCGGCGAGAGCCCCGCCGAATTCAAGGTCGCAAGGCAGGCCCAGTAGGCCTGGTCCGAAGCGTCAGCCCTTCGCGGCAGCCGCAAACCGGGAGATGATCCCGTCGAACGAGCCGTTCGTGAAGAATACGACGACGCGCGGCGAGCCCCGGACGGGCAGCGTGTCGGAGACGAGGGCGTCGTGGAGGGCGTCATTCGATGGGAAATGCCAGGAGCGAACCCCCTGCGCCTCCAGGTTGCCGGCCACCGCCTCCGCGTCGAAACGCTCCTCGTCGCGCAGCGCCGCGGCGCGGCTGACGGCACCCAGGTAGACCTCGTCCGCGTGCGCCAGCGCCCGCGCGAATCCGGCCTGAAGCGTCCTCAGGCGCGCCGTGTTGCTACGCGGCTCGAAGACGGCCGTCAGCAAGGCCCCCGGGAACCTGGCGCGGAAAGAGCGCAGCGTCTCCGCGAGCGCGGTCGGGTGGTGGCCGAAGTCCTCGACCACTGTGAGCCCCGGCCTCTCGAGGAGGACCTCCTGGCGCCTCCTGACCCCGCGAAACCGCGCGAGGGCCTCGAGCGGGATCCCGGCCGGCGGCAGGCCCCCGATCGCCAGGCCCGCAGCCGTGGCCGCCATCGCCGCATTGCGGGCATTGAACATCCCCGAGAGCCCCCATTCGACCTTCGCCCACGGCGCGCCGCGCCACAGCAACCCGAAAGCCGAGCCCGCCGCTGTCTCGGAAAAGTCGACAATCCGCGTGTCATTCCCCTCGTCCGTCCCCACGCGGACGACCCGTGTCCATGGCATCGCTCCCAGGGCGCGCAGGTTCGCGTCGTCGCCGTTCAGCACGGCGAACCCGTTCCCTGGGATGATCCTGGAGAAGTGGATGAATGCGCGCTGGACGTCGACCAGGTCCCGAAAGATGTCCGCGTGGTCGAACTCGATGTTGTTCACAACGGCAACGTGCGGCGAGTAGTGGATGAACTTGCTCCGCTTGTCGAAGAACGCGCTGTCGTACTCGTCGCCCTCGATGACAAAGGGATCGCCCGCGGCCCCGAGGTGGCTCCCCGTGGGGGGATCCTGCGGCACGCCGCCTATAAGGTACCCTGGATCCCGGCCGCTCTCGCGAAGGAGATAGGCCGCCAGTGCCGTCGTCGTCGTCTTTCCGTGAGTCCCCGTGATCACGATATTCCGGCGGTGGCGCAGTATCTGGTCGTGCAGGACCGCCGGCAGGGAGGTGAATGGAAGCGCCTTCGTGTCCAGGAGCCACTCGACTTCCGGGTTGCCCCGGGTCATCGCGTTGCCGACGACGACCATGTCCGGCTTTAGCAGGGCGAGCTGCCCGGGATCGTACCCCTCGCGCACCGCCACACCGGCCTCCGCCAGGACCGTGCTCATGGGCGGGTACACCCCCTCGTCGGCTCCGGTCACGTCGTGCCCCGATGCCCGCGCGAGAAGTGCCGCATTCCCCATAGCAGTCCCGCAGACACCCATGAAATAGAGCTTCAAGTTGAAGACATCTTTTCTAAATCGAACTCGGGTTGGAAGCCGTAATTCGCCGATACGCCACAGCAGGGAGGCGCCCTGCGGCGGCACTTGAAATCACTGAACCGTCAGGTTCACGTCCGCATACAGAAAGAACCTCTGCACCTCGTATGCGGAGGCCGCACTCTGGCCGCGTCGCACCACGATCAACCGTCCAGCCAGAATCCCCGTGGTAAAACCCGGCAGCGAGCTGCTTTGCACCGTCCCCGAATTTGGGGCTGCGACGATCGAATCGGCTGACGGACCGATATCCACCCAGGCCGTGTCGGTGGGGCTGTTGTTGGCCAGCGTGAGCGAGTACTTCGGCTGGACGATCCTCTCGACCAGCAGGCGGGAGGCGTTCGTCCGGTTGTTGGACGAGACGGAATTCCAAAGGGAGAACTGGTCGGGCGTGAGAAGCGTTCCCCATAGGGCAGGGGTTTGGGACTGGACCGATTCCCAGCTCTGGTCCCAAATCGAATTGAAGGTCTGCGCGGAATCGGCCGCAGGGAACGCCAGGGCCCTGTAGGGCGGCACCATGAGTGAGAGCAGGAGGTATCGTTGCTGGCCGGTCTCCCCGGCCGGGCCGATGACGAGGCAACGCTGGACATGGCGGGCGTTGAACGCAATCGCGGTGTACTGGTTTTGGGTCAGCGCCGAGTAACTCGCGCCGACGACGTAGGATGTTATCCCGCGTTTCTGCGCCAGCTTGGTCACCCATCCAACCGGATCGACCACCACATTCTGGCCGTATATCCTCGAGGCAATCCCGACCCCTAGGTCGAAGGTCGTAAACATGATTCCCGCGGGAAGGCCGCTCCCGGCAACGGAAGACTCGTTCAGGTTATTGTAATCGATTGCATCAAAGGTCGCTTCGAAGTCCCGCCGCAGGGCCTTCAGCGTCTCCGACTCCGTCCGGAGTTGCGCGTCGTCGAGCTTGTTGGCGACGACGGGTGCCAATATGCCCGCCAATACGCCCACTATCGCGACCGCGACCAGTAGCATGAGGAGGAATTCCCCGCGATGACCTGGTTTTCTAGTGGATTTCATTCACGATCTCGACGACCGGCAGGACAACGGCGAGCGCAACCCCGAATACCCAGACCAGGACGAGCGCTAGCATGATCGGTTCGATCATCCTAAGCGCCAGGGCGACCCGATACTTGGATTCGACCGAATAATAGTCCGCCAGCTTGCCGAACACCTGCGGGAGCGCCCCCTCTCCGCTTTTCACCGCAAGGACGACCTCCGGGGCGAAGACCCCGGCCCGGTCAAACCCGCCGCCCACGGTCGAATTCTCGCGCACGGCCGAGATGACCTGGCCGATGCCCTGCGAATAGACTGTGTTACCCGCGACGGCCGCACAGAATTCGAGCGCCTCGACGACCCGGATTCCGGATTCGCTCAGCGCCCGGTAGGTGACGCAAATCCGGGCCATCGAAAGAGCCTCAACGGCCCTCCGTACCACGGGCAAACGGAGCACCAGCCAATCGACGCGGGGCTTGAACCGGGGCCGCAGAGCGACCCAAGCCGCCGCGGGAGGCAGGCAAAGGGCGAACGCCGCGAGGCACGGGTGGCGGACCACGAATTCGCTAAGACCAAAGAAGAACCCGGTGATTCGGTTACTCTTTGTTACACCGATGTCCCTCAGCATCTTTGAAAACTTCGGAAGCGTGAATGTGCAGAGAATCAGGGACGACGCGAGGCCGACGGCGCAGACAAGCGCCGGATACGCCATGCCGCGCACAGACTCGCGCCTGATCTCCTGCATCTGTGCAACATAGTCGCGCACGTGCCTGACCCCATCGTCGAGGCGACCCGCCGTCTCGTGCGCCATGACGACGCCAACCATGGATTCGTCAAAAACCCTCGGAAATAGCCGAATTGACTCTCCAAAGCTGCCGGTCTCCTCGACCAGCCGCACCACCTCGGTCCAAAGTCCGCGCGCGGAGCCGGGCGGGGCGCACTCAGCAAGCGTTCTTAGCGCCCGGTTGATCCTCACCCCACTTGCCAGCATCAGCGCGAGAGAATCCAGAGCCGCCAGAAGCATTGCGCTCGGGATCCGCAGGCGCGCCGACGCGCCCCGTCTGGAGGCCACGCTTCGGATCTCGACAACATACGCCTTGCGGTGGGACTCGATGTGCTCGGAAAGACTGGCCATGTCGACGGCGTCCAACCTCATCGTCCGGCGGCGCCCGTTGCGGGCTATGTATGTTGCGTTATAACGCGGCATGGCCCGTCAATCGCCCGAGACCGCAACGGTCGTGGGCCTTCCCCTGGGGATCACGAGGTACGATCCATTTCTCTCAAGCATCACCCCGATCGGGAGGATTCCAGCTACGCTGAACTCGCCGAACGAGTCGCCTCGCCGTGCAATTCGCCCATTCACTATGGCGACCGGCCCCCGGTCGCCGCCGGTGACGACCCCACCGCACTCAAAGGGAATCTCCCTCGCGGCGGCCCTCGTGGCGGAACGTACCTCCCAGGGATTTCGGATCCCCGCATTCCCGGAAGCCTTGGGCCTCGTCGGGGAACCAACAGCAATTCGGCCCTTGGCGTCGGGCCATTGGGAATCTGAGGGAAAGGCGGGCGAAATTAGCTCCACCGGCAGGTGCGGGGTGATACCGGAGCCCGGCGGAAGGGGGAGATCGACCGTGATGACGCTCCGCGGCCCGGCCTCCTGCGCGGCAGCCGCCCCATCGGCCCCCACATATGTCACAATGCTGTCCGGAAAGGCACGGGCCGATTCGGCTCCGCCAAGCGAGCGGAAGCCCCCAGCAGCCATCAGGTAGCTCCACGCATCGCCATCCGATGCGCAAATCGCGGGCACGATGATGGCGCCCAGGATGATTGATATCAGCTGCCTCATCGCCGCTCCGTGTGAAAATTGACCTCGATTCCGGCGCCTAAACCTGAGCGGAGGATCAGCGAGAAATGGGTGCCGTGAAACGTTAGCACGCCGGCCTCGCCCCATCCTTCCTCACTCGCGCTCGTCGCGCCCGCCTCGACGGCAGCCCGCGCGACGGTCTCGACATCGGCCGCAAGGCCGTGCGCCCGGATCTCGTTGACGATCTGCCTCAGCATAGAAACAACGCCCTCCTCGCCGCCCGAGAGAACATCGGGGTCACCACCGTTGTCGTTGCGCGCCAATTCTTCCTGCGGCTTCACCTGGCGGTGTCCTCGACGGCCTTCCGGGCCTGATCCACGGCTGACGCCAACGTGTCGAGGGCGGCCCTCTGTCGCACGAGCCGACCGGCCAGCTTGACCGCCTCGCGTTCCTTAAGCGCGATGTCGTTGAGGAGGGAATCCCGTTTCTTCGCAAGCTCCGCCAACTCGCCGCGGATGTCATCCTCGGTTTGCGCGGACCTGAGCCTCTGCTTCAGTTCCGACGCCCGTCCCGCGTCGTTCGTGAAGACCTGGAGGAACAATGGATTCCCGTACAGCTGGGCAATTTCTTCCACCGCCGCCCGCATCTTCTCAAGCATCTCCTCGTACTGCTTGTCCGCCCGGCGGATCCCGTTATCTTCGGCCGCACCGGCAGGGACCGGGTTTGCCTGTGGGACCTTCGCCTGGGGAGGGATTGAGGGCGCGCCTGCCCAGCTTTGCGGCGACGTAAACACTGACACTGCGACTAGGATGATCGAGGCCTTCATGGAATTGATCCCGGCAAGCGGCAATTGATCGCCACCGCTATCTTCACGACGTCTAAGGAGCGGTGTTCCCGATCGCCGCTCGACCTCATTTCAAGCCAAGCAATCCCCACGCCCGGAAGCTGCTCTGCTGATCTTACAACGTCGACGATTCTGGGCCAGTCTGCCGCCTTCGGCGCGAGGCGGACAAAGGTTCCTGTCTGGGTCGAATACCCCGTCCTTTGCTCCTTGGCCCCCGGTTCGGCACTCCAGTCTTTGCCAAACAATAGCACGAGGCGCGCCCACAGGTCCTCAGTCCCCAGTTGGCCCCGGAGTCTGCCCACGAGCGCGTGAAGCGCATTCAGGTGCGGATCATCACAATCCGACATTGCGGCAACCCGTTTGATGAGAGCACCTTCTAGCTCCGCCGACCGGCGCCTTTGCTCCATCCAATCGCCGGCCGTGTTGTGTCGCAACCAAATCATCGCGCATGCGGAGCCCACCGCAGCAAGGCACAGGACTAACGGTCCCCGGGAATACGTGACGCCCCGTATCACGGCCGCGGCCCCTTATACTTCCCACCCACCGACAGCCTGCCAGAGCCCGGGTCGTAGGACCACCCCTTGCCGGCGGAAGAAATAAATCCGCGCCGAGCCAGGGACGCGCGGACCTTCTCCTGCTCGAAGTCGGGGCCAACAACAATGCCCTCGAGTTCAAAATCCCCGTCCCGGCCAATTGTGAGGGACGTCAACGTGAGCGCGTCCGGAATCGCCTCCGATAATCCGACGAGCGCTTGGTACCAAGCGAACGGCAACGATCCAGACCCGTCTGGCGCCTCATCTCGAAGCCGATCCATTTCGCGCTTGTTGACCCCAAGTGCTTTGACCTTGCCTTCGAGATCTGCTGCGCGCTTGCGTTCCGCCACGATCTCCTCCCGGCGCCGGTTCCCATCGGCGAGCGTGAGGGATCCCAACGCCATCGCGACCGATATGCCGCCTACGGCAATGGCCGTGAGGGCCCGATCCAATTCGCGTGGCCTCGGGAAAGCCTCAACCAGGTTGGCAGGGTGCGTCGGCGGGATTCGTGAAGCGCTGGCGGCGAATGCCTCCAAGTCCACTACCGCCTCCAGCCGCCCCGACGCGCGAAGGTCCTTCCAGAAAGGGCAGGCTTCCTCGGGCTGGCCTTCCGCAATAACAAAGACACTTCCCCTTCGGATTGCAGGGTCCGCCATGACCGGCGACGGGCGGGACTCGAAATCGCCGATGATGGCGGAAAGCGCCTTCCAATCTCTCTCCGACATGGGGCCAACCCATCCCTTGAACGAGCGCTTGCCTCCCCCGAAAGCCGCTATCGCGGAGTACCCGGGAGTTAGGATGAGCACAATCCTCGCCCTCACATGGAGTGCGCCGGGCCGGGCAGTGGCGATTGCTACTGTGAAGGTGGGCCAAGCGGCGCACAGCCGACAGCCCGCGCGTGCGCAGGCGTCGCGCAACAGAATGAGCCCCGGCGTCACCTCCGAGTGTATGAGGGTGGAAAACGCGCCCCCAGGCCCGGGCTCCGGATGTTCAATTCCCCAGCCTAGGTTCTCCGACTCGACGACGGGGTGATCATTTCGGACCCGCGCTAGGGAAGCGAATGCTGCGCGATTGACGTTCGGCATCTCAACCACCTGGTGATCGACCCCCGCCGGCTCGAACACTACGACCGTGCGCTCGGCCGGGGCCTCGGAGAGGAATTCGGCAAGCCGCGTGACCGCGCTGAAAGCCGCGCCGTCGCCCCCGTCGAGCGTTTCATGGCTCCATCCCCTGAGGTTGCGCGTCCAGACTGTGTGCCCTAGAAGCATTGAGATGCGCGGGGTCATGGCTCAGAAGTTCCCGAGGTACACGTAGACGTCGGTCACGCCGGCGATCGCGGCCATGTAGACAACCTCGCCGCGGCCCTGGGCCATGCCAGCGGAGCTCGTTGTGTCGTCCATAAATGCCGGAGTGTCGACCGCCGCCGCGATCTGCGCGGCCTCGGTACCCGGCACCGCTTTGATGACGGCATAGGCCACACGGCCCGCCGGCAAGCTGTTGACGCCGTCGGTCTTGAAATTCGTGCCTCCATTCGCGTCGACCGTCCCCGGGATCTGGGCCGCATCGACGGCCGCGCATTCCAGACGGGACACGTTCGCGTACCCGTAGCCCGGGACAATGCGCGCGTCCGGCAAATTATAGAACACCCCTGCCGCCGAGTTGTATCTCGGATCCAGAACTGCCGAGCCGCCCGCAGGCGCGAACGCCTGCGACCCGCAAGCCGGCGTGAAGTACCGTTCCAGCTTTGGGCTCGGGACGGACATGAGCACCTCGTCGAGCCGAAGTGCGTTGTCGAAGTCGGCAGGCGCCGAGCTCGACAGATTCGGGCTGGCCGCACCAACCACCCCGGCCAGCGACGAGTAGCCCTTTGTCAGCGGCAACGTGCCGCCGAGCTGGTCTGCCGCGTCCGCCGTGAATCCCTTCAGCTGTTTCAAATCCGCTATGGTCCGGTTGACATGCGCAGCCGAAAGCGCCCTGTGAAGCGCCGGAAGGAGAATGGCTGCCAGGACGCCTATTATGGCGACGACAACCAGGATCTCTATAAGCGAGAAGCCGCGCTTCCCTTGAAGGCGGTCGATGCGGTGCCTAGTCTGATTTGCGGTATTCATGGATTAGGAATGATTAAGGGACTCTCGAAGCGTCCAACGTAGCGCCAAAGACATCGTCCGGAGTCGTAATGCCGAAGGAGGCCTTGAGGATTCCGTCCTCGCGCATGCACCTGGAGCCGATGTCTCCATCGAAGCACGCCTTTGAGAGGATCGCCTCGGCGCCCGAGGGGTCGAAGCGCGTCCTTTGGAGCAGGAGCAGATCGGCCACCGGGCCGATCTCCCTGTATTCAAAGATCCCAATTCTTCCCACGAAGCCGGTCCGGTTGCAGCCGGGGCATCCCCCTCCCGCCTCGAAAAACCCCTGAGCCTGCATGTCCGACGCAAGTGGGATCCCGGAGGCCGTCGCCATGCCGAGGACGCGGCTGTAGCGCTCGGCCAGGGAAACCGAATCCCTATGAGGCTTGCGACAGTGGGGGCAAAGGCGCTTGACTAGGCGCTGGGCTACGAGGAACCGGGCCGTCGACGCAATCATCGATGCCTCGGCCCCGAGGTCGAGCAGCCGGCAGAGCGACTGAATCGCCGTGTTTGCGTGGATCGTGCTGAGGATCAGGTGTCCGGTGAGCGCCAGCCTCACCGCGAGGGACGCCGTCTCGCCATCGCGAATCTCGCCGACTATGATGATGTCCGGATTGTGCCTGAGAAAGGCCCGAAGGGCCGATGCAAATGGCATCCTGGCGCTCACAGGCGCCTGGGTCACCGTCCGCAGCCGGTACTCGACGGGATCCTCGACGCTGAGCACCCGCTTGTTCCTTGAGTCTAGCCACGGGACGGCCGCTGCGAGGGTCGTGCTCTTTCCGTGCCCCGTCGGGCCGGACACGAGGATGATTCCGTTCGGCCTTTTGAGCTCGGTCCGAAAGTGCATGGCCGTGTCCTCGAGCATACCTAGGTCCTCCAGAGACCCTACCTGCGCGCTCTGGTCCAGAATCCGGATAACGATGCTCTCGCCGTTGATCGCGGGGATCACGGAATAGCGCAGAGAGACGCGCTTGCTTCCGTATTCGCGGACTGCGGAGGCATCCTGGGCGTCGAGACGGTTGGCTACGTCAAGCCCGCCCGACGCGGCCGAGCTGCGCGATCGGCCGTCCGCACCCCGAGTCGACGAGAGCTTCAGTTGCGCCGAGACCGCCTCCTTCATCGCGCCCGGCAGCGTTCCCCATGGAACGAGGTCGCCGTCGATACGCCACCTGATTTCACAGCTCCTGTCGTCGGGTATACAATGGATATCGGACAGTCCGCGGGTGTGGGCCGCCTCGCGGATCATGTCCTCCACGAATCTTTCGAGCTCGTTGTCGCGGACATCCAGACTTGTCGAATACGCCTCGGCGACCCGCGCGGCAATGTCGGCCTGAGGCGAAACCACCCAGTCGATCGAGTTACCTTCGAGCGCATACCTGACCTGCGCAAACTGAGGGGTAGACGGATCCGCAACGGCCACGGTCAGCCGGGTACCCTGTCGCGAAATGACGAGGGCGTCCCGATTCCTTGCAATCGCCTCAGGAAGCGCCTTGTGCGAATCGCCATCAATGCGAAGCTCCTCCCTAGGCAGGTATCTCCATCCGTAGAATTCCGCTACCCATTGCGCCACCGCCGCGTCCGTTGCTAGTCCGAGCTCGACGATCGTCCGGCTGATCGGCTGGCGACCTTCGACCGCCCGATGATAGGACTGCGCTGAGGCGACCTGCCGCTCCGAGACGCCGTTCCCGAGCAGCTTCTCAAGGAGGAACAGGTCGAGGTGGTCCCCTAGGCGATCGGGAGTTGACGCCGCCTGGGTCATTTCAGACACCCCCCACGTCTATTCTCTCGACCCTTTGGCCCTCGCGCATGGGGTCGGTAAAGTAGCGCGCCGCACGGTCCGAGTCCCGCGGCTCCGGGCCGTCCACCTCGACCGGTGTCAGCGCGGGAGGCTCCTCTGCGTTGACGGTGACGAAGAAGACGAGCTCGGTCCGGGTCCTTGCGTTCGCCGAGGTCGCGAAGGCGTTTCCGAGGACGGGCACACTGGACAGCATCGGGATCCCTCGCCTGTCTCTCGCAACAGTCTCCGTGATAAAACCGCCGATAACAGCGGTCTCGTGATTGCGCAGGGTCACGGTGGTACGCGCCCTCTTGGTATCAGTGACGGGTGCCGTTTCCTGGCCGTCCGGCGACGTTACAGTTCCCTTGAGCTCGGTTATCGCCGGCGAAAGGGAGAGCTTCGTGGTGAGGTCGTCCGCAATCTGCACCGTTATCTCCAGAAAGTTGCCGAAGGAGACGGTACTCTCGGTATAGTTTGTGTTCACGATCGGCTGGGTCCCGGCTTGCGGCGTGCCACCCGCGTTGATCGTTGTGGTGCTTGTCCGGCTGAAAAAAGGCTGGTCCTCGCTCACCTGGACGAAGGCCGTCTGGTTGTTCAGGGCGGCAACTTCGGGCTTGGATTCGACGCGGACCGTGCCCTGCTCCGAAAGTGCACTTAACGCCGCCTGCACGCCGCCGATCCCTATCGTGCCGGTGAACGTGTTCGGATTAAGCGTGATCGGCCCTATCTGTGCAGCGGACCCGGTGGCCGTCGAAGCACTGGTGATGCCTATGCTCGTGTTGGCGATGCGTCCGAGCGAAGCTCCGGCGACGCTCCAATCGATTCCAGCCTTCGATTGGTTGTTCAGATCGACTTCCACGATCTTCACAGAGATTCGTGCTTGGCGGCCGACCCGCTGCAGAACCCGCCGCAGGTAACCTTCCATGACGGCATGCGTGCGCAGGGATCCGCGGAGCTGAACCAGCCCGGCGAACCGATTGACCACCAGCGTCTCGCCTTCGCCCACCATACCCTTCAGATCTGATTCCAGTCTACCCCAGAAATCCGCATCGTTCTGTTGCGAGACGCTTAACGTCGAGCTTCCCCCGCTGACGGTGGCGGCTGCGCCGACCTGCCCGACGGCGATTCCCGCGGCAGTGGACCCGATGGCTCCAAGGGGCTGGAATGCGCCTCCGGCAACGGTGCCCAACGCCCCGCCGGTCCCGGCGCCAGCATTCTCGCTCAGGCTGATGCTTGCCGAGCTGGACCCCGTTTGGGTCATCTGGAGGTAGTCCACGGGGTAGATCCTTGTCACGAATCGACGGATGAGCAGGTACCCCCGATCTGAGACCTCGTAGCTCCAGCCCTTTGGCTGACAGACCGCCTCGAGAACGGTCCTCACGGTCGCGTTGTGCACCTCGAATGTCACCGTCCCCTTGACTTCCGGTTCAACCAAGACGGGAAACCGGTATGCCGCGCCGATCCCTTCCAGGACGGTCCTGGCCTCCTGACCCTCCACAAGAAAGTCCTCTACCCTTCGATCGAGGATGCCTCCGACGGTCCCGGGATCCTGCGCACTGACCGAAAAGACTCCGACGAGCAGAATCCCAAGAATGGGCCACACCAATTGTTGCTTCGGGGGATCAAACGTCATCGGGGCACGAACATCGATAACGCACACATATTAGACAAGTCTAAATTACATATTTTGTTATTTTGCTTGATTGCCGCGCCGCTGCGCGCCGGCTCCCGAGAAACGGGGCCACGCCTCCGAGCGCCCGCTGCTCCGCCGGCGCAGCGGCAGCGAAACAACAGGCGGATTCTGTTGTCTGTGATTCCCTGCAATGACCGAAACGCTTAACCCGCATCCGTCGACGCTGACCCGGGTATCTGGATGTCCGCGTTTCCTTGACGGCGGCGACTCGCAATAGTGCCCTGTGATACATGAATCGGCGCCGCATGCTTTCGATTGCCCTTTCCTTAGGGGCATTCTCCTCTGTGCCCTTCTCCAGGGCCGAGGCCGAGCCCACCCCTCCAGAGACGGTCCAGGCCTTCTGCGACGCGCTTATCTCGTCGATGAAGCAAGGCCCCACGATCGGCTTCTCCGGGCGCAAGAACCTACTCGAGCCGGAAATCCGCAAAGCCCTTGATCTGCCGCTCATGACGCGCCTCGTCATGGGCCCGCCCTGGAGGTCGCTGACGCCGGAGCAGCAGGGGCAGCTGGTCGACGCCTTCAGCCAGTTCAGCATCGCAACCTACGCCAATCGCTTCAGCAGCTACTCGGGCGAGCGCTTCACGGTTGATCCCTCGACGACGCGCCTCGAGAGCGGCGACGTCATCGTGCACACGCAGCTAAAGACCAATGATCCCGAGCCCGTCCGCCTCGACTACCTCATGCGGGACCGCAACGGGCGCTGGCAGGTGATCGATGTCTATCTAAGCGGATCGATCAGCGAGCTGGCGGCCCGGCGGTCGGAATTCTCGTCGGTGGTCCGCCAAGGTGGCGCCGCCGCGCTCATCGAGCTGCTAAAGAAGAAGACCGCCGAGCTCAGCGGCTGAGTCCGCCAGAGTCCTCGGCCCCCTTCGGGCGAGCCGCGGCGCCGGGGTCATCGTAGATGTTTTCCTGGACCGGCGCGGGCGGCGCCTCGCGGCCCGCCAGCTGCGCCGCCCTGTTCTGGCGGAAATAGCTGCGGAGCGCCGCGTAGAAGTCGACCGACTCCTTCTCGATTGCGTCCAGCGCATCTATGGCGCGGGAGCGCTGGTCGACGCCTCCCACGATTATCGGACCGAAGGCGATGACGGTCGGATAGTGGTTGGCCTCGACCACGAAGCGGTATGGGTTGATGTAGGAGTCGACCCCGATGCCGACGCCGTCGCGCGGATTCGAGGGCCCGAGCACCGGCAGGACAAGGTAGGGCCCCTCGGGCACGCCCCATGCGTGCAGCGTCTGCCCGAAGTCGCCCGTCTCCCTCGGAAGGCCGTTGCGCCCCGCGAAGTCGAGAAGGCCGCCCAGCCCGAGCGAGCTGTCGAGGACGAACCGGCACGCGGTCTTCCCTGCCCTCGTGAACTGTCCCTGGAGCACGTTGTTGGTGAACACCAGCGGCTCGTTCAGGTTGGATACCAGGTTTCGGATGGCATCCCGCCCCCACCGCGGGACGACGCGAACATATCCCTTCGCCACCGGCTTGATCACGGCGCGGTCAAGGAGGAGGTTGAAGCCGAAGACCTTCCGGTTGAGCGGCTCGAGGGGATCATTGGCCTCCCGGTAGGCCGCCCTCGCGTCGGGATCGCTCGGCACCGTCGCGCACCCGGCACCCAGCAGCGCCATGCACAGAGAGAGCGACAGCGCTGTGCGGCTCACGTCTTGCCGCCGTCCTTCGGCGAGGCCGCGGCCGGCCCGAGCAGGGCCGGCAGGACGAAGAACGTGCAGACCAGCGTGAAGAATAGCGCGAGGCTGAGCAGCTTGCCCATGTCCGCCATCCCAGGGGACCGCGAGAGAGCCAGGCTGCCGAATGCGGTCCCCGTGGTGAGGGCGCTGAACAGCACCGCCTTCGCTGTGCTCGAGCGCAATAGGCCTTCCTCGCCTGCACGCCAACGCATGACGAAGTATATGTCGAAGGCCACGCCGATCCCAAGCAAAAGCGGCAGGGTGATTATGTTCGCGAAATTGAGCGGCAGCCCCACTACGACGCCCGTTGCCAGCGTCAGCACGCCCGCAAGAAGAAGCGGCGCCAGGACCGTCGACACGTCCGACGGGCGCCGGAGGACGAGGAACAGGAGGACGACGATCGCGCAGATCGCTATGAGCCCGGCGGAGGCGAATGCGCCCGTGACCGTGCGCGCCGACTCCTGGATGGCCACGGGCGTTCCCGTCGCGTCGGGCGCGAGGCGCCTCACCGACTCGCAGAAGCGGCGCAGCACCTCGTTGTTCCTTGAGTCGCCCTTTGGGTGCACCTCGATGCGCCACCTGCCGTCGCGCCCGATCCAGTCGCCCGTGATGTCGGGAGGCAGGGTCTCAAGAGACACCGGCGCGGCCTGAAGCGCGAGGCGCAGCTCGTCCAGGCGCCTGCCCGCGCCGTCCGAAAGGTTCACCTCAAGCGCCGGCAGCGCCCCCCTGCCGCGGGCGAGCACCGCATCCAGCTGCGCGGCGAGCCGCGCCGCGGCGGCGTCCCCGCTCCCGGCGAGCGTACGCAGACGCCCCGCGCACCGCGCAATAGACGCTAGGGTCTCCTCGGCGCTCGAGGTCGGCCGCGGGCCCGCGGGATTGAGCGTGGGGCCCAGAAGCGACCGCGCGTCCGCGAGGATGTCGAGCTTCGCCTCCTGGTCGTCCGGCACGAAGCTCCGGACGTCGAGGACCTGCGCCACCTCGGGCAGCCCCGAGAGCCTTCTCGAAAGCGCGTCGGCGGCGGCCGGAGACGGGGTGAGAATGTTGACCGTGTAGGGCGTGGTCAGAGAATCGCCCATGAGGTCGTCGAGCGTCGCGACCGACTCTGAGGCCTGATTCTGCAGGTGGACCGGATTGAAGTCGAAGCTCAGCCTCGGCAGCGCGGCGACGGCCCCTGCGCCCAGCACCGCGGCAGCGACGAGGATCGGCGCCCGGCGCCGCGCTATGAACAGGTCCGCGGCCCCTCCCCACGAGAAACGGACGGAATACCTCGCGCGGGCCGCGCCGAAGAGAGTCAGCAGGGCGGGCAGCAGCGTGAGGTTCAACGCCAGCGCCAGGACCATGCCCAGGCCGGCGATCAGGCCGAGGTCGGACACGCCGGTGTAGTCGGTCGGCACGAAAGAGAGGAAACCGACGGACGTCGCCCCGGCGGCGACCACCAGCGGGCCGCCGATCGCGAGCGCGGTCTGCCGGAGCGCGTCGCCGGCCGTGGCGGACCGGGGCACCTCCGCGGCGTAGCGGACGCTGAACTGGATGCCGAAATCGATCGCGATTCCCACGAACAGCGGCGCAAACGCGACGGAGATGGGGTTGAAGGGGCCGATCAACCACACGGCGGCGGCGGTGCAGCCTACAAGGCCGATGATCAGGGTGACAAGCACCGCGGAGACAGTCCGAAACGACCTGAGCCCGAGGCCGAGCCAGAAGCAGAGCAGGCCGACCGACAGCGCCGTCGAGAACCCGGCGCCCTCCGACAGCGCCGAGAACTGGTCGTCGGAGAGGGCCACCGGCCCCGTCACGCGCACCCGGACGCCGCCGGAGCTCTCGAGGCCCTCGGCGCGCGCCGCCGCCCTCACCGCGACCACCGCCCGGTGCCCGGGCTCGACGGCCTTGTAGTCAAGGACGGGCCTGGCGAGGATGAAGCGGCGCAGCTCCCTGGGGTCGGGTTTTCTGCCGCCGAGCAGGGTCTGCCAGGAGAGCGGATCGCGCCTGCCGGCGAGGGCCGCCCGGGTGGCCCGCTCCACCGCGCCCAGCGGAGGGTCGATCACCGATCTGCCGATGTCCCCGCGGATGGCGCCCTGCGCCATCAGGTCGAGCGCGCCAAAGACGCCGCGCAGGTTGGGGTCCGCGGCGAGCATCCCGAGCAGGGGCTGCGCGGAGATCATGTCGTCCGCGAACTTCTGCACCTGGTCGCGGGGCAGGAAGAGCAGCCCGTTGCGCATGAAGAACAGCGAGGCGTCGGGCTGGCGCACGTCGCTGAACAGGCTGGGCTGGGCGCGCAGCCGCGCCGTCAGCGTAGAGGCGGCGTCGGCGGCCTGGTCGGGCGTCTGCGCGTCGACGACCACGGCCAGCAGATCCCTGAGCTGGGGAAACTCGCGGTCGAAGACGGCCGCCGTCCTCCTCCAGGGGACGTTCGGGGAGATCAGCTTCTGCTCGTCCGTGTCTATCGATATGTGGCGCGCCGTGTATATCCCCGAGACGACGGCGAGGAGCACCGTGCAGGACACGAGAAGCGCCGCATGGCGGCGGCTCAATTCGACCACGTCGGCCACCGCAAGCCGCATGAAGGCGAGCGGGCCGCTGCCCAGCATCGGGCCCGGGTCCGGTGTCACAAAGTATAGCAGGCGCCGGCGGCCCAAGCCCCGCCGGCCGGGCCTCCGTGGGCGGCCACTTCAGCGTTGATTACCTCGGATGCGACGGCGGACGCCGTAGGGATCCGGCCACTCGCGCCCTCGGCACCCGCCATCACCAGGGGCCCGCGATCCGGCCGGGCTCCAGCTGCGCCAGTGACTCCCCGTTGGCCGAGGGCAGCCTGCGCGTGGGCGCGAAAAAAGGGATTCGGGATCATTTCGTTAACCGGTCCGACGCAACCAAATAACCCTGAAACCGCTATTGGCAAGTCCTTCTATTCGAAGTTGATCGGTCGAAGGCGGCCCCGGTCCTTCCGGGCCCCAGTAGGCGGCGCCCGGCCTGTCGCCAGCGCCAGCCGCCCCGGCGGCCAAGGGTTCCCCCTCGGGGGTGGCGGGAAACCCGGCGGCGATCGGCGCCATGGCAACAAGCAATTGTCTCGCCAAGGCGAGGCCGGGCGCATCCCCTTCGGCCAGCCGCGCGTATGAGAAGGAGAGGCCTATGTCCCTCGCTTTGCCCATTTTACCCGCCTCGCCCGCGTGGATTGGGTCGGTCTGCCTGGGGCGGGGGCGCGTCCCTCTCGTCCAGATGATGTCGGCCGGCGACGCTGAATCGCTCGACGCGCGCGCCCGCGCCAACGCCGAGCTCCTTCGCCGCATGGCCGGCGGCGACCGCGATGCGCTCGCCGAGCTCTACGACCACCTTTCGCGCGCCCTCTACTCCACCGCGCGCCACATACTGAACGATCCGGCCGAGGCGCAGGATGTCGTCCACGACGTGTTTCTCGCGCTCTGGGAGAACGCATCCGTCTTCGACAGCAGCCGCGGGTCCGCATTTTCCTGGGCCGTCACGCTGACCCGCAATCGATCCATCGACCGCCTAAGGACGCGCCAGAACCGCGAGCGCCTGCTGGGCAGCTCGGTCCCCGACGACCTGGGGTACGGCTCCAACGCCGGGTTCCTCGGCGCCGACGACTGGGCCGAGCTCGGCGACCGCGCCGACTCCGTGCGCTCGGCGATCGACGCCCTGCCCGACGACCAGAGGCGCGCGCTCGAGCTCGCGTTCTTCTCCGGGCTCACCCAGAGCGAGATCGCCGGGAGGCTGGGCGAGCCGCTCGGCACCATCAAGGCCAGGATTCGCCGCGGCCTTGGCAAGCTGCGCGACATGCTCGGCCACCGCCTATGATGGACGAGCGCCAGAGCGAGCTGGCGGCCCTGCACGCCCTCGACCTTCTCGAGGGGGCGGAGCGGGAGCAGTTCGCCGCCGAGCTCGGGCGCAGCTCGGAGCTGCGCAAGCTGGTCGGCGACCTGCGCCAGGCAGCGGCCGCCCTCGCCTACCTCGCCCCGCAGGCGGACCCGCCGGCGGCCCTCAAGGCGCGGGTCCTCGCCTCGGCGTCCGCCGCCAGGGTCCCGGCCCCGCCCGACGCGCGGGGCGCACCCGCGCCGCGGCGGCGCCCGGCGGCGCCCCGCGCCTGGATTCCGTGGCTTGCGGCCGCCTGCCTCGGCATGGCCCTCGTCTGGTCCGAGCGGCTCTATTTCGCGGCCAAGTCCGAGGTCATGTCGCTGCGCGACGAAAGGCGCCTCGCGGAGCTGACGCTCGAGCAGGCGCGCGCGCAGCTGGGCGACAAGGCGCGGCTTCTCGCCGCCTCCGACCGAAGGGCCGGGGAGCTTTCGGAAAGGCTCAAGGCCGCTGGGGACCTGGCGCGCCTGAGGATCTCGACGCTCGCGTCCCTCGGAGGCAATCCCCCTGTGCCGGTCGCCGTGGCGGTCTGGGATCCCGGCCGCGAGGAGGGCGTCCTCGCGGTCTCAGGGCTGCCCGCGCCGGCTGCGGGGAGGGACTACCAGCTCTGGGTCATCGACACACAATACCCCTCGCCCGTCAGCGCCGGCGTCTTCGAGGTCGACCCGGCCACCGGCGAGGCCCGCGTCGCGTTCCGGGCGGCCAGGCCGGTGAAGTCTATCGCGAAGTTCGCCGTCAGCCTCGAGCGCAAGGGCGGCGTCCCGGAGAGGGAGGGGCCGATCGTGCTGCTGGGCCAGTAGGGGCGCCAGGTGCGGGCGGGGCGGCTGCCACAGGATGAGCCACGACCCCCCTGCACCCGGCCGCCTGCGTCCTGCGCGCGCCCCAGGCGCGAGACGGCGCCCAGGGTGTTCGCCGCCTGGACGCCGCGACGCGGCGCGGGCCCCCGGTCCGCACGCTACTGACGGGCCGGGCCCGGCCTGAAGAGCAACGGGGCGAAGCAGATCAGGTTGTCGCGCCACACCGGCCAGTTGTGGATGCCCGGCGTCTCGACCGCGGTCGGCCGCAGGCCCTTCGCCCTCAGCCACGCGACGAACCTCCGGTTGGGCGCTATGAGGTCGTCCTCGGTGCCGCAGGCCACAAGGAGAAGCCTGGGCGGCCCACCCTTTCGCGAGGCGACGGCCGGGAAGGGCACGTCGAGGTCAGCGTACAGGAGGGCCGAGCTGAAGCCGCCTATCCAGGCGAACATGTCCTGGTGATTGAGCCCGATGACGAGGCTCTCGCCGCCGCCCATTGAGAGGCCCGCGATCGCCCGTCCCTCGCGGTCGGCGGAGACGCGGTAGCCCGCCTCGACCTGGGGCACGATCTCGGTCAGCAGCGCGTCGCTGAATCGGCCGAGGTTGTCCGCTAACCTCGACTCGTCGATCCGCGGCCCCAACCCGCCCGTGACAAAGCCCATGTCGCCGTAGCAGAGCGGCATCACCACGACCATCGGCGCGGCCCTGCCCTGCGCGATCAGGTTGTCCAGGATCGAGTTCGCCTGGCCCTCGCTCAGCCAGGATTCGGCCACCGCGCTCCAGCCGTGGAGCAGGTAAAGGACCGGATAGCGCCTCTTGCCCGCGGGATCGTAGCCGGGAGGCGTGTAGACGTAGTAGTCCTCCAGGCCCTCCGGCAGGCCCCGTATCGCAGCGGAGCGGTAGGCGTGGTGGTGCACGACGCCATGGGGGACGTCGGTCGTGTCCCAGAGCTGCGGGACCGGGCCGGCGACGGCCACCAGGTTGGCCTTGAACACAAAGTTCTCGTCGACCAGGGGGTTGAACGGGTCGAGGATCGCCGTCCCGTCGACAGCCAGGGCGTATATGTGCAGGGCCGGCTCTAGCGGCTTCGTTGCGAGGGTCCAGACGCCGTCCGCGCCCTTGCTCATCGCGATCGGGTGGTGGTCGTAGTCCAGCGAGACCGTGACCTGCCGCGCCGTAGGCGCGAAGTAGCGGAACGTGACGCTGCGGTCGGGGTTCACCTCGTGGGAGTTCAGCGGGGGCTGCTGCGCGGCGGCGGCCGCAATCACCGCGGCGAACGCCGCGCAGGCCCGGGGCAGCCGGGCGCGGAAAGGAGGCATTGCTGATTGTTTCATCGTTTGCCGCGGCAGCGTTGTCCAACCGGCGCCCGGGGGCCAAGCAAATCCCCGCGGGCCCGGGCGCCCGGGCCCCGGGCGCTCACACCGGCCGCTGCGGCGAGCGCGGATCCTCCCCCGCCCTGAGCGAGATGTCCGCGCCCTCGCGGCCGAGCTCGAGGCATTCAAAGAGGTTGCGCACGCACTGGCCCAGCCGGTCGTGGCCGAAGCCGCCGCGCTCGATGTGGTCGACCAGCCTTCTGCCGAGCGCGGCCGCGCGGTCCCTGGTCTCGCCGGCCTTTTCCCCGGGCGGGTTCTCGTCCAGGTCGAGGCACGGGTCGAGGAGCTCGATCATCTCGGCGGCGAGCTTGCGGCCGGCCGCCGCGTCCGCGCCCCCCGGCGATCGGCCCTCGGGCATGAGCCGGGCGATCCTGCGCGCGATCCGCCCGGCATGGGGCAGGTTGAGCGCCACGCGGAAGAACGGCCGGTCGCCGGCACCGGGGGCCTGGGAGTCGGTGTGCATCCCGCATCTATGGCGGTTCAGGGGCCGGCCTGCGAGCCGCTGCTTTCCGAGGAGGGCCTGCCGGATCCGGCCGTCCCCCGAATACGGCCGATTGCATCGGGTTTCGGGATATGCATGACTTGGCCCGATGCCCCAAGAACCGCGTCCCACGTCGGCAGCGGCCAGGATGGCACTCGCCGTGCTCGCCGCCTCCCTGGTACCGGCCGCGGCGGTGTCGGCAAAGGGCGCGATAGACCTGGACCGGATCACGCCCGTTCCCGACGGCCAGCAGATCCCGCTGGCGGACTTTTTCCGGCCGTCCCTGCTGAGGGAGCCGAAGCTGAGCCCGGCCGGCACCCACATCGCGGCCATCGTCACCGCCGGCGAGGACAACCACCTGCTCTTCGTGTACGACGTCAAGAGCCAGAAATACGAGATCCTGGGCCGCAACGGCGACACGGACGTCACCGACGTCTACTGGCTCGACGACAAGCGGCTCGTGTTCCAGCTGTCGACGCAGAAGCTGTACGGAATCGGCCTGTTCGCGGCCGAAGTCGGCAACCTGACAGACACCTACCCCATCCAGGAGTACTGCGGCACGAGGCTCATCGGCATCCCGAGGGCCGACCGCCTTAATCCCATCGTCTGGGACAGCGTTGACCAGCTCCGCCCGCCCTGGAGGGACATGGGCGCAGCCATCCTCAACTCCGCCAAGCTGTCGCGGGCGAAGGGAGTGGATTTGTCCACGGTCAGCGACCCCTACAAGTTTTCCGACGTCCTCCAGCCCGTGCTCGAGAACAACGACCTATACACGCTTGAGCGCTATCCCGTGCCGCAGGGCGGCGACACAAGCTCCTATATTCCCGACAAGGACGGGAACCTCGAGTTCGCCGTCACGACCCGGGACGGGGTCTTCTCCCTGTTCCGGCTGGCCGACCGTGCGTGGGTCAAGTGCCCGGTCGACCCGGACAAGTGGACCCTGATGGGCTGCGGAAACAAGCCGGGCGAGCTCATCGCCCGTCCGCCGCACACGACGGGAAAGCCCAGCCCCCTCGTGTTCCTCGACGCCGCGACCGGAAGGGCCGGGGAGACCCTCGTCGACGACAAGGGCTACGACTTTGTCGGCTGGGTGTACCGCGACCCGGTCTCGGGCGAGATCATAGGGGCGTCGGCGAACCGCGAGGGGCCCCACCAGATATGGTTCGACGAGACGTACCAGCGGCTCCAGTCGTTCCTGGACCGCTCGTTCCCGGGCCTCGTGGTGCGCATCGTGGGGAGCAACGAGGCCCAGGATTTCTTCCTCGTGCTCACCTTCTCCGACCGGCAGCCGGCGGTGTACAACTGGGTCGACTTCAAGAGGCACGCCTCGGGCCTCTTCAAGAAATCGCAGCCCTGGATCGACCCTAAGCGCATGATGCCCGAGACCATCTTCCGGTTCAAGACGCGGGAGGGCCCCGAGCTCGACGCCTATCTCACCCTGCCCGCCGGCGCCTCCAAGGCGCACCCGGCGCCCCTGGTCGTCGTGCCGCACGGCGGCCCCTGGGCCAGGGACAGCTGGGGCTACGACTCGGAGGCCCAGTTCCTGGCGAGCCGCGGCTACGCCGTCCTCAAGCCCAACTACCGGGCGTCCCCGGGCTCCGCGTGGAAGTTCCCCGAGGCGGACCAGTGGGATTTCGCGAAGATGAGCAACGACGTCACCGACGCGACGACGGCGCTGGTCGCCAGAGGGATCGTGGATCCCCACCGAATCGCGATCATGGGGGGCTCGTTCGGCGGCTTCCTCGCGCTCATGGGAGTGGTCGAGAATCCGTCGCTGTACCGCTGCGCCGTCGGGATCTCCGGCGTCTACGACTGGGAGCAGCTGATCCGCGACCGGAGGTACGACTACACCAAGTTCGACCCGTGGTACGCGGTGCTGCTGCGCCGTCTCGGGGACCCAAGGGTAGAGGCCGAGAGGTTCGACAAGATCGCCCCCGTCAGGCATGTCGACCGCGTGCGCGTGCCGGTGTTCGTCACCCACGGCGGCTACGACCCCATCGCGGACATAGGGCAGTCCACCCGCCTGATCTCGGAGCTGAAGAAGAACAACGTGCCCAACGAGTCCTACATCGTGGGCTCCGAGGGCCACGGCATGCTCCACCTCGCCAACCGGGTCGAGCAGTATTCAAGGATCGAGGCGTTCCTCGCCAGGAACATGGCGCCCTGAGCAAGGGCGCCCTCAGGCCTTGGTGCCGGTGAGGGCGATGCCCTCGACGAAGCTCCGCTGGGCGACGAGAAAAAGCGCGACGACCGGCAGGATGACGAGGGTGCTCGCGGCCATCATGTAGTTCCATTCGATGCCGCCCGAGCCGGTCGTCTGCATCATCCTAAGGCCGAGGGCCAGGGTGAAGTCGCGATCGTCCGTGAGGTAGATGAGCGGGCCGAGGAAGTCGTTCCAGACTCCCATGAAGGTGAACAGCGCGACCACCACGAGCGCCGGCCGGCACAGGGGCAGGACGATCTGCCAGAATATCCTGAACTCGCCGCAGCCGTCGATGCGGGCCGCCTCCGACAAGTCCTTCGGAATCGTCCGGAAGAACTGCCTGAGCAGGAAGACGTTGAAGGCGCTGGCGCAGAACGAGCCCACCCAGAGGGGCCTCAGCGTCCCGATCCACCCGAGCCAGCGGAACAGCCCGTAGAGGGGCACCATCACGACGGGGAACGGGACCATCATCGTCGCCAGCAGGAGCCCGAACAGCGAGTCCCTCCACCTCCATTCGATCCGGGAGAAGCCGTATGCCACCAGGGCGCTGGAAAGCACCGTGCCCACGACGTTCAGGACGCACAGGGCGAGCGTGTTGGCCAGGTAGCGCGGGAAGCGGCGCATGGCGCCGACGGCCCTGGGAAAATTCTCCCACCTAAGCGCGACGCGCGAGGAGACCGAAGCGGATGGCACCACGTCGCGCCGCACGCCCGGCAGGTCGCTGATCTCGCGCCACGGCGAGGACGCCGACGCCGGCACGCGCTTGAGGACGTCCACCGGCACCGCGGGCCCCGCCGCCGGCCGCCACGCGCCGGCGCGCACCGAGTCCTCGGCCAGCACGACGGGCTGCGCGGCGCCGCGTTCCAGGGCCCAGACGCTCGGCCCCGTCACGAGGGGCCCGGGCCGGACCTCCTGGATGCGCCCGTCGAGCGGCGCCTCGTAGCGGCGCGCCAGCCACTCCGGCGGCATCGCGAGCGCCTGGTCGAGCGGCTTCAGGGCCGTCGAGACCATCCACGCGAACGGGGCGATGAAGACGGCGGCCCCGGCGACGAGGAGCAGGTACGTGGTGAGCTTGGCGGAGATGCGCATGGCCCCTAGTCCCCCTGGTAGAACACGAGCCGGCGGGAGGACACCGACGCCAGCCAGGTCAGCGCAAGGATGAGCAGGCAGAGCATCCACGCCATCGCGCACGCGTATCCCATCTGTCGATACTCAAAGGCGTTCTGATAGAGGTAAACCGCGTAGAAGAGCACCGAGCGGTCCGGGCCCCCGCCGCCCCACATGATGAAGGCCGACACGAAGACCTGCAGCCCGCCGATGATGCCGATGATGAGGTTGAAGTAGATCACCGGGGAGATCGCGGGAAGGGTGACGTGGACCAGGCGGTCCCACGCCGAGGCCCCGTCGATCATCGCGGCCTCGAGAAGCGAGCGCGGCACCCCCTGCAGGGCCGCGAGGTAGATCACCACGGTGTTGCCGCAGCCCCAGACCGACATGATGGCGAGGGAGGGCTTCGTCCACGCGGGGTCCGCCAGCCACTGAGGGGGATGGTGGATCCCCACGGTCGCGAGCGCCGCGTTGAGGAGCCCGAGGCGGCCGTTGAGGATCCACAGCCAGATCATCGCGCTCGCCACGGCCGGAACGAGCGACGGCAGGTAGTAGATCGCCCGGAACGTGCCCCGCGCCCGGACGGGCTGGTTGAGCAGGAGCGCGAGGGCAAGGGCGGAGACCAGCCCAAGCGGCAGCGCCATCACGTTGAACAGCAGCGTGTTGGCGACCGACTTCCAAAATACTTGGTCCGAGGCCATGTCACGGTAGTTGAGCAGGCCGACCCAGACCGGCTTCGACAGCACGTCGTAGTCGCAGAACGAATAGTAGAGCGAGGCCGCGATCGGGTAGATGGTGAAGGCGGCGAGGCCGACGATCCACGGGCTCACGAACGCGAGGCCCATCCGCGTGCGCTGGCGGTCACCAGTTGTCATCGCTTCTCCACTCCGCCACGCGCTCGCTCCCCACGGCGTCCCAGCGGCGCGACACCCGGTCGAGCCTCCATTGGACCCTGCCCTCGACCTCGGCCAGCGCGCGGGCGGGCGTGTAGCTCAGGTTGAGGACCCGCTCCGCGGCCACACCCATCTCCTCATTGTACTCGTGCCAGATGGACAGTCGCGGAAGGGCCTGCGCCCCGGGGCTGCGGGCCAGGCTGATGAAGAACCGGACGGCCGGATTGGGGTGTGTCGCCAGGAACCCGTCGGAGACCCGGCTCAGGGCCGTGAACTTCTGCTGCGACCTCGCGAGCTTCTCCGCCACGTCCTGGCGCTGGAGGTAGGCGATGAACTCGAGCGCCTCGCGCGGGTGCTCGGCCCCCCGCGGGATCACGACGACGTCGGCCTGGGCCACGGTCACGGGCGCGCCGCCCGCCACGCCGTCGGCGGCGGGGCACGGAGCGACCCCCCACTCCAGGCCCGGCGCGTATTTCGCGATGAAGTTCGGCCACCACGGCCCCTGGACGACCATGGCCTCGAATCCGCCGAGGAACGGGGTGCGCCCGGATTGCTGGATCCCGAAGCTCCCTCCGAAGTCGCGCAGGTTGTCCACGCCGTAGTCCAGGGCCGTCTGCCTCAGCCACCCGTACGCAGCGAGGCTCCCGGCATCGTCGGCAAGGATGCGCCTGGCGCCGTCGTAGTATCTGGCGCCGAACCAGAATCCCCACGCGGAGACGTACATGCCGGCGTCCTGCGGCAGGTGGCCGACCTGCACCAGCGCGAAGTGGCGGCCCTGCCTCTCCTCGGGCGTCAGGTCCGCGAATGAGACGCGCTCCCTGCGGCCGGCCCGCTCGACCTCGACGATCGTGAGGCGCCGGCTCATGTCGTCGAGCTCGGCCCGGGTCCGCGGGGGGCGCTCCGGGTCGAGGCCGGCCGCGCGGAACAGCTTCTTGTTGTAGAAGAGCGCCACGCAGGAGGGCGTCGTCGGGAGCCCCCAGGTGAAGCCCCGGTGCCGGCAGAGCTCCCAGTACACCGGGATGTAGCGCTCGGGGCCTATCCCCGCCGCGGCGAGCCCGCGGTCGAGCGGCGTCAAGGCCCCCTTCTCCGCGAAGTCGGGTATGTTCTCCGACCAGAGGCCGGCGACATCGGGCGGGTGCCCGCTCGACGCGGCGAGGAGCAGCTTCGTGTCCACCTCGCTCACCGAGAGGAACCGAACCTCGATCCGGCCCTGGCTCCGGTTGAAGTCGTCGACGATCGCCTGCATCGCCTCCGCCTCGAACCCGCTCCACTTCTCCCAGTAGCTCACGACCACGCGCGCGCTCCCCGGGTTGGCGCCGCCCCCGCGCGCGCAGCCCGCGAGGGCGGCCGCGAGCAAGGCGACGAAGGGAGGCCAGCGTGGTGGGGTTGCGGCCATTTCGGGGGGTACCCTGACGGGACTAGGGCTACTACTCCAGACGCACGGTGCCGAGGCCAAAGCCGTCGTCGGGGCGTTGAAAATAGCGCCAGCTCAGCTCCAGCGCGGGATCCCACTCGTAGATGCCCGCCGCGGTCACGCTCGCCGTCAGGTCAAACTCCAGGCCGGGCCGCGGGGTGAGGCCGAGCTCCGACCAGTCGATGTCCGCGTCCACCGTGTAGCCGTGCTCGGTCGTGCGAATCCGGGCCTGCGCCGGGCGGTTGTGGAACCATTCCATCGACGTGCCGTCCGGACTGTAGGCAAACTGGAAGTTGTCGGGGCTCAGCCACACCAGGCCGTCGCGCTTCGGGTTGATGAAGACCTCGACCGAGCGGCGGCCGGCCGGGACCGAGAATCCCGGCGGCGTGTCCAGCACGATGGCATGAAAATGCAGGGCCTTCCTGTCCCAAGTGAGCGCAAAGGTGAGCTCGAGGTCGGGGTCGCCCGGCCGGACGTCCGCGTCGGAGACCTTGTAGTCCAGGCCCTTCACGAGGATCCACCTCCATCCCTCGCGCGGGGCCGAGGACCTTGCCACGCCCACCGATCGCACCGGGGGCACGGGCTCCGGGACCGAAAGCTCGCTGCGCGCGAACAGCGAGTTATCCCCTCCAAACGCCGCCTGGCCGAACTCGCCTATCGCGGCTCGTCCTGCGCGCGCCAGCGGATCCTGCTGGAACCATTCGCGCAGGCAGTCGGGCGCGAGGAGGTTCGCAAGGCTAAGAAGCAGCAGGGCGCGGTCGACCGGTGGCGCCTGCCCGAGCCAGCCGGCCGGCAGGTTGGCCCTCTTTAGGCCGGAGGCGACCTCGGCGGGAAAATGCTCGAGGAGCAGCGCGGTGCTCTGCACGTCGAGCGGGAACGTCGTGGTCGAGCTCTTGCGGTGCTCGATCGCGATGGCGTAGGCCAGCTGGGAGGCGGAGGCGCCGGTGACGATGAAGCGCTCGTCCAGCCAGAGGCCGGGCACCAGCTGGTCGCGCACCAGCGCCGGCTCCAGGACATAGACCCGCCCCTCGGCCTCGGAGACCCGCTTGAGCTCGGTCCACGCCGACGCCGGCCGGGCCCCGGTTGCGACCTGGAAGAACACGGCCAGCCGGTTGATGGAGCCGAGCAGGTTGGACTCATTCGGGACCGTCTTCCAGTCGATCGCCTCGAGGCGCTGGGTGGCCTCGGGCGCCAGGCTTGGAATCGCCTGGCGAAGCGTCACGAGGCCCGCCGCATACTGGCCGAGCGCCCGTTCGCCCGGGGGGACCACGGTGGACTTGAGCATCGCCGTGATGCGGCCGACCGCGTCCTCCTCGGGGATGAGGCCAATCGCGCCGGCGGCGAGGACCGAGGATATCCGGATGCCGAGGAAACGGGCGTCGAAGGCCTCGGACTCGACCGACTTCCAGGCCTGGGACGCGATCAGCCGCAGCCGCTCCCTGTCCGCCCAAGGCAGGTCGCGCCTCTGCGACAGGAAGCCCGCCCGCGCCAGCGCGCGCTGAACCTCCGGCGCCTGCATGAAGACGGCCCACACAAGGCCGCTCCGGGCGTTCTCGGCCTGAAGCAGCGTGACCCCGAGGTCGATGCCTATCACGTCGGAGTTGACCCAGCCGGTCTCCGGGTTGAACGCGTCGACAAAGCCGTAGCGGTTCCAGGTCCGGTCCCCGTAGGCCGTGCGCATGTAGCGCAGCGTGGTCATCGCCTCGTTCGGGACGAACGCCACGGAGCCGGCGGCCGCGCACGGCGCGATCGTGCCGTCGAGGGCGTTGGCGTCCTCGGTGCGCGGGGGCCCGCCCCAGGCCTTGTAGCCGTTCGCGGAATCCGAGGCCGTCAGTCCCCACAGGCGCTCTCCCCAGCTTGGAAACTCATTTCTCAGGTCGCTGCAGAAGCGGCGCTGGGCCAGCGAGGCCAGCACCGAGTTCCGGAAATAGTCCGCGTAGGCGTCGCGCAGGTCGCGGAAGTCGACGTAGGCGTGCGTGAACTGGTGGATGAAGAGCTGCGGGCCCTCGATGAAGTGGAATCCGGCGTAGGTGCCGACCGGCGTGCGCGACCAGGCGTCCCAGTACCCCACCGGCAGCGGCCTCGTGACGGCACCCATGCCCAGGAAGCCGAGCATCATGTCCTCCGAGTAGTGGTCCCACCTGTAGCGGGAGAATCCCTCCTCGTCATGCCAGCCCATCGCCAGGGTCTGGCCGTCGTTGAGGAACCACTCCCAGTCCACGTCGTTGAACAGGCCATCCACAAGCCTGGATATCTCCGCGTCACCGAAATACTCGCGCGCCATGATCGCGCCGGCGAAGAAGAGGCCGGTGTCGATTGGCGACAGCTCGCACTTCCACGCGCGCGCGCCGGTGTCCATCTCCATGAAATGGTAGAAGAACCCGTGCTTGCGCGGGGCCTTCTCCGCCAGGAAGTGCAGCGCCAGGCGGACATGGTCGACCGCCGTCGCCCGGTTAGTCCAGCCCCGCTCGGTGGCGACCGCCCATGCGCTGAGCGCGAATCCGGACGCGGCTATGCTGGCCTTGCCCTGGCTCGCCGAGCCGTCTGCCCTCGCTCGGTCGCGCACCAGGCCCGTGCGCGGATCCGCCTGCTCGACGAAGTACCGGAAGGCCGACCGCTGCAGCTCGTCGAGCAGCGCGTCATCCTCCGGAGACAACACAGCCGCCGGCCGCGCACCCGGCCACGGGGCATGCCGGGGCTCCTCCCCGGCGGCCGCTGCGGCAAATGCCATGAGTCCGAGCCCTATCGCATTTATCAATAATGGTTTGAAAGCCATACTGACTAGGACTCGGGACATGGAGGCCACGTGTTTGCGATAGGGGGTTTACTCTTCTCCCGGCGTGGGCTGCGCCGGAGGAAAGTATACTTAGTGTACATTCATTGCCAATGCGGCCGCCGCAATGAAAATTTCCCGTCCCGCGCATTATTACTATTTCTTTGGCCGGGGCCCGCCCATTATGCAAACGAGTGCAATAGTTTGCTTGCGGCCCTATTGGCGACTTGATGTCCTCTAGCGCCGCCCCGTCCCATGCCCTTTCACACCCGAGCACGGAAGTCCAAGGATGGCATCGTGCAGATAGCCACGCGCCTCGGGGTGTCCCCGTCCACCGTCTCCCGCGCCCTCCGCCAGGAGACGGCGCACCTGGTGAGCGCGGCCAGGCGCAAGGAGATCCTGGACCTGGCGGATCGCCTGCGCTTTGTCCCAAACCCGGGCGCGCGGATCCTGCGCAGGGGGCTTAACGCGACGCTCACGGTGGTCGTGCCGCTGGATGAAAACATTTTCTTTTCCGAGTTTTACGGCCGCTTCCTTGCCGGGTCGCTGCACGCCGCGGCCACCCGCGACTGGGACGTGCACATCTGCACGCTGCGCAGGACGCCAAAGATGGACTTCCACGAGGCCTTGCAGCACCTCGGGCTGGATTCATCCGGAATCATCTACCTGGCGGAGCCCATCTCCGAGATAGACGTGCAGAGGCTGAAGGGCTACCGGCGCCCCTTGGTCCTGACAAAGTCCGCGCTTCCTCCCAATGTGGACCCGGCGTCGATCGGCGTTCCGGTCGTCGGCATCGACAACCGCGGGGGAGCCAGCTCGGCAGCCAGCCTCCTCCTCCAGCTCGGCCACACGAAGATAGGCCTGCTTCTCGGGCCGCCCGCGTCCCGGGACGCGCACGAGCGCAAGCAGGGCTACCTCGAGGTCCTGAGGCGAGAGGGGTTCGAGCCCCGCCCGGAGTGGGTGCGCGAGGGCCCCTTCAGCGCCGAGACGGGCCGCAACGGCATGGAGGCGTTCCTCAAGGCGGGAGAGCTGCCGACGGCGCTGTGCTGCGCGAATGACGAGATGGCCTTCGGCGCCATCGACGCCGCGCGATCGGCAGGCCTTAGCTGCCCGAGGGATCTTTCGGTGGTCGGATTTGATGACGGCCTGTGGGCCACCACGTGCCGACCTGCCCTGACGACGGTGCGCCAGCCGCTGGCCGACCTGGCCGAGCGCGCGGTAAGCCTCCTGGTGGAGGCTGCAACCCGCCCCCCGCAGCCGCAGCCCGGCTTCCTCGGCGACCTCCCCGCGGCCCTGGTCATCCGCGATTCCACCCAGATCATCGGCCGCGCATAGCCGGGCCGCCTGGGGCGCAACGACCAACGGCGAGGCATGGGCCCCCGCCGCCTTGGCCGCTCCGGCCGGAGGCCGGGGCCCGGCCACATTTAATGTTGCACTGCAAATGTTGTCATATAGGCATGGGTTCGCCCGTAATACGAAAACCGACCCCGGTCTGCACCACCTCCTGGTTCCCCTTTTCGCGGACCCGGCGTCGAAAGCCCCAAAAACGCGCCCAAGCCGACCTCCTCATGCCTCGTATCGCATGAAAGGCCATTGAACCCAATGGACCCCGCGAAACCGTCGGCCCGCGAAGCCGCCCATTCCGTGCCCGCTTTGCCCTCCCATGTCGCCCCGGCGGGCGAGGGCCCGGCCGCGCCCGGCCGGCGCGCCGCCGGGCGCAGGCCGACCACCCTCAGGCTGATGAAGGCATCCGATTTCGCGGCGACCGAGCTGCGGTCGCGGTCCGGATTGGTCGCCCAGGTCACTTCTTCCGGGGCGCTCTTCGCCATCCGCCACGGCTCCACGCTCATCAACCAGGTTCTCCCCGGGCCCGCGGAGGACGGGCTCTTCCGCCTCCTGCTTCGCTGGCGAACCGAGGGAGGGGCGACCGGCTGGGCGCCGCTTGTCGGCCCAAGCGTCGGCCACCGCAGCAGCGGCTCGTCGGTCGAATGGGCCCACTCCCCCCGCCACGGATTGTGGACCAAGACGGCGCTCGCCGTGCACCCCGAGCACGCGGCGTGGGCCTGGAAGGTGCGCCTTGTGAGCACGGGCAAGGACGCCATGAGCGTCGACGTCCTCCATGCCCAGGACCTGGGCTTGGCCGACGAGGCCGCCGTGCGCAACAGCGAGGCCTTCACCTCGCAGTACATAGACCTGCTCCCCGTCGAGGACGGCCGGCTCGGCTGGGTCATCCTTGCGCGCCAGAATCAGGCGGCGGCCGGCGGGCGCCATCCCTGGCTCTCCGTCGCATGCGCCAGCGGGGCGGCGGCGTTCTGCACCGACGCCGTCCAGTTCTTTGGAGCGGACCACCGCCTGGCCGGGGTGCCGGCAGCGGTGCGGGGCAGAAACCTTCAGTCGCGCCGGCTCCAGTACGAATCCGCGATGGCCGGGCTGCAAAGCCGCGCCGTCGACCTGCGGCCGGGCGAGGCGGCCGAGTTCGTGTTCGTGGCCCGCTACCTCCCCGACCACCCCGGGGCCTCGGGCGAAGCCGACCTCGGACGGCTGCGCGAGGTCCTGCCCGCCGACTGGGCGGGCGCCGCCGCGTCCGGCGCGCCGGACGCGCCCTCCGTGCCGCCGGCGCCGTCGCTCTTTGTCGCGGCGCCCTGGCTTCACGGGGACCGTCCCGAGGAGGGGGACTGGGACTCGTGGTTTCCGGGAGACCGGCGCCATGCGGAGCGCGGGGCGGACGGGAGCCTCCTCGCGTTTTTCCACGCGGACTCGGCGCATGTCGTCGGGCGCGACAAGGAGGCCGCGGTGGCGCGCCCGCACGGGCACATCCTGCGAAGCGGCGAGTGGCAGTGGATCGACGCCGGCCAGTTCGGCACGACGTGCTTCGCGGCCGGGATCTTCGGCTCGCAGGCGTATTTTGGAAACCCGACATTCGCATGCCTCCTCCCGGTGGTCCGAGACCCGCTGGGGCTCGGCCGCGCGGCGGGCCAGCGCGTCTTCGTCCGCCGGGCGGGTGTCTGGCAGCAGCTGGGCGTGCCGTCGGCCTTCGCCATGACGCCCGCGGACGCGCGCTGGACATACCGCGTCGGCACCGAGGTCGTCACGGCCCGGGTCTGGTGCTCGCGCGCGCGCGCGGCCGCCTTTCTGGAGCTGCGCGTCGGGTCCGGCGGACAGCCGGCCGAGTTCCTCGTCACCCACGCTCTATCGCTCGACGCGAACGAGTTCGATCACTCCGGAGAGGTCCGGGTGTTCCACGACGACGGTTGGGCCGCGTGCGAGCCGGATCCGGCCAGCGTCGTCGGGCGCCTTCTCCCCGGGGCCTGCTTCGCCATCGCCTCGGCAGACGGAGGCCGAGGGGCCGCTCTCGGCGGCGACGAGCTTCTGTTCGCGGACGGGCGCTCCCGGGGCCAGCCCTGCCTTGCCCTGCGCACGGCCAAGGTGAGCCGATTCGGGGTGATCATGTGCGCCACCGCCGGCGGCGCGGCCGCGCTTCCGGCGGAGGTGGAGGCGGCGCGCGGCGAATGGCGCAGCGGGGCCGCGGCCGCTTCGCCGCCGCCCTCGCCCGTGCGCCTCTCGGCGGCAGCCTCCGGCCGGCGGCCGGGCGCCGGCCCGTGGTCCGAGGGAGCGGCGAGGCTCGACGAGATGCTGCCCTGGCTCGCCCACAATGCCGCCATCCATTTCTCGGCCCCGCACGGGCTCGAGCAGCACGGCGGGGCGGCATGGGGGGTGCGCGACGTATGCCAGGGGTCCGTCGAATGGCTGCTCGCAGCGTGCGAGTGGCCCGTGGTGCGCCGCCTGCTCGAGACCGTGTTCTCCCAGCAGTATTCACGCGACGGCGGCTGGCCCCAGTGGTTCATGCACCCGCCCTATCGGTCGATCCAGCAGGCCCAGAGCCACGGCGACGTCTGTTTCTGGCCGCTGAAGGCGCTGTGCGACTACCTCGAGGCCAGCAACGACCTGGCCTTCCTCAGCTGGAGGACGGGCTACACGGATCCGGGGGACTTCACCGCCGCCGGGCCCGAGGAGACGCTCCTTCAGCACTGCGACAGGGTCATCGACCAGTGCGAGGCGCGATTCCTGCCGGGCACGGCGCTCGTCAACTACGGCGACGGGGACTGGGACGACACCCTGCAGCCCGCGGATCCCGCGATGCGCACGCGCATGGTCAGCGCGTGGACCGTCGCCCTCGCCTATCACACGTTCCGCCAGCTGGCCGAGGTCTTCCGCCAGGCGGCCGAGCCGGAGCGGCTCGCGCGGCTGGAGGCATTGCTCGCGCGCATGCGCGGGGATTTCGCGGGCCGCCTCATGCCGGGGTCCGTCGTCGCCGGATTCGTCGTCGCCGGCCCCGACGGGACGCTTCGGCCCCTGCTCCACCCCTCGGACGCCGTGACCGGCATCCGGTACCGGCTGCTTCCAATGACGCGCTCGATCCTGGCCGAGCTTTTCACGGCCGAGGAGGCCGCGCGCCATATTTCCCTCGTGACCCAGGAACTCCTGTATCCCGACGGCGTGCGCCTGATGAGCGAGCCCGCGACCTACCGCGGCGGCCTCGAGCACCTTTTCAGGCGGGCCGAGACGGCGGCGAACGTGGGTCGCGAAATCGGCCTTCAGTACGTCCACGCGCACCTGCGCTATGCCGAGGCCGTGGCCAAGCTGGGCGACGCGGAGCGCCTCTGGACCGCGCTGCAGGTGGTGAATCCGGTGGGCATCGGTGGGGTCGTCGCCAGCGCCCTGCCCCGGCAGAGCAACGTGTACTTCTCGAGCTCCGACGCGGATTTCCACGACCGGATCGAGGCGGCGCTCCGGTGGAGGGAGCTGCGAGCGGGGACGGTGCGCCTGCGCGGCGGCTGGCGGCTCTATTCGAGCGGCCCGGGACTGTACCTTCACGCGGTGCGCGCCTGCCTGCTGGGCATCCGGGAATCGTTCGGCGACGTGGTCTTCGACCCCGTGTTGCCGCGCGGCCTCGAGGGGTTCTCGGCCCGCGTGACCCTGTGCGACCGGCCTGTGGAGGTGCGCTATCGCGTCAATGGCCGCTGCTTCGCCCCGAGCGCGGTGACCGTGAACGGGACTGAGCTCACCGGGGGCCAGCGGGAGCCAAACCCGTACCGCGCCGGGGGCCTGCGCTTCCAGGAGGACGCGCTCAGGGCCCTTCTCTCGGCCGGCGACAACGTGATTGCCGTCGAGCTTTGACGCCGGCCGCCCCCCAGGGGGGGCTCGTCCGCGCGTTCCGGCGAAGCGCCCCCGCTCAGGAAGCGCCCCGGCGCCTGTTCCGCGGCCGCGTTACCGCGTGAGCTCGACCTTCGCCGGCGTTCCCGCCGAGCTGTCGGGCGCCACCCAGACGTAGAGTGAGGCGGGCTCGACGGTGAAATTCATGTCGGCGTTCCAAAAAGCGAGCTCCTCCCGGCCAAGCCTGAACTCCAGGTGGCGGCTCTCGCCTGGGGAAAGGCGCACGCGCTCAAAACCCTTCAGTTCCCTGACCGGCCGCGCGACGCTCGTCCCGCGCAGGCGGATGTAGAGCTGCGCCGTCTCCGTCCCCTCGCGGTCGCCGGTGTTCCGCACATCGGCCTCGACCGTGAGCCACGATCCTCCCTCGGCTATCGACTTGGCGCTGGCGCTCCCAGGGCTCACGCGGACCGGCGAGTAGCTGAACGAGGTGTAGGTCAGCCCGCGGCCGAACGGATACAGCGGCTCGCTCGACTGGTCGATATAGCCCGTGACGAAGTAGGGGTCCGACTTCTCATCTCCGAGGCCGATCGGGTCGACCCTGGGCCGGCCCGTGTTCAGGTGGTCGTAGTAGACCGGCACCTGCCCGACGGACCGCGGGACGGAGACGGTAAGGCGCCCCGACGGCTCGGCCTCGCCGAAAAGCGTCCGCACAAGCGCCGGTCCCGCCTGCATTCCCGGAAACCAGGCCATGAGGATCGCCGGAACGTGCTCCGAGGCCCACGCGATCGAGAGCGGCCGCCCGCTGAACACGACAAGGACGACCGGCCTGCCCGTGGCCACTACGGCCTCGAGGAGCCTCTCCTGGCAACCCGGCAGGCCAAGATCGGACCGCGAGGAGGCCTCGCCCGTGCTTCGCCCGCTCTCCCCCAGCGCCAGCACGACAACATCGGCCTTCCTAGCGACCTCGATCGCCTCGGGGAACCCCGAATCCGACGAGCCGGCCGCGTCGGTTCCCCTGGCGAAGGACACGCGCATCCGATCCCGCGCGGCGCGCTCGGACAGCGCGCTGCGCAATGTCACCATGTCGCGCGCCCGGGCCTGGCACGACCAGCAGCCGAGCATGTCCTCGGCGCTGTCGGCCAGGGGACCGATCAGGGCGATCCTGCGCCCGCGCGAGGCCGCCAGGGGAAGCAGGGGCGCGCCCCCGACCCTCCTGTTCTCGAGCAGCACGAACGACTCCTCCGCGGCCTTGCGCGCGAGCGCCTCGCCCCGCCCGGCATCAGGACCCGGAACCCGGGACTCGTCCACATAGGGGCGGTCGAAGAGTCCGAGCGCGAACTTCACCCGGAGGATCGACCTCACCGCGTCGTCGAGTCGCCCCGCCGGGATCTGCCCCGAGCGGACAAGCCCGGGGATATTGCGAAGGAAGATGCCGGTCTGCATGTCCATGTCGACTCCGGCGCGGAAGCTCTTTAGCGCCGCCGTCCCCTCGTCGTCGGCAATGCCGTGAAGCATGAGCTCCCTGACCGCCGTCCAGTCGCTGTCCACGAATCCCCGGAAGCCCCATTCCCGGCGCAGCACCTTCGTCAGCGTGAACGGATTGGCGCTGGCGGGCACGCCGTCGATGGCGTTGAACGCCGACATCACGGTCCCCGCCCCCGCTTCCACGGCCGCGTGGAACGGCGGCAGGTACACGTCCCTAAGCGTGCGCTCCGATATCTCCGTCGTGTTATAGTCCCGCCCCCCTTCCGCCGCCCCGTATCCCGCGAAGTGCTTGGCGCACGCGACGATCGAGGCCGGCTCGTCGAGGCGCTCGCCCTGGTAGCCGCGCACGTAGGCGCGGGCGAAGGCGGACCCGAGGTACGGGTCCTCGCCGGCGCCCTCGGCGATGCGCCCCCAGCGCGGATCGCGCGCCACGTCCACCATGGGCGAGAACGTCCAGCGCACGCCCTGGCTCGACGCCTCCTCCGCGGCGAAGCGCGCCGCCTGCTCCACGAGGGCCGGGTCCCAGCTTGCCGACAGGCCCAGGGGGATCGGGAAAAGGGTCCGGAAGCCGTGGATCACGTCGAGCCCGAAGAGGACAGGGATGTGCAGCCTCGAGCCCTCGATGGCCTTCCTCTGGTAGGCGTTGGTCTCGCGGGCCGTCACGACGTTTATGATGCTGCCGACCCGGCCGGACCTGATGAGCTGGTCGCCGTCCCCGACCTTGCGCTCCGGACCGGTGAGCGAATCGACGGAGAGCTGGTTCAACTGGCCGGCCTTGTCCTCGAGCGTCATCTGCCCGAGCAGGGACTCGACGCGGGCCCCCGCCGGGCCGGGTCCGGTGTCCTGCGCGGCGAGCCACACGGGCTGCGCCGCCGACAATGACAGCAGCCCGAGGGCGGCGACGATAGCGGGATTAGGTTTCATTATTGGTTCGGGACCCGCGCGCGGCCGGCGCCGTGTCAGGCGGCTCCAACGCGGCGAAGTATCCTTTTGACAACGTTTGCACCGCAATCAAAAAGAGGCTTTCCCAGGTCCCCAACCGCTGCACCCCGCCCAAATGCGAGCCCTCGCCTTCGCCCCGCTGCTCCTGGGACCGATGCTCGCCGCGCCGGAGCGCGGACCGGTTGAGTCGAGCTACGACCGCCACGTCGTCTTCGACCAGGCGATCCCGGCCCGCTCCTACTTCCGGAGCGAGGGCACCGTCACGGCGCCTAGCGCGATCGACCTTGTGGGAGGAAGGATCCCGCTGGACTCGGAGCACGTCCTCGTCCCGCCGGACTCCCTTCGGCTGACGTGGAGGTCGGCGACGGGCGGCGACTGGCAGGCGCTGCTGAAGACCCGCGCACGGTACGGCCTTGTCAGCGACTTCGACGGGGACACGATCTCGTTCTGGTGCTTCTCGGCTACGGGGCTCGCGCCCGAGGAATCGCCGCGCATCCACCTCGAGGACGCGGACGGCGGCGCGACCTTCACGATCAACATGCTGCGCGGCCGCGGCGCGCTCCCCGCGGGCCGGTGGTCCGAGGTGCGCCTGCCGCTCGCGGGCTTCCGGTCGATATACCGCAGCACCGACGACGACAGGTTCGACATGCGCCGACTGGCGAGCGTCGTGTTTGAGCAGGGGCTCGACGACAACAAGGCGCACACGCTCTTCATCGACGACGTCCGGGTCGGGCCGAGCCAGGCCGCCGCGGGGCCGCCGCCCTCCGCCCCGGCGGGGCTCGCGATAGGGGCGGGCGAGCGCCACTTCGACCTGAAATGGTCGCTCAATCCGAAGGACGATGTCCTTCGCTACATCGTCTACCGCTCCTGGGACGGCATCGCATACGAACCGGTCGGCATCCAGCAGGGCAATTTCGCCCGCTATGCGGACTTTGTCGGCAAGCCGGGGAGGACCGCCTTCTACGAGGTCAGCGCCGTCTCGTCGACGGGCGCCGAGTCCCCGAGATCCGCGGCCGTGTCCGCGACGACCCGAAAATTCAGCGACGACGAGCTCCTCACCATGGTCCAGGAGGCCTGCTTCCGCTACTACTGGGAAGGGGCGCATCCGAACGCCGGCATGGCCCTGGAGGTCCTGCCGGGCGACCAGAACCTCGTCGCGCTCGGCGCCTCCGGGTTCGGGACCCTGGCCCTCGTCGTCGGGGCCGAGCGTGGGTTCGTCACCCGCGAGGAGGCGGCCGGGCGGGTGCTCAGGATCGTGCGCTTCCTCAAGGGCGCGGACCGCTTCCACGGCGCATGGCCCCATTTCCTGGACGGGCGGACGGGGAGGGTCATCCCCTACTTCGGGCGTTACGACGACGGCGGCGACCTCGTGGAGACGGCGTTCCTGATGCAGGGGCTCCTGACGGCACGCCAGTATTTCAACCGCGACACGCCGGCCGAGCGGGAGCTTCGCGAGACCATCTCCTCGCTCTGGCGCGGCGTCGAGTGGGACTGGTACCGCCAGGGCCCGACCGGCGATTTCCTCTACTGGCACTGGTCGCCCGACCACGGCTGGTACATCGGCCACCCGCTTGTGGGCTGGAACGAGACGATGGTCGCCTACCTGCTTGCCATCGCCTCGCCGACCCATCCGGTCCCCCCCAGCCTCTATTACACGGGCTGGGCCGGCCAGTCCGACACGGCCGTCGAGTACCGCCGGAACTGGAGCCGCACCACGATCGGCGACCACTACGCCAACGGGCGGGAGTTCTACGGCATCAAGCTCGACGTCGGGGAGGGCTCCGGCGGCAGCCTCTTCTTCACGCAGTTCTCGTTTCTGGGGTTCGACCCGCGCGGCAAGAGGGACCGCTTCACGAACTACTTCCGAAACAACCGAAGCATCGCGCTGATCAACCGGGCCTACTGCGTCGCGAACCCCGGCCACTACAACGGATACGGGCCGGACTGCTGGGGCCTCTCGGCCGGGATCAACTCGGGCGGGGGCATGCCGCAGCCCAACGCGGACAACGGCACCATCTGCTGTTCCGCCGCCCTCGGCGAGTTCCCGTACACGCCAGCCGAGTCGATGGCGGCCCTGAAGCACTTCTACCGCGACCTTGGGGCGAAGACGTGGGGCATCTACGGCTTTTACGACGGCTTCAACGAAACCGAGGACTGGTTTCAGCCCGTCTGGATGGGGCTCAACCAGGCGCAAATCGTTGTCATGATCGAGAACCACAGGTCCGGGCTCGCCTGGAGGAATTTCATGGCAAACCCGGAAATCGGGAAGGCGCTCGCGGCCATTGGCTTTGCTCCCGACGGCGACTCGGCCCCGTAGGCACGGCCTAGGGCCCTTGCGACCGTCAACCTGAAAACGTTTGCGACGGCCCGCAGGGGCCCGCGGCCTCCGTTAGAGGGAAACGAGGAGGGGGAACACTTTTTTGTTGCAATGACAATGTTGTCATCCAAATTTCCCCGCTCGTCGACACCCCCTACCCCGCTTCTCGCCCTGCGAGTCGCCATTGCGGATACACAAAACGTCCGTCCTTACCTCCACCAAATGCAAGCACTACCATCATGCAGAAACGCGCTGGCACTGTTGCTGACGCTCGGGCTCGGCGCCTCGTTGAACGCGCAGGCAGTCACCACAACCACCACCACTTCCACGACCGACCAGACCCAGGCGGCCAGCGAGGAGCCCGTCGTGCTCAACGTGTTCACGGTCGACACGTCGAAGGACGTGGGCTACGTCGCCGTCAACTCCCTGGCCGGCGGGCGTAACAACACGCCGCTGGCGATCACCCCCACGACCGTGTCGGCGCTTACCGGTGAGTTCATCGACGACCTGCAGCTGACGAACGCCTTCGACGCCTACAAGTGGACGATGAACGCGATCCCCGCGAACTTCACCCCGAATGTCGGCAGCGGCAACGAGTTCAACTCATGGGCGAGCAACCTGCGCGGCGCCGGCGCGGGACCGCAGGGCGGGACCCCCCCGACGGTCAACTACTTCCCCATCTACGGCATAAAGGACTTCTTCAACGTCGACCGCTTCGAGCTCAACCTCGGGCCCAACTCGATCCTTTTCGGCGTCGGCAACCTGGGCGGCGTGGTTTCCAGCTACACCAAGAAGCCGGTCTTCGGCCGGGACTTCTCCGAGCTACTCCTCTCGGTCACAAGCTACGGCGGGGCGCGCGCGACGCTCGATGTCAACGAGACGGCCTCGATCCTGCACAAGGACGACCTCGGCGTCCGCGTGAACCTTCTCGCCGACCGGGATGAGAGCTGGCGCAAGGAGGACGAGATCAAGAGCTGGGGCGCGGCCGTTGCGACCACATTCAAGGTTTCCGACAAGGCGACCTTGAGGTTCGACGTGGAAGGATACGAGATAGTCACGCCCCAGTACGCGGAGGACCTGAGCGACGAGTATTCCCAGTGGAACGGGCAGACGAATTCCCCGACCTGGGGCGTTGCCCCGTCCGGCCCGTCAAGCTCCTACCAGTCCATGGCGGAATGGGGCGGCCCCAACTCCTTCCAGCTCTGGATCCCGTCCGAGGGCACCCTGATGAACTGGGGAGCCGGCTACCGCGGCACCGGGCTGGGCGACGGGCCGTTCTACACGAACACCATCCTCAGGCCCTACGCCTACGCGCTGCAGAACCCGGGCTACTGGCCCGCTGGCACCGGGACCGAGGTTGTCCCCGCCCTTCCGAGCCGCGACTTCACGGTGGGGCCGAAGGACGGCACCAACGACCTCAAGTACTACACGCTCACGGCGTACTGGGACCAGGAGATCAACTCCAACTGCGAGTTTGAGCTGTCCGCTTACAGGTTCTCGGACTCCGAGGTGTCCAAGAACTTCGAGGCCCCGACCAACGTCTCGGTCGACATCAACAAGGAGCTGCCCAACGGCATGCCGAACCCCGAGTTCGGCCAGCTCTACTCGGACATGTTCCTGGACAAGCAGGTTCAGGACCACAGCGTGAACGAGTTCCGGGGCCAGCTGAACTACCACTTCGACGCGAGCGTCTTCAGCGTCCCCGTCAAGGAATGGCTCAGCGTGTCCGGGGGCGACGTGTTCCACCTGCTCTTGACCCGCGAGTACAACGGCAGCTTCGCGAACTATCCCCTGCCCTGGAACAGCAACAACTGGACGCAGGACATGATCTGGGCCCGGGAGTACTGGAACCACCCGAACGACGAGATCGACCTGCCGAGCAACATCAACGGCCAGCCGGTCGTCTACCAGGCGCTCCCGTTCAACTGGTTCGACCACGACCTGAGCGAGCAGACCAAGTACTTTGGCGCGGTCTCGCAGACCCGCCTCTGGGACGACCGCCTGAACATCACGCTGGGGGCGCGCCACGACGACTACTCGAGCGTCCTGCTCCAGAGCGTGCGTCCGCCCTTCGGCCTTCCGTATCCGCAGGGCTACGCCTTCGAGACCGACGTCGGGAACACCTTCTCGGCCGGTTTCGTGGGCAAGATCACGAAGCAGATCTCACTGGTGTACAATTTCTCCGAGAACTTCGCGCCGATCGGCGGCGGCACCTCGCCGAGCCTGTTCGGGAACGCCTTCGGCCCGGCGACGGGCAAGGAGAACTCGGCGGGCCTGCGCTTCTCGACCGACGACGGCCGGTACTACGTCACCGCGGACTACTACGAGGACAAGGCCCACGGGCGCATCAGCAATGACAACATCGGCATCCAGGGCATCTGGAACGACTACTACAAGGCGGGCGGCACCGCGACGGACATCGGCCCGGCGGGGGTTCTCTCGGGCACGGCCCCGAACCTGCAGACGCAGTTCAACTACGCAGACACGGAGGACCTGAAGGACACGGGCTTCGAGATCTCGGCGGTGGCAAATCCGACGCCGAACTGGCGCTTCCAGGCTAGCCTGGCAGTCCCCAAGTCGGTTGAGGACAACGACCTGCCGGGCAGCCGCGCCTACTTCGCCAACCACCTGTCCGAATGGCAGGCGGTCGCCAGCGGCGGCACGAGCCTCGACGGCACCCTGGCGGCGGACCTGCGCAACGCGGAGCAAACGCTGTCCAACACGGCGATCGCCGCGACCAACCAGGGCACGGTCAAGTCGACGTTCAACGTCGTCGCGGCCTACTCGTTCACCGACACCTTTGCCAAGGGCCTCGAGATTGGCGTCGGAGCCACGGCCCTCGGCGAACAGGAAACCTCGACGGGCGGGACGCTGTGGTCGCCCGGATACACGACGTACATCGCCTTCCTCAAGTACTCGACCACCTACCACGCCCTCGGCCGGAAGGTCCACGTCACGTACCAGCTCAACGTGGACAACCTGGGCGGCAACAAGAACCTCGTCTTCACCGGATACAACCAGAACTCCGGCACCGGCGCGGTCCAGGGCTCCAACTTCTACTACCTGGACCCGCGCAAGTTCACGCTCTCGATGTTCACGAGCTTCTAGGCCCGAGAGTCGCGGCCGGGAGCCGCAGCTTCCGGAGACCCAGCCGGCGGCCCGACGCGCCGGCTGGGTTTCTCGTTTGTGCCGGCCCGCAGGGCCATCCAACCTCGGCCGTCGTCCGCGGGCCCCGGGACCCCGCCCCGGCCGCCAGCGGATGACTTCCGACTCGTGACCACAGCCCCGCCACCCGACACGCGCGACACCGGCCGGGGTCCGCCCGGGGGCCGCTGGCCCCTGCGCGTCCTCCTCATGGCCGGCGCCCCGCTCGCCTTCGCCCTCGCCCTCGAGGGGACGCTGCGGGTCGCCGGCTACGGCGAGCGCACCGACCTGTTCATTCCCGACGGCGCCCCGGGGTACTACAGGACCAATCCGCATTTCACCGCTCCGTACTTCCCGGCGCAGTTCGACATAACCCCCCTCAATTTCCGGATCAGCCGCCACAAGGAACCGGGGCGCCTCCGGATCTTCGTCCTCGGGGAGTCGGCCGCGCGGGGCACGCCCGAGCCCGGGTTCGGGTTCGCCGCGCTGCTCCAGGCGCAGCTGCGCCACGCCTACCCCGGGCGGCGGTTCGAGGTCTTCAACCTGGGGATCGTCGCGATCAACTCGCACGTCGTGTACCAGGCGGCCCGGCAGGCCGCCGAATTCGAGCCCGACCTGTTCGTCGTCTACATGGGCAACAACGAGGCTGTCGGCCCCTACGGCCCGGGCTCCGTCAGCCTCTCGGCCACGCCCCACCTGTCCGTCATCCGGGCGTCGATCTGGGTGAGGGGCACCCGCACGGGCCAGCTGATCGCCGCCCTCCTGGGCCGGCTGTCGGGTGCCACGGAACGCCCCGATGACTGGAGGGGGATGAGCACCTTCACCGAAAAGACGGTGCGCGGCGACGATCCCAGGCTCGAGGCCGAGTACCGCAACTACGAGGCCAACCTGAGGGACATCGTGGCGATAGCCTCGGGCAAGGGGATCAGGGTGGTGCTGGCGACCGTCGTCGCTAACCTGAGGGACTGCCCTCCCTTCGCGTCCCTCCACCGCCCCGGGATGACCTCCTCCGAGTCGGGCGCCTGGGAGGCGGCGTACGCCAGGGCGACCCGGCTGTGGGAGCTCGGCCTTCCCGACGACGCCATCGACGCAGCCAACGCGGCGCTGCGAATCGACCCCGGGTACGCCGAGGCCCACTTCGTCCTCGGCAGGCTGCTCATGGACAAGGGCGACGCGCCCGCGGCGCGCGGGCATTTCCTGGAGGCCATCCGCTGGGACGGGCTGCGGTTCCGGCCCGACGCGCGGATCAACGCCATCGCGAGGGGCGTCGCCGCGGATTCCCCGGGGGCCGTGGTCCTCCTCGACTCAGCGCTCGAGATGGGCTCAGACGCCGCGTCGGGCGGCCTCCCGGCGGGCCGGGAGGCCCTCCTGGAGCACGTGCATTTCAACTGGGCGGGCAACGTGCGCATGGGCCGCATGCTCGCCGAGAAGGCGGCGCTCGCGCTCTTCGGCCGCGGGGCGCCCCCGGCCGACTGGCTCGGGGAGCCGGCCTGCGCCGACGCGGTCGGCTACACCGACTATGGGCGCCTGGAGGTGCTCAGGCTCATGGAGCCCATCTGGGGCAGGCCGCCCTTCACGGGACAGCTCACGTTCGCCGAGGACCAGGTGCGCCACGCGCGGGACATGGAGCTCGCGGCCGCAGGGGCGCTCTCCGGGGAGGGCCTGTCGCGGGCCCGGGGCCAGATCGAGGCCGCGCTGCTGCGCGATCCGGACGACCCGGGCCTCTCGCTCCGGCTCTCGGAGGTCGAGTTCGAGGCGCATCGCCCCGACCGGTCGCTCCAGCTGCTCGACCGCGTCCTGGAGCTCGAGCCCCGGGCGCCGGACCTCCTCCTCGGACGCTCCCGCGCGCTGGCCGCTCTCGGCCGATACCGCGAGGCCCAGGCCGCCGTCCTCGAATCCCTGCGGACGGACCGCCACCACCTGCCCTCCTACACGGCCTTGGTCGACGTCCTGAGGCGTACCGCGGACTTCGAGACGGGCCGGGCGACGCTGTCGGCGGCGCTGGCCGCGGATCCCGGAAGCAGCTACATCCGCCTGACCTACGCCGACCTGCTCTTCTTCCACGGCGACAGGGACGCGGCCGTGCGGGAATGCCGGGGAGTGCTGGCCCGGGATCCTGGCAACCCCGACGCGCTCCGGCGCCTCGTGTCGCTCTTTGGGGGCGAGGGCCGCAAGGACGAGGCGTTCGCCCTGATGACTCAGGCCAGGAGCGCACAGCCCCTCAACTACGAGAACCTCATCGCGCTTGCCCGAACCTACAGGGAACGCGGCGACGACGAGAGGGTCGCCGACTGCCTGCAGGCGGCGGCCCGGTGCGGGCCGGCCGACGCCCAGATCCACCTTTATCTCGCCAGCCGCCTTGGGAGGCTCAACCGCCCCTCGGAAGCGCTCGTGGAGCTCGCGCGCGCCCGGCGCATCGCGGCGCTGGCGGGAGACGCGCAGCTCGCCCAGAGGATCTCCGAGGAGATGCGCCCGGGCGGGGCGGGCCGGCGGGATTGAGGCGCCCGTTGTGGATTGAATTCCCGGCCCGGCGGGCTTCGAGTGCGGCGTGAAACCGACCATCAGGCCCGGTCAAAGGCCCCGGGGCGCCGAGGGCGCGACCGGGAGGCCCCCGGGGCCGCCCCGGAGGGCGCCGCACAGGCGTCGGCCATGGCAGCGCTAGGCGCCCCGGAAGCCGCCCGGACAGACGGTCCCGCCGCCCCGCTGCGGCCGGACTGGCCGGGCCTGGCGTGCGCGGCCATTCTCGCAGCCGGGACGGTCGCGGCCTACTGGCGCACGATGTCCGTTCCCCTGCTGTTCGACGACAGCGTCTCGATCGCGGACAACCCGTCCATCCGCCGGCTCTGGCCCCTCTGGCCGGCACTGTCGCCCCCCGACGAGGCCGGGGTCGGTGGCCGGCCGCTCCTGAACCTCACCTACGCCCTGAACTACGCGGCCGGCGGAACCGCGGTCCAGGGCTACCACATCGTGAACCTGGCCATTCACGTGCTGGCCGCCGTCACGCTGTTTGCGATCGTCCGGCGCAGCCTCCGGCGGCCCGCGCTGGCGGGGCGCTTCGGCCCGTGCGCCGCCCCGCTCGCCCTCGCGGTCGCGGCGGTCTGGGCCTGGCACCCCGTGCTGACCGAGTCGGTGACCTACATCTCCCAGCGGGCCGAATCGCTCATGGGGCTTTTCTACCTGCTGACCGTCTACTGCTTCATCAGGGGAGCGGAGGCGGGGGGCGCGGGGGCCCGCCGGGCCTGGCTCGCGTCCGCGGCCCTGTCCTGCGCGGCCGGGGCCGCCACCAAGGAGGTGATGGTCACGGCCCCCCTCGCGGTGCTCCTCTACGACCGCACGTTCATATCGGGCAGCTTCGCCGCCGCCTGGCGGCGCAACTGGACGCTCTACCTTGCGCTCGCCGCCACCCTCCTGCTTCTCGGCCACCGGGTCGCGGGCCTGCGCAGCGGCAGCCTGGTCTATGGCGTGGGCTTCGGCGGGGGCGTCCCGTGGTGGGACTACGCGCTGAGCGAATGCCGGGCCGTGGTGAGGTACCTCCTGCTCTCGTTCTGGCCGAGCCCCCTGGTCTTCGACTACGGCAGGAGCGTGCCCTGCCGCCTCTCCGACGTCTGGCCCTACGCGCTTGCCCTGGCGGCGCTGCTGGCGGCCACGATCGCCGCGCTCCGGCGGTCGCCGGCGGCGGGCTTCGCGGCCGCGTGGTTCCTGCTCATCCTGGCGCCGACCTCGAGCATAGTCCCGGTGGTCGGCCAGTCGATGGCCGAGAACCGCATGTACCTTTCCCTGGCCGGGGTCGCCGCGCTGGCGGTGCTCGGCGCGTTCGCCGCTGCCGGGCGCCTCTGCCTGCCCGTCATCGCCCTCGCGGCGGCCGGCCTCGGCGTGGCGTCCTTCCAGCGCAACGGCGACTATGCGAGCGAGCAGGCCATCTGGCGCGACACGGTCTCCAAGAACCCGGCGAACGCGCGGGCGCACGGCAACCTCGCCAGGGTCCTCGCCGGGACGCCGGGGGGCCTGGACGAGGCGGTCGCCCAGTACGAGGAGGCGGCGCGCCTGGACCCCGCCGCCCCCGAGGTCCGCAACAACCTGGCCAACCTCCTCCTGAGGATCCCCGGGCGCCTGGGCGAGGCGATCGCGCAGTATGAGGCGGCGCTGCACCTGGGGCCGGACGACGCCGTGGCGCACTACAACCTGGCCTGCGCCCTCGCGAGGGCCCCGGGCCGCCTGGAGGAGGCGGTCGACCAGTACGGGCAGGCGCTGCGGCTGGATCCGGGCCTGGCCGCGGCCCACTACAACCTGGCCAATGCCCTGCTTAGGATCCCGGGGCGCTCGGGCGACGCGCTGGCGGAGTATGCGGCGGCGCTTCGCCTTAGACCCGACTTCGCCGACGCGCATCTCGGCCTCGCCGTGGCGCTGCTAGGCATTCCCGGACGCGGCGACGAGGCCAGGGAGCACCTGCGGGAGGTCCTGCGCCTGCAGCCCGGCAACGGCGAGGCCCGGAGGCTGCTCGGCGAATCCCCTTCCCCGGACCGCCCGCGGGATTGACAGAGGCCCGGCGGGCCGGGCCGGAAGGCGCCATTCGGGGGTTGCGGTGCATGCGCGCCGTCGCGAACGTCGGGGGCGGCCCGAGCCGGGCCCGAGAAACTTCAATGAAAGACGAGCATTGGCGGCCGAGGAAGGTCGTGATTGTCGGCGCCGGGGCGGTGGGCTCCACCTTCGCCTACTCGCTGGCCCAGAGCGGCCTGGCCGACGAGATCGCCCTGCTCGACGCCAACCGCGAGCTCGCGATGGGACAGGTCCTCGACCTCGCCCACGGCCAGGCGTTCTTTCCCCCGGTCCAGATCCGCGAGGCCCGGGCGGCCGACTACGCCGACGCCCGACTGATCGTGATCACGGCCGGCGCAAAGCAGAGGCCAGGCGAGTCGCGCCTCGCGCTGCTCCAGCGCAACGCCGGAATCATCCGGGACATCGTCGACGAGATCGTGCGCCAGGCGTCGGCGGCGGTCGTCCTGATCGTCAGCAACCCGGTGGACGTCCTGACCTACGTCGCGCACAGGCGGTCGGGCTGGAAGCGCGGGCGCATCATCGGGTCCGGCACGGTGCTCGACAGCGCCCGTTTCCGCCACCTGCTGAGCCGGCATTGCGGGGTGGATGTCCACAACGTCCACGCCTACATCCTGGGCGAGCACGGGGACAGCGAGTTCGCCGCCTGGAGCATGACGAACATGGCCGGCATGCCCATAGGGCAGTATTGCCGCCAGTGCTTGAAATGCGACGACTGGCCGGCGGCCCGCCGCAGGCTGGCGGACGAGGTGAGGCACTCCGCCTATCACATCATAGACTACAAGGGGGCCACCTGGTTCGCCGTGGGGCTGGCCCTCACGAGGATCGCCGCGGCCGTCCTGCGCAATCAGCGCGGAGTGCTTACGGTCTCATCGGTTCTCGAAGGCGAATACGGGCTGAGCGGCGTCAGCGTGGGGGTTCCCTGCATCGTCTCCCGGAGAGGCGTCGAAAGGGTCCTGCAGGTCGACCTGCCGCCCGACGAGCTTGGTGCGCTTGCGAGGTCGGGCGCGGCCCTCCGTAAGGTGATCGGTGAGCTTGAGGAGCGCCGTCCCGGCCGGCCGGGATCCCCCGGGCGGCGCGCAAGGGGCGGATCACAGCGGCCCCAGGCAGGCGCCGTGCGTCAAGGCCATTCGCGGGCGGGGTCTCCTTGATTCCGGAGGCGGGGAAGGCGCGCCAGCGAGGCCCGCGGCTCCTGGCCCGCGGGCGACGCGCCCGAGGCAGGCGTCGGTTCCGGCAGCGGGCTCGGCGTCGTGGAACGCCTATTCACTTGCCAGCCAATAATCGCGGCCCCGCTGCGGCCGGATGAGCGAGCAGCGGTCACGACTATGTCGGCGGCCACTTTCTCTGGGTCGCGGCCCAATAGATGACGTAGATCCACGAGCAAATCCCGTGGAAGATGGCCCACCAGATCGAGCGATTGCGTTGCCAGGAGAGAACGACAGCGATGACGGTCCCTAGACCGACCCCATCGTGAATGACAGTGGGCTGGTAGATGGGATTCATCTACGGACAGCCTTGGCGCCGGGCGTCCTGATGATCCGCGGCGACGGATGGCGCGCCTACTGCCCCAGCAGGAGGCGTGGCAGACGGAGACGTCGGATTCGGCAGTTGGTTATGCACGTCCTTCAAATCTTGCTAGGCACGTATGCGATGCATTCGAGCTCAACTCGAGCGCCCAGGGCCAGGCCATTCGCAGCGAGCGCACTTCGTGCGGGAAGAGTTGTCGGGAAATATTCCCTGTAGACCCCATTGAATGTCTTCCATTCGCCGATATCCGCTAGAAAAACCGTGCATTTAACCACAGATCTTAACGAACTGCCATGCCGCTCCAATACCTCCCGCATGTTATCGAGAGCACGACGAGATTCGGGCACAATTCCCCCCGCGGCGAGGGTAAGGGTACCTGGCAGAATCCCTATCTGTCCAGAGACGTAAAGTACGTCGCCGAGTTGAACCGCTTCGGAAAATGGCAGCGGCGCCCCTCCTGCTGTTTGCACCGGGAAGAATCTAGGTTCATTGGGGGACATAGAAAGCTGTCGCGGGTCAGCCGAACGCCCTAATGAACCGCGCTGACCATGTCGCGGCTCGTGCCCCGCAGGAGACGGTCCTGGGGCACGCGCCGGTTCCGGCGGCTGGTTAGGCTCCTTCATTCTAGAGGGTAGGTCTCGGGCGTCACCTGCCACGATCCGCCGACGAGGGACAAATGGTCCGGCAGCGCCTCAGTGCCACGCGCCGAGGATCGCTCCCTGCAGCGCGTAGACCACGACTTCGTGGCCGAGATTGATCGCCTGCAGCATGACCGACTTGCTCTCCCAGCACGCGCCGTTTAGCAGCCGCACGCCCGGGGCGAACAGCCCGACGAACGCGCCGAAGGCCGCGCCGTG
>CAZCAJ010000003.1:0-95547 GCA_964496645.1 uncultured Opitutaceae bacterium
GGCGCTCGCGGGGCCCGCTCGCCGCCTGGCTCTTCTTCGTCGGCTCGCTCTTCCCCGCCCTCGGCTTCTTCAACGTCTATCCCTTCCTCTTCTCCTACGTCGCCGACCACTTCCAGTACCTGGCGAGCATCGGGATCATAACGGCATTCTCGGCCGGCGCCGCCCATTCCCTCGACCGGGCATCCGCCAACATTCGGGGCGCCGGCCTTGGCCTCGCCGGGCTGCTGGTCGGCTTCTTCGTCATCCTCTGCGACGCGCAGAGCCGGACCTACGCGGATCAGTTCGCGCTCTACACGGCCACCATCGAGCGGAACCCGCAGTGCTGGATGGCCCACAACAACCTGGGTCTGTGGTACGAGGGCCGACGGGAGCCCGGGAAGGCGATCGCCGAGTACCAGGAGGCCATCCGCCTGAAGGCGGACTTTGCCTCGGTGCACAACAACCTGGGGGGCCTCCTGAGGACGATGCCCGGCCGCGCGGACGAGGCCTACGCCCACATTCGGGAGGCCCTGCGCCTTCAGCCGGACTTCGCCGAGGCGCACAACAACCTCGGCGTGTGGTACGGCGACCGCGGGGAGCCGGGGAAGGCCGCCGCCGAGTACGAGCAGGCGCTGCGCCTGAAGCCGGACTACGCACCGGCGCACAACAACCTTGGAAGCGTCCTCGCGCCGGTTCCCGGCCGCCTGGGCGACGCGGTTGCCCACTTCCAGGAGGCCGTGCGCCTGCAGCCCGATTTTGCGGAGGCCCGCTTCAACCTCGGCACCGCGCTGCTCGGCGCGCCGGGGCGGACGAACGAGGCGGTCGCGCAGTTCCAGGAGGCCCTGCGCATCAAGCCGGAATTCGAGGAGGCGCACCGGAGCCTCGGGAGCGCCCTTGTGAAGATGCCCGGAAGGCAGGACGAAGGGCTCCTCCAGCTCGGGGAGGCGCTTCGCCTGAGGCCGGGCGACGGCGAGGCGCACTATGACCTGGGGCTGGCCCTGGCCCCGCTGGGCAAGACGGAGGACGCCGTGGCCCAGCTCGAGGAGGCGCTCCGGCTGATGCCTGGCTACCCGGAGATCCGCGTCAACATCGCCCTCGCTCTGCTGCGCGCCCCAGGCCGCGAGAGCGAGGCGGCGGCCCAGCTCGAGGAGTTCCTGCGCGAGAGGCCGGGCGACGAGGCGGCCCGGAGGTTGCTCGCCCGGATCCGGGCGGGCCAGCCGTGAGAGGCGCCGGCCGCGCGAAAACGATTCCCCCATGAAACATCCACTCCCAAGACGGGTCCCCAGGGCCGCATTCAGGACGCTCGTCCGGTGGGCGCCGATCGTCTCCATCGACCTGATAATCCTCAACGGGGCCGGCGATGTGCTGCTCGGCTACCGCACGAACCGTCCCGCCCGGAACACGTGGTTCGTCCCCGGCGGCCGCGTCTTCAAGGGGGAGCGGATCGCGGCCGCGCTGGCGCGCATCGCTCGCCAGGAGACGGGAATGGAGGTCAGGCCTGCGGCGGCCGCGTTCGCGGGCGCCTTCGAGCACTTCTACAGGAACAGCACGTTCGGCGGCTCGCGGAGGCTGCCCACCCACTACGTCGTCCTCGCGTTCGTGATCAGGGCCAGGAAGGGCCTCAGGTTCCGCGCCGACAGCCAGCATCGGCGGCTGGCCTGGTTCAGCAGGAGGAACGTGCTCCGGCAGGGATCGGTCCACGCGAACACAAAGGCGTATTTCCGGCTGAGGCCGAGGGCGACGGCGTCGCTCTGACCGCGCGCGGACGGGGCGGCCCGCCCCGCGGCCCGCTCACGGCATGTTGCCCGATACGTCGGCCAGCGGGCCCGCGCCGTTATCGACCCGGTTCCCGTTCAGCTGGTTGTGGTGGATGATCGCCCCCGCCACGCCGGGGCCGATGGCGACCGCGGTGCCGGGCCCCGCGCCCTTCACCACGCCGGGATAGATCGTCATCGAGTTGTCGTGGATCATCGCCTGGCCGGCGAGGAGCTCGATCATCGGCCCGTTCAGCATCCACGGGACAAGCCGCGAGTCGGAGAGCGAGATAAGGCCCGGATTCTCCCACCTGACCACGCGGTCGAGCTGGCCCCAGAAACTGCCTCCCCGCACGAACAGCACCACCGTGTTGGGCTCCCGGACGTGGCGCCCGTTGAGCTCCCGCTCCTGGAATCCCGCATCCGCGCCGGCCCGGCCCCAGATCGCGACGCGGCTCGTGCCGCGGGCGTCGTTGGCGATCGCGAGGTTCGAGATGGACACGCCGGGCTGCTGCGTCGACCGCGCATCGATGCCGATGTCCACCCCGTCGAGGTCGACGTCGGTCATCTGCCCGTTGGTCGAGCCGTCCTTCGACGCCGACAGTTCAATTCCCACGTGGTATCCCCAGCTGAAGATGTTCTCGACGACCTCCCAGTCGGCGCGCTGGAAGATGAATGAGGTGGCGTTGGCCTCCGTGAAGTCGAGGATCCTCTTGTCCTGCGACCAGAAGGGCCAGAAGTGGACGTCGTGGATCCGCCCGATATCCGTGCACCGGTCCACCCAGATCCCCTTAAGGAGGGGCTGCCCGTAGAGGCCCCGGATGTAGTGGCGGCTGCCCCCCTGCGTAGCCAGGTCGACGGCCTGGTAGGGATTCACGAGCAGGACGTCGATGAGCGCGGCGCCGTCGCCAGCGCCGCCGCGCACGGTCCAGGGAAAGGCGACGGGGCGGTCCGCGACGACCTGGCCGGGATAGAGGACCTTTAGGCCCTGCAGGACGGAATTGGGCCCCTGCAGCGTGATGAACGCGGGGCCGTCGGCATGGCCGGCCCCCTCCACGGCGAGCAGCGTGGACCCCGGCGCCTTGTCGGCGTAGAGCTCGGGCGCGCGCCCCACGCCCGCGAGCGAGGTGCCCGCGGGAACGACGAGGTGGGTCCCGACAAGGTAGGTGCCGGCGGGCACGAGGACCGTTCCGCCGCCGCCCGCGCCCACGGCGTCCAGCGCCGCCTGAATCGCGCGCGTGTCGTCCGTCTTCCCGTCGCCGGCCGCAAGGTAGGGAGGGTTGCGGACGTTCACCGATGCGCCGGCGAGAGCCGGCTCGCCCGGATGCGCGGCGGGTTCTGACCCCGCGGCCCCGGCGAGGATCGCTAGCGCCGCCAGCGCGGCGCAGGCCGTCGCCATCGCCGTGTACTTTGACTGTGCCTCCGGGGACGCCCGCCGTCTGTCGTGGTTGGCCATGGGTATTGGGGTTGGGGCGGCGCGGGCCGGGATCTTCAGCCGGACCGCGATCCTCGGATCCAGATGCCCGTTTCCCAGCCGTCCCGCAAGCCCCGCCCGCGGTTGCTGCTTCTCAAAGGGCGCCGCGCCGGCCATTATCGGGCGAGGGCATGACGATGAACAACCCGACCCAGCTGCTCCGGTGCTTTGGAATCCTTCTGGCCGCGCTAACCGCGTGCGCGCAAGGCGCCGGTGCCGGCGAATCCCCCCGGCGGGTGCTGTCCCTCGACGGCGTCTGGCAGATCGCAGAGGGGACGATGGACCGGCCTCCGGCGGCCTTCGACCGCACCGTGCCGGTGCCGGGCCTCGTCTCGCTCGCCACCCCCGCGTTCGCCCCGCCCCCCGGACCGCCCGTGAAGGACAGGGGGCAGATCGCGCAGAAGGATCCCGCGCGCGACGCATTCTGGTACCGGCGCACCTTCACGCTCGGCCAGCCCGTGCCCGAGGTTGCCCGGCTCAAGGTCCGCAAGGCGATGTACGGCGCGGAGGTCATCCTGAACGGCGTCGTCCTCGGCTACCACGCGCCCAGCTTCACACCCGGCTACTTTGACGCCAGGGCCGCGCTCGGGCCGGCCGAGAACGTCCTGCTGATACGCGTCGGGGCCGACCGCGACGCCGTGACCGCGGCCGTGGCGTCGGGGTTTGATTTCGAGAAGGAGCGCTACATCCCGGGCATCTTCGACTCGGTGGAACTGATCCTCTCGGGAACCCCGCACATCCTGCAGGCGCAGGCGGCGCCGGATGTCGCGCGCCAGTCCGTGCGCGTGCAGGCCGTGCTCCGCAACGACGGGGCGCCCGTCCGCCGCTCGGTGGACTTCGCGGTGCGCGAGGCAAAGTCCGGCCGGGTGGCGGGCAGGACAAGGAGCCCGGATATCGAGTTCCCCCAGGGAGGGGAGACGACGGTCGACGTCCGGATCGCGGTCGCCGGCTGCAGGCCGTGGTCCCCGGAGGACCCGTTCCTCTATCAGCTCGAGGTCGACTGCGGGTCGGACTCGCTCCGGACACGCTTTGGGATGAGGGAGTTCAGGTTCGATCCCGTGACCAAGCGGGCGCTCCTCAACGGCCGGCCGTACTTCATGCGCGGCAGCAATTTCACGGTCTACCGGTTTCTCGAGGACGGGGAGTGCCGGGACCGGCCGTGGAACCGGGACTGGGTCCGGCTCCTGCACCGCCGCGTGAAGGACATGCACTGGAACTGCCTGCGCTACTGCATCGGCTTCCCCCCGGAGGCGTGGTACGACGCCGCAGACGAGCTCGGAATCCTGATCCAGGACGAGTTCCCGGTCTGGTTCGGCGGCCCGGGCTGGAGCAAATACCCGGAGCAGCTCAAGAGCGCCGAGCTGGCCACGGAATACGGCGAATGGATGCGGGAACGCTGGAATCACCCGAGCGTCGTCGTCTGGGACGCGAGCAACGAGACGGCAACGGATCAGACGGCGCCCGCGATCGAGAGCGTGCGTGGCCTCGACCTGTCGGACCGGCCCTGGGACAACAGCTACAGCGCCCCCTCCCGGCCGGGCGACACGTTCGAGTCGCACCCGTACCACTTCCAGGACGCGAAATTCAGGCTGGCCGACATCGAGACGGCCGATCCCGTCCCGCAGGGGAGCGCGATCCGCAACGACGGCAGCCACCCCGTCATCATCAACGAGTACGGCTGGCTCTGGCTGAACCGCGACGGGACGCCCACGACCCTTACAGAGAAGCTCTACGGGAACCTCCTCGGGGAAAACTCGACGACCGCGCAGCGCCGGCACCTGTACGCCACCTACCTGGCGGCGGAGACGGAGTTCTGGCGCGCGCACCGGAACGCGGCCGCGGTGATGCACTTCACGACGCTCGGCTACTCGCGCCCCGACGGCCAGACGAGCGACCACTGGATCGACGTCGGGAGGCTCACCTGGGAACCCGAGTTCTACAGGTATGTCCGCGACGCCTTTGCCCCGGTGGGGCTGATGGTGGACTTCTGGAAGGATTCCGCCCGGGCCGGGACTCCCGCGCATGTCCGCGTGACGTCGATCAACGACCTCGATAGACCCTGGAGCGGACCCGTGACGCTGCTCCTTCGCAGGGCCGGGAGGAGTTCCTTGGCATTCGGGGAGAGGCGCGATGTCCGGCTCGCCCCGTTCGGCTCGGCCACGAGCGAATTCGATCTCTCGTGGCCCCGCGAGGCCGGGCCCTACACGCTGGAGGCGGAGTTGCCGGGCGCCGACGGCGAACCGGTCCGCAGCACACGCGAGCTCGCGATCGTCCCGTAGCGGGCCAGCTCCCGCACGGAGTCCGGCGAGCGGGCCCGCAACGGCTAGGAAGACCCCTACTGGCTTAGCAGCACGATCGGGCCCTCCGGCTTCGTGGCACCGCCCTTGCGCTCAAGGCTGACCGCAAACTTCGCGATCGACTTGACCGGCCTGTCCGCCCTGAAGACCACGTGGGCCTCGCCGCTGACCGGATCGACCGCGAAGACACCGCCGCTGACTGGCGAGGGGTACTGCGGATCGATCACCCACAGCTGGTAGTCCTTTGCCGCCTCGAGCGCGGGAAGCCTCGAGACCGCGAGGACCCCCTCCTCCCGGGTCGGATCCCAGACGGCCACGGCGAGGGCCGCCGGTGAGTTGCCGAGCATGGATGCAAGCATGGAGATCTTGAAATGGGCCAGGTCGCCCTCCGCCTTGAGCCTGGCCCCCAGTTCCGCGATTTCGCGGCCGGACTCGGCCAGGAGCCGCGTCGCGTCCGCCAGCTGGCCCCGGGTCTGCTCGAGGCCTAGCCGCGCGAGGCGCTGCTGCTCGCGGAGCGATGCGTTCTCCGACCGGGCCGCGAGGAAAAGCCCTCCGGACCAGACGGCGGCCACTCCGAAGCAGGCGGCGGCAAGCCAAGGGACCCACGAAGGAAACGGAATCACCCGGGCCGGCTTGGCGGACTCGGCCGGCGCAATTCCCGAGTCCTGGCCGCGGTTTGGAGATGCGGACGCCGAGGCGAGAATCCGGGCCCTTAGCGCCGCGGGCGGGTCGGCCTCGGGCGCGACGTGGGCAAGCCCAGCGGCCGCTCGCCGCATGTCACCCACCCGACTGCGCAGCTCCGGATTGCGCTGGAGCTCGGCCATGAACCGCTCCAGCTCCGCTCCCTCGAGCAGGTCGAGCGCGTGGAGGGCCGCGAGCTCCTCTAGGCGGTCGTCAATCATAGGCGGTGCGCGAGCATGTCGCGAAGTTTCAGCAGGCCGCGGCGGATCCTCGCCTTGATGGTGCCGATCGGCTCGTTCAGCCTCTCGGCGATCTCCTTCTGGGTGAGCCCGGAGAAGAAGGCGAGCTCGAGGGCGCGCCTCTGCTCGGGGGGCAGCGCGTCCACCGCCGTTCGCACGGCATCCGCGCGCTCGCCGAGCTCGGCCCAGTCGTGGATCCCGGGGGCCCCGGCCTCGGAGTCGTACCCCAGGTCGTCCGGGATGGAGCCCCCCAGCAGCCGGGCTCGGTTTGTGCGCGTGCGCAGGCGGTCGATGGAGCGGTTGCGCGTAAGCGCGACCGCCCAGGAAAACACCGCGCCGCGGGCGGCGTCGAACGAGGCGGCGCTCTGCCAGAGCGCCAGGAACACGTCGTGCACCACATCCTGCGCCTCGCTCGCGTCATTGAGGATGTGGCGGGCCGTGGAATAGAGGGGCCGCGAAAGGCGATCGTAAAGCTCGGCAAGCGCGTCGCGATCCCCTCCCGCCATCCGGCGAAGGAGCTCGGCGTTTTCGCGGGCGCGCGAATCACCTGAATCTAGACCCGCGGCAGACATCATCAGGATGAGTCCCGCCGTCCCGCAAGACGGCGCGTCCGGCTCCAGCCAAATGAACGAATCAGGAAATATGGCCAAGGTGATGGACATAAACGTTTTCTAACCATACGAGCGGCCATGCAAATGGGATGCAGACGAAACCCCCTTTGCGAGACAAAATTGCGCGCGGCGGCGGGCCCATTCGTCCCCAACCTGGACATCCCCGCGGGTGTGCCGGGCCGGGCTCCAGCATCCGCCAAGGGCGGCAGTCCGTAATACGGACGTGCGCTCCCCGGTCTGTTCGATCGCCCTGGTGCTGTTGTTCGCCGCGCCTCTAAAGGCGCACGACCCTGGACTGAGCACGACCCAATTGGAGATTCGGGCGGACGCCCTCGTGGCGACGCTGGGATTTGCGCCGAGCGACGTGCGGATGCTCCTGCCACAGGCGGGCCGGTCGCCCTCGCGTTCGTGGACGTCCTCGGACCTTGGCGCGGCGGCGCGCTATCTCAAGGAACTGGCGCCCGGGCTTCTCGAGGTCCGGGCCGGGCCGGGCGCCCTCGCATGGACGGAGGTCTCCGTCTCGCTTGCCTCCGGGAACAGCGTGCTCTTCCGCCTCAAGTGCGCACGGCCGCCCGCCACCCGGCTGGCGCTGCATTCGACGGTGATGGGGCGGCTGCCTCCCGGGCACCGCGACTTCGTCTCGGTCACGGACGAGCGGGGAAACACGCTCCTCGAGAAGCTGGTCGGCGCGAATGATGCCGACGCCATAGTCAATCTGCCGGCGCGCGCGGCCGCTGCCGCGGCGACGGGCGACCCCGCCACGGGCCAGACGCCGGGCTTTGCGGGATTCCTGAGGCTGGGCGTCGCGCACATCTGGACCGGGTACGACCACCTGCTGTTCCTCTTCGGCCTCCTGGCGGTCTGCAGAAGCTTCCGCTCCATCGTGGCGATCATCTCCTGCTTCACGGTGGCCCACTCCATCACGCTCGCGCTCGCGACCCTCGACGTCGTCAACCTGCCGAGCCGTTTCGTCGAGCCGATGATCGCGGCATCCATCTCGTATGTCGGCATCGAGAACCTGCTCCGCAGGGGAGCGGAGCCCGTCGGGCGCTGGGCGCTCACGTTCGCATTTGGGCTGATCCACGGATTTGGGTTTGCGAGTGTCCTCAAGGAGCTGGGCGTCGGATCGAACGGCCACGGTCTCGCTGTACCGCTCCTCTCCTTCAACATCGGCGTGGAGATTGGCCAGATCACGATCGCCGCCATCGTCCTGCCCATCGTCTGGCAGCTTCGGAAGAACCCGGCGTTCATCCGCCGCGGGATACCCGTCCTCTCCGGGCTAGTCGCCGCGGCGGGCCTCTACTGGTTTCTGGAGAGAACGATCGCCTAGCCACACGGCTCTTAACGTTTTCCCGAACAGACCCCGATCCTCACCGCGCCGGACCAAGGCTCGCGCCTCGGTGAACCGGGGGAATCTGACCCACGCGGCCCAACCCGGCCGCGATTGAATTGCGTCTCGGCCCGGCGAGTCGGGGCGCCGGGACTTTTTTTCCCGACCATGCATCCTAAACGCGCCGTCGATCGAATGGTGACCGATGCTGCCCACTTTCTATCGCCGGGTGCTCCTAATTGGAGGATGCGCGATCGCCCTCTGCGCTTCTCGGGCGACCCGCGCAGCGTCGCCTGGAACGGGCACCAGCCTGGACGAGAGGATCATCCTTGTCCCACCCGAGGGGAGCGAGCGCGAGGACAGGGACATCCTGCTCTGGCAGAAACGGGTGACGGCCGGACGGGAGACGGGCCCCGGAAGCCTTGGGATCTACGAACGCCTGGGCTGGTCGTTCGTCGCCAAGGCAAGGCGCACTCTCGACGCAGGCTATTACAAGCTCGCGGAGAAGACCGCCGACGTGATGGACGCGCGCTTCGGTTCCACCGACGAGGCGCTCCTGCTCCGCGGCCATGTCTACCACAACCTGCACCGTTTTCAGGAGGCCGAATCCGTCGCGCGGACGCTGGTCTCGAGGCGCGGCCTCGCGTTTGACTTTGCATTGCTGAGCGACGCCCTGATGGAGCAGGGAAAACTCACGGAGTCCGTCGCCGCCTGCGGGCGCATGATGGCGCTGAAGCCGGGACTGGAGGCCTATAGCCGCGCTGCCAACCTGCGCTGGCTCACGGGCGACCTGCCCGGGGCCATCGAGGCGATGGAGGGCGCCGTACGCGCCGGCAGCCCCCTCGAGCCGACCAACACCGCGTGGACCCTGTCGCGCCTGTCCCTCTACTACCTGCAGGCGGGCCGGGCAGAGGATGCTCTCCGCGTCGCCGAGTCGGCGGCCCGGGCCGTCCCCGACTATCCTCCCGCCCTTCTGGCCAGGGGAAGGGCCCTGGTCGCCCTCGGTCATCCCGACCAGGCCGTGGATCCGCTCGGGCGCGCCGAGCGCCTGAACCCCCTCCCGGAATACCAGTGGTGGCTGGCCGACGCCCTGCGCGCCGCCGGGCAGCCGGAAGCCGCCGCCAGCGTGGAGGAGAAACTGAAGCTCCGCGGCGAGGCGTCGGACCCCAGGACCTATTCGCTGTTCCTCGCGACGCGCGGCGGCGACTCCGCGGAGGCCGTCCGCCTGGCGAGGGCGGAGCTCACCAACCGCGCGGATGTCTTCACGCAGGACGCGCTGGCGTGGGCCCTGGCCTCGGGCGGCGACTACGACCGCGCGGACGCCGCCATGCGCGGGGCCTTGGCCGCGAAGACCAAGGATGCCCGGCTGTTCCTCCACGCCGGCGAGATCGCCATGAACCGCGGCGAGCCTGACTCGGCAAAGGCCTACTTTGGCGAGGCAGCCAAGTATTCCGGCACGCTGACGCCGAGCGAAAGGACGCTCCTGTCGCGCCGCCTGAAGGGCGACCACGCGGCCGCGGAGGCGATCTAGGCCCGAGCCCCCCACATCCCGTCAACATCCAGAATAATCAACCATGAGAACACACCCCACACAGAACATCGCGGGCTTGCTAAGCCTGCTCGCCCTCCCGGTCCTGCTTGCTCCCCGTACGGCGACTGCCTCCAGCCACATGGACGCCCCGCTGATCACCCTGGATCCGGCAGCGAACACCACCGACGTCTACGCGTTCGTCGCCCAGCAGCCGGGCGGCGCGAAGGTCCTTGAGGTCTCCCTGGGCGTCTATCCGTTCGAGGAGCCGGGGGTCGGGCCGAACAAGTACAACTTCGACGACAACGTCCTCTACCAGATCATCGTCTCGACGGGCGCCGACGTGGCGGCGGGCAACGACACGATCGCCTATCAATTCAAGTTCACGACGACCTACCAGACCCAGGGGACGATCCTCCAGTCCTACGTCGGCGTCGTGAACACGGACGGCGACTCCGGCCAGAACCTGGTCCAGAGGTACACGGTGACCAAGGTGGTGGGCGGGACCAGCACCCTCCTCGGCTCGGGAATCGTGCCCCCGAACAACCAGGGGCTCGCGACGCCTCACTACAACCTGGCCGAGAACGGGAACCTGCCCGCCAAGCCCGGCGTGACGAGCGCGGCGCAGCTCGATGTCTACACGAGCGGCGCCATCGCGCAGCTGAGCAACGGCTACCGGTCGTGGGCCGGCCAGCGCGAGGACGGGTTCTACGGGGACATCAACGCGGTCTTTGATCTCCTGAACCTGCGCACGGGCTCGACCAACTCGTTCGACAGCCAGAGCGGCTACAACATCCACACGATCGCGCTCGAGATCCCCGTGTCCGAGCTGGGCGGAGACCAGCAGGTCGTCGGCGTGTATGCGACGACCAGCCGGCAGCAGATGTCCGTCCTGTCGAGCGGCGCCGGCTCGGCCGGCCCGGCGCTCAGCGGCGGCTGGGTCCAGGTCGCCCGGCAGGGCAATCCGCTCTTCAACGAGGCGCTGGTGGCCCTCAAGGACAAGGACCTCTACAGCCGCACGAAGCCGTCGACAGACGCGTCGCTCTTCCAGCAGTACGCCAGCACCCCCGAGCTCGCGGCCCTGGTGAACGCAATCACGTTCAGCGGCATGAGCGTGGCGCCGACGACCGGCCGCACCGACCTTGTCGGGATCTTCATTCCCGACATGATCCGGGTGGACCTTTCGACCGGTCCCGCCCGGCTCGCGGCCGGCGGCGCCAACTTTCCGGCCTACCCGGACGACGCCGGGTTCTCAAACCAGAGCGTGTTTGGCGGCGACACCCTGCACAGCAACATCCAGGCGGGCTTCGGGGGCGGGGCGGTCGCCGGGGGCTGGCCGAACGGGCGGCGCTACGGCGACGACGTCATATCGATCGCGGTCACGGCGGTCATCAGCGACCTTCGCACGAACCCGCTGACGATACGCTCGGCCGCCAACATCGACAACGTGGCCGGGAACGACGCCGTGTACAACAAGGTGTTCCCGTTCGCTGCGACGCCGTTCAACGGCAGGAACTACCTGCACAACCCCGGCCTCGGGCCGGTCCCGCTCGTCAATTTCTCGACGCGCGGCCCAGCAGGCGACAGCTCCTCTCCCCTGATCGGCGGATTCATCATTCAGGGCGCCAAGCCCGTGCAGGTGCTGGTCCGCGCGACGGGGCCGTCGCTCGCAACCTTCGGCGTGTCCAACCCGATCTCGGGAACAACCCTGAGCGTCTATTCCGGCATGACCCAGGTGGCCTCGAACAACGGCTGGCAAACGGCTAGCAACCAGGCGGCCATCGCAGCCTCGGGTCTTGCCCCGGCGAGCCCCAATGAATCGGCGGTCCTGATGACCGCGGCGCCGGGAGCCTACACAGTCGTTGTCGAGGGTGCCAACGGGGCGACCGGCACTGCGCTGATCGAGATGTTCGTCGTCACTCCGACCCCGTGACGGCCTGCGGCGCTTAGCTCCCCGGACAACCACTGACACTGGGCCCGCGCCGGCGCCGTCGCCGGGGCGGGCTCCCAGTTTCAGGCCCATAATACAACCCGGTGCCGGTGCGGTCGCTCGCATCGCACGAATTGACAGGGGATTCCGCGGCGCCTAGCTTCCGCGACCCCCATGAAAAACCAGCTTTTCGCCCTCGCACGCCTGGCGCCGCTGATCCTCATTCTTGCCGCGCCGTCCTCGTACTCGCAGGCGGCAGCCAAGAAGACGGTTGCGAGCCAGGCGGACATGCCCCGCCACAGTTATGCCGTGGAGGGCCTGGCGTCCGCGCTTGTGCAGGCGGACGACGCCACGTTCGGCGTGTTCGCGTCGAAGGTGCGCGCCGACATCGAGTCCGACCTCCGCGACTATGACATCAAGGACAGGTCGACCCTGCGCGACCTGCTCTCGGCAAAGCTGAGCCTTCAGGAGATCGGCGGCGAATATGAGGCCGCCTTGGCGACCGTCGATGCCCTCCGGGCCCTCGAGGACAAGCCCTCGCCAAAGCTGACGACCGGGATCCTGGCGCGGGCCTACCTGAAGGCCGCGATCGGCACGAGGAGCGCCGCCGGCCCGGAGTTCGAGGAGGCGTTCGGGCGGCGGTACATGGAGGAGGTCAACCCGCTGCCCTGGGATGTCGTCAGCGACTGGGCCAAGCAGTCATATGCGAGCGCGCGGCTCGCCGCGCGGGCCGTGGGCCTCGCCTTCGTGATGACGGAGCTCGACCCCGCCGTCCTGAAGTCCCACGCCCTGGACGAATCCGAGGCTGAGGCGTTGGTCCGGATGAGGGCCTACACGCAGGTCGTCGTGCCACACACACCGGTCCAGGCCAGGGTCCTCAAGCTGTACATCGCGGCGCACAACTCCGTGAAGCCCGATATCTGGGCGGCCCGCGAGGTCACGCTGACGGCCGACCAGCCCCTGGCCCCGGTGCTGGTCGCGATCTGGGACTCGGGGATCGACACGAGCCTCTTCCCCGGCCAGGTCTTCGACGACCCGCACCCCACGGCAAGCGGCGCCCACGGCCTCGCGGTCGACGACTTCGGGGCGCCGTCGACCTCCTGGCTCTACCCGCTGACGCCCGAGCAGCAGGCCAGGTACCCGGAGGTCCGCAATGACGTCAAGGGGAGGCTCGACATCGAGGAGGGCTACGATTCGCCCGAGGCCGTCGCCCTCGAGAAGAAGCGGAAGACGGGCTCGCCGGAGCAGCTTCACCAGCTCGCCGAGATCAGCAAGGTCATTGAGTTCTACATGCACGGGACCCACTGCGCTGGGATCGCGGTGCGGGGCAATCCTGCCGCGCGCCTCGTTGTCGCCCGGTTCGACGACGACCTCGCCGACCTCCCCTTCCCGCCCACCCCGGAATGGGCCCGGCGCATGGCCGCCGACTTCCGCCAGATGTCGGACTACTTCAGGACCCGGAACGTGCGCGTCGTGAACATGAGCTGGGGGGACGACCGCCAGGAGTTTGAGATGTGGCTGTCGAAGACCGGGGGAGGCGCGGACCCCGCGGAGCGCAAGAGGCGCGCCGACGAGCTCTACACCATCTGGCGCGAGGCCGTGGAATCGGCCATAAAGGGCGCGCCCGGCACCCTGTTCGTGACCGCGGCGGGAAACAGCGACAGCAACACCGGCTTCACGGAGGACGTCCCGTCTTCGCTGCGCCTTCCCAACCTGATCGCTGTCGGCGCGGTCAACCAGGCCGGGGACGAGACCTCCTTCACGAGCTACGGCGACTCCGTGGCCGTCCATGCCGACGGGTACGACGTCGACAGCCAGGTGCCCGGCGGGTCGAGGCTCAGGCAGTCGGGCACGTCGATGGCCTCTCCGAACGTGGTCAACCTTGCCGCCAAGCTCTTCGCGCTCGACCCGTCGCTCACGCCTGAGCAGGCCATCGACCTCATCAAGCGGGGCGCGACAGCGACCGAAGATGGCAGGCGCATCCTGATCAACGAAAAGCGCTCCGTCGCCCTCCTTCCCGCGCACACGGGCACGTGACCCGGCGCCCGGCGGCGGGACCCGCCGGCATCCGGCCGGCTGGGGCCCGGGAGGGCCGATGTTTCGACCAAAGGGGGCTCGAGGACGCGGGCGGCCCGGCTGGGCGTCTCCGCCCTTCGGGTTGCGCGCACCGGCCTGGAATCCCTAACTGGCGGGATGGACGACGCCCCCGGCTTTATCTTGCGCCTCTTCACCGAGGCGCCGTCGTGCTACCTTTCGTGGCCGGCGGCGGCGATGATCGCGGGCACGATGATCGGCATGGCCTCGCCAAGGGCGGCGGCGCGGCTTGCCATAGTGCCGCGGTCCGCGGACGGGCTCGCCGGAGTCGTCACGGCGCCGTTCATCCACGGCGGCGCCGCCCACCTCGCGGCGAACCTGCCGGCGTTCGTGGTGCTGGGCGCGCTTGTGCTCCGCCGCGGCGGGCCGCAGTTCCTCGAGGTCGCCCTTGCGATCGCGCTGGGCCAGGGCGTGCTCCTGTGGCTCTTCGGGCGCAGGGCGGCGCACGCGGGCATGAGCGGCGTGATCTTCGGATTCTTCGGCTACCTGATCGCGCTCGCCTGGATCACCAGAACCGCTTCCGACCTGCTGGTGGCCGGTGGCGTGCTCCTCTTCTACGGCGGCATGCTGGCGGGCCTGGCGCCCGCGCGAAACGGCACCTCATGGGAGGGCCATCTTTTCGGCGTCATCGCCGGCCTCGGGACGGCGTGGCTCCAGTATCGCATGTGACCCATCGGCGGCAGGGCGCCTGCGCCGTCGGGATCCGTGTCCGGTGAATGCTCCCGCCGGGTCGGAATCCCGGGTCTTCACCGACGGGCCGCGTGCAGGACCTCTGCCTGCGCGTTGACCTCGGTCATCGCCCGGGTCAGCTCGGCGTAGACCTCGTCGTGTATGTTGACGACGCCATAGTTGGAGTTCTCGCCGTCGTCGCGCCCCTCCTTCGGCTCGTCGCAGTGCTCGAACCAGTGGTAGCCCACCACGTTCGGGTTGCGCAGCGCCGCGGTGACGTAGTTCCGGAACGCGGCTGCGCGATCGGCCTGCGTCTTCACCTTTGGGCCGGCGCCGCGCGAGTTTGGCAGGCCGCTGTCCTCGGACCGGAAGGAGAACTCGCCGATGATCAGCGGCTTGCCAAGGGCCGCGTAGCGTGCGGCCGTGCCGCCCGGATCGGTCTGGTAGCAGTTGAACGAGATGAGGTCGACGTACTTCGCCGCGGCGGCCACGACGGCCTGGGGCGGGAAATACGCGAAGCGGCAGCCGAGATTCATGTGGTTGGGGTCCGCGGCCCTGACGGCCTCGCCCGTCACGCGGAAATAGCGGTCGGCCACCTCGGCGAGGAACGCGTCGCAGTCGGCTACGAAGGCGGCGCGCTTCGGGTCGGATTCGTCGGCGAGGCGCTCGGTCTCCTCGTTCTGCGCGTAGACCGCCGGACGGACGACGGGCGGGGTGATGGACGACGCGCCCATGACGGCGTCCCAGGTCGCGAACCTCGTGTTCCAGACCGCGTTGAACCCGGCCACGTCGCGGTAGCGCTCCCGCAGGAGGCCGACGGCTGCCTCCTTGCCCGGCACGTTCGCCGGCAGGTCGAGGAACATCGTGAGCAGCTCGTCGGGGCCGCGCCAGTCGGGCCCCCAGCGCAGCTCGTTGTCCGTGAACCATCCCAGGACCCAGGCGTCGCCGGCGAGGGGCGCGCAGACCTCGCGGGCGCGCCGGCGCGCGGACGCCTCGAAATCGGGGTCGAAGACATCGGGGAAGATCCCGTGCAGCCACGCCTGGCCGTTTGTCTTCTGGCCGACGAATCGCTCGCCGATATCGACAATCGGGGCATAGGCCAGGTGGCGTTTGCCCAGCGCGAACTCGGCGACGCCGTTGTCGGACCACGCGCCGAGGGTGTTGAACCCCCAGCCGATCAGGCGCTGCGCGACCGCCTTGCGCCACGCAACGGGGCCGCCGTACTTCGCCCTGTTGGTCTCGAGGCTGGGGGAGACGCTCGTGCCATAGATGGTGTCCTGCGCGTACGACACCGTGGTCACCCCCTTGGAGATGAACCGGCGGCCGCTGGGGTCGATCAGCCACCAGCGGCCGTCCACCCGGGCGGCGTGGATGTAGGGGCTGGTTGCGCCAGTGGGAGGCCCTTCGGCGGGCGCTCGATCTGCGGCCAGGGTGAGCGCGGCCGCAAGACACAGCATCTGGGTGGTAACTCGCATGGCGCCGCATCGCACCAATCATGCGCCGCGGATACAAGGGGAATGTCCACGGGACGGGACGGCCCACCCCGCCCCTGCGGTTTCAGGCGTCAGCGCGCCAGCCCGATGACCACCCTGCGGCTGTGGGCGTGGACGCGCAGGACATGGCCGGAGGCGTCCCACGCCGCCGACGCGCCCTCCACCGCGCCGGGGGAGCAGGAGCCCAGCTTGAACAGCTCCTCCGAGTCCGCGTCGTACTTCTCGTAGCGGATTGACGATCTCCCGTACTCGATCGACCGGATCACCGAGGAGGTGCGCAGCAGGTGCTCCTGGCCGGCCGGCGCCAGTTCGGGGTCCGAGGCCATCGCGCGGAGGTAGTGACGCACGAAGTCCCCGTAGCCGTCCGTCAGCCAGTTGTCATCGCGCGGGTACTGGTTCTTCCCGTCCGCGTCCACCCAGTAGGTGGACCAGTTCAGCCTCCGGACGGCCGCGTCCCTCGCGGACCAGTCCCCGGTCTTCTCGGCGTAGAGCAGCTCCGCGGCCGCGTGGCGGGACGTGTGGCTGTTGCCGGGCACCGGGAACTGCGTCTGCTCGTTGATGACGACCACGCCCCACCTGTCCGCCTCATGGTTCGCAAACCTGCGGTAGGACCAGTCGAGGATGCCCCTCGCCTTCGCCCTCCACTGGGGATCCCAGCCCGGGTGCTCCAGGATGTAGGCCGCGAGCGTGTCGGCGTTGATCTCCGTGTCGGAGTAGTCCTTTGTGCTCACGTCCTCGAAGAAGGGCCCCCAGCGGTTGTTCGTCAGGGGGTACCTCTTGAGCCAGTCTGTGACGAGCCGCGATGTCTCGCGGTACCTTCCCGGCTGGCCCTCGTTCATGGCCGAGAGGTCGTCGAACAGCCTGAGCGCCCCGGTCCAGTTGGTCGTGTAGGAGGCCCTGTAGGTGAGATGGTCGTTGTCGTTGCGCTCCTCGTGGACCCTTCCCGTCGCGCTGTTCACGCGGAAGGGCCAGGGCGAGTTCCCCTCGTCCCCGGGCACGACGTTGCGCGCCAGCGTGTCCGCGATCCGGATCGCGCGCCCGAGGTAGCGCCGGTCGCCCGTCGCCTTGTACAGCACGACGAGTTCCGCCCCGAAGCTCGCCGCCTTGTCCGGCTGCAGGAAACCGGGGCCCGCCCTCATGTCGCCGTCATACCTTCCCGACTGGGCGTCCATGTTGTAGGGATAGGGAAGCCCTCCCCAAAGCTGGTCCTCCGGGGCGATCCCATGGGCCATCCAGAAGTCGGCCATCAGGCGCATGTTGCCGTGGATCGCAGGGTCGCCCAGGTACCCGTAGAGCAGGTTCCACGACGAGAGCGCCATGTTGATCTGGTCCCCGCCCAGGCCGCGGGGGTCGTCCCTGTCCGCCCTCCAGACCTGGTGGAGCAGGTAGTACGGAACCCCGTTCGGGCCGGCCCTCATGGTGATCCAGAAGTTCCAGACCTGGCGGATCACGTGGTCGTAGGCCTCGGGCGGCCCGTCCCCGTACCAGGGGACGATCTTCCCCTGCGCATCCGTCCTCACCTCGTGGTAGCCGATGCGCTCGGCCGCGCCCCCCAGCGCGGGCAGCAGGCACGCGGCCACAAGCACGGCCGTGGGCCGGAGGGCTGGGCGCCACGGGCGCCCGGGGAAGGTTTTCACGGGTCCGCGGCTCCCGGGTTCAGATCTGCTCGAAATACCGCGCCCGCTCCCAGTCGGTGACCGCGTCGGCGTACGCGCGGGCCTCCAGGCGCGCCGCGTGGGCGTAGTGGTCCACCACCGAGTCCCCGAAGCTCGCGCGGGCGAGGGCGCTCGCCGCATACAGCTCGGCGGCCTCCTGCAGGGAGCCGGGCAGCGAGCGCAGCGAAGCGTCGGCATAGGCGTTGCCGTGGTAGTCCGCCCCGCAGTCCAGGCCGTTCTCGATTCCCGCCAGCCCCGCCGCGAGCATCGCGGCGAACGCGAGGTAGGGGTTGGCGTCGGCCCCCGGCATCCGGTTCTCGATCCGGAACGACTTGCCCTTGCCGACGACCCGGTAGCCGACCGTCCGGTTGTCGTGCGACCAGGCCATGCGCGTCGGCGCCCAGCTCGCCGACTGGTACCTCTTGTAGGAGTTCACCGTGGGGGCGAAGGCGAGGCAGAGCGCCGGCGAATGCGCGAGCAGCCCCCCCAGGAACTGCCGGAAGATCGCCGTCCCCTCCCCCGGCCGCTCCGGGTCCCAGAAGAGGTTCCGGCCGTCGCGCCAGAGGCTCACGTGGATGTGGCAGCTGCTGCCCACCTCCGCGGCCCACGGCTTGGCCATGAACGTCAGCGACTTCGCGTGCTGGGCCGCGATCTCCTTCAGGCCCTGCTTGAACAGGCTGTGCCCGTCGGCCATCGGGACCGCGAGGTCGTACGCGAAGTTGATCTCGTGCTGCCCCCTGCCCCATTCGCCCTTGCTGCTCTCGATCGGGATTCCGGCGGCGGCCATCTGGTTGCGCGCCTGACGCAGGAACGGCTCGTCCCGGGCCGGCTGCATCGTGTGGTAGTCGATCCGGTAGTCGCTCGAGGGCGTCAGGGCGCGGTACCCGCCCCTGAAGGCGTCGTGGAAGCTGTCGTTGAAGAGGAAGAACTCGAGCTCGCTCGCCACGTACGGGGCGAGGCCGTGCGACTCGAGCCGCTGGACCTGGCGCCTGAGCACCTCGCGGGGCGACTCCCGGACCGGGCTGCCGTCCGCGTGCGCGAGGTCGCAGAGGACAAGGGCCGTCGCGGGCTGCCACGGGACCAGCCGGAGAGTCCCAAGGTCCGGCCGGAGCTCGAAGTCGCCGAACCCCTTGTTCCAGCTCGCAAGGCTGTAGCCCTCCATCGGCTCCATCTCAATGTCGACCGCCAGGAGGTAGCTGCAGCCGTGGGTGGCGCCGTCCGCGACATGGTCCAGGAAAAACCTCCCGGTGAAGCGCTTGCCGACCAGCCGGCCGAAGACGTCGGGGAACGCGGCGACCACCGTGTCGATCTCGCCGGCCGCCACCTTGCCGGCGAGGTCCTTGAGGTCGAGCGGGGCTGCCATGGTCGTCAGTCTGCGATGTAGACGTTCTTGAGCTCGGTGTAGCCCTCCATCGCCGACATCCCCAGATCGCGGCCGATCCCGCTCTGCTTGAATCCGCCGAAGGGCGCCTCGACGTGCACGCTGGAATGGCTGTTGACGCTGATGACCCCGCTCTCGACCTGGCGCACCACCCGGAGCGCGCGCCTGAGGTCGTTGGTCCACACGGACCCGCTCAGGCCGTAAGGCGACAGGTTGACCTCGCGGATCATGGCGGCCTCGTCGTCGAACGGGACGATGCACACGACGGGCCCGAAGATCTCCTCGCGCCAGCACCGGTCCCCCGGGCCCACGTCCAGGAGGACGGTGGGCTCGAGGTAGAAGCCCTCGGGGCGGGGCCGGCCCCCGCCGGCCGCGAAGGTCGACCCGCGCGCCCGCGCGTCCGCCAGGTATTCCTCGACCGAGGCCCGCTGGGCCGCCGAGACGAGCGGGCCGAGCTGCGTCGCGGGGTCCGCCGGATCGCCCACCGCAAGCCTCCGCGTCGCAGCGACGAACCGCTCCACGAAGCGCCCATACACGGCGCGCTCGACAAAGACGCGGCTCCGGGCGCAGCAGTCCTGGCCCGTGTTCGCGAACACGCTCATCGGCGAGGTGTCCGCCGCGCGCTCCCAGTCGGAGTCGGCGAAGACGATGTTCGGCGACTTGCCCCCGAGCTCGAGCGACACCCGCTTGAGGTCCGGCGCCGCGAGCTGCATGATCCTCGACCCGATCGCGGTGGACCCCGTGAACGAGATCTTGCGCGTCCTCGGGTGGGTGACCAGGGCGTCCCCGACAGCGGCGCCGGATCCCGGGACCACCTGCAGCACGCCCGCCGGCAACCCGGCGTGGTGGGCGATCCGCCCGAGCGCCAGCGCGGTGAGCGGCGAGAGCGATGCGGGCTTGAGCACGACCGAGTTGCCGGCAGCCAGCGCGGGCGCGGACTTCCAGCAGGCGATCGGGAAGGGGAAGTTCCACGGCACGATCGCGGCGACGACGCCCATCGGCTGGCGCAGCGTGAAGTCAAAGCCCCCGCGGGCTACCGGGATGGTCTGCCCGCAGAAGCCCGAGACGGCCCCGGCGTAGTACTCGAACACGCGCGCACCGAGCTCCGCCTCGTCGCGCGCGTCGCTTATGGGCTTGCCGATGTTGCGCTGCTCCAGGCGCGCGATCGCCTCGAGGTTGTCGCGCAGGGCGCGGGCGACGCCGAAGAGGATCCGGGCCCGCTTGCCGGGAGGCAGGTCGCGCCACCCGGACTCCCAGGCGCGGTGCGCCGACTCTATCGCGGAGCCCATGTCGCCGACGCCCGCGGCCGCGACCTCGCCGAACTGCTCGCCGCTCGCGGGGTTGACGAGCGGGATCCGGCCCCCGCCCGTTCCCTCCCGCGAGGCGCCGTCAACGAAGAGCTCGAAGGAGGGCGTCATCGGGTTCCCTCAGAGGACCTCGAGGTAGAGCGCCCGCAGGTCCTCCCGGGCGACCGGGACGACGTTCGTCCGGTGGCAGGGGTCCAGGAAGGCCTGCTCGACGAGGGCGTCGACCTGCGCCGGGGAGACGCCGTGCTCCGACAGGCGGGAGCCCAGCCCGAGCCCCTCGAGGAACCTCGCCACGAACGCGATCGTCGCCTCGTCCGCGGCGCCGTCGGTCCCCCGGACGATGTCCAGGCCGCAGGCGATGCCCACCTGCCTGTAGATGCCCGCCCTGCGGTCCGCGCAGAACCGCATCGACGCGACCAGGCACAGCGCGTTGGCGAGGCCGTGGTGCATGCCGCACAGGGTCGACAGCGGGTGCGCGAGCGAGTGCACCACGCCGAGGTCCTTCTGGAACGCGATCGCGCCCATGGAGGCCGCGACCAGCATCCGCCCGCGGGCGTCCAGGTCGCCCCCGCTGCGGTAGGCCCTGGGCAGCGCGTCGACAATGAGGCGGATCCCCTCGAGCGCGATGCCGTCGCACAGCGGGTTGAACACGGGGCAGGTGTAGCTTTCGACGCAGTGGGTGAGCGCGTCCGCGCCCGTGGCGGCCGTCAGTCTCGGCGGCAGCCCGCGCGTGAGCTCGGGGTCCAGGATCACCTGCCGCGCCAGGAGCTCCGGATGGAACAGGACGGCCTTGCGCCTTGTCGCGTCGAGCGTGATCACCGAGCTCCTTCCGACCTCGCTCCCGGTGCCCGCCGTCGTGGGAACCGCCACAAACGGGGCGAGGCCGGTCCAGTCGGGTTCGTCGTAGAAGCGCGCCAGGTCGAAGCCCTGGCGCCTCACGAGGAGCCGCGCGGCCTTCCCCACGTCGAGAGGGCTCCCTCCCCCCACGGCGACCACGCCGTCGCAGCCGTTCCCGAGGAACGCGGCGGCGGCGGCCCTCACGTCGCCCTCGACCGGGTTGGCGTGGACGTCGGCGAAAATGACCCGGGATGCCCGTCCCTCCTCCCCTCCCAGCGCCGCCGCCACCAGCCCGAACGCATCCGTGTCCATGAACCCCCGGTCCGTGACGACGAGCGGCCGGCGCACGCCGAGCTTTTCCAGTATCGGCAGAAGCTCGCGGATCGCGCCAATCCCAAACAAGGTCCTTGTGGGGAATGAGAAGGACGCCAGTTGCATTCGGCCCTCGAGGTCGGACCAACAGATCGGGGCGCGCCTTCGCCGCGACAAGGATCAAATTCCCCGGAACGGCGTCGTAACCAGATTGTAACCTGAGCCTGCCGGCGGCGCACCGCCCGGGCGCCCGCTGTCAGGCTGAGGGAAGAAGCGGCCGCGCGGCCCGCCAGGGCGCGCGCCTGATCCCGATGACGCCGCAGGCGAATTCTATCACGTCCTCGCGATAGCCGATGAACTCGAGCACCCGCGACAAGAACCGCCGCTTCGTCGCGGTGTCGATGTTCATGATCGCCCAGTAGCGGGTGTTGGGGATCTGGCGGGCCTGGTTGTGGCGGCACTGCTCGACGATCTCCTCGCGGGACAGGCTGAAATAGCGACGGCCGCTCGGGCTGCCAGAAAGCGAGGCAATGAACTCGCCGAACTCCGAGGCGTGCCTCGTGGCGATCCAGCCGAGGATCGCCAGGTACTTGTCGGCATCGGTGAACTTCGTGCGGAAGTCCGCTCCCAGGAGGAAGCCGACCAACGGCTCGTCGGCCGCATCCGGCGGCGACCGAAGATTGAGGAGAGCCGCGAGCACATCATTCGGGCTTTGGTGAAAATCGGTCGTCAGTCTCTTCAGCGCCTCGTAGACGCCATCATCGACCTCGATATTCTTCATGCATACAGGTTCAACCGGTTTGACGTGTTCTTCAAGTTCAAATTTTGCTTGAATCGCGATCGGCGTAACGCTGACTAGGAAATCCTGATACCTCCCCTGGGCTTTGACAATAAACTTGGAATCAGTTGTTTATTAATATATTAAGCATATTGTCCCGTCATAGTGACGGACGGGAAGACCCCGCCGATGCCGCAGTTTCTGCAGATACCCTAACCTGCGTCGTAATCTGAGGGCCACCAAGTCCGAAGGTCAGGCAAAAGGCGTCTTCACCGAACGACCGGCCGCGTTTCGCCCGTCTTTATCGAGACGATGCCCGAAGGGTTGCCCGGATAGGGAATCACGAGGCGCCAGGTGTACGGGCTGCACGTGATGAGCGCGCCTATGCAGCGGCGGGGAAACCCCGGATTGCCGATCCATTCCATCCCGTCCGCGGCCGAGTAGAGCTTCTCCAGGTCCGCCGCCGCCTCCGCGATCGGCCGGCACGTCATCAGCCCGCCGATCTCGAGGCGCATCGAGGCGACAACCTCGCCGTGGCTCACGAGGACGAGCCCCCCTTGGAGCTCGACCAGTTTGTTGACAGCGGTGGCCATCGCCTCGTCGCTGGAGCCGAAGACCGCGATCTCGTGCAGGTCATGGGATACGGACGTCGCCAGCGCCGAGTCCGGGGTCTTCGGGCCGAGGTCGCTCCAGAACATCTTCCCCATGGCGGCCTGCCCGAAGTAGCGGTCGATGTCCGCGACCTTGATGATGTTGTGCTCGATGTCGCGCTGGACCACGCCGTCGACGACCGGAAGCGTGACGTACTTCTGCTCAGGCGCCGTGTAGGACGGCGTCTGGATGGCGGCCTCGACGGTCGTGCGCCCAGCCGGCGCGGGGATCTCGAAGTCCTTCGCCGTGAGCTTGCGCCCTACGTTAATCGTGTCGGTCGCCCATTTCGGCCAGTCGATCTTAGGCACGGGCAGCAGGTATTTCCCGTCCTGCGCCGCGAGCTTGCCGCTGCAGAACACATACTTGATCGCCACATCCTTGACCGAGGTCAGGAGCACGACGTCGGCGTACCGGCCCGGGGCGATCGAGCCGACCAGCGGGTCGACGTGCGCGTGGCGCGCCGGGTAATAGCTCGCCATGGCGTAGGCGGCCTCGACGGGGGCGCCGAACTGGATGGCCATCTTCACGTGGTAGTTCATCGTGCCGGTCTTCAGGGTGTCGTAGACGTTGCGGTCGTCCGTAACGAGCGACACGTTCGACCAGTCCTTCAGCCCGTTCTTCACGAAGAGGGGGATGGCCTTGTCCGCGACGGTGTCGCGCAGCTGGATGTGGACCCCTCGCTGCATCTTGTCCCAGGCTTCCTGGGCGATGCGCGCCTCGTGGTCGCTCGAAATCCCCGAGCCGGCGAAGGCGTTGATCCGGTCGAGGTCCCACAGGCCGGAGCCGTGGCCCTCGATCACCGCGCGGTGGTCGCGCGTCGCCTGCATGTCCTCCCATATCCGCTGGTAGCCGGGGTTCTTCGGGTCCGACACCGCCGGCCAGTCCATGACCTCGTCGAGGCCGGCGACGAAGAGGCTCTTGTCGAGGTTCTCGGAGATCTCGTTGTAGCCGTAATAGCCGCCGCCACGCTCGAACGCGGTCGGCGGCGTCGCCGAACCCAGCTCCGGGAAGATCTTGAGCGGGCTGCCGTGCCTTGCCGCCATCAGCCAGAATTCCACGTTGTGCTCCCCGTTCACGTTGGAGAACTCGTGCGATCCCTCGTCGGTCCAGGTGTTGCCGAGCGGGATGTTGAGCGCAGCCTCCCACTCGGGCGACAGGAGCGTGCTCTCGATGTGCTTGTGCGACTCGCCGAAGCCGGGCACGGCCCAGAGCCCGCTGGCGTCAAACGTCGCCGCGGCGGTCCCCTTCCAATCGGCCTGGGGGCCCACCCAGACGATCCGCTCGCCTTTGACGACGATTGCGGAGTCCGGCATCCACGAGAGCGTGAACACGTTGAGGACGTTCGCCCCGCGGATCACAAGGTCCGCCGGCTCGCGGCCGAGCGCGGTCTGTATGATCTCCTGGCGGGTCTTCGTTTCCTGGTTGAAGGGCACCTCGACCCTGGGCGCGCCGGCGGCCGGGGTTTCTTGGGCGCCTAGGTTGGAAGTGAGAAGCAGGGCGATAAGGGCGCCCGTGGCGCTCCGGTGGCGTGTGTTTGTGCTCATTGTGTGAATGGCGGGTGGTTCAGATGTGGCTGTAGAAGTAGATGCGCTGGCCGGCCCAGAACAGGCCGATTGCGGCGATCGCGAGGGAGCCCGGTACCTCGACACGCGAGTGGAACCAGGCCCGGTTGCGGAACCACCCGACCGCGAGGAAAGCGAGCCCGATCACGAAGAGCTGGCCCCAGTCGACCCCGAAGTTGAACCCGAGAAGCGCCACGATGAAGTCGTGCTTCGGAAACGGGATGTCGCTCAAGCTGCTCGCGAAGCCGAGGCCGTGGACCAGCCCGAAGCCGAAGACCACCGCCAGCCGGCCCGGGCCGAGCCTGGGGCTCACGACGTTCTCGATGGCGATGAAGGCTATGGAAAGCGCGATCGCGGGCTCCACGATCCGGCTCGGCAGCCGGAAGATCCCGTAAGTAGACAGGAAGAGCGTCGTGGCGTGGGCGACCGTGAAGACCGTGGTCTGGGCGATCAACTTGCGCCAGGTGATCCCGAGGAAGAAAAGCCCGAGGACGAAGAGGATGTGGTCCGTGCCCTCGGGGATGATGTGCCTGAACCCGAGGCGGAGGTAGAGCGCCAGCTGGCGCTGCCACGGCATGGTGTCGACGTCGAACCGCTGCCCCGCGGGCGCCTCCTTGGCGGCGGCCGGTGTCGCGCCGGCGCGCGGCGCCTTCCCGGCCCACGCGAAGGGGTCGCTCTCGTGCATTCCCGCCTCGAGCCAGCGCGTGAGGGAGACTCGGGCGGAAGGGATCTGGATCGTGTAGGCGACGGGATAGTCGATCTCGGCCCCTACCGGTACCTGCAGGCGCAGGGGTTGGCGGCCCGCGGGCAGGACGGCGAGGAAACGCAGGCTCGTCAGCTTGCTCATGGAGGCGTCCAGGAGATCGGCCTTCGAGGCCTCGGGCAGGGTGAAGCCCTGGAAGACCGGGACCAGGCGCGTGTCGCCTGAATACAGCTGGAGGCTGTCAAGGACCCGCGGGATCAGCCTGTCCAGCGTCGCCCGCTGGCGGGCGGGCGCGTCGGTCGCGAACTCGTAGTAGAGGTCCGGTGTGCCGAGCATCACCGTCAGGTCGACGTCGATCTTGATCGCGATCGTGCCGGGCTGGTCGAACGAGACCAGCACCTGGGTCATGTTCATCGTGTGCGCCCGGGCGGCAGCGGCGGCCAGAAGCCCCAGGGAGGCCATGAGCACGGACCGTCTCATTCGTCAGCCAGCTTTCCCGGGCCGTCGGCGTCCATCTCATAGACAGCGGTGAGTATGCCGTCGTCGATCCGGGCCCCTACGTGGAAAGTGCCCCGGAACGACATCAGGCGGTCCTGGACGACCTCCGTTCCGCCAGGGATGCTCACGAGGACCCAGTCGTTCACCTTGGGAACCGTGCCGTAGCAGCACAGCATGAGGTTGGCCATGAGGAGGAACTGCGTCGTCTTGCCGTCCCTGAAGTTGACCGGGACCATGAAGCCCGTCAGGACCGCCCTGGCCCCGTTCCATTTCTTGACCCCCGCCGGAATCTGCTCCTCGCCGGTCGCCTGCTTTCCGCCGGGGCCGGGCGGGGCGTCGGGGGCCGGGCGAACGAAGTCAAACGACGAGAGCCAGTAGAAATCGAGCTTGAGGAACCCGTCGACCACCTCGGGGGCCGGCATGGGGCGGCTTCCCGCTGCGCGGACCGCGCACACCCCCGCCAGGAAAGCGATCGAGATTGTCGCCCACCGCCTCACCACACAATCGGCATCGTCTTTCCCGTCTGAAGGAGGACGAGGCCGGAGGGGTTTCCCGGATAGGGCACGACCAGGCGCCACGTGAACGGGCTGCACGTGATCATGGAGAAGATCACGCCCCTCGGATAGCCGGGCATCTTGATCCATTCCACGGCGTCGGACTTCGCGTAGAGGTCCTGCATGCTTGCTGCAGCCTCCTCGATCGGTCGGCAGGTCATGAGCCCGCCGATCTCGAGGCGCATCTCGGCGACGACCTTGCCCTGGCTGACGAGCACGATCCCGCCGTTGATGTCGACGACCCGGTTGACCGCCGTCGCCATCGCCTCGTCGCTGCTGCCCATGACCGCGATGTCGTGAAGGTCGTGGGAAACCGAGGTCGCGATCGCCGAGTCCGGGGTCTTCGGGCCGAGGTCGGTCCAGAACATCTTCCCCAGGTTCCCGCCGCCGGTGTACCGGTCGATGATCGCCACCTTGATGATGTCGCGAGCGATGTCGCGCTGCACCACCCCGTCCACGACGGTGAGTGTTGCGGTCTTCTGCTCAGGCAGGGTGTAGAAAGGGGCCTGGATGGCCGCGGTGACGGTGGTCCGGCCCTCGGGGGCCCTAATCTCGAAGTCCTTGGCGACGAGTCGCCTCTTGATGTTGATCGTGTCCGTCGCCCACTTCGGCCACGGGATTTTCGGCACCGGCAGAAGGTACTTGCCGTCCTGCGCCGCCAGCACGCCGTTCGCGAAGACGTACTTGATCGCGACGTCCCTGAGCGAGCTCACCAGCACGACGTCCGCGTAGCGCCCCGGGGCGATCGAGCCGACCAGGGGGTCCTCGCGCGCATGGCGTGCCGGGTTGTAGCTCGCCATCGCATAGGCCGCCTCCACGGGGGCCCCCATCTGGATGGCCAGCTTGATGTGGTAGTTCATCGTGCCCATCTTGAGCGTGTCGGCGACGTTGCGGTCGTCGGTGACGAGCGAGATGTTCGACCAGTCCTTGAGGCCCTTCTGGACGAACAGCGGAACCGCCCGCTGGATGTTCTCGTCCCTAAGCTGCAGGAAAATTCCGCGCTGCACCTTGTCCCAGGCCTCCTGGGCCAGCCGCGTCTCATGGTCGCTCGAAAGCCCTGCGGCGGCGAACGCGTTTATCCGGTCGAGGTCCCACAGGCCTGCGCCGTGGCCGTCTATGACGCCCCGGTTGTCCCTCGTTGCCTGGATGTCCTCCCAGATCCTCTGGTAGCCGGGATGGGTGGGGATCGAGACGGCGGGCCAGTCCATGACCTCGTCCAGCCCCTGGACCTCGATGTTCCCCTTGATGTTCTCGGCGATCTCCTTGTACGCGTAGTTGCCGCCTCCGATCTCGAACGCCGAGGGCGGGGTGGCAGAGCCGAGCGCCGGGAATATCTTGAGCGGGCTCCCGTATTTCGCGGCGGTCAGCCAGAACTCCACGTTGTGCTCCCCGTTCACGTTGGAGAACTCATGCGAGCCCTCGGAGGTCCACGTGTTGCCGAGCGGGATCACGAGGGCCGCCTCCCATTCCGGGGAGAGGAAGGTGCTCTCGATGTGCTTGTGCGATTCGCCGAACCCCGGGACGGCAAAGAGGCCCTTCGCATCGAAGACGTTCGTGCAGGTGCCCTTCCACGCCCCCGCGGGGCCGACCCAGGCGATCCGCCTGCCGCGGACCACGATGTCCTCGTTCTCCTCCCATGAGAGCGTGAACACGTTGAGGACCGTGGCCCCGCGGATGATGAGGTCCGCGGGCTCCTTACCGAGCGCGACCTGCACCAGCATCTGCCGCGTTTTCGTCTCCTCGCTGAACGCTATGGGGTGCGTAACGCGCGTCGCCGTGGGGACCTCGTCGGCGGCGAGCGAGATGGCGCCCGCCGCCAGGAGGGCGAACAAGGCCCTTGCTGACCTACATCCGTGGCCGGGGGGGGCGATTCCAGGCGCCGCTCGTCTCTGAGCACTTGAATGGGGTGTTTTCATGGGTTGAGTGCTGTGTCGCCGAAGTGCAAGCGCCGCCGGTGTCGGCAGCAGGGGCCGGGCAGCCTTCCTAGAAACGGTAGGTTATGCTTCCCTGGACGTGGAAGGGAAGATCCGCCGTTATGAGGTCGTTGCCAACCGCGGGGTTCTCCGCGGACCAGTTCTTCCGGTCGGTGATGTTGTAAAGGTTGAGCCGCACCGCCCAGCGCTTCGCCTCGTAGAACACCGCGCCGTCCAGGGTGTACTGCGTGGGGATGACCACGTCGCCAAGGTACGAGGTGTTGATCGGGCTTGTCACCACCACCCCCAGGCTGGCCCCGACCCCCATGTTGCTCTTGTATTTGGCAAACGCGCTCAGGAGCTCGCGCGGCAGCCCGGGCAGCCGGTAGTTCCCCACCGGGAACGGGTTGAAGTTCGGGCTTCCGACGCCGTCGCCGTACGGGGGCGCGAAGGCGTCGTATACGTCCTCAGTGAAGGCCAGGGAGCCCGACGCGCCGGGAAGCCACGCATTCATGTAGCTGTACGATACGGTGCCCGAGAAGTTCTTGTTCGGCTGGTAGTTGGCCTGCAGCTCATAGCCCGCGGCGTCGACCACCTGCACGGCGCCGAACAGGTTGGTCTGGCTGCGCTGCTGGTAGTAGACCGAGCCCGTCAGGAACAGCGTGTTGTCGAGGAGGGCGAACTTGGATCCCGCCTCGTAGAGGAAGTTCTTGATGTGGAAATCCCCGGGGGTGATGCCGTCGCCCGTGAACGAGTCGAAGCCGCCGCCGTTGGTTGTCACGGGCGACTGGTTGAAATCCGCGGTGATGTACTCCGTGTTCCACGCCACGGGCTTGTAGGTCACGCTGAAATCGATGGCGCCCTCGCCCTCGGCCGTCGTGGCGTGCGCCCCCACGTATCCGGGCGGCGGAAGCGGATCGGTCAGGCTCTCGTTGATCAGGTCCGCCCGCAGCCCCACGAGGAGGCTGAGCTGCTTCGTGAGGTTGACGATGTGCTGGTAGAACAGGCCGATCTGGTACGAGCTCTGGTCCTGGGTCCCCGGCATCTCGTTGGGGTAATTGGGGTTGTTGTACAGCGCCCCCGGGGTCGCGAACTGCGTCGGGTGCCCGGGAACGGGCACGACGCCGAAGAGCTGGGTGATCGGGAAATTGGCGGGGTTGGACGTTATGTCCGTGGCGTTCAGGTACTCGTTGTAGTAGTCCGAGTAGGCGAGCACGTGGATGAACCGGAACGCCAGGCCCGTGATGAACTGGTTCCTGTCAAAGTCGCCGCGCAGCTCCATGCGGTCCTCGAAATTGTAGGACTCCGCGATGTCGTTGTAATAGCGCTGCGCGTACTCGAGCTGCAGCTGCGTGTAATCCTCAAAGTAGGCCTTGTTCACGACCGTCAGCGAGCCGTTGAGCCTGTCCGTCACGTCGAGCTGGGCCTGGTAGTTCTTGCCCTCGTCCCCGTCGGTCGGCGCCACCAGCCCGTCGCGCCGGTCGATTGGGACGACCCCCGTGACCGTGATCACCGAGTCGAAGTTGCGCGGGTCCTGGCCGGGACCCACGAACGGGCTGACGCCTATCCCCTGGTAGTACAGGCCGTCGTCGATCAGCGCCTGGGTCGGCCTGTTGATGCTGGTGTTCTCGAAGTAGTTGGCCGTGAAGAACTCCGTGTTGAAGTCGATCGTCACGTTGGAATTGGGTAGGTAGCGGATGGCTCCGTAGACGTCGGAGGACTGCGTGTGCTGGAAGCGGTAGTAGCTTCCCGAGTCCTCGCCCTCATAGCTCACCCTGTACGCCAGCTTGTCGCTAATGGGGCCGCTGACGTCGATCTGGCCGATCTTCGTGTCGTAGTCGCCGAAGGTCAGCGTGACCGTCACGTGGTCCCCGTCGAACAGCGGGCGCTTGGTGACCAGGTTCACGTACCCTCCGACGTTGCCCGTCGGACCGTAGACGACGTCCGCCGGGCCGAGGACCACGTCGAAGCCCTCGACGGAGTTGAAGCTCAGGGGCTGGCCGTCCGAGCGCGGCGTGCGCATCATCCCGTTCTGGAAGACCTCGGCGGACTGCCCGCGCAGCTCCGGAAGGTTGGGGCCGCCAAACTGCGTGTCGGTGTAGGCGCTCGTGGCGATCTTGTCCAAGTCGGTGACGTCGATGATCGACTCATCGCGTATCTGAGCCGAGTTGATCTCGATCACGGAGCGCGGCAGGTCGAGGATCGACATGTCGAGGCCGATGACGGAGGAGACAGGCCGCTGCAGCGGGCTCACCTGGTCCTCCAGGGGGACGTCGCTCACGACGACCTTCTCCAGCATGCTGACGCCGCTCGTGGACGAGCTTGTCGTCGGCGTGACGGTCTTGGTCTCCGGCGGCGTCGTGGAGGTCGCCGGCGGCGGGCTGACGGCCTGGCCCGACAGTGTCCCCTCGCTGGCGAGGCACAGCGCGAGGATCGCGCACGGAAGGATTCTTGGGCAATTGTTCATGTCATGTGTACGGCTTGGCGGTCTTGTGTCCCGACCTCTGAGCGCAATGCCTCGGAAATCTCGGGTCCGCAGGCCAAGGCAGCAGCAAGCATGCCACGCCGTCCGGCAAGTAAGTGATCACTCATCTCGGCCCCGGGGGGCACGGCGCCTGCTCCAGTTAGAATTGATTTGCATAAAATGGCCGCTTGTTTCGGGTCGCCCGCACGCGCATGAACCCCAGCCCCCAATCCATGGCCATTCCCAAGACCCGGCGCCTGAGCGCCAGTCTCCGCAGGGAGGCGATCGCCCTGTCCGTGCTTCCCCTGTTTGCCCAGAAGGGTCTCGACGGCGTCAGCACCTGCGAGCTGGCCGAGTCGTGCGGGGTGTCGGAGGCGCTCATCTTCAGGCACTTCCCGAGCAAGGTGGCGCTCTACAACGAGATGCTGAGGCGCTACTGCGAATTCATCGAGCCTGTGAGCGTCCGGGTGGACAACCTGCCGCCCTCCACCGAGACCCTGGTGCGCCTCGTCCACGGCTTTGTCTACCGGATCGTGGTCAAGGAATCGACAAAGGGCTACCAGATCATGCGCCTCTTTTACCGGAGCTTTGTGGACGACGGGGAGTTCGCGTCGAAGTTTCTCCGCAGCACGCGCCTGAGGAAGATTCGCGCCTGCTTCCATTCAAGCCTTGCCGAGGCGAGGAGACGCGGCGACGCGCTGCCCCTTGCCACCGAGCCCCACAACCTCTTCTGGTTCGTCCAGCACACGGCCTCGATGGGGTGCCTGATCCGGCTGCCGCCCAAGCGCGCGGTGCGCTACGTCGGGGCGCTCGACACGGCGGTCGCGGACATGGTGCGCTACGCCCTGCGCGGCGTCGGCCTGACCGAGGGCGCGCTCGGGCGATACGCTACCGCGGACAAATTCAGGCGGTGGCGCAGGGATTCGGCGCTCTGAAGGCGGCGCCGGGGCCGGCCTTCCCTCAGAATCGCCGCGTCACCGAGATCCTGAGCTCCCTCGGCTCCTCGGGATGCAGGACGGTGCCGGCAACCCCGGCCGCGGGCTCGCCGGGAAGGCGCGAGACATAATAATAGGCGATGTCGTCGTTCTGCCGATCGAACACGTTAAGCAGATCCGCGGCGAACTCCCAGTCGCGGCCGCGCCAGCCGATCCGGGCGTTGCAGGTGAGCGACGACGGCTCAACCGCGACATCGGTCTCCACCTCCGGCTGCGGGCCGAAGTAGCGCACACGGAAACTTCCAAACCAGCCCCGGACCCCGTTGACGGTGGCGCCCCCCGAGAAGACCGTCCCGATGGAGTTTGGGATGAAGGTGCCACCGTTAGTCTCCTCCAGGTACCGGGCGTGGGTGAACGTCGCGTCCGCGTCCACGGCAAGCCACCGGTTGACGTGGTAGAAGTTCGCGAACTCGATCCCGTACCGCCGCGTCGGGCCGGCGGGATCGGTCTCGCCGGTGTCGCCGTCAAAGGTGAGCTCGGACGCGAGGTCGAGCGCCCAGACCGACACGGTGCTCACCAGCCCGCGGGCGAACGACGTCCGCAGGCCGAATTCCGCCCCCTCGGCGCGGACGAGCGGCGTCACCGGCTCCGTAGGCGAATCACTGGACGGATCGACGTGCTCGACCGTGCCCCGGGCGTCGTTGCTGTGAAACCCGTCCCCCGCGTCCAGGTAGAGCTCGGTCCCGTCCCAGGGCCCGAGGACGACGTCCAGCTTGGGGCTGAGTATCGCAGCGGTCCGGTCGCCCGAGTTCAGCGGATCGCTGTCGTCGACGTCGAACTGGGCGCCGTCGGCCCTTATTCCCGCCTGGACCCTGAGCCAGTCCGCGAGCTCCACCTTGCTCTGCGCATAGAGCCCGCCCATGTACTCGTGGACGGACGAGAGATCGATCGGGTTGATCACGCCGCGGTCCTCCGTGTGGAGGAGCCCGAGGTTGATGATGTCTGACCTCTCCTGGAATCCGACAGTGGTGGTCACCTTCCTCCCGGCGAGCTTCGAGACCCACTCCCGTGATCCCGATCCTCCGAAAGTGCCCCTGCGGTCCCTCTGGCTGAACTGGTCCCCGTGCACCGGATCCGCCAGGAAATACGTGAAGTCGGAGTACAGCCCCAGGCTGTAGTACAGCGCATAGAGGTTGAGCCGGGTCTGCCCGCCGGCGTCCGAACGGACCCAGTCGAAGTCGAGATCCGCGCGGGAACTCGTGCCCCCGTCGCTCGGGTCGATGGCGCCGTAACGGGAGATGATCCCCTCGTCGATGGCCCGCAGCGGCACCTGGTCGGTCGAATTCCAGGCCGCGTGGTAGCCGATGAATGTCAGGGTGAACATGTCTTCTCCGCTCGTCCACGCGCGCCTCAGGAAGCCGGTCACGTGGTCGGCGTCCTCGGGGTTCACCCAGGGGCCGTTGTAGTAGCCGTACTCCAGGCCGGCGGTCGTCGTGGCGCCCCCCGGCGACTTGAGGGAATCCGCCGCGACAAACCTGAAATAGTCATCCTGCCCGAATTCCATCTTGACCAGTCCCCGGCTCAGCGAGTCCACCAGGTGGAACTGCGCCGCCCCAGCCGCCGAGAAGTCCCCGTTGGCCGCGTAGTACGTACCCTTCTCGTAGTCGATCTGCTCGACGAGCTCGGGGATGATGAAGTTCAGGTCCGAATAGCCCTGGCCGTGCGCGTTCGACGGGAGGTTGACCGGAATCCCGTCGACCGTGGTCGCGAAGTCCGTGCCATGGTCGAGGTTGAACCCCCGCAGGAAGTACTGGTTCGCCTTTCCATCGCCCGAGTGCTGGGTGACGATGAGCCCCGGGACGACCTCCATCAGCTCGCCGCGCCGCAGAAACGGGCGGGAATCGAGCTCGGCCGCCCCGACCTCGCCGGTGGCCGACGAGTCGGCCGTGCCAATGAGGCTGTCCTCGCGGCCGTACACGACTACCTCCTCCAGGAGGGTCGGCGAACCCGGGCTCAGAGCGGTCTGTGCGGCCGCTTGCGCGCCGGCCAGGGCGAGGACTGCCAAAATGGCGAGCGCGGCCGCCGCGCGGGCACCTGGTGAGGGACGCCCGTCCTTTTTCACTGCGACGTTTGGTGCCCTTCGCATCTCGGATGTACTGGGGATGCCGGCTTTAGGCGGCGCGCCCTAGGGCCGCGTCCCCCGCTCACCAGACTATGGCATGCGCCTCGCCCGTCTGCACGTTAACAAATCCGCCGGGGCAGGCGGGTGTGGGCGCGACGAGGCACCAGGTAAACGGCGTGCAGGTGAGCGTCATGTAGATCATGAACCGCGGAAACTCGCCGTCCCGGAACAGCCCCAGGTTGTTCTCGGTGATTTCGAAGTCGAGCTGGAGGCCGGTCGCGAAGAGCTCCCGGAACTCCGCGGCCAGTTTCGCCGGGGGCCGCGCGGCCATTAGGCCGCCGATCTCCAGCCGCACCGTCGCGAGCACCCGGCCCCCCTTCACTAGGACCCAGCCACCCTGCATCTCCGCGCAGGTGTTGACCGCCAGCGCCATGGCCGCGTCGTCGTTTCCAAGGCACCAGATGTTGTGCTTGTCGTGGCCAGCGCTGCAGCACATCGCGGAGCCGGGGGCGCGCATGCAGACGCCCTTCCAGAAGATCGTCGAGACGCCGCCGAGGCCCGTCAGCCTGTCGACTATGGCGAACTTGTTTAGTCCCGTCCCGGGAGGAGCCACGACGAGGCCGTCCCGGGTGGGCAGCTCCACGGTCGGCAGCTCCGGCCCCATGTAAAACGGCTTAAGGTACGCGGCCTGCACCCGATCGCGGCCCGAGGGCGCCTTTATCGCAAAGTCGGATGCGGAAAGCGATCGGCCGATGTTGACCGTGCGCGTCGCCCAGTCCGGCCAGTCGATCGCGGGCGGCGTGAAGAGCGCGCGGCCGTCCTCGGCGACCAGCCGGCCGTCGGCGTAGACCGCCGCGATGTCCACCTTGGCCGTGTCCCTGAGAAGAACCAGGTCGGCAAACCGGCCCGGGGTTATCGAGCCGACCCAGTGGTCCAGTCGCATGTGGCGGGCGGGATAGAGGCTCGCCATGGCGTAGGCGCTTGCGACCGGCACCCCGGACTCGATCGCGCGGCGCACGTTGAAGTTGGCGGTGCCGATCTCGAGGGACATCACCACGTCCCTGTCGTCGGTCGTGAGCGACAGGTTGTTCCAGTCCTTGACGCCCTTCCCGACAAGGAATCCGAGCGCCTCCGGCGCGAAGAAGGGCCGCACCTCGAGGAAGATGCCCCGCAGAAGCTTTTCGTAGGCGTCGGCCCCCGTGAACACCTCGTGGTCGCCCGCGAGCCCCGCGGCCGCGAACGCGCTCACCTCGTCCGGCCGCTGCAGGAAGGCCCCGTGGCCCTCGACCTGGCGCCTCGTGTCGTAGGCGGCCTGGATCACCTCCCAGAGGCGCCCGTGCCCGGGAAGGCTCGGGTTCCAGAGGCGCGGAAGGTCCATGACCTCGTCGAGCGCCGTCACCCAAGGGGACGTCTCCATCTGCTCGCGCATCGCCCCGTAGTCGTAGTGGCCCCCGCCCTGCTCGTACGGCGACGGCGGCGTGGCCGAGCCGATCGCCGGGAATATCTTGAGCGGGCTGCCGTGCAGCCGCGGGGCCAGCCAGAACTCGGCGTTGTGCCGCCCGTTCACGTTTGAGAACTCATGGGACCCCTCGACGATCCAGGTGTTGCCGTGCGGGAGCACGAGCTCCGCCTCGAATTCGGGGGACAGGTAGGTGGATTCGATGTGCTTGTGCGGCTCGCCGAAACCCGGGACCGCCCAGAGGCCGGGATAGGACCGCCTCTCGCCCGCCTCGCCCTTCCATTCGCCTGCGGGTCCGGTCCACGCGATCCGGCCCCCTTGGACGACCACCTCCCAGTCGTCGAGCCAGGCGCCGTGGTGTACCTCGAGCAGCTTTCCGACGCGGAGCACAAGATCCGCTGGGGCCCGTGCGAACGCGACCTGGCAGAGCTTGCGGCGAATTTCGATTTCCTCGGAGAACTTGAACACAGGATCTTCCCGAATGGGCGCTGTAGGTTTCCGCAAACAATCAGCCGGGGGGATTCGCAAGGCGAGCAGCAAGCATGCCACGCTCGCCCCAGCTTTACGCCGGCTCCTTCGCACGCAGTTCCGATGCGCTGTCTGCGGGAGGCGCGGCGTCTCGTGCGAGTTCCGCAGAATTGGGGGCCCGCAGGAGCCGCCCGAGCCTCACCGGCTACAGGATCTGGTTGGCGGCCATGACCGCGCGATACCAGTGCGCGCTCAGCTTGGGCGTGCGCTTCTGGGTCCTGAAATTGGTGTGCACGATGCCGAATCGCCGCGTGTAGCCGTCCGTCCACTCGAAGTTGTCGAGGAAGCACCAGGCAAAGTACCCGCGGACCGGGGTGCCGTCCGTGATGGCGCGATGGAGCTCCTTCAGGTAGCTGCGGAGGTACTCGACGCGGTGCAGGTCGAGGCACTCCCCTCCCTTTACCACGTCGTCGTCGTAGCCGCAGCCGTTCTCGGTGACGTAGACGTTCTTCACCCCGAAGACCGCCGAGACAAGGCGCGGGGCCCAGTAGAGGGCGCGCGGCGCGAGGTGAAGCCACGCGCTGTCCGTGCGCGGGTAGCTGGCGGAGGGGAAAAGCAGCTGCGGCCGGCCGTCGGCGCCGCGCCTCACAAACAGGCCCGCGTAGATGTTCAGCCCGAGGAAATCCGTCGGCAGGCCTATGAGGGCGAAATCGCCGCGCCCGACCCTTGGGCGGGACGCGCCGCACGCGCGCAGGTATGAGTCCGAGTACCGGCCGCTGTAGATCGGGCCGAGTATCGACTGGTTCGCCTCGGCAAACCAGTCGTGGGCGGCGGCGACCTCGGCGGGCGTCTCGACGACCGGGATGACCGTCTCGCAGTTGTCGCTCAGCCCGCAGCGTGCGCCGCGGCCGCCGTGCTCGCGCACGGCGCGGACGCCGTGGCCGTGGCACAGCAGGGCATTGTGGACCGTCTGGTTGACCACGCCGCGGCTCTCCCTGACCCCCGGCGCCTTTCCGAGGCCCCCGTATGCCTGGACGGTGAAGCATCGGATTTCGTTCACGGTGATCCAGTTCTTCACGCGGTCCCCGAATGCGCGCACGACCGTGTCGGCATAGGTGGCGAAGGCCTCCGGCACGACGCGCGAGCGCCAGCCCCCGCGGTCCTCCAGCGCCTGGGGCAGGTCCCAGTGGAACATGGTCACCCATGGCGTGATGCCGTTCTCAAGCATCGAGTCCGTGAGGCGCTGGTAGAAATCGAGCCCGCGCGGGTTTAGCCTCCCGTCTCCGTCCGGGAAGATGCGCGGCCAGGCGAGGGAGAGGCGGTAGTTCCTGATGCCGAGCTCCCTCATGAGGGCGAAATCCTGCGCATAGCGGTGGTAGTGGTCGCAGGCCGGGTCGAGGCTGTCGCCGTTGAGGATCGCTCCGGGGCGGCGCGCAAACCGGTCCCAGATGGACTCGCCCTTGCCGTCGGCCAGCGAGGCGCCCTCGATCTGGGGCGCCGCCGCGGAGACGCCCCAGACAAAATTCCGGGGGAAATGAAAGGCCGAGGTTGTTGAACGCATGGGTTGCGCTGGTTGTCGGTGCACCCCGTCAGCTTGAAATGGGCTTCGCGCTCCGGGGCTGGCTCAGCGCCGCATACGCCCTGCAAGCGACAGGCCGGTCCCGCACGACGGGCTCTCGCTGGCTGGGAGGGGATCCTTTGGACCTGCGGATATTGCGATCATGGGGCGCGCGGATTTCGGGGGTAGTACCGGGCTGCTTGGGGCCGCAGCAAACGGATCCAAAATTGTTTGAAGCCCGCTTGAATGGTTGCAAGAAAAAAGTGTGCACTAAATGTTTAAATTAGATAGGTTATGTCATTCATCAATCATTCATTCGTGTAATCTTAATATCATATTCACCAATTAGATAGAATGCACAATAAGACAATAATGCCGCTGCATTTAGGTGTGCTCATCAATGTTAACATTTTGACGCTTCTGGCACAAATGGTGGCAGCCAGGCGCCCTCCGCGCGCCGGTGCCTTCCTCCAAAGGCGACGAATCCAGTCGAGGAACCGGGCCCACCGAGCTTGCTTCGCTCCGGGCCTGCCGGACACCTCCTACTGCACGTCGTATACCTCGACGAGCGCCACGCCCGTGTCACCGCTCGCGCCGGAAACGATCGCCGTGTACGCCCCGGGAACCAGCGTTGTGAGAAGCGCCGCGTCGTTGCTGGTCGGGTCAGGCCATGCGAACGCGCCGACTTCGGCGGCTGCGCTGGCGATCGCGGGATTTCCCTGCCATCCCGCGTTGGTCGCAAGGACGGTGCTTCCACTGTACAGCTGCAGCTGCGGATCCGGGAGCGTGCCCGGGACATTGAAGGGGCTTGCCCCGATGGCGGGGCCCGAGGCCCGAATGAGCACCGTCTTTGGGTTTGGGCCGGCAATCACGAACCCGCCGATAAGGGAGTTGGAGCCGGTTCCGACAAACCCGCGCGTCGAAATGTCGGAAAACTTTGATCCGCTCGACGACGCGAGCGCCGCCGACTGCACGGCGGCGGAAGGATCGGAGGTGCCGTTCGCGCTGGCGGCGGAGACCCGATAGTAGTAGGTGGCCCCGGGCTGGACCGCGTTGTCCAGGTACGAGGTGGCTGCGCCCACGCTCCAGCTGGCGAGGTTCTGGGTGAACGCCGGATCGCTTGAGCGCTGCAGCGTGTAACCGGAAAGCGCTGCCCCGAAGGTGCTCGACGGGGCCTGCCACGACACGCTGATCTGCGAAGCAGCCGGCGAATACGCCAGGACATTCGCGGGCGGAGTTGGGGCCCAGACAAGGTTGGGCGGGGGCGTCGCCGGCAGCGAGTACACCCGGACATAGTCGATCAGGTAGGTCTGGGGAAACACGGTGTTGGCGGGCGAGGCGGGGTAGTTGCCGCCCACGGCCAGATTGAGGAGGATGAAGAATGGCGCATCAAAGGGCCATTCCGCCCCGGCCGGCTGGGCGCTTTCCTTGAGGTCCTCGTAGACCGCCCCATCCACCGAAAAGACGATCTCACTCGGATAGCAGTCGGCGGCGAACACATGATAGGCGTCGCCGAAGCTGCCGCTTCCCGGCAAGGCGAAGACCGTGGTCGGACTGTAGCCGGTTGCGTGCAGCGAACCCTGGACGTCGCCGGGCGTCAGGCTGCTTCCGCCCCATTCCATGACATCTATCTCGCCGCAGGCCGGCCAGCCTACGGTGTTGATGTCGTTGCCGAGCGCCCAGAACGCCGGCCAGACGCCCGCGCCGGCCGGCATGCGCGCCCGCGCCTCCAGGCGGCAGGCCGTGAACGAGCTGTTGGTGTAGATCCGGGCGGACGTGTAGGCCCCGCTGGCCTTGAGTGCGGTGATCGCAAGCGCCTTCCCGTCGGTGGCGTTGGGATCGGCGACGATCTGCGCATTGCCTGTCGAGTTTGTGTAGGATTCCAGCTCGTTGTTGCCCCATCCCGGCGGGTTGCCGACGCCGAGGTCGTAGGCCCATTTTGTGGGATCCGGCTGCGTGCCCGCCGCCTGGTTGAATTCGTCGCTCCACACGAGGGCCGGCGAGACGGCGCGGACGCAGGGGCCCGCGCCCACGAGGGCGGCCAGGACGAGAGTGAGCGCACGGCATTTCATTGTGCTCTCCAATGAAGGGCGATCAACGGCTTGGGTTGCCATCCGGCCGGCCCGACGGCGCGAGATCCTACCGCCTCGGAGGGGGGGCGATCGTCTCGCCCTCGACCAGCAGCCCCTCTACCAGGATCTTGCGGCGCGGCGAGTTTGGAAGCACGATCCGGTTGAGCAGCCGTGCCACAGCCGAGGAGCCGATGTCCTCGTGGGGGACGCGGATTGACGCGAGGCGGCGGAGGGACTGCGGAGGCTCGAGGCCGTCGAACCCGGTCACCGAGCAGTCCTCGGGAACGCGCACGCCGCGCGCATTCAGCTCCTCCATGAGCCGGTAGGCCTGGTGATCGGCGGCGCACACCCACGCGGTCACCCGGTCGTCGCGGATCCGCTGCATCACCTGCTCGGTGATGCCGTCCTCCTTGATGTGCGGGCCGGCCTTGTGGACGTTGATCGTCCAGTCCGGGTGGAACTGCAGCCCCACCGAAAACATGGCCTCGACATAGGCGCCGAACCGGCGCGTCGCCCAGTGCCCAACGACCGGGTATTCCCACGTGAGGAATCCGATGCGGGCGTGGCCGGCATGCCTGAGGCGGCTGACGAGGGCCAGGATGCCGACCGAGTCGTCCGTATCAATCGTATCGATACCGGGTGTGGCGTAGGACTCGAGGACAGCGACGGCGGAGATCTTCCGCGCGATCATCGCCACGGTCTGCTCGGGGAAGGGGTAGATGAGCACGGTGCCGCGCCAGTCGCCCGCGCGGATGTTGCGGAAGATGCCCTGGGGGCGGACCGCGGGGTCAAACGAGCCGGGGTTCTCGAAGCACACGTCTATCGAGACGTGCTCCATGCCCGCGCGATCGCGAATCCCCTGCAGAATGAACGGGAACGTGGCCATGGCCACGTTCTCCGCGGGAACCCCGATCAGGACGCCCAGCGTCAGCGGCTTGCTCTGGCGCGACCTCCGGAGGGTGCGGGTCGGGTTGCCGCGATAGCCCATCTTCGCCGCGAGGCTCTGCACCTTTGCGCGTGTGTCGGCGCTGATCGCGGGGTGGTTGGCGAGGCTGCGCGAGACGGTAGTGCGCGACAGCTTGAGCCTCTCCGCGATCAGTTGCTGGTTTACGGTGGAGCTGATGGTTTTGGGCCGGCTGACGGAGGAGGTCGCTCCCAGGCCGAGTTTGGAGGCGAATTCGTGGTTGGTGGGTCTCGGCCCTTGCCAAAAATAGTGCAAAGGGCGGTGCGGATTTCAAGTAGTAAAATGGTAATGCACAAAAACATCAGTTGGCACCGGCCATTCGGGTAGCTGATAGCCCACTGCAGATGGAGTGCTTCGGGCTCCTGTCGTGGCGATGGGCTATGCACACAATGATGCACATGAAGATTGACATGCGGGATCCGCCCCGCGCTTTATCGGTCCTGCCGGACCCCGCACGCCCCGATTTCCCGGGCTCGAGAGTCTCCAATGCACCCGGGGCATTTGGGAGCGGATGGGGTCTTGGGACAAACCCCATGAGTTTCAGTGCGATCCGACTCACCCCACCCCGGTTCACCCGAGCAGGCGCGGGGGCCGGCGATGATTCCTTTCGCGCGTTCCTGCCATGATTCGCCCAGCCCATCACGAGGGCGGCGGGCCCGGGCTGCCCGGCAGCCGTGTCCCTAAGCGTCCGCCGGCTTTCCATGGGCTCAACTGAACGTCTCGGCTTTCAGGAGAAGCTCGCCTACGGCCTGGGCGACACGGCCTCGAATTTCTATTTCCAGTTCTTCAATCTCTTTCTCGTCTTCTATTACACGGACATCTTCGGCCTGGCGCCCGTGGCGGTCGGCACGATGATGCTAGCCCTGAGGGTGTTCGACGCGGTGATCGACCCGGTCGTGGGGGTGCTCGCCGACCGCACAAACTCCCGGTGGGGCAAGTTCCGCCCCTACATCCTCTGGGGCGCCATTCCCTACGGGGTCGCGGGATACGCGATGTTTCTCAACCCCGGGCTCACCCAGCACGGCAGGCTCGTCTATGCCTACGTGACCTATGGCGTCATGTGGGTAGCCTATGCCGCGATCAACATCCCGTATTCCGCGCTCATGGGGGTCATGTCCCCGTCCTCGGAGCAGCGGACCTCGCTCTCGACGTACCGCTTCGTCTGCGCGTTTGCGGGGGGCTTCCTCATTGCCCGCCTCGTGATCCCGCTGAAGAACCTGCTCGGGAGGGGCAACGAGGCCGAGGGAATCCGGTACACCATGCTGATTTTCTCCGTGCTGTCCGTCGCCCTGTTCTTCCTCACCTTTGCGAAGACCCGCGAGCGCGTGGCCCCGATGGCCGACCAGAGGGGTTCCTTCGGCGGGGACCTCCTCAACATGCTGCGGAACAGGCCGTGGGTGGCGCTGTTCTTCTCAGGGCTGTTCACCCTCGTCAACGCGGCCGTGCGCAACGGCTCGATGATCTACTACTTCAAGTACGTCGTCCGCGACGAGGCGAAGTTCACGCTCTATGCAACCAGCGGTTTCGTCGCGTTCATCGCCGGCGCGGCCCTGACAAAGGCCTTTCTCAAGCTTGGCGACCGGCGCACGCTCATGATCGCGCTCTCCATCCTGAACGCGGTCCTCATCGCGTCGTTCTTTCTCGTCGACCCCCATTCCTACGCGCTGCTGATCGCCCTCAACGTGCTGGCTAACTTCCTCGTGGGCCCGACGCCTGCGATGCTCTGGTCGATGTACGCGGACACGGCCGACTACGGCGAGTGGAAGTTCGGGCGCCGGACCACGGGCCTCGTTTTCTCGGCCCTTGTCTTCTCGCAGAAGGTCGGGCTGGCCATGGGGACAGGCGCCCTCGGCTGGCTTCTGGCATACTTCGGCTTCGTGGCCAACGTGGACCAGACTGCCGGCTCGGGCCTTGGGATCCGGCTGCTGTTCAGCGTGATTCCTGCGGCCCTCGCGCTGGCCGGAACCCTCGCCATCTTCTTCTACCCGATCACCGACCTGAAGATGAAGGAGATCGAGGCGGATCTCGCCCGGCGAAAGGGCGTTACCGAATAGCGCATCCGGCGGCCCCGGCGGCTAGTTCAGCCCCGGGGCGTCCTCGAACACGTCGTCCCACCGAAAGCGTGCGCGCTCCTCGGGGCTTAGCTCCCCGACGATTTCCCTCATCTTCCGGGCCCTCGCCTCGCGCAGGAGCGGTTCGTCGCCGAGGTTCATTGGAATCACCCCGAGCAGCAGCCCGCACATCTCGTCGGTGGCGTTGGGCCCGAAGACGATCTCCCGGGGCGGCGAATAAGGATTGGACGGATTGGCGGCGCTGTTGTCGAAGACCCAACGGCACCGGACCCGGGTCCCCTTTGCGAGGACGAACGGCTCGCGGTAGAAGTAGTGGTCCTGCCACCGGAAGCTCCAGCGGCTGATGTCGATGAGGGCCCGGACTGAGCCGTCCGGCATCTGGGCGCTGGCATGCACCTCGCGGCCAAGCAGGTGCATGTGCGGAAAAACCGACATGAGGATGCAGTCGGCGGGCACCTCGATCGAATCCTCGACGACGTACGCCGGGGCACCTGCGGGGATGTCGAGCTTGAAGCTGCGCAGGAAGAGCGCGTCCATGATCCGCCTCGTGGGTTCGCGCATCAGGTAGATCCCGACCTCAGTCTGGTCGGATTCGGCCTTGCCGGTCGCGTGGTAGTGGATCTGCACCGCGATGTCCCCGGACATCGGCATGGCGCCGACGGCGATTCCGTCCGGCAGGAAGCGGGGGGTCGTGCCGGGCACGCGCCCGCCGAGATACGCCGCCGGCACGAAACCGGGCGCTCCGAAGCTAGCGTAGCCGTTGCCGCCCTCTGCCGCCTCGCGTTTCTGCGCCTCGCCCGTCGTGTCGACAAAGACGTCGGCGTGATGCAGGACGCGCTGATTCTCGGGCCGAATCTCCACCGCCGCCACGGCCAGCACGCCGGAGTCGGGTATGCGCGCGCCGGCCAGCACGGCGGCCGGCACCGAGGCGAGCGAATACGGGACCGGGAAGACCTGGTAAGTGTCTCCGGGGCCGGCAGGAATCGCGAAAGGACGGCGCATCCGCACGACGAGATCGGGCGAGCCGAGGCGCCAGCGGCCGCCGCGCGCCGCCGGGGGCTCCGGAGCCACGGAGAGATCCCCGGCGGGCGCCCCGGCCTCGGCCCAGCGCCTGATGGTGGCGATGTCGCCGTCGGCAAGGCGCCGCTCGTCGACAAAGGCATCCCTCGGCCCGTCCGGCGTCCATGGCGGCATGATCCGTGCCGCGACCGTCTTAGCGATGAAGCGCGCCCGCTTCGCGGCATCCTTGTAGGCCAGGAGCGAGAACGGCGCCACCTCCCCGGGCCGATGGCACTCCACGCAGTGGCTCATCAGGATAGGGGCAACGTCCCGGGCCCAAGTGGGCGACGAGGCATCCGCTCCCCCCACGGCCGGCCCGTCGGCCGGAAGCGGCGCGGCGCCAAGCGCACACGCGGCCAGCAGCGTCATTCTGCGGCTCATTGCCTGACCGCCTCGGGAATGACGCACCCGTATCCGGCCTTGCCCTTGAACGGACCCGGCGATCCGGATGCGAGGGCCGCGAGCACGCCGCGCAGTTCCTGGTTGGCTGCGGCGGGCCGCGCGGCGCCAAAGTCGCCCACGCGGTCGTCGATGCGGCCGCCGTAAAGCCTCGCGCCGGCGCAGGAAAACACGGCGACCTCGGGCGTGAACGTGGCCCCGGCGGCCCGCACCAGCCTGTGCTCCCTGTCGTCGGCGGTGGGAAAGCCTATCGCGTAGTCCGCGGCGTGGGCCCTGAGGGTCTCCAGGTCGGCGGTCGGGTCCACGTAGGCCCCGACAAAGGCAAAGCCCTTCGGCGCAAACTCCGCGGCAAGCTTGTTGAGCACCGGGATAGAGGCGTTCGACACGGGACACTCCTGCCCCAGGAAGATGACCACGAACCAGCGTCCCTGCGGATTGAGCGGCGCCCCGCGCAGATCGCGAACGCCAAGCCTGCTCCACCAGGAGGGCGGGCCTTCGGCCGCTCCCTTGCCGGCGGCGCCGGCAGGCGGGTTGTTCCCTCTCATCGCGGGCGAAAACAGCCCGAGCAGCGCCGCGCACGCGGCAACGCCGCGGAGGACGATCCGCCCGGGTGCGGCGACGCCTTTGCCCCGAGCTGTCACCCGAGGCACGCGCGCGCGCCGCACATCGGAACCCGACGTGGAACGGCCGGCCGGACTGGCGGGGCCTTCGCGAACGCCCCGGCCGCAATCTGCCTGATCAATTGAAGCATCCTCAGGATGATTCTCGGGTCGGCGCACCTCCTCTACAAGGCCGAAAAACCCTCAATTTCCAATTGCCTAAGACGCGTTTGGCGCGAGGCTTTACACAGATTATAACGACGCCCTCGGCCTGCCTCAATCCCCTATCACGCGGGCACGCCAACCCCGGCTGTTTTCGGGGGATTCCGGTCAGCTGCGGGCCAAGTCGATGGCCATTCTCACGAACCCCGACAAAGCCTCCGGCCACATTCGCCCGCGGTATGCCTCGATGCTGGTCCTGCGGCTTCTGCTCCTTGTCGCGGGGCCGGCGCTGTTTTTCTGCGCGCTGGAGGGCGCGCTCCGCGTGGCCGGCTTCGGGAAGCCGGCCGAGTTCTTCATACCGGACGAGCAGGCGGGATTCTACCGCACGAATCCAAGCTTCTGCGCCCCGTTCATCCCGGCCTCGTTCGGGATCCAGCCGCTGAATTTCGGGATCCGCGCGCACAAGGAACCGAACACCGTGCGGGTGTTCGTGCTGGGCGAGTCGGCCGCGCAGGGGATGCCCGAGCCCGATTTTGGATTTGCCACCCAGTTGAGGGCCCAGCTGAGGGCTCGTTTCCCGGGACGGGCCTTCGAGGTCTTCAATCTCGGCATCACGGCGATCAATTCCCATGTGGTCTACCGGATCGTCCGGCAGGTTGTGGAATTCGAGCCCGACCTTTTCGTGATCTACATGGGGAACAACGAGGTGGTCGGGCCCTACGGCCCCGGCTGCGCCTACCTTCCGACCAGCCCGCCCTTGCGGGTCATCCGCGCCGGCGTCTGGGTTCGCAGCACCCGCACGGGCCAGTTGCTGGCGCGGCTTCTCGCCAGGTTGGCCCGGTCCGGGCCAAGGGCCCAGGACTGGAAGGGCATGGAGACGTTCTCGCAGGACTCGGTGCGGGGCGACGATCCCAGGCTGGAAGCCGTCTACCGCAATTTTTCCAGCAACCTGCAGGATATCGTGGAGATCGCCGGCCGCGCCGGGATCAAGACGGTCCTGGCCACCGTCGTCGCCAACCTGAAGGACAGCGCCCCGTTCATCTCGCTGCACAAGGGGGGGGAATTGCCGGCTGCGCAGGAAAAGTCATCGAAAGAGGCGTCTGACGCCGGGGCGATCGCCGCGGAGCTCGGCGACGCGCCAAGCGCCGTCGTCGCATACAATGAGGCGCTCCGCATCGACCCCGAATTCGCGGAGACCCATTTCCAGCTCGGCAGGCTCGAGGAGTCGCTTGGCCAGCCCGAGCCCGCCCGCAGGTACTACTTCGGCGCCCTTCACTGGGACGCATTGCGCTTCCGCCCGGACACGCGCGTGAACGAGATCATCCGCCGGGTCGCCAAGGGGGCCGGGGACTCCGTGCTCCTGGTGGACGCGGCGAGTGCGATGGGGGCCGACCCCGATTCCACGGCCCCGCTGGCCGGACGCGACATCCTGTTCGACCACGTCCATTTCAACTGGGCGGGGAACTTCAGGATCGCCCGGCTTCTAGCCGACGGATGCGCCCGGTCGCTATTCGGCCCGGACGCCGCGCACGCGGACTGGATGGATGCCGGCCAATGCGCGGCCGCAGTCGGCTACACGCCGGACGCCGAGCTGAAGATGCTCCAGGTGGTCGTCAAACTGACGCTCCGGCCTCCGTTCACTAGCCAGTCCACGTTCAGCGTGGACCAGGCGAGGTTGAAAAAGGAAGTCGAGCGCGCAAACGCCCTCCTTGGGATGCCGGGCGCAAGAGCCGCGTATCTGGGCGCGGTGGAACGGGCGCTCATTCTCGATCCGGACAACGCATCGCTCGCCATGCGCCTCGCCACCATGGAAGCCGATGCGGGCAACCTTGAACGCGCGCTGTCGCTGTTTGACCGGGCCCGGGCGCTTCAGCCTCCATCCGCAGAGATGTCCGGGCGCAAGGCCCGGGTCCTTGTCCGCATGGGAAGATTCGACGAGGCGGAGGCCCTCCTGCTCGGATCCCTTGGGATGGACGAGGACTATTATTCCGCAGGCGGCGAGCTGGTAGAGCTCTGGGCGGCGACCCGGCAGTTCGAAAGGGGGAGGCAGTTCTTCGCGCGGGAGCTGGCGAGGGCACCCGCGAATCGCTACTTGCGCCTGGAATTCGCGAACCTCCTCGTCCTCGGCGGCGACTTGGGCGCCGCCGAGCGCGAGGCGCGCAGGATTTGGGACGAGGACCCCGGCAGCAGGACCGCCGCAGCCGCCCTGGAGTTGTTGGTTCGTCTGTTCGAGCGGCAGCGGCGCACGGCGGAGGCCGAGGCTTTCACGCTCGAGGCGCGCGCGCACCAGGCCGACGACTACTTCAACAACCAGCGCCTCGCGCAGATCTATACCCAGAGGGGTGACCCGGCAAAGGTGGTCGAGAGCCTGCAGGCGCTGGCGGCAAGCGGCCCGTTCGACGCCGCGCAGCACCTCGACCTGGCCCATCGGCTGGCTGACTTGAACCGGGGACGGGAAATGGTGGATGAATTGGCCCGCGCCAGGGAGATCGCACAGACCGAGGGCGACGAGCCGCAGGAAAAGAGGATCGACGAACTCATTGGGATCTATCGAAGGCGCTTCAGCAGCGGGCAGGCCCGGTGACGGCACCGGCCTCCGGAGCCCGAGGCGCGCCGTTGGGTCCAGGAGTCCGGCACTCGGCCCATCCCCCGTGGATGCATCCGGGCGGGAGGGTCCGCGAAAAGCCGCACACGGCGGCTGCCGTGTGCGGCGGATTAAGCCCCGATTGCCAGGCGACAATCAGAACCTGACCTCGTAGCTTATCTTGGCCGTGATCGGATTTGTCCTAACGAAGCCGTTTAACTCCTTGTCGTCTAGTATATTATAGACATTCACTTGAACGGCTTGGTTGTACCCCCACCTCTTCCACTCGTATTTCGCGAACCCATCCAGGTCAAAGATGGAAGGCCCGTAGGCGACGATGATATAGCCCGCCGCATTCGTCTCCACCTGCCCGGATCCGTGCGTGATTCCGGAGAAGTACTGCTCCTGGGAGTGCCAGGATTCGCCGAGGCCCACGGTCAGGCCCTTGAGCTGGTTGCCGAACTTGTAGTTCTCGAAAACGCTGTAGGCGTATTTCGGCGTATCGTCGCCTGGGGCGACAGTGGTGACGTGGGTCGAGGTGTCCTGCGGGTTCGAGTAGACCTTGTTCAACGGCACCCCGTTGAGGCCGAAGTTGTCGAAGTACCAGGGCGCCCACATGTCCTGTGGGTCCGGGTATTTCGGCCACGTTCCATTGTTAATGCGGTTGACCGACGCGTCGACGCTCGCCGTCAGCACAATCTGCAACCAGTCGGCCGGCGTGTAGAGGATCTGGCCCTCGTAGCCTTTCGACTGGTCGACGACCTGGTCGGCCGCGCCCGCGCCGGTGTTGAGGAAGCCGGACGCATCCTCGGTTGCGTTGTTGATGTTCAGGTCCCAGGTGTCGCCCGGGCCCCCGGTGCCGTAGTACATCCAGCCCGGCCAGCCGCCGTTGTTGAAGCCGGCGGTCGAGGCGAACACGGCGTTCAGGTACGCGGCGCCGGTCGGCGTGCTTGCATTGACATAGACCTGGGGGATGTTGGGGCCCGCGGCGTTTGACGCCCCGGCGTAGTTCGCCGGCGCGTTGTTCGTGTTGGCCACGTAGATCGATCCCGCCGCCACTGCGGCATTGAACGCGGTGACCGACGGGCCGGTGTTGTTGCCGCCATTCAGTCCGTTGCCCCCGGCGGCCAGGTTTGCCGCGAGCGCGGCACCGCTCAGGGCCCCGTCGCTTGCGGCCGCCCACGTCGTACCGCCGACCACTGCGTTGTTCGGCATCATGCCCTGGCCGGATGTGCCGTCGGACAGGTCGTATATGATGGGCTTGCTCGGATTGAAGCGGGGTTTCCCCAGGGGCGCGGGCGCAAACCAGGGCACGGCCTCCCACGACGTCTTGGTGATCGTGTACCTGCTGATCGTCCCCACGAGCTTCCCATGGAAGGCGTCGAATTTGATGCCGTACTCGTTGCTCTTCCCGGTGTTCGAGCTCACGGGGACTCCGGTCGAGGCATTCTTGAGTCCGCCGAAGTTCGGCTCAACTCCCTCGGCCTTAAGGGCGTAAAGCGACAGGAAATTGGTGACCTCCAACATCAAGCCGTTCTGGTAGGTCTTGTTGGCGAGGCTCGGGGACTCGACGGCGCCGTTTGCAATAGTCAGGTTGTCGTTCCATGAGGAGTTCGTGTCCTTGCGCATTCCCGACATGATGATCAAGCGATCCTTGAACAGCTTGCCGTAATAATTGATGTAATAGGCGCTGTCCCAGTTCTTGACCTCGGTGTCGACGGTGAAGGTCTCGGGCAGGTCGGGTGAGCCGTCGCCCTGGACACCGTACTTGATCGGGCCGAGGCTGTTGGGGCTCCAGTAGTTGGTCCCATTGGCCGTCTGACCCTGTAGATTGTAAGACTGCTGAAAGAGGTCGGAATACCCGGCGAGGACCTGGCTATTCCACTGGTACCACTTCCCGTCAAAAAGGGTCTTCCTGAGGACCACCTCGGCCCGCTCCTGGTCGCGGACGCTGGCGGTGTCGGCCAGGTTCCAGGTGTACGCGATGACCGAATTGGCGACCGTCCCGAACGTCAGGTTCCCGTTGTTGGACCCCTGCCCTCCAACTGAGTTCTGGGATTCGCTCGTCGTGATCGTCTGTCCAAGCGCGAAACCGTTGTTTGCGGGGTTTGTGTCGACCTCAATCTCTCCGTTGATCTGCCGCTGCTGCTGGTTGACGGTCGAGTGGTTGTAGCCGATGAGAAAATCCACGCCCGGCAGGAAGTTCGTCTCCTTGAGCAGCTCCTGGGTCCCCTTGAGCTCGATGTTCTTTTCCTGGGTGTCGACAAATGTATCCGGGCCGGTGATATTGTAGGAATTCGGATTGCTGCCTGGCGGGTAATAGAAGCCCACCGCCTCAAACTGGTCGTTGTTTGTGGGAAGCGCCGAGCTGGTGGATGAAACGCCGCGAAACGCCTGGAAGCCGTCCCCGTTGATCCACTGCTTGCTGTACTCGAGATCGGCGACGAGGTAGGTCGTGGGCGTGGGCCTCCACGACACCTGCGGCGCTATGAAATAGTGCTGCTCGTTGTAGTAATCCACCGCCGCGCCCGTGTCCTGGTAGGACATGTCCACCCTGTAGTCGATGTGGTTCGAGGTGCTGATCGGCCCGGTGGCGTCCACGACCGCGCGTTCGAAGTTGTAGCTCCCATACGAGACCTGGGCATATCCCGACTGAGTGTCCATCGGCCGCATCGGGAGGTAGTCGACCACGCCGCCGAAATTCCCCGTGCCATATAGGAGCGCATTTGGCCCGAAGACCACCTCGATGCGGTCGATGTTTACAGCGTCCACCCCGCTCAGGCGCAGGAAACCGTCGCGCAGCGTGTTGGTGGCGATGAAGCCGCGGATCTTGTACTGCGACTGGTCCGGGTTTGCCGTGACGCCCTGGGGATTGTTCACGCCGCCCGGCCCGTAGGTTTGGCCCGAAATGCTGCCCGCAGTGTTCTCCAGGTCGTTCTGGGTCGTGGTCATGATGCCTGCCTGGTAGGCCAGGGCGCTTCGCAGATCGGTGGCCCCGATGTCCGAGATGAACTGCGAGGTGATGACGTCGATCGAGATCGGGATGTCCTTGATCGGGGTGTCCACGCGCGATCCCGATATCTCGTTTGTCGCGGCGTAACCCTTGTCCTTCGATGTGTTCACCGAGAAGGGATCGAGCACCACCTCAGGCGTGGGCGATACCGTGGTCTCGGTGCTCGGCGTCGCGGAAGTCGGGTTCGCCTGGGCAGAGGCGCTCGCCGGGGCGGACGCGGTCGCCTGGGCGGACACGGTCGCCGGGACGGACAGGTAGAATGCGGCGGCGATTGCGGCGAGGCCCGGGAGGGCGCGCAGCGTTGTAGCGGGCTTGGCGGGGGTCATTTTCATCTGGGGTTGGGGTATGGGTCGTAACACTTGGTGTTTTCTAGGTAGCGGCTTCTCCACGGCAGGCGCGCCCGCTAGCAATTCGCGTGCGTCCGCCGCGGGATTGGACGGATCATCCAGAGGGTCCGGGGTGCCTTGGGGAAATCTGTTCTCATAGGGATCGAGCGAGGCTCTACCCCGTGCGCGTCGAGGTCTAGAGGCGGCTTAATTTGGCTGTCAACATATTTGTGCACTTTGTGTCTAACACTTGACTTGCAATCGGTGACTATTGCGTCGGTTTCCTGGACGGAATTGGGCAGGGTGATCAGTCATCATCGGACCGGCAAAAGCCAGCTATCCAGCTAATATTGTTACGTTACATGTTTATCGTCATTATGATATAAATCACCATGGCGCCTTGAACTGGCCAAGTTTCCGGGCGGCGGGCATGCGGCTCCCGATTCAATGAATTGATGATGCACGCCAATGCGCACTTTGTTGTGGTTTTCGACCGATACTCGAACGGCTGCAGCCGCCGGATTGCAATCGAGAGGAACCCGATTCTCGCTCCAAGCCACCCGGTCGCGGCGAGGATGGTTAGGCGAGAATCTTGCAGCGCATCCTTGCGGCGCCAGGCGCTGGGCGGCATTCTTTGGGTTCGAAGGCCGGTTGGGCATCCCGGAAAATGTGCCTGCCAAACCGATGGCACAGTCCCCCTCATTCCCTGCCGATTCACCTTGGCTTGACGAGCTGCTCAATCGCCTGCCGTCCGCCAGGGTCGCGGTGTTCGGCGACCTCTTCCTTGACGCCTACTGGCTCCTGGACACGGCACCTAGCGAGAAGTCGCTGGAGACCGGCCTCGACGCCTATCGCGTCCGCTCCCAGCGCTACTCGCCCGGCGGCGGCGGGAATGTGGCCGTGAACGTCGCGGCGCTCGGCGTCCGGCATGTGGAGCTGATCGGCCTGGCGGGCGACGACCTTTTCGGCGGGGAGCTGGTGCGGCAGTTCGCCTCAAGGGGCCTGTCGGTAGACGGCGTGTTGCGCGGCCCCCCCGGATGGCAGACCCTGGTGTACGCCAAGCCCTACCTTGGAGCGACCGAGCTGAACCGCCTTGATTTCGGCCTGGGTAATGGCGTCCCGGACGACATCCGGCGCCGGCTGCTCGGCCGCCTCGATGCCGCGGCCTCGGAGTGCCCGGTGGTCGTCATCAACCAGCAGGCGCCCGGAGGCTGGGCCCCCGAACTCGTCGAGGAAGTCAGGGCGCTGGTCGGCCGGCACCCGGACACGATCTTCATGGTCGATTCCCGCGACCACGGGGACCGCTTCCGGGACACCGCGCTCAAGGTAAACCTGCGGGAGGCCGCCGTCATGCTCGGCGAGGACGCGGGGGCGCTCGCGCCGGAGGATGCGGTGCGCATGGCCGGGCTTCTCGAGGCGCGCCAGCGCCGCCCGGTGCTGGTCACCCGGGGGGAGAACGGCCTCGCGCTCGCCGTGAAGGGCGAGGTCTTTGAAGTTCCTGGAATCGAGCTGTCTGGTCCCGCGGACCCTGTCGGCGCCGGGGACACGGCGCTGGCCGCGCTGGCCGCGGCCCTTGCGGTCGGCGCGCCGCCGCTCGAGGCCGCCACGCTCGCCAACCTTGCAGCCGCGATCACGACCCGCAAGGTTCGGACGACCGGCGTCGCCACCCCTGCGGAGCTGCTCGCCGTGGGGCCGGCGCCGGACTACGTGCACTCCCCGCGGCTTGCCGCCGATTCCGGCCTGGCGCGGTTTCTGCCCGGGACCGGGATCGAGGCCGTCACGGGCCGGCGGCCGGCGGCCCGGTTCCGCCACGCCATTTTCGACCACGACGGCACCATCTCCCTGCTCAGGCAGGGCTGGGAGCTGGTGATGGAGCCGATGATGATAAGGGCGATCAAGGGGGCGCGCCACGACAGCGTCGCCGAGAGGATGCACGGTACGATCGTCTCCACCGTCCGGGACTTCATCGGCCGCACGACCGGGATTCAGACGCTCGCCCAGATGAAGGGCCTTTCCGACATGGTGCGCCAGTTCGGCCTCGTCCCGGCGGGCGAGGTGCTCGACGAGCACGGCTACAAGGCGATCTTCAACGGGGAGCTGCTCGCGACGATCCGGGGTCGCCTTGAGCGGCTGGAACGCGGCGAGGTCTCGCCGCTTGACTGCCAGGTCGGGAACGCCCGCCAGATGCTCGAGCGCATGCGAGAGGCGGGGGTCGCGCTCTACCTCGTGAGCGGCACGGATGAGGCGGACGTCGTCGCGGAAGCCCGCGTCCTCGGCTACGCGCACCTGTTCTCCGGGGGCATCTTCGGCGCCGTGGGGGATCTTCGGGTCGAGGCCAAGCGCGACGTGCTGGCGAGAATCGTCCGGGCCTCCGGGGCGCGCGCCGAGGAGATCGTGATGTTCGGGGACGGGCCCGTCGAGATGAGGGAGGCCCGGCGGCGCGGCGCGTACGCGGTCGGGGTCGCCAGCGACGAGGTTCGCCGCCGCGGGATAGACCCGCGCAAGCGATCGCGCCTGATCAGGGCCGGCGCCGATCTCATCATTCCCGATTACTGCGAGGCGGACGCTATCCTGGCCGCCCTCGGGCTCCTCTGAGGCCCCCCATCCCGGCCATGCCCCCGGCCCGCGCGTCCTCGGCGCCGCCGCCGTGAAGGCCCCGATTGCCATTGCCGCCTCCGTCCGCAATGCTCGGCCCCTCGGCGAAACCGGAGCGGAGCCCCCTCGGGGCTGACGAGACGCGATATCCGCCGGGCCAACTCCATGAAATCCGCCGAACCGGGCCTCAAGTCATCGCCGCCGCCATTCCCCTCGCGCCGGACCCTGGCATTGGACGGATCATGGTCGTTTGCCTGGAGCGATCGGGCAATCGCGATCCGCTCCATCGCCGATTTCCAGAGAAGCGGCCTGGAGGCGCTCCCCTGCCAGGTGCCCGGCAACTTCGAGCTGGATCTGCTGGCAAACGGCCGAATTGAGGAGCCGTTTTTCGGGATGAACATCGCGGGCCTGCGGCGCTTCGAGTCCGCGCATGTCTGGTATTTCCGCCGCTTTGACTGCGCGGTGCCCGGCGGCTCGGAGCCGGAGCTCGTGTTCGAGGGCCTGGACTGCTTTGCCGACATCTACCTCAACGGCCGGGCCATCGGCTCGCCGGCCAACGCGCTCGTGGGGCACGCCTTCCCAGCGGAGGGGCTCCGAGCGGAGTCCAATGAGATTGTCGTCCACATCAGGCCGGCGGCCGATGAGGCCCGGCGATACGCCTACCCGCCGGGGCCCGTGACGCACATCTGCTCCTACGAGGGCCTGTTCGTGCGCAAGCCGCCCCACGCGTTCGGCTGGGACATCATGCCGCGCGCCGTGTCGGGAGGCATATGGCGCCCGGTCCGCCTGGACTTCATTCCAAAGGCGCGGTTCGACACCGTCTGGCTCGAGACGGCGTCCGCCGGCGAGCGCGAGGCGCAGCTCGTGCTCCATTTTCGCGTCCGCCTGCCTGCGGGCGACTTGTCCGGCTATTCCATCGAGCTGGACGGGGAATGCGCCGGCTCGCGGATGGAGGCCCGCGGCCCCGTCCTGTTCGAGGCGGGACGGATCCCCGTCGCGGTCAAGGATCCCCGACGCTGGTGGCCGCGCGACTGCGGCGCCCCGGAGCTCTACGGGGTCACCGTGCGTCTCATGAAGGAGGGCCTCGAGATCGATCGCGCGGCCTTCCGCCACGGAATCCGCACGGTCGAGTTGCGGCGCACGAGCCTGACGGACGAGGAGGGCCGCGGTGAATTCTGCCTCATTGTCAACGGCAGGCGGGTCTTCGTGCGCGGGACGAACTGGGTGCCCGCCGACGCCTATCACTCCCGCGACGCCGCCAGGCTCCCCCGCATGCTAGCCTTAGCGAAGGAGATCGGCTGCAACCTGATCCGCTGCTGGGGCGGCAACGTGTACGAGAACGACGCTTTCTTCGACTTCTGCGACGAGAACGGCATCCTGGTCTGGCAGGATTTCGCTCTTGCCTGCGCGGTCTACCCCCAAGGCGAGGAATTCTGCAGGACCATCGAGGAGGAGGGGCGAAGCGTCGTGCGCCGCCTTCGCCAGCATCCCTCGCTAGCCGTGTGGGCGGGGGACAACGAGTGCGACCTGGCGCACGACTGGTACCACCGCGGCTCGCCCGAGTTCAACCGCCTGACGCGAATCGTCCTGCCGCGGGTGCTGGCGGACGAGGATCCCAGCCGGCCCTACCTGCCGTCGTCGCCCTTTGTCGACGCCCAGGCCTTCCCGGCCGACCGGCGGTACCTTCCGGAGGACCACCTGTGGGGTCCGCGCGACTATTATAAGAGCGCGTTTTACACCCGCTCGCTCTGCCATTTCGCCAGCGAGATCGGGTACCATGGGTGCCCCTCCCCCAAGTCTGTGCGGCGCTTCATCTCGAAGGAGAAGCTCTGGCCCCCCGGCAACGACGAGTGGCTCCTCCACGCAACCTCGCCCATCCCCGGCATCGACCTGTGGGACTACCGCATAGAGCTGATGGCCAAGCAGGTCCGCCAGCTGTTCGGCCGGATGCCCGGCAGCCTCGAGGACTTCGCATGGCAGAGCCAGTGCGTGCAGGCGGAGGCGGACAAGTTCTTCATCGAGCTTTTCCGGGGGTCGAAGTGGCGCAGGACCGGGCTCATCTGGTGGAACCTCATCGACGGCTGGCCCCAGTTCTCCGACGCCGTCGTGGACTACTATTTCGAGAAGAAGGTAGCGTTCGACTTCATACGCCGCGCCCAGCAGCCCGTGATCGTGATGCTCCGCGAAGCACAGGGCTTGAGCCACGACCTTGTTGCGTGCAACGACACCCCGGCCCAGGTCGACCTGGGCTATTCCGTCCGCGAAGTAGGCGCCGACAAACCCCTGCTGGAGGGCAGGTGCGCCGCCGCTGCCGACGCCGTGACGGTTCTGGGGAACCTGCCGTCCGACCGCGGCCGCCAGCGGCTCCTTGTCATCGACTGGGAATCGCCGGGCGCCCGGGGCCGCAACCACTACCTGGCGGGCGACCCGCCGTTCGGCGCTGCCGAGTACCGCCGCTGGATTGAGCAGGCGTATGGCGCGGACGCGTTGAAGCCGTAGGGTGCGGAGCGTCCCCGCAAGGGGTCAATCGACCTCGACTCGCACGTCGAAGCCCACCTCGAATAGCCGCCGCCAGGGAAGGTGGACATGGCTGACGCGAACGTCCCGCGCGTGCCTTGAGGTGACAAAGAGGTCGCGCAGGCCGGCAGCCGCGAGGCCTATCTGTGCGGCCACTCGGCTTTCGATGCCGGCGACCGCGGCGTCGGGCAGGCGTTCCATCGTGGGGGCGACGCCCTCCGCGGGAAGGTCCTCGACCATGCAGCGCGTGCGCTCGCGCCCCTGGTACAGGTCGTCGTCAAGGAAGCGCAGGAAGAGGAACTCGAGATGCGCGGCCCGCTGCTCCGTCGAGGCCCCGGCGTGAAGCGCAATCACGCGGATGACGGCCTGCGCGAGGACCGTGCCGAGCGTGTTCCCGGCGGTGTTCCACCCGCCGTAGGCGGCCAGGGCGGTCACTCTCGGCTGCCGGCGCAGAAGGTCTCCCAGCACGAGGTCGGCGGCGTTGACGTAGGCCACGTCGGCCACCGCGGCTGGCCGCCCGGAGGCCAGCGTCGCCAGGAGCGCGCGCACGAACTCCTCGGGGTTCCGGCCGGGCGACTGCATCTCGCGGCGCGTCGCCCGGAATCCGTCGTCGTCGACAAACCGCTCGAGCCACGGATGGAACTTCTTCGGGAGGTGCGCCCGGACGGAGTCGGTGCCCTTCATGATCAGCCACTGGCTGTCCCCGTTGCCCTGCCTGTGGACAGGCGCGTTGACGAACAGGACGAGGTCCGCCCCCTCGGGCGAATCGGCCACGATCCCGCCCAGAGGCGCGAGGTGCGCCTTCAGGAGCTCGTGGATCGGCCGGTCCTCGTAGGCGGTCACGACGGACGGGCCGGTGACCCCGGAGTACCGCGGAAAGATCCTGGGCGAGAACCCGGCCTCGCGGCAGACGTAGCGCGCGAGCAGAAGGCAGCCGATCTCGTCGGCTCCCGGGTAGGTGATCGCCCGGTCAACCAGGCCGCTGGCGCGGATGTGCGCCTGGAGGCTGCGCGCCTCCGCGACGTTCCAGCCGTGGTCCGCCGTGTCGTCCTGGGGAAGAATCAGGTAGTCGAGGATCCCCTCGGCGGCCCAGTCCAGCATCGCGCGGTTCACGGCGTGGTTGCGGGCGCGCCCGCGCCGGTAGTCCCGGTAGACCTCGTCGGGGATCTCGGCGCGCAGGGAGTCCCGCGCCTCCACCTCGGCCGCCGTGGCGTCCCCCAGCTCGGCCTTGTGCTCGAGAGAGGAGAGCCGGAACATCCGGCTGCCGTAGGTGGCCCAGTAGGGCTTCTCCTCCTCGCTTGAGTTCGACCGGCAGATCCGCAGGACAACGCTCGAGGCCAGTATCGGCTTGCCGGGATGGGCCGCCTTTAGGCGGCGCAGGATCCCGAGCCGGCCTAGCACGGCCTCGGCCGGCTCCGGCGAGGTGCGCGAGGGGATGAGACCCCCGTAGGCCAGCGTGTCGATGGCGACGACCGTGGCGTCCGCTTCGGGGGCCGTCCCGGAGAGCCAGTCTACCAGATCGGCATGGCGGCTCGGCCGCCAGGGGTTTCCCAGCCACTCGCGCGGAGGCAGGAGGACCTCCATCCCGGCGGCGCGCGCGAGGTAGCGCGGATAGTCGTAGTTCACGGGCCGATCGTCCATCGGCAGCAGGGCAACTTTCTTCATGGCAATGGTTTTCCGGAGGGGCCCGCGGCCAGCCGTTCGAGCTCCCTCATGCACAGGTAGAGGCCGCGCGGGACGTGGAAGCATCCCTTCCATTTGCCCCCCTTGAGCGGCAGCAGCACCTCCCCGCGGCGGTCAAGGTACCCGTACCATTCGCCGAACTCTGGGTCGGGGAAATGCCCCCACGCGTACGCGCGCACGCGCTCGTACCACGACCAGCAGTCCTCCCGGCCAGTCAGCCGGTAGCCCTTGAGGAGCGCGACGAGGGTCTCCATGTGGACCCACCAGAGCTTCTGGTCCCACTCCAGCTGCTGGGGCGGATGGCCCCGGGCGTCCAGGAAGTAGAAGATGCCCCCCATCCTCTCGTCCCAGCCGAGTTCGAGGGTCGCCAGGGCGACCTCGACCGCCCTGTCCGCCAGGGCGCGGCTGCCCCGACGCTCGGCGATGTCCATGACGAACCACATGGCCTCGATGCCATGGCCCGGGTTGAGCAGGCGCCCCTCGAAGGAGTCCAGCTTGGTCCCGTCCGGCGCCGCGTGCTCGTGGAGGACACGCCTCTCGGCGTCGAGGAACGGCGCGAAGACCCCGTCGACGCAATCGTCGAGCGCGCGCTCGAACTCCCCGGGGCCGAGCAGCCAGTCGAACTCCTGCGTCAGGCTGGCCATGATCATGGGCAGCGCCAGCGAGACCATGGGGCGGGCGCCGGGGACCGCCTTCTCGTACCGGCCCTTGGGGTTGGCCCTGCGGGAGATGATGTTGCGGTACGTCCGGGCCGCCGCCTGCCTTGCGCCGTCGTCGTCCGCCACCCGGGCGAACCGGCTGAACGCGATGGCCGCGAAGCAGTCCGAGAAGATGTTGTAGGGCTGAACGAGGGGGCGGCCGTCGCGCGCCAGGCTGAAGTACCAGTTTCCCTCGGAGTCGCGGCCGTGGCGCAGGAGGAACTCCGCCCCGCGCCGGGCGATCGCGAGCCAGGAGTCGCGCCTCTCCAGCTCGTCGCAGAGCATGGAGAACGTCCACACCTGCCTCGCCTGCAGCCAGACGAACTTGTCGGTGTCGTAGACCGAGCCGTCGCGGTCCAGGCAGGTGAAGTAGCCCCCGCAGTCGCGGTCGGCCGAATGCCTCTCCCAGAACGGGATCACGTCGTCGAGGAGCGCGCGGCGGTACTCCTGCGCCATCCCGCCGTAGGTTGCGCCGATTGGGCTATTCATGGGAAAGGGGCGTCGGGGCGCCTCAGGCCGCGGGGGGGCGCCCCCGGGCCGCCCTAAGGCCGAGCCAGAGCATGCCGGAGCCGGTGGCGCAGGTGGCGAGCGCCACGACGCCGATCTTCCCCCAGTGGCCCGCGCTGCTCGCGGGGATGAGGAGGAGCAGGATCGCCAGGCCGAGCGCCGTGCCGAACGCCCCGACGACGCGCAGCTGCCGGCCATCGTTGCCCGCTCCGATCTCCGCGGCGAAGTCCACGGGGCGGTCGCGCCGCGAGAAATACTCCCGCTCGCGCTCGAGCGCCGCCTCGCCCGGGGTCGCCAGCGCCCGCACCGCGAGGAAGCTCGCAGCGCTCACGACCATGACGGTCCCCACCTGGCTCTGGAAGACCCAGGGCGCAGCGCCGAAGAACGGGGCGAGGTAGATCGCGACCGAGACGCACAGGCCCGCGCCCAGGGAGACGAACGGGGCCGCCGACGGGACGCGGCGCAGGAAGAGGCCGAGGACGAGCGGCACAGACATGGGGGCGGCCAGGGTCGCCATCACCTCGATCAGGATGTTGAAGATGCCGCCGTTGCCGAACCGGGCCATGCCCGCGGCACAGCTGATGACGACGGCGGCGCAGCAGGCGGTGACCCCCTTGCCGAGCATGAGCCTCGCGCGCCCCTCCAGCGGGGAGAACCCGAGCGCGCGGCAGGCCGCGGGGTAGATGTTCTGCGTGATGTTGCCGGCCAGGGAGTTCAGGCCCACGTCGAGCGCGCTCATGGTGGCCGCGCACATGCCGACCAGCACCAGCGCGACGAGCCCCGCCGGCAGGAAATGGATGGCGATCGCGGCGTAGGCCCCCTCGGCCGGCTTCTGCAGGGGCATGGCCGCGACCTCGCCCGGGATCAACAGGCGCGCGGTCATTGGGGGGATGAACCAGATGAAGAGGCCGAGGACGAAGAGGCCCGCGCCCAGGAGCGCGGCCCGCCGGGCCGCGCCGCCGTCCTTCGCGCTCAGGTACCTCCCGGCGGCCGAGGGCTCGTTGGCGGTGAACACGGCGTTGCCGTACCACGCGAGGAAGAACGCCCACGTGAACCAGCCCGGCTTGACCCCGGCCATCGTGGCGAGCACCCCGGGCGCCTTCACGGGCGCGAAGTCGGCGGCGAGGCCGGCGTGGCGGATGCCCTCCAGGAGCCCGCCCACCCCGCCGACCGCGCGCAGGCACACGACCGCGACCAGGATCGTTATCGGCAGGAGCACCAGGGCCTTGATGAAGTCGGCCGCCATCACCGCCCAGGCGCCGCTGACGCCGGCGTAGAAGAGGACGACGACCCCGAGGACGACGATGGTCGTGTAGATGTTGGTCCCCAGGAGTACCGAGGTGAAGATCGCGAGCCCGTAGAGCTGGATCCCCCCGTACAGGGGCCCCGACACCAGGCCGAGGTATGCCGCGAGCTGCTCCAGGCCGGCGCCGAAGCGCAGGCGGATCATGTCGACCGAGGTGACGCACCGCAGCTGCCGGAACCACCCGCCGGTGACGGCCGCGACGGACAGGAACGCCGCCACGTTGGCCCCGAACATGAGCGGGAGGCTCCAGCCCGCCTGGAACGCCGCGCCGGCGGCCCCGGTGAAGGTCCAGGCGCTGAAGTTGCGCATGAAGACGCTGCCGCCGATCAGCCACCACGCGGCCATGCCGCCGGCCCGGAAATAGTCGCTCGTGTCCTTGCTGAAGCGCCGGAACGCGAGCCCGACGCCCACCAGCATGAGCAGGTAGCCGGCGATCACCGCGAAGACGGTGGCCCTGTCCTCGAGGACGATCGTCGCGATCGGCGGCGCGGCCAGCGCAAGAAGGGGGCTCACGGGATGCACGGAATCGGATGCGCTGCGTCAGCGCGATGCGAAATCGAGCGGCCCGGTGCGCCGGAAGCGGATCGCCTCCATGAGAGCCACCTGCTGGCGGCAGTCCCCGAGGCGCGGCGAGCACGGGCTGCCCGAGCGGACGGCGTCGAGGAACGCCTCGGTCTCGCCCCGCACGCCGAGCCGGTCCACGGCGCCGAGGGCCCGGTCGGAGAACGAGGCGACGAGGGCGCCGCCCCGCCAGTGCTCCACGCCCCCGTCCCCGGGGGCCTGCGGCGAGAAGGGCATCCGCACGACGAGCGACTGGCCGTCGCCGCGCACCGTCGCCGACTCCGCGTTCTCGGTGGACACGGGCAGGATCCTGATCGCCACCGCCGCCCCGGAGGCGCACCGCGCGTCGACGGCGACGTCGGCCGCCTCGCGGTCCCCGGCCCTGCGCACCTGGTAGGTTATCTGCGCGGACCGGAAGGGGCCCCGCGCCAGGACGAGCGCCGCGTCGAGCGCGTGGACGGCCGTCGTCGAGAAGTCGGGATCCCAGCGCTCGTGCCGGATCATCTCGTAGTCGATGCGCTCGACGGATCCGTGGGGAAACGCCTCGGCGAGGATCTCGAGGGCCCTGCGCATGGCGGGCATGTACCGGCGGTTGAAGGCGACCTGGGCGGGCCCCCCGCCCCTGGCCGCCGCGGCGACCAGGCGGTCCAGCTCCGCGGGCGTCATCCCCGGCGGCTTCTCCAGCAGGAGCGGGAAGCCCTGCTCGAGCACGGGGCAGGCTGCGGCGCACGTGGCCTCCGGGGGGACGGCCATCACCACGGCGTCGGGCCTCTCGGCGGCAAGCATCGCCGGGGCCTCCCCGTACCATCGGCGGAACCCGAAGGCCCCGGCGTATTCCCTGGCCCGGTCGGGGTTGGCGTCGCAGCACGCGGCGAGCTCCGCGTCCGGATGGGACTCCCGGTACCGCTGCTGGGCCGGCCCGTGGCACAGCCGGGCGAAGCTGCCGCACCCGATCATGCAAATCTTGAAGCTCACGGGTTCGTCCGGGGGGCGTGCCTCCTGTGCGTTCGTGCGGGCATCAGTAGCGAATCCTTACCGTGCGGACTCCGCCGCCGTCCAGTTCGAAGTCCACATAGCCCGATTCCCCCACGCGGACGAGCCAGAAGGGGACGGCCGCGCCGTCGACCTCCACGGACTTCGCCGTGCCGGGCCCCGGCGGAAGCAGGAAGTGCCCGTGCACCGAGTCGGCGCCGCTGGTGACGGTCGCCGTCATCTCGCCGGCGCCGGGGTCGCCCGCCAGCCGGTAGGCCGCGTAGCCCCTGGACGCGGGGTAGCGCACGGTCACCCTGACCGCGCGCGTCTCGCCCGGGTCCCACCGCGGTGCGACGACCGGGTGCGCGAGGGCCTGGCTCAGCGGGGCGTCTGAGACGCCCGCCAGGCCCTCGACCAGGGCCGCCATCGCGGTGGCGGCCGCCCAGTTGTCCGGCCCCCCGAACGACACCGGGTTCGGCGCGACGTAGTGCGCCCGGTCGGCCAGGGTCAGCCCCGCGACCACGTAGATGCCCTCGTCATCCGGCGCCCGGAACCTGATGGAGGAAATCGTTTTCTCCGGGTGCGGGTTGTCGATCGCGCACCACGACAGGCCGACGTCAGCGCTCACGGGGCTCGGCCCGTGCCAGGCGACGCCCGAGAAGTCGGTCTTTAGCTCGGGAAACCACCAGTAGGTCAGCTGCCTGCCCATGATCAGGTACCGGACCTCCTGCGTCCCGTCGGCGTAGTTGAAGGCCGCGCTGCCGCAGACGTTCTCGGAGCTGGGCTTCGTGGCCGTGTGCAGGAGGTAGATGCATGCGGCCTGCGTGCCGACCGGTACGTCGGCCGAGGCCGGCAGCCCCGCCTGGTGCGACACGGCGACAGCCGTCCGCCGATGGTTCCTGTCGGGATCGGCCACCCTGAACGCGATGCCGGCAAACTGCTGGTCGCCGGTCGGCAGGCCGCGGATGTCGTCGCCTGCCTTTCCCGACAGCATCCAGCGCGCCGCGCCGGGCCCTCCCTGGTCCCCGATGTCCATGTTAGCCACCGCTGAGAGGTCGACGGGCGTGTAATGCGGAGGCGGCGGGGCGGGCGGGATCGAGCCGGTGTACGCAAACCAGATCTTGTTGCCGTACCTGCGGCCGAGGTCGGCCAGCCGGCGCAGGATGTCGCGCCCGTAGGCCTCGAAGCCGTTCGCGAACGCCCCGCGAGAGAGCTCGCCCGCAACGTGGCCCCCGACGCCGCCGTTCATGTACTGCCAGACCTCGTCGTGCTTGCCGAACCCCCGCTGGAACGGCGGGTATATCGAGTACCACTCCCCGGGGGAGCCGGGAGGAAGGTGGTCCTTGAGGTCAAGGTAGGTGCGGATGATGGCCTCGGCATGCTCCCGGCCGATGCCCCGGTTGAGGGAGTAGGCGTTGCCCTGTGCGACCTGCGACCTCTCGTCCACCCCGAGATCGCGCTTCACGGTTGGGTCCTCGTCGACGAAGTGCGTGAAGAACCGGCCGTTCCAGGACAGCGCGTCCAGGCGCTGCCTGATCTCCGCCCCGCGCGCGGCGTACCGGGCGGCGTCCGCTGAGTTGCCCGCGTGGCCCAGCATCTCTGCCAGCTCCGCGCAGGCCGCCGCGTAGTACACATTGTCGCCGAAGAACACGCCGAACTTCGACTTCCGGGGGTCGATGAGCATCGTGTTCGTGAGCCCGATGTCCGGCGTGTACCTGTCATCGACCTGGAAGTCCCACGAATCGATCGTGTACACGCGCTTGAGGAGCTGGAAGCGCTTGCTCCAGCGGGCCGGGTCGCTGACGCAGTAGTCGAGCGCCCGCATGGCCGAGGCCAGGCACCGGCCCATCCAAGCGTCGTCGCCGTTCGCCTTCCAGCTTTGGTAGATGGAGCTCACGTAGACGTATTCCGGGTGGTTCTCGGCGGGCTGCCGGACGAACCAGCGGTCGCCGTACTGGCGGACATAGCCGAACGGGCCGTAGGCCGTCCGGTAGTACGCGGTGGCGCCGGTGTTCAGGTTGCTCCAGATCATGCCGTCCTCTCGCTGGGTCGACCGCATCATGTCCAGGAGGTCCGTCATGCACGGGCTGAAGTACCTCATGCCCTTGCCCGTGTGGTAGTTGTCTAGGACCCAGTTGACGAAGTAGCGGTAGGTTCGCCCGTTCCACTGAGCCGTTTCCACGCCCTCCGGGCTGTAGGCGTTCATGCCCGAGCGGAACAGGGCGAACATGTCCCGGAACCGGCCGCCGTCGTCGACGGCCGTGTCGGCGTCGAGGGTGAAGGTCGTCCGCCCGGTCTCGGCGCCCGCCATGTCCCGGACGATCACCGTCTGCACTCCGAGGGCCCCGCCGGCCCTGAAGCTGACCTGCCCGCCGAGGGGCGCCCTGAAATAGACCGTCCCGGCGCCGTCCCGGACCTCCGCCTGGCCCGTCCCGTCGGCGGCCAGCACCAGAACATCGAGCGGCTGGACGCGGGAGGCCGGGACGGGAGCTCCGTCCTCGCCCCCGGCGAGAACCAGGGGTGGCCGCGGCGCGGCGCCGGAGGCGGCCGCGAGCCACGGGAGCAGGAACGCAAGAAGCGCGGGGCGGATTGTATTCATTGGGGTACCCGGGAGCCTGGTTTCAGGATGCGCCGCGGCGCTCGGCCGCCAACCTCGGAATTATCCCGCCCGCGTCATGGTCCGGCGGTCGGGACCGAGACCGGCCGGCCGCGTCCGGCGTGGTCGAGCACCTGCTGGATGTGCACGTCGACCTGGCGCAGGAACGCCGGCGCGACCGCGAAGCCGTCGCTCTCGTACGTGAGCATCGGCATGCCGCGCTGAAGGCTGAGCGGGCGCAGGATGGCCTCGGAGATCCGGTACGGCAGGCAGTTGAACGGCCCGACGAGGAGCATGCCGTCGTACCCCTCCCCGGCCGCTTCGAGCCCCTTGCCCACAGCCGGGATCGCCTCCCCGAAGATCGTGGGCGAGATGTGCTCGACGGCCTGCTCGAAGAGCGAGGCGGCGTTGTTCTCCCCGGCCACGACCAGCCCGCTCGCGCGGAAGACGCCGCGGTAGTACTGCTCGGCCCGGCGCTCGGCCTGGTAGGCCAGCCAGCTCTGGAGGTACTGCTTGCCGTCCGGCTGGAATATCCGCGTGCACGCCTTGGCCAGGGCCAGGTTGCCCGGCTTCATTCCCCAGGTGTTGGCCGTGCCGGCGATCCCGTCGTAGGCGCCGTAGAGGACCAGATCGGCGAGGTCGACAGGCTTGAGGATGATCCCGCGCGCGGCGTAGAGGTCGCGCACCCCCTCCATGAAGAACGGGTTGAAGCGGGTGAAGAAGTCGCCCGTCACGACCACGCGCGGGCACGCCTGCGGGTCGCGGGTGCGGGGGATGGCGTCGAGCAGGCCGACGAACGCCGGCAGCGCCGCGTTGAACTCGTCGAGCGTCGCCGCGCCGGCCGCGAATCGCGCCCACACGTCCTGGAACAGGCGCAGGCTGCCGGGCTCGCCGACCACGCGCAGGACGTGGTCGATCTCCACGAGGAGGTCCGCGATGATGATCGCCGGCGACACGTTGCGGGCCAGCGTGGTCTCGTCGAAGCCGAGGTAGTCGTTCTCCGCCGCGGCGTTGACAAGGAACAGGTCGGCCAGCCGCTCCTCGGCGATGAAGCGCTCGAAGTACCCGAGGTAGGCGTCGCTCACGCACGGGGCGCCCCCGCGCACCGAGTAGTAGCCCACGATCTCGCCCGGCTTGCGCCGCTCGTGGACCTGGAGGATCTGGCCGATGCAGACCGGCAGCGGCAGGCATTCGCGGCCGGAGGTGTGCCGGAGGCCGCGGTCGAGCTGCGCGCGGCCGAGAGGCGGGGACTCCCCGGCGTGAAGGCCGAGCCAGCGCATCGAAAGGCCAAGCGCCTGGGTGTGGTACACCGAGAAATTGGGCAGGTAGAGCCTCACCCGCGGGTCGGTCAGGGCGACGTGCTCGCCGTTCGAGCGGACGACCTGGCCCTTGCGGGCGAGCCTCGCCGGGTGGAACGGGGCCGGCCGGCCGGCGTCGGCGCCCCGGTAGTTGCGGATGATGTCGAGGAACGCCTCGAGGCGCGTCTGCACGCCGGCGTCGGCGGTCGCCGCGTCTATCTCGAGCAGGAGGTACGGCCGTGCGCCGAGCTCCGATGCCAGCATCGAGTGCGTGAAGGCGTCTATCGTGCAGCTGAAGTTGCTGACGAATAGCAGGAACAGGTTGGGATGGCGCTTGGCGATCGCCACCGCGTTCATGATCTGGTTCGCGAAGTGCCAGGCCGTCGGGCCCTCGTCCATCTTCAGGCAGTCGGCCGGGATCGCCGTCACCCCCATGCTGGCGAGCTTGCGGCTGAGCGACTGCGAGGCCTCCGGGGTGAAAGCGTTGTAGCTGTGGCCGGCGAGGAGGATCGCCGGCTTGCCGCCTGCGATGGCGTCGGCCAGAGCGCGCCGCCCGAGGTCCTGCATCGCGCGGTCGGCCTCCTTCTGGGCCCGGACCCCGGCGGCCCACGCCTGCTCCGCCGCCTCGCGCGCGACGCCGAGCTCGCGCACCACGAGCTCGATGAGCGACGTGCATCGGTCGTAGCCCTCCGTGAAGTCGAGCAGCGGCGACAGGAACCGCGCCTGCGGGAACGCCTTCGCCATGAAGTAGGGGCTCGCCTGCGTTATCGGGCAGAGCAGCGAGTTGTGGCACGCGCCGGACTGCGGCATCCTCGTGACGTGAGGCAGGAAGATCAGCCCGACGCCCTTCCGGGCGAGGTCGAGCACGGCCCCGTGGGCGATCTGCGCGGGGAAGCAGAATCCCGAATAGGACTTCAGGTCCCCGGCCGGGTCGACGCCCGAGAGGACGACGTCCATTCCGATGGAGGCGAAGAAGTTCGCGTAGAGGGGATACAGCGAGTGCGTCGTCAGCGCCCGGGGGATTCCCACCCGCGAGGGCATGGCGGGCGGGGACGGCGCTGCCGGGCGGCCCATGCGCTCGTCGAGGAAGCTCTTCGCGGCGGCCATCGCGGGGCCGAGGTTCCAGCGCGAGGTCCCGGCCGCGGCGGGCTCGACGCGGGCCGCCGGGGCGCGGAAGAGCAGCGCCGAGCGCTCGTCCGCAAGGTCCGCCACGGCGGACGCGCGGCCTCCGCGCTTCCAGACGTGCTCGAAGAGGCTGCAGCGCCCCCCGAACGGGAAATGGCGGCCGGCGACCTCGAACCGGTCGATCGTGCAGTACATCGTGCACGCGCGGCACGTGAACCTGCCCGCGAGCCTCATCTCCGGCGCCGCCAGCTCCTCCAGCCCGGCGGCGGGGCCCGGCGCGCCCCCGGCGCGCTTGAGCGCCAGGAGCGCCACGCCGAGGGCCCCGAGCAGCTCCGGCTGCGGCGGGATCACGACCGGGCGGCCTATCGCGTGGGCGAACGCGTGGCCCACCGCGGAATTGAGCGCGACGCCGCCCTGCAGGAACACCCTCTTGCCGACGGGCCTCGGGCCCTTCACTCGGTTCAGGTAGTTGCCGGCGATCGAGTAGACGAGGCCCGCCACGATGTCGCCCCGCGAATGGCCCTGCTGCTGGGCGATGCGGATGTCCGAGTTGATGAAGGCCGCGCAGGTGGTCTTGAACTGGACCGGGGACTTCGCCGCGAGCGCGATCCCGGCGATGTCGCCCACCTCGATCCCGAGGTCGCCGCGCGCGCTCTCCTCGAGGAAGGAGCCGGTCCCGGCCGAGCAGGCGTTGTTCATCGTGTAGTCGATGGGCACGCCGTTTCGCATGAAGATGTACTTCGAGTCCTGGCCGCCGATCTCGAAGATCGTCTCCACGCCCGGGTCGAAGTGGGCGGCGCCCGCCGCGTGGGCCGATATCTCGTTGTAGACGTGCCCGGTGCCTAGGTAGGCGCCGGCCAGCTCGCGGGCGGAGCCCGTCGTGGCGACGAGCCCGACCGGGCGGCCGCCGGCCTCCTTGGCGAGCGCCCGGAGGCAGGCGCGCGTCGCGCCGACCGGGTCGCCGTTGGTGCGCGCGTAGTGAGAGGCGACCACGCCCCGCGTCGCCGGGTCGAGGAGGACCGCCTTCGTGGTCGTGGACCCGGAGTCGACCCCGAGGACGAGGGGCCCGCCGCCGGCGGCCCCGGCGGCCGGGGCGCCGAGCACGCGGACGCTCTCGGCAAAGGTGCTCAGCCCGGGAAGGCGGTCGAACGCCTGGGGCTGCGCCGTCTGCGGGCTGCGGTGGACGGGGTTGTCCCGCACCAGGAGCGCGCAGCCCCACGCCTCGAACCAGGCGCTTTCCCGGCGTACGACGAACTCCGCGGAGGGCATGTTCGCCCTCAGCGCGGCGACCATCGCGGCGTTCTGCGTGACCCCGCCGATGAGGAGCACCCTGCGGAGCTCGCGCTGGCCCTTCTCGAGGAGGGCGATCACCTTGTTCGCCATGCTGTCGATCAGCGTGTGCAGGATGTCCTCGGCCGTCGCCTCGTTGCGGTTGAGCTTGTGGGTGATGTCCGACTTGCAGTGCACCGAGCAGCGCGAGGCGAGCGGCACCACCTTGCCGGGCCGGGACCGCCGGACCGCCTCGTCGAGCCCGAGGCCCATGCGGCCGATCTGCTGGACGAAGAACTCCCCGCTGCCGGCGGCGCACTTGTTGTGCGAGAGGACGTTCGCAATCCGGTCCCCGGCGAGGATGTAGACGAGGAACGACTCCGCCCCGAGCGAGGCCACGGCGTCGAACCCGCCCCCGGCCTCGCTTAGCGCGCGCTGGATGGCGGCGGCCTCGGTGACGTGGCCGAGGGAGCCCGAGACGCCGAAGAATTCGGCGTCGGCGAAGCGCGGACCCGCGAGCACCTGGTCGAGCGCGGCCAGCGGCTGGCCGTGATGCGCCGCGACAACCGCGTCGGTCTCGCCGCCGCGAAGCGCGACGGCCTTGACCGTGAGCGCGCCGATGTTGATGCCGATGAAGGAGATTGGGGCCTCCCTTTTTCCCGTCCGGATTCCGTTGAGACGGCGATCGCCTCGCTAAAGCCGGTGCCTCGGGGGCACGCTGCTTGGAAGTCGCTCGCCGATGGGTTTGGTTCCTTTTGGCGCCGGGCCGTGTCGATCAGCTGGCCGCATACTAGGCCCGTCCGGGAATTAAACTGCGCATTCCTTGCCATTTGGTGTGCGCTTCCTACACCGCAAAATGCCGTAACCCGGCGGTCCCGCGCCGGCGAACCCGCCATTATCCTTGACGCGCGTCAAGGCGGCGGGTTGGTCCGCGTGCAATGGTTGAAGCGTCATGCAAGACGGCGCCCACGTGAACCCACCCGGCCCCCGGAGGAGGACCACCGCCGCACGGGCTGCAACGGTGTTCCTGCCGAGGGAGCACGGTTCGTGGTCCCTCGCGCTCGAGCCGCTGCTGCTGGGCGCGCTGGTCGCGCCGACGCCCGCCGGCGGAGCGATTGCCGCGGCGGCGCTCGCCTGCTTCCTCGCCCGGCGGCCGCTGCGATCGTCGGTCGAGGCGGAGGCGTCCCCCCGGCGCATGGTCTCGCGCGCGGCGCTGGCGGCGGCCTGCGCCGTCGCCGCGGCCGGGCTCCTCGAGGCCGCGGTCCTGGCCCGGCCGGCCGCCCTCTGGCCCCTTCCAGTCGTCGCCGCGCTCGGCGCCCTGTTCCTCTTCTTCGACCTGCGGCGCGAGCCGCGCGCCGTCGCCGCGGAATTCGCGGGCGGCGCGGCCTTTGGGTTCCTTCCCGCGGCCTTCGCGGCCGCCGCGGGCTGGTCCGTCCCGGCGGCCCTCGCCCTCACGGCCGCCATGCTTGCGCGCACCGTGCCTACCATCATCGCGGTGCGGGCCTACCTTCGGCTCTCCAGGGGCCGGCCGGCGGGCGCGCTTGCGCCGATATCCTCAGCCCTCCTCGCCCTCTTCCTGTTGACTGGCCTGGCCCTCTATCGGCTCGTCCCGTGGTGCGCGTCCGTCCTGGCCGCCGTCCTCCTTGCGCGCACGGTGCTCGTGCTCACCGTGCTGCGCCCGTCCTGGCCTGCCCGTCGCGTCGGCCTCACCGAGGCCGGGATCGGCCTGGCCTACGTCGCCGCGATCGCACTGGCATATCGGTTTAGGTGAGCCCGTCTCGGGCCGAAACTTGACGCCGGTCAAGGAACCCGCGGCCCCGGCGGCGTAAGCTGCGGGCGCCCAAGCCGCCCAGCTTGCCCCTTGCGAGTGCAAAGGAAGAAGCCGTGCGGGCAGTCTCGGCGAATCTGCCGGACTGACGCCGTTTGGCTGCGCAATTTCGCACACGATGCTTTACGCGCGAAACATCCGCCTATCGCCTTCGTTAGGGATGCCGGACGTTAAGTTTATCCGAATTCCTAGGCAGATCCTAATCGGTCGGTGGCGTTGGCATCCTTTGCGCTAGCCGCAATTGCCGCGAGGCCTGCAAGCGAAAACTGTGTCAAATGTCGTGATAGCGCGCCGGCGTCCGCAGGCTCGAATCCAAAATTAGGGAAGACCTGCCTCAACCAATAGCGCTTCCCAATGAGAAGCCATGAACAGGGGGCAATCACGCTCACGCAGCCCCGCTCCACGGCAGGATGGCTCGGCGGCAAGCCCATGATCTCGGCGATCACGCCCTTTACGAGCAGCATCTTGGGGCGCGTCTCCTCCTTTTGAAGAGCAATGAATGCCGGCGAGGGATTCATCGCCTCCCTCCCGATCAGGCGGATCACCCAGGACGACGGCAGCGGGCCGGTGATGGCTTTCGACGCAAAGTCGAAGATCGCCGCGAGCTTCGCCTTCGGATCGGCTTCCCCGGACAGGGCCGACCTAAACATCTCAACGCTCGGCATTCGAGCCGCCGCCTCTCTCAACACCGCCTGATAAAGGTTTTCAAGGCCTCTAAAATGGTAGTTGATCGCAGCCACGTTGACCTTCGCGCGCCGGCAGATCTCCTTGCCGGTCGCTCCCGCGAAGCCTTTCTCCGCGAACACCTGGCCGGCAACCTCGAGCAGCCGTTCCCGAGTGTCGTGATCATCGTGCTTTGGCTTTCTTCGTTTCACTTCTGTTTGATCCTTTATGGTGGGTTCGAGCGGCACTATGGGGTAATCTCCTAACAATGCAAATTCAAATTTGAATTTGACTTTTGCGACGAACCCACTCAGGTGGGCTCAAGATGAAAAAGATCCTGATCGCTGGAACGCTGCTCCTGGCCGCCTTGGCGCTCGCCTTCGTGTGGGTTTCATTCGGGAGAAAATCCAAGAAGGACGCGGACCTGTTGAATCTGTTCGGGAATGTTGATCTGCGCCAGGTCGAACTCGCCTTCAACAATAACGAGCGCATCGTGGAGGTGCTGGCGCAGGAAGGTGACAAGGTTGCGCGCGGGCAGATTCTGGCGCGCCTGGACACGAGCCGCCTAAGGCCGCAGGTGGCGGTGACCGAGGCCGAGGTCGAGGCGCAGGAGGCGGCGGTGCAGCGGCTGCACAACGGCAGCCGCCCGGAGGAGATTGCGCAGGCTCAGGCCAACGTGGCGTCCGCCAAGGCCGACCTGCTGAACGCCGAGCAGCAATGGCAGCGCCTGACTGCGCTGTCCAAGCTCACGACCGGCCGGGCCGTCAGCCAGCAGGACCTTGATGGCGCCAAAGCCGCCATGGACACCGCGCAGGCACGGCTGGCGGTGGCGGAAAAGGCCCTCGACCTATCGGCGATTGGTCCCAGGAAGGAGGACATTGCGCAAGGCGAGGCGCAGCTGCGGGCCAACCAGGCCCAGCTAGAGCTCCTGCGCCGCCAGCTTGCCGACACGGAACTAGCCTCTCCCTGCGATGCCGTGGTGCGCTCCAGGCTCCTGGAGCCGGGCGAGATGGCGTCTCCGCAGAGGCCGGTATTCAACCTGGCCATCACGGACCCGAAGTGGATCAGGGCCTATGTTTCCGAGGTCGACTTGGGAAAGCTGCACCCAGGGATGAAGGCCTCGATCAGCGCGGACAGTTTTCCAGGCCGGACGTTTTCCGGCTGGGTGGGCTTCATTTCACCCGTTGCGGAATTCACGCCAAAGGCCGTCGAGACGGAGGAACTGCGCCCCAGCCTGGAATACGAGGTTCGCGTCTTCGTGCAGGACCCCAGGGACGAAATGCGCCTGGGCATGCCGGCGACCGTGAAGCTGGCACTGAATCAGCCTGCGCAAAGCCCGCCATAAGAAAGGCGCCTCTCCCATGCACTGGACAAGAGCTCTCAAGGTGGTGGCCGCGACCGGTGTCGCCGGCTTCGGCGGCTGCGCCGTCGGCCCGGACTACCATCCTTCCCCGGCTAACGCCGAAGCCGGCTGGGCCTCAATACCTTCGAATGGCCTGACCGAGAGCGCCGCCGCGCCCTCGTCTTGGTGGGTGTCATTCAACGACGCCGAGCTCGACTCGTTGATTCAACGGGCAGTGCAATCGAATACGGATCTGCGGGTAGCCGAAGCCCGGTTACGACAAGCGCGGGCGGTCCGGGAGATGAGCGCGGCCGATTTCTGGCCGACGCTCGACGCCTCGGGCTCCTTCGCCAGGGCAAGGCAGAGTAAGAACCAGCCCCTCATCGGGGCGCTGCCGCTGCCGCCGAACTTCCCCTTCGAATACAGCGTTTACCAGGCCGGCTTTGACGCCTCGTGGGAGATCGACCTTTTTGGCTCCAAGCGCCGCGCGCTTGAGGCCTCCACCGCGGATTGGGAAGGCGCGATTGAGTCCCGCAACGACGCGTTGGTGAGCCTGTCGGCGGAGGTGGCGAGAAACTATGTCGAGCTACGGGGCGGCCAGCTCCGATTGGGAATCGCCCAGCGCAACCTCAGGCTCGAGGAGGAGGCCTTGGAGCTCGCCCGCGCCCGCTTCCAAAGCGGGATCGCGGGTGAACTCGACGTCACGCGGGCGGCCGCCTCGGCTGCAAGCCTGCGGGCGGCGATTCCGCCGCTCGAGACCGGCATACGGGTGACGATGTACGGCATCGCGGTCCTGCTCGGGCGCCAGCCAGGGGAGCTGCTGGCCGAGCTATCGCCCGCCAAGCCGGTGCCGCCGGCGCCGCCGGAGGTCCCAATTGGCCTGCCGGCCGATCTTATGCGCCGCCGGCCGGATGTGCGCCGGGCCGAACGGACCCTGGCGGCGGAAACCGCCAGGGTTGGACTGGCGAAGTCGGACTGGTTTCCGAAGCTTTCACTGACCGGCGATGCCGGGATGGAGAGCGTTAGCCTCGGCAAATGGTTCGAACCCGGAAGCCGGTTTTGGTCACTCGGACCGACTCTGCAATGGCGGGCGCTTGACTTCGGCCGGGTGCGCGCGGAAGTCGGCGCACAAACCGCGGTGCAGGAGGCGGCGCTGGCGACGTACGAAAAAGCGGTCCTCAACGCGCTGCAGGAGGCGGAGGGTGCGGTCGTGACCTATGCGCAGGAGCAGAACCGCCGGAAAGCACTCGAGGACGAGGTTGCCGAAGACCGACGCTCGCTGGATATGGCGGACGGCCTGTATGCCGAAGGGCGCGTCAATTACCTCGACGTTCTTGACGCCCAGCGCGCGCTCAACCAGTCCGAGGACCAACTGGCGGTAAGCGAGCAGGCGGTCTCGCTCGACCTGATCGCCCTCTACAAGGCGCTGGGCGGAGGATGGGAAACGCTGAAGCGGGAGCCCGCGACGGCGCCGTCAGCCGCCCTGTCGCCGTGACGACGCCTGATTCCTCACCGGTGCTGCGCCTGGACGGCGTCAGCAAATCCTTTCGCCGCGAAACCGGCGAATCGGTGCTGGCTCTCGACGACGTTTCATTTTCCGCCGGCCACGGAGTGCTCGCCGCCCTGGTGGGGCCCGACGGGGCCGGCAAGACCACCCTGCTTCGCCTTGCGACCGGCCTCATGATCCCCGACAAGGGGGTTGTCGAGGTGCTGGGGATTGACGCCGCCGCGGATCCCCAGGCGATCCAGTCGAGGATCTCATACATGCCGCAGCAGTTCGGGCTGTACGAGGACCTGACGGTCCGGGAGAACCTGGACCTCTACGCCGACCTGCATGGGGTGATGGCCGAGAAGAGGCGGACGCAGTACGCCCGCCTGATGGAGATGACGGGCCTGGACCCGTTCCAAAAGCGGCTGGCCGGCCGGCTTTCGGGAGGAATGAAGCAGAAACTCGGGCTGGCCTGCACGCTGGTAAGGTCCCCCGAGCTCCTGCTCTTGGACGAGCCGACCGTCGGTGTCGATCCGCTTTCCCGCCGGGAGCTTTGGGAAATCATCCATAGATTGGTGAAGGAGGGCCTGTCGGTGCTCGTCAGCACCAGCTACCTTGACGAGGCGGAGGCGTGCGAGCGGGTGCTGATACTCAATGGCGGGAAGAAACTGGCCGAAGGGCCGCCGGCGGATGTTTGCAGACTGGCGGAGGGCCGCACCTTCCTGGCACAGCCGCCGGTAGGGGTGAAGGCGCGGGATCTTCAGGCGAGGCTCTTGGGTAAGCCCAAGATAGTCGATGCCGTGCCGGAACGAGGGTTGGTCCGGTTGGTCACGGAGCCCGGCGCCAGCCCGGCCGGCCCCGTCATGTTCGGCGGCGCGGCGGCGGTGCCAACACCCCCGCGGTTCGAGGACGGGTTCATGGTCCTGCTGCACGAAAGCAGCGGGGCAAAGCGCACCCGCGCGGAGGTGCACAGGCAGGAAGAACCCGCCATTAGCGGAGGCCGGGGCGACTCAGTGATCGAGGTTCACGACCTCGATCGGCGCTTCGGCACCTTTGTCGCCGTCAACCACGTGAGTTTCAGCGTCAGGCGGGGAGAGATATTCGGACTGCTTGGACCGAACGGGGCTGGCAAGACCACGACTTTCCGCATGCTGTGCGGGCTCCTGCCGGCCTCGGGGGGCTCCCTGAGCGTGGCAGGGGTCGATGTGCGCATGGCCCGGGCCTCGGCCCGGCAGCACTTGGGCTACGTCGCCCAGAAGTTCTCACTCTACGGGCAGCTTTCGGTCTCCGAGAACCTGGATTTCTTCGCCCGGGCGTACGGCCTTGCCGGCGAAGGGAAGCGGGATCGGATTACCTGGGCTGTGAGCCAATTCGGGCTCGAGCCCTTTGTTCGCCTTCCCAGCGCGCAGTTGCCGGGAGGATTCAAGCAGCGCCTGGCCATGGCGGTCGCCCTCCTCCATCGGCCCGAGATCCTTTTTCTGGACGAGCCGACAAGCGGCGCCGATCCCTTCGCGCGCCGGGAGTTTTGGCAGAGAATCACGGCCCTTGCGTCCACGGGGGTCACGGTGATCGTGACGACCCACTTCATGGCCGAGGCCGAATACTGCGATCGGGCCGCGATCCTTGACGGCGGACGGATCCTTGCCGAGGGGACCCCTGCGGAGCTCCGCAGCCACGCACGGGAGACCGCGGGGAAGCAAGCCACGATGGAGGACGCCTTCATCGGCATTGTCCTGGAGGCGCGGGACCGGCCGGCGGGCGGGTCTGGAGAGGGGCTCTCATGAACGATTGGTCGGCAGTATTGCGCCGGATACGGGCCCTCACCGTGAAGGAAACGCGGCAGGTCCTTCGCGACCCCAGCAGCGTCGCGATCGGCGTCGCCTTCCCCTTGATGATGATCCTGCTCTTCGGCTACGGGCTTTCGCTCGATGTCACCCGGGTCACGATCGCGGCGGTCGACCTGGACGCCTCCTCGGACAGCGCCGCACTCGTCGGGGCCTTCCGGCTCTCCCCGTATTTCCAGGTGATCGCAGTCCACTCCATCGCCGAGGCCAGGACGCTGGTTCTGGACCGCCGGGCGGACGGGGCGCTGCTGATTTCGTCCGACTTCTCCAGGCGCTGGCACCACGGCGGTGCGCAGGTCCAGGTCCTGGTCAATGGCACGGATGCCAACCAGGCGCGCATCATGCAGGCCTACGCCCAGGGGCCGGTCGCCAACTGGAGCGCGGAGTATGCCGGATCCGTGGGCAATGCCTCGACCGGGCCGGTTGTCGTTGTCGACCGGATGTGGTTCAACGAAAGCAACGACAGCCATTATTTCCTGGTCCCGGGCTTGATCGTTCTGGTGATGACGATCATCGGGGCGTTTCTGACCGCCATGGTGGTCGCCCGGGAATGGGAGCGTGGAACGCTCGAGGCCCTGTTTGTGACGCCCGTGCGGGTGGGAGAGTTCCTCATCAGCAAGCTCCTGCCGTACTTCGGCCTGGGCATGACCGGATTCGTGCTTTGCCTGCTCGCCGGCAAGTTCCTGTTTCACGTTCCGCTTCGCGGGTCCCTTCCACTGCTCTGCCTTGCGTCGACGACCTACCTCATGGTCACCCTGGGAATCGGGCTCCTCGTATCCACGCTGGTCAAGAGCCAGTTCCTCGCGAGCCAGCTGGTCCTGCTGCTGACCTATCTTCCGGCCATGATGCTCTCCGGGCTGGTCTTTGACCTGCGCAGCATGCCCGCGTTCATCCAGGGAGTCACCTATGCCATCCCGGCGAGATATGCGGTCGCGCTCCTGCAGACGCTCTATCTCGCGGGAGACGTCGGCAGCACGATCTGGCCGAAGCTGGCGGTCCTTACGGCAATGGCGGTGGGGCTCCTAATCCTTACCCGTCTGGCAACCCGCAAGCGCCTCTCCTAGAGGCAGTCCCATGCGCTCGTCCCTTTATCGCATCCTGGCGCTGATCCAGAAGGAATTCCTGGCCGTCCTCAAGGATCCGCGCAGCCGCACGATCATCTTCCTGCCGCCGATCCTGCAGAGCCTGCTATTCGGCTACGCGGCCAGCTTCGATCTCAACTCCGTACCGTACGCCGTGCTTGACCAGGACCACAGCGCCGCCTCGGCCGCACTTCTCTCGCGATTGGACGGATCGGGCGTTTTTCACCGGCAGGCCGACCTTGCCCGGGCCGGGGACATTTCCGCGTTGATCAACAGCAGCCGCGCACTCCTCGTCATCCAAATCGGCCAGGATTTCGAGCGCCACCTGGTCATGGGGGAACCCGCGCTGGTCCAGGTCGTCGCCGACGGCCGAAACTCCAACACGGCCGGCACGGCCATGGGGTATTTCGGAAACGTGGTCGACGAATTCAATGCCGACTGGCGATCCGGCCACGGCCAGGCCGGGCCGCCGGTGCAGATCGTCATGCGCTCCTGGTACAACCCCAACCTCGACTCGCGCTGGGGCATGGTCCCAAGCCTCATCGGCACGCTGACGCTGGTCGGCGCGATGATGCTCACGGCCATGTCCGTCGCCCGCGAGCGCGAACAGGGAACGTTTGACCAGCTGCTGGTCACGCCCTTCCGGCCGTTCGAGATCATGGCGGGAAAAGCCATCCCCAACGTGGCGATCGGCCTGGCCCAGTCGACCACCATTCTGCTGATTGCGCAGTTCTGGTTTCACATCCCCTTCTCCGGATCCTTTGTCGTCCTCTATTCCGGCCTGGGGCTTTTCCTGATGGCCGCGGTCGGCCTCGGCCTTCTCGTGTCCTCGATTGCCGCAACCATGCAGCAGGCGATGCTCTACGCCTTCCTCCTCATCATGCCGTTCGCCCTGCTTTCCGGCCTGGTCACGCCCGTCAAGACCATGCCGGAATTCCTTCAGTCCGCCCTGCTGATCAATCCCCTGCTCTACGCCCTCGACATCACCAAACGGGTCTACCTGGAGAATGCCGGCTTTGCCCAGCTCGTCCCTGATTTCGCGCCACTCGCGGCCATCGGAGCGGTGACGCTATCCTTCGCGGCCTGGTTCTTCAGGAAGCGGCTGGCCTAGGCACCCTTCGATTCAAGACGATCCACACTTAAGCTCCATGGTTAAACCCCAGGTTGCGCGGAACAGCGGGCAAGCGATGCGGCGCCCTCCGTGGCTTTTCTCGCCAACGGCCACCCATAACAGCCTTCTTCAAACTGCGGAATCGGCCGTAACGGACCTGGAGGATTCGGCCCGGAGGATTTGAGGGTGATCATCCGCGGCGCCTTCCCGCGGGGGACCCCCTCCCACCTCCCGACCGGTCAGCTCCGGCCGATGGTTGCGATCGGGCTCGTCAACCTGACGATCGCCGTGTTCCTCCTCCGCCGGCGCCTCTACCAGGCCGCTACCGCACCGTCACGACGGGCAGGTCGGTCACCGGCTCGCCGACGCCGATGTTGTACCGAAGGACGTTCTGGTTGGAGAGCCAGATCTCGATCACGTACGGGCCCGCGGGTATTCCCTGCAGGTAGTACATCCCGTCCCTTCCGGAGTAGGTGTACCCGGACGGCCCGAGTCTCTGTGACACCACCCGGACGGCGATGCCGGCGGCCGGAAACCCGTTCGAGAAGACAAGGCGGCCTCGCACCAGCGCCGCGCTTGCCGGGCCCGCGAGCGCGAAGCAGAGGACGACGAGCAGAAGCGGCCGGAGCAGGGACTTCTTCATCGCGGGGACGGCGCCCTGGGCGCTAGGTGCTCGGCGCCTCGACCGCCACCAGTGTGGTGTTGGGACGGCTGCTGTTGTACTGCTGGGTCGGCTCCTTCTCCAGTCTGATCGGCTGCACAACCTCGATCCGGTGCTGCTCGGCGTCTATCTTGAGCTCGAAGTTCTGGCCCTTGTAGGGCGACGACAGCTTGCCGCTGCCGGCGGTCACGATGGGAACGCTCACCAGCTGGTACCCTTCGCAGCTGACCAGTATGTGCGGGGAGTCGCTGGCCTCGCTGTCCGCCGTCGGCAGGAGGAGCTCCAGCGCGAAATGCCCGGTCGGCTCGACCGACGGGTTCGGTGGGTGCACCACCAGCGACACCATCTGCGGCTTGTCGGCCGCGTCCGCGAGCGCGACGCTGCCCGTGACGATCCACTTTTGCGCCTCGGCCCGGTTCAGCATCCCCGTGATCCTCGAGTACGAAAGCATCAGGATCAGGAAGTACCCCGCGAAGGCGCCCCCCAGCTTGATCTCAAGCCCCTGGAACGGGCCGGACGCGTCGGCCTTCGATGGCAGGAACTTGAAGAAGATGAACGCCGGGAGTATCGGGAAGAAGATCCAGACGGCGTAGAAAAGGATGGGGGAAGACATGGCGGTTCAGTCCGAGCCGCGGAACCGCGGCTGCCGTGAACCCGGTTGGCTCATTGGCTGCCTAGGGCGTGATCGTAGCGTCGTGGCAAGTTGGTGGACCCGAAAGGCGTCGCAGGTTGCGGCGCGCGCCGCCGCGATAAAGCCCCGAAAATACGTCAAAACGCGTAGCTGGGCCGACCCGGCAGGCCACAGCGGCCCGAACGCGCTGGCCAAAGCCGGCGATTTGGCTACCGTGAGGGCGGACGTGGTCCGATGCGCGACAACGCGATCGTCTTTGCGGGTCTGATGCCCCACGCGCCGATCCTGGTGCCGGGTGTAGGAAGGGAGAGCCTTGCCCAGGCCAGGCGCACGGTCTCGGCCATGGAGAAGATAGCCTGGCACGTGGTCGCGGCGCACCCGGACGCCGTCCTGCTCATCTCACCACACTCTCCCAGGCGCTCGGGCGCGTTCGGCCTCTGGCAGGCGCAGAGGCTGCACGGCTCGTTCGGGCAGTTCGGCTCGCCCGGTGACCAGGTGGACCTGCCTCTGGACGGCGCCTTCGCGGAGCGCCTCGAGCGGGAGGTCGGCCGCCGCGGCTTCCGGACCTGGCGGATAACCGGCGGGGACCTGGACCACGGCGCGACCGTGCCGCTCTCCTACCTCATGTCCGCCGGATGGAACGGGCCGACGGTCGTCGTGAGCCTCAACCACCCGGGCGAGGGCGGGCTCGACGAGCTCGGCCAGGCGATCGCCGCCACCGCGCAGGCGCTCGGCCGGCGCCTCGCCCTGATCGCGAGCGGCGACATGAGCCACCGGCTGACGCCGACCGCCCCGAACGGCTTTCATCCCGACGCGAGCCGGTTCGACAATTCCTTCATCGAGATACTGCGCAGGAACGAGCCGGCCGCCATCACGCGGATCGACGCGGACCTGCAGGAGACGGCGGCGGAGGACGTCGTCGACTCGACGCGGGTGGCGCTCGCCGCCACCGGCTACGCGACGGAAGGCCACACCGTGCTGAGCTACGAAGGCCCGTTCGGCGTCGGCTACGGGGTCGCGATCCTCTTTGAGCCGGGCGAGACCGCCCCGGCGGCGCCGCTCGCGCCGGCGCCGGGCGAGGCCGGCACCCTCTCGCGGTGCGAGGACCTGCCGATGGTCGCGCGGCGCGCGGTCGCCGCCGCCCTCGGGAAGGGACCCCGGGACCCGCCGCTGCGCGCCGCCGGGGAGCTCGAGGCGCGCCACGGCGTCTTCGTCACGCTGCGGACCGCCAGCGGACAGTTGCGCGGATGCCGGGGTACGCCGGTCGCGACGACGGCCGACCTCGTCTCGGAGACCTGGCAGGGCGCCCAGGCGGCCGCGTTGCGCGACGACCGGTTCCCGCGCGTGCGGGAGGGCGAGCTGGCAAGGCTGAGCTTCAGCGTGACGATCCTCGGCCCCCTGGAGACGGTGGAGTCGCAGAGCGAGCTGGACCCATCCGAATACGGGGTCGTGGTCAGCGCGGCCGACGGCCGAAGGGGCCTCCTGCTGCCGGCGATCCAGGGCATCGCCTCGGTCGCGCAGCAGCTCATGATCGCCAGGGAGAAGGCCGGGATCGGGCCCGACGAGCCGGTCGAGATCCAGCGGTTCACCGCCCGGAGCTACGCGGAGCCGTCGTTCCTGGAGAAGGAGGACTGAGCGCATGGCCGCGGACACCCGAGCCACGCCGTCCGACCACCCGGCCAGCTGGTGGCAGATGCGCCCCGACGGGCGCATCGAGTGCCGGCTCTGCCCGCGCCTGTGCAAGCTGCAGGACGGCCAGCAGGGCTTCTGCTTCGTCCGGCGCCGGGTGGGCGACCGGATGGTGCTCTCGACGTACGGCCGCAGCAGCGGCTTCTGCATCGACCCGATCGAGAAGAAGCCCCTGAACCACTTCCTGCCGGGCTCGAGCGTGCTCTCGTTTGGCACCGCCGGCTGCAACCTCGGCTGCCGGTTCTGCCAGAACTGGGACATGAGCAAGGCGCGCGCGTTCGACAAGCTGAGCGAGGCGGCGTCGCCGGAGACCATAGCCGCCGCCGCAAAGCGCCTCGGCTGCCGGTCGGTGGCGTTCACGTACAACGACCCGGTCATCTTCGCGGAATACGCCATCGACGTGGCGCGCGCGTGCCGCGACGAGGGAGTGAAGGCGGTCGCCGTAACCGCGGGGTACATCGAGCCCGGGGCCCGCGAGGAGTTCTTCCGCGGGATGGACGCGGCGAACGTGGACCTGAAGGGGTTCACCGACGGCTTCTACCGGCGCCTGTGCTTCGCCGAGCTCCAGCCCGTGCTCGACACGCTCGCGTACCTGAGGAACGAGACCGGCGTCTGGATCGAGGTGACCACGCTCCTCATCCCCGGCGAGAACGACGGCGCCGACGAGCTCGACCGGGCCTCCGACTGGTTCGCGGCCAACCTCGGGCGCGACGTCCCGTGGCACTTCAGCGCGTTCCACCCCGACTTCAAGATGCTCACGACCCCCCGGACGCCGCCGACGACCCTCTTCCGGGCCCGTGAGATGGCGATCTCGAAGGGGCTCAGGTACGTCTACACGGGAAACGTCCACGACCGGTCCGGCGGGAGCACCTGGTGCCCGTCCTGCGGCGCCCTGCTTGTGGAGCGCGACTGGTACGAGCTCGGCGCCTACAACCTCGACGCCAACCGCTGCAACTCGTGCGGCACCGAGATCGCCGGGCGCTTCGAGCGCCAGCCCGGCGGCTGGGGGGCGCGCCGACAGGCCGTGCGCCTGGGCTGAAGCAGGGCGGGTTCGGGCGCGCGCCCGCGCCATTTTCACTTGCGCGGGGGCAGGGCCCATCTAGACCGAGCACCCCGGCCCCGGCGCGGGCAGACAGCGGCCCCATGAGCAAAACCACCGACCCCTTTCGCGAACACAGGAAGAAGGCGGGCGCCCTCGAGTGCGAGTTCCAGGGGGAGAAGGTGCCGATGATCCTGCGCCACGGCGACGTGTGCCGGGCGGCCAAGGACTGGAGGACGTTCAGCTCCGACGCCCCGTTCCGGGTGCCGATCCCGTCCGAGGAGGACGTCAGGACGATGCGCCAGCTGCCGATCGAGACGGACCCGCCCGAGCACACGGAGTACCGGGAGATCGTCGAGCCGTTCTTCCGCCGGGCCAAGGACCCGGCCGTGGTGGCCCGGGTCCAGGCGCTCATCGACGAGCTGATCACCGACGCATTCGGCCGGGAGTCGATCGAGGTGGTGCGGGGGTTCGCGCTGCCCCTCCAGTCGCGCGCCCTCACCTACCTGCTCAACGTGCCCGAGGAGGAGGCCGCGACCTGGATCAGCTGGGGCACCCATGTCTTCCGAGACGGCGGCTCCGGCAGCCAGAAGGGCGCGTCGCTGGAAAGCTACCTCAACCGGCAGTTCGACCGCGCCCAAGGGAAGCCGGGCGCGGACTTCTTCAGCGCCCTCACCCGGGCGACCTTCCGCGGGCGGGCCCTAAGCAGGGAGGAGATGATGGGGTTCGCCAACCTGACCTTCGCCGGCGGGCGCGACACGATCATCCACACGGTCTCCTCGGTCGTCGCCCACTTCGGCCGCCATCCCGAGGCGCTCGATTTCCTGCGGCAGGACCCGGCGCGCATCGTCCACGCCGGCGAGGAGTTCTTCCGGGTCATCACGCCGCTCACCCACATCGGGCGGGTCTGCCCGGTCGAGACGGACGTCCACGGGGTCAGGGTCAAGCCGGCCGGCCGCGTGTCGCTCTGCTGGGCCTCGGCCAACCAGGACGAGGCGGCGTTCGACGAGCCCGCGGAGGTGCGCCTCGACAGGAAACCCAACCCCCACGTCGCCTTCGGGATGGGGGCCCACCTCTGCCTCGGCGCGCCGCACGCGCGCCTCCTGCTCCGGACGCTCCTCGAGAGGCTCACCGCGCGGGTCGCCGGCGTCGCGATCCTGGACGCGAGGGAGCGCGTCGAGGTCGAGGAGCGCTACGAGCGCGTGGTCGGCTTCGAGGCCCTGACGGTCAGGCTGACGTCGATCGGGGCCCCACCCCACCCCCCGCATCCGCACACATGAAGACCATCGCCTGCGTCGGCCTCCTCACCACGGCCCTAATCCCCGGCCCGGCGCCCGCGGCCGGCGACACCCCCAGAACGCCCAGGAGGTTCTTCTCCGGCGACAGCTTCTGGAACCAGCCGATCGGGCCCGGCGCCGAGACGGACCCCCGCACGGGGCGCTGGGTGAAGCTGCTCGAGACCGAGCCCAGCAAGGAGAACTGGCTCATCAACTGCGAGCAGTGGACGATCCCGGTGTACGAGGTGGACGCGTCCACCCCCCTGGTGAAGGTCGGGCTGCACTACCTGAGCCCCGAGGAGAAGAGGATCTGGCACACCCAGCGCGAGCACTTCGGCCACGGGCCGGGATTCGACCTTGTCCCCATCCCGGCCGAGGCGACCCCGGACCCCCGCGGCGACGCGCACCTCGCGGCCGTCGACTGGGGACGCCGGCTCGTGTGGGACATGTGGGCCCTAGAAAGGAACCCGGACGGCACCTGGAAGTCGGCCACGGGCATGGTCTACGCGGCCGACGGGCCCGGCGTTTTCAGGACCGCGGACCTCGGCGTGCCCGACGGCGAGAGCGTCCACTTCCACGGGCCCAGCAGGGCCGCCGGCGTGCCCGCCGTCGCGGGCCTCATCCTCTACGACGAGGTGATGTCTGGCGAGATCCGGCACAAGATCGCCGCGGCCTCGCGCTTCTGCGCCTACAAGGAGTTTGTCTTCCCCGCAGCCTGGACCGACGGGTTCACCGAGGGGGGAATACCCGAGGGCACAGTCATCCAGCTCGACCCCGCGCTCGACCTGTCGGGCTTCCCCCTGACGCCGGAGGAGCGCATCGTCTGCGTCGCCCTGCAGCGCTACGGCATGGTCCTTGTCGACATCGCGCAGGGCCAGCCCATCTACGCCGAGGGGCTCTGGGGGCATCCCGGCAGGTCGTGGAAGGGAAAGCTGCGCCCGACCGGGGGACTCTCCGCGATCCCCTACAGCCACTACCGGATGCTGAAGACGGGCCCCGTCACCCGCATGGGGGACGGCCGCTCGAGGTTTGCCCCCGTCTGGGACGACCCGCGCACCAACAAGTGACCGCGCCGCCGGGCGCCGCCAGGTCAGAAGGTGACCCGCGCCGAGAGGATCCAGTTGTGGTTGAACGTGGGGGTCGCCGGCGACTTGGCGTACTTCTCCGACAGCGGGGCCTGGTATCCGAATCCGACGATCAGCCTTGAACGGCCCCCGATCGGGAACCGGCCGAGGACGATGCCCGGGGTCAGGTAGGCCTGGGAGCGGCCGTCCCGGGATCCCCCGTGCCAGCCGGTGCCGTTGAGCTCGAGCTCGGGCCAGAACACCTTTGCCAGGTGGTACTGCGCGGTCAGGTTCCCGAGCAGCATCCGCCCCGCATTGGAATTGTCGTGGGTCGGGATCGCCTCGCCCACGGTGGCCTGGACGTCGAAGTCCCCGAAGCCCTTCCCCGCCGCAAGGGTCGGGGTGAACACGTGGTTGCGGTTCGTGTAGACCAGGGCGCCGGTCGGAAGCCCGTACTGCGCGAACACGGTCACGATGTAGTCTCCCGACTTCGCGTTGGCGCTCAGGAGCCTGTACTTGAGCAGGATCCCGGGCCAGTCGTTCAACCCCGACGCCGGCTCGGCGCCGCGGCGGACCTGGTAGGGCGGAATGGTTATGATGATCTCCGTCTCCCCGGTCGGGATCAGCTCTAGGCCCTTTCCCGCGCCGTAGATGTCCACGGTTCCCCCGTTGGCGAGCGTCTGCCGGTTCTGGTCGTACCGGAACTCCTCCTCGAGCCTGGGCGTCACCGTCGCGAGCGGCGTGATCCAGCTCGGCTGGGACGCCTGCGCCGCGTCGACCCGGTCGTACCAGTGGTCGAAATAGCTTGTTATCGGCGAAGCCGCGTCCGTCTGGGCCGCGAGCCCCGTGCCGGGCGCGGCGATCGCCGCAACGAGGGCCATCACGAGGGCGGCCGTGATTGGCTTCAAGCGGTGCATAAGTGCCTCCGGGGTTGGGACTGGGAGCGGTGTCGGGTGAAGATCCCCGCGCCCGATCGTCAGGGGAGCCCGTATCCGAACTGCGCGAAGACCCTTCGCGCCTCCGCGGAGCCGAGGAAGCGCAGGTACCGGCCGGCCGCCGGGTTGGACAATCCGCGCCTCGTGAGCACGGCGCCCTGCGCCATGGGCGAGTAGAGCGACGCCGGGACCTCGATCCAGCGGCCCTTGTCCCTGTTGTTTGGCGCGACGACGAGCGAGTAGGCCACGAAGCCGGCGTCGGCGTTCCCGCTCGAGACGAACTGCGCCGTCTGGGTTATGTTCTCGCCGAACACGAGCTTCGGCTCCGCGTCAGCGGAGACCCCGAGGCGGCCAAGGGCCTCCTCGGCCGCCCGGCCATAGGGGGCCGCCTTTGGGTTCGCGATGGCGATCCTGCGGACCGAGGGATTGCGGACGACGGACCCGACCGAGCCGAGATCGAGCCCCGGCCGGGTCGTCCACAGCACGAGCCTGCCGAACGCGAACGTCACGAGGCTCGAGGCGTCGGCGCCGCCGGCGGCGATCAGCTTCCTCGGGAAGTCCAGGTCGGCCGACAGGAAGACGTCATAGGGGGCGCCGTTCTCGATCTGCGCGACGAGGCTTCCCGAGGCGCCTATCTCGCTCGTCAGGACGACGCCCGGATCCGACTTCGCGAACCCGGCGTTGAGCGGCTCGAGGACGTAGGCCAGGTTGGCGGCCGCGGCCACCGAGACCTGCTCGGCCGCCGGCGCGCGCGCGCCGGCCCACAGGGCGATCCCCAGAAGCAGCCTTGGCAGCGCGCGCATGCCCCAGCCAAGACACCGAAGCGTTATCCTTTGTCAAATATAACGCTGGCCTGCGCGCCTAGCGCAGGAGCCTGCGCATGGCCCGCCAGTCCGACCTCGTGGCCGCGTGGCAGGCCCGCTCCATGCGCGAATACCTCTCGAGGACCGCCCTGCCGGACGCCGTCAGCGCGGCCCCTCCCCCGGATCCGCCCCCGCGCCTCGCCTCCACCAGGGGCCTGCGGAAGTGCCGGTTCAGGTCCTTCACGAGGGTCCAGGCCCTGTTGTAGGACATCGCCATCCTGGCGGCGGCCGAGCGGATGGAGCCCGTCCGCGCGATGTGCCCGAGCAGCTCGGCCCTTCCGGGGCCGAAGGCGGCCTTTCCGGCCTCGAGGATGCGCAGGCGCGGCTGGAGCTTGGGACTGGCGCGGGTCATCGATCGGCGGCGAATATTGCCCCGGATCGCCCGTTAGGCGAGAAGAGAGGCGGCGATCCGCGCCTTCCTGCGGATTCGACGGCGTGCCCCCGGGGAGATCGTTGTTGGTTGAGTCCCCGGCCGGGCGGGATACGAGTTCGTCGTGGCAACGCCCATCGTACCCGCCCGGCGCGCGGACTGGCCGGGGCTTCTCTGCGCGGCCGTTCTCGCGGCCGGGCTGTTCGCGGCGTACGGCCGGACCCTCTTTGTCCCGCTCCTTTACGACGACAACCGGTCGATCGCCGGCAATCCGTCGATCCAGGGGCTTTGGCCGGTCTGGCCGGTCCTGTCGCCCCCGGAGACCAGCGGCGTCGGAGGGCGTCCTCTCCTTAACCTTTCGTACGCATTGAATTACGCGGTCGGAGGCACGGCGCCTCCGGGCTACCACATGGTCAACCTGCTGATCCACTTCCTGGCCGCGTGCACGTTGTTCGCTCTGGCCCGCCGCACTCTCCTGCGCCCCGTCCTGGCAGGGCGCTTCGGCCCGTACGCGACGCCCCTTGCCCTCGCCATCGGCGCGATCTGGGCGTGGCACCCGGTGCAGACGGAGTCGGTGACGTACCTGTCCCAGCGGGCCGAGTCGCTCATGGGGCTTTTCTACCTGCTGACGCTGTACTGCTTCCTGCGGGGGGCGGAGACCGGCGACGTGACCCGCCGCCGGATCTGGTTCTCGCTGTCGGTCGCGGCGTGCCTGGACGGCGTCGGCACCAAGGAGGGCATCGCCACCGCGCCCCTGGTGGCGCTCCTCTACGACCGCACGTTCGTCTCCGGGAGCTTCGCCGGGGCATGGCGGCGGAACTGGCGGCCCGCCCTGGCGCTGGCCGCGACCTGGATTCCGCTGGGAATCCTCATGATGAACCTGCGCCAGCGCGGCGTCGGTTTCGGGGAGGGGGCCGCGTGGTGGGCCTACGGGCTTGCCGAATGCAGCGTGGTTGTCAGGTACCTCCTGCTCTGCCTGTGGCCGCATCCCCTGGTGTTCGACTACGGGACGTATGCGCCCGCGCGGCTGTCCGAGGCCTGGCCCTGGGCCCTGGTCCTCGCCCTGCTTGCGGCGTCGGCGGCCATCGCGCTGCGCCGTCGGCCGGCCGCCGGCTTCACGGCCGCCTGGTTCTTCCTCATCCTGGCTCCGACCTCGAGCATCGTTCCCATCGTTTGGCAGCCCATGGCCGAGAACCGCCTGTACCTTCCGCTGGCGGGCGTGGCCGCGCTCGCGGTTGTCTCGGCCTTCGCCGTAGCCGGGCGCCGGAGCCTGCCCGCCCTCGCGGCGATCGCCCTGGGCCTCGACCTCGCGTCCGCCGAGCGCAACCGCGCCTACTCGAGCGCGCAGGCGCTCTGGAGCGACACAGTGTCCAAGTGCCCCGGGAACCCGCGGGCGCACAACAACCTTGGTGCCGTCCTGTCGGATGAGCCGGGGCGGCTGGACGACGCGATCTCCCAGTTCAAGGAGGCACTGCGCCTGAGGCCGGACTACGCGGAAGCGCACGGGAACCTCGGAGCGGCCCTGCTGAACGTGCCCGGCCGGCTGGACGAGGCGATCGCCCAGTTCAAGGAGGCGCTGCGGCTGATGCCGGACTATGCCGACGCGCACAGCAACCTCGGCGCGGCCCTGCTGGACGTGCCCGGGCGGCTGAACGAGGCGATCGCCGAGGAGGAGGAGGCGCTGCGGCTGGAGCCGGACCATGCCGGCGCTCACCTGAACCTCGGCAACGCCCTGTCGAGGGCGCCGGGGCGCCTCGGCGACGCCGTGACCCAGTATGAGGAGGCCCTGCGCCTGAACCCGAATTCCGCCGGGGCGCGCGCCAACCTGGGCAGAGCCCTGTCAAGCATGCCCGGGCCGCTGAACGACGCCGTGAGGAAGTGCGCGGAGGCGCTGCGCCGCAGCCCAGATTCCGCCGAGGCCTTCGCCAGCCTGGGCGACGCCGTGGGCGCCGAGGGCCGGACCCCCGAGGCGATCGCCCTGTACGAGGAGGCGCTGCGCCGCATGCCCGATTCCGCGCAGACGCACTTTCTCCTCGGCAACGCCTGGATGAAGATACAGGGCCGGGTGAACGACGCGATCGCCCAGTACGAGGAGGCGCTGCGGCTCAAGCCGGACCACGCCCAGGCCCTCACCAACCTCGGCTACGCCCTGAATGCCGTTGGCCGGACAAAGGAGGCCGTCCTTCGATTCGAGGAGGCGCTGCGCCTAAGCCCGCATTCCGCGGGGGCCCTGATCAACCTGGGCAACGCCCTGAACGCCGACGGCAGGACCCGCGAGGCGGCCGCCCGGTACGAGGAGGCGCTCCGGCTCGAGCCGGATTCCGCCGAGGCGCACTATCTCCTGGGCAGCGCATGCCTGGCGATCCCCGGGCGGCTGGACGACGCGGTCGCCCATTGCGCGGAAGCGCTGCGCCTCAGCCCGGACTATGCCGACGCCCACCTCAGCCTGGCGGTGGCCCTCCTCAGGGCGCCCGGGCGCCTCGACGAGGCCAGGGCACACCTCGAGGCGTGCCTGAGGATTCATCCCGAGGACGCCCAGGCCCGGCGGATCCTGGACGGCATCCGGGCATCCAAACGGTGAATCCGGCCCGCTGCGGGCGACTACTTGACGGTGATCTCGGTCCTTACGGAATTCGCGATGAAGCACTGCTCGTGGGCGAGGTGATGCAGCCCGTCGATGTCCTTCGGCCCGGGCAGCCGCTGCCCTCCAAAGGCTAAGGCCGGCCTCAGGGTGACCGAACTCACCCACGGCACGCCCTTGTCGTTCTTGGTCATGACCCCCACGGCCTCGTCCCGGTAGCTCTCCACTTGGAACCCCTGGCGGGAGGCGAGAAAAAGGAAGGCAAGCATGTGGCAGCTCGATATTGCGGCCACGAACGCCTCCTCCGGGTCGACGTTTGCGGGATTCGAGAACGGGGCCGGCACGATGGACGGCGACGGCGAGGCCGGGACGGTGATCCCCCCGTCGAAGGTCCACGTGTGCTCGCGCGAGTACTGTCCGCGTATGAAATCGGGCCCTTTCCGGACCCAGCTGATGACGGCCTTATGTTCAGACATGATGAGATGCGGCGTTTCACCTGTGAATGGCGGCCGACGCGTGATTTCACAAGGCCGGCGATGATCCGAGGGGCGGTGGTTTCTTGAACAGGCACGACGTCTTGGCAACACGGACGGTTATTTGCGAATGCTGCGTGCGAACAGTGTTTCTCTTACACTCGGAATAGCGGACGTAGGTCCGAAGATTGTCGTGCAGAGGTTGGCCCGGCGAAAAGCCACCTTTTAACCCATGCGCACTATACCACAATCTCCTTGGCTTCAGCTGGTTAGAAGGCAGCTGTTCGTGCCGCCATTGTTGCTCTGCCTGGCGCCCTCCCGGGGCGCAGAATCACCCAAGGTCCAAACAGTCGGGGCGGCAGCCGTTCAATCCTCCACCATGGAACCCTTCCATGTTATCGAGGACATTGTCTACCTTCAGCCCGGGCGGGATGAGAAGATGGATCTCTACCTCCCTCCCAGGGCACCCGGCGATCGTCCAGCACCCGCCGTGATATGGGTGCATGGCAATGGGAGTGACAAAGCCAGCAGTCATATCCGCGACGAATGCCTGACGTTCACTTCTGCCGGCTACATCTGTGCCTGCATCAACTGGACTTTGGACACGCCCTTTAGGGTCCTGCCCATTTTGGACTGCAAGAATGCGGTGCGATACCTCCGGACGCATGCCAAGGAATACCACATTGACGCCAGTCGCATCGCAATCGGGGGAGCATCCGGCGGCGGCTACCTCGCCTCAATGGTCGGATTCACCGACGGCGAAGTGGGCTTCGAGCCCCGCGAGCCATATCCCTGCGTCTCAAGCGCGGTAAGCGCGGTAATCGACTTCTACGGCGGGTATGACGGCATGAGGTTCCCACTCGTTCAGAGGCAGCTGGCTGTCCTGCCGCTCGATATGGCCGGAGTTCGACCTGCATTGAAACAGATAGACCTGTTCCAGCCCGTGAACCATCTGACTTCGGCCGTGCCGCCCGTTCTGATCGTGCAGGGCAGGGACGACCCCTTGATCGACTACCGCCAGGCGATCGAGATGGACCAGGATCTTACCGCCAAGGCAGTCCCGCACGAGTTGGTCCTCTTGGACCATGTCGGCCATGCCTTCACATTCACCACGGACGGGGACCATCTGCTACCCACGGACCTGAGGCCGATCATCCTGGCTTTCCTTGGGAAATACCTTGGCGCTGCAGATCGATCCGTCCAAACCGGCGGTCATGCGCACTGACGAGGGCCCGAGAGCAAGGATTACGCTCTCGATCGTGGCTGTGGCAGCGGCCGCGCTGTTCGCGGCTTACTGCTACCGCGAGAGTCTGGCGTTCCTCTATTTCTCAAGGATTGGCTACCGGTGGCATTTTCCGCTCGATAACAGCTCGCCTTCCGTTGTCACCGCCGACGAGAAGCAAGGGATTCTGAGGCCGGCATTCGCGGACTTGCCGTACTCGGGCAAGTCCCCCTTCGAGAAGCTCGACCTATACCTCTCGTCAGACCAACACCGCCCAGCACCATTGGTCATTTGGATCCATGGCGGTGGATTTCAAACCGGCGACAAGCGGTCGATGCCGCGCCGGGACTACGGGCCCCCGCCCAAGCTTCTCGGACCGGGCGGCCCATTTCAAATCCAAGTTCCAGACGTCGCCGCTTTGACCGCGAAGGGATATGCTGTGGTCAGCCTCAACTACAGGTTGTCCTACAGGAAGGGTGAACACATCTATGAGGCTGCGATTGCCGGCTTCCAGGACGGCAAGTCGGCCGTGCGCTTCCTCCGCGCGAATGCGAACAGGTTCAATATCGATCCCCAAAAGTTTGCCGTTTGGGGCGACTCCGCAGGAGGGTACATGGCTGCAATGCTCGGCGTCACGGGCGACCAGCCCACGATCTTTGACGACCCGACTTCCCAAGACGCTGGTGTCTCGAGCGCCGTGCAGGCGGTTGTGGTGTGGTACGGCGCGGTCGACGCCGATTTCCTGAGCCCGGACATCAGGATGGTCCACTACATCCCGACCGCAAAGGTGTTGCCGCCATTCCTGATTGCGAACGGCGAAGCCGACCCAAATGTCAGCGCTGCAAACGCTAGAAGGCTCCACGAGGCGTTGGTCAAGGCTGGCGCGAACTCCGCGCTCACCCTGATTCCGGGCGCCGGCCACGAGGATCCTACTTTCATGGCGACCCAGATGATTCCGGCCTTCACATTCTTGGATGAGGCGTTCCGTCGGTAGGGAAGAGCAAGATTGGAGCCGAGCAGGCGCCAGCGAGTCTTGTGTCGAGTGTTCGAAAAAGGGTGGGTTTTCGAACAGTCGATAAACGGTCGATGAGGTGCCTTCTTGACGATGAGTACCCGCCGCCGCCATTAGCGAACGCGAGCAACTTTCACGTTAAGCCCCGGCTGCACATTTCCCCATTGACTATCTAAGGGAGAGGTCCATTCCCATAGACTATCTAAGGAGCGCAAGCCGATGAGTAAAATGGAACTGCTTCAAGGGACCCTCGATATGTTGGTGCTCCGAGTGTTGAGCGGCGGACCCATGCACGGATGGGGCATTGCCCAAAGGATTCAGATACTTTCGAAGGATGTCCTCCAGGTCGAGGAGGGCTCGATTTACCCGGCGCTCTACCGCATGGAGCACAAGGGCTGGATCAAAGCCGAATGGGGACAGTCGGACAACAACCGACGGGCAAAGTACTACGAATTGACCAAGGAGGGTCACAAGCAGCTTGCGACTGAATCCAAAGACTGGATCCGGATTTGCGCGGCCATTGGTGCAATCATGGACTCGGCCTAAGTGTTCCCGCACATGAAGGCATACTGGCGTACGCTGGGTTCCCAATTTAGATGCTTCGTTAGACGAAGGCGGCACGAGGCAGAGATGGCTGAGGAAATGCGCCAGCACCTCGATGAACTGACAAAGGCGAATATCGCAGCCGGGATGGAACCTGAAGAGGCGCGCTTTGCCGCCCAAAGACGATTCGGAGGGATTGCACAGATTGAGGAACGATGCCGCGACGAGCACGGATTTGTTGGGCTAGACCTGCTTTCCAAGGATGTTCTTTTCGTCGTTCGTTCGTTGTGCCGTGCCCGCGGGTATTCACTTACTGTCCTTTTCACTCTTATCCTGGGAATCGGCGTAACGGCGGCGGTCTACGAAATCACCGCCTGGATCATATTCCGCGCCTCGCCCTATCCGACATCGGAACAGCTCTTCTTTCTCGGTTTCAACGATAAGCAAGGTTCCTCCGGCTATTATCGCTTTGGCTTCCAACTCCAGGCTTACCGAGAACAGACAAGCGTCTTCTCCGAATACGCAGCGGTGGAGAACTCAGTTTCGAATGTGGTGGTTGGTGGCCAACCCGTCGCTGCATCCGTAAACAATGTCTCCACGGACTGCTTCCGAACCCTTGGAATAGCTCCGGTATTGGGTCGTGCGTTTCTACCCGAAGAATTCAGAGCCGGGGCGAACAATGTCGTCGTTATCACCGATCTATTCTGGCGGAAACATCTCAATGCGGCTCGGGATGCTCTCGGCACGAAGCTCCTCATCGACAAGCAAGCATGCGTAATAGTGGGGGTCTTGGAGCAGGGTCAGTCGTTCCCGCAGTATTTCGGCGCGGACGTGTACCGCCCACTCGTATTCAAGCTCGACCCCGCGAACGTATTCGACCCGACCCTCGAAATTATCGGCCGCCTAAAACCAGGAATCACGCGTGATATGGCCCTTGGCGCGCTTTCCACCGTAAAGCTCCCTCCCCTTCAGGAGTGGGAATCTGTGTTCTTTGTGGATCAAAGACCGATCCTCACAAATGTGACCGAATTGAATCGGCCCGATATTTACTGGGTGATGTTTGCTGCTGCCGCGCTACTCTTTGCGATAGCCTGCCTTAATGCGATGAATCTGACGTTGATCCGCCTTCTAGGTAGGCGTCGCGAGTTAAGCATTCGATTCGCTGTCGGAGGATCACGGTGGCAGGTCGTGCGGTTGATCGTCGTCGAAAATCTGGTCCTTTCGCTCTTCGCGTGCCTCGTGGTCATGATGGTGGCCCGCTGGTGCTTTCCTCCCTTGCTCACCCTGTTAAACGGCGATGATTCCTCCTTCTACCTGAACTATTGGGACTGGAGAACCTTGTCGTTCATTTGTGGCCTGAGCTTGTTCGCGTGCGTTGTCACCGCACTAGCTCCGGCACTGCGCCTGTCCCGGGCCAACATCAACACAGGCCTTAAGGATGGTGGCCCAACCATCGGCGAAAGCCGACGGGCTGGCCGCATTCGCAATTCCCTTGTTATCTTCCAGGCAGCGTTCGCAGTGATCCTACTAACCGGGACAGGTCTCATGGTTCGATCGTTCGACAAGCTCCACCGTGTGGACCTCGGGTTTAATCCTGACGGGAAGATGAAGGTCTCGATCCAATTCCCTCGCGGCTACGAATTAAGACCAGAGGAACGTCTTCAGCTATTTGAACGGTTGCAGCGCAGGCTGAGCGTGATTCCGGGCGTCGAAGCTGTTTCATTCGGCCAGGATTCCCTTTTGGAAGGCGAAGACTCAAATGTTCACCTGCAAATGGCTGATGGCACATTTCGCCCGGCGGCAAATAACTTTGTCTCCGCCGACTACCAACAGACCGCTGGGCTCGTTATAAAGGAGGGGCGTTGGCTATCTGGGAAGCGTGGCGTCCTTGAAGTCGTGATAAATGAGGCTTTGGCCAAAGCTCGGTTCGGGGACAAGGACCCGATTGGGCAATCAATCAGGGTCCAGGTTACCGGGAATCTCCAGTTCCCGGTAGTGGGTGTCGTCAAGAACGTAAGGGAGACAATGAGATCGTCACCGGGAATGCATTTCTATACCGCTGCTTGGAATTTTCCGCCCGGCATTAATGCGCTGGTCCTCCGACTCGGCAAGGACCCGAAAAAGGAGTTTGCGGATGTCGTTCGTCGGGCAATCTATGAGGTTGATCCAAATCTGATCTCTCCCGACATAAGGTCGATCAATCAGGAGGTCACCGATTCGATGTGGGCTGAGAACTATGCGTATACCGTCTTGAAAGGACTTGCAGCGGTCGCACTTGGATTGACGGTGGTTGGTCTGTTCTCGGTCATTGCCTACACGGTCAACGTCCGGATGACGGAACTTGGAGTGCGGCTGGCGGTGGGAGCTTCCCCGTCAGATCTTAACCTCTTGATATTGCTCCGGGGCTTGGCCGCCGCGGCTGCCGGAATAACAATTGGGATGGTTGGAGCGTTCGGATTAACACGCTTCATGCGAAGCATGCTGTTTGAAACTAATCCCTTCGATCCCTTCGTGTATCTTGCCGCGGCGCTTTTGCTCCTGGCAGCGACATTTGCGGCATGCTGGTTGCCTGCGCGGCGGGCAGCACGGGTAGATGTGGTGAAGTTGCTGAGGACTGATTGAGCGATTGATTCCGCGTCCACGTTTAACGATCAGAGAATCGAGGAGCGAAGGGTTCTTTCGCTCTGCGGGCATGCGTCTCGCAATCGTCTCAAAAAGGGTCCATTCTGAGAAATCTCCTTGCAGCAGGGAGTTGGAGCGTGAACGCAATTGGGGCAGTCTGCGCCCTAAGCCAACGTCATCCGCCCTTAAAACGGTTTGTAGCTCGGACCAACTCTCCGACTATATTAGGATTACCGGCTGCGTGGCCTGCATGGTTTACAATCACCAACTCCGATTTAGGCCATAAACTGTGCAGCTTCCACGCCGTGGCAAGCGGTGCCTGAAAATCGAAGCGTCCGCTCACGAGCACGCCGGGAATCCCCGCAATCTTATCCACATTGAGCAAGATTCGCCCATCGCCGAGCCACGCATCGTGATAAACGTAATGCGTGACAAGTCGCGCATAGGCCAACGCGAACGATGGATCCCGGAATCGATCCGCCAATCCAGACACAGGTGGCCAATCCGGTGTCGCGGACTCCCACAAGCACCACGCAAGAGCGGTCTGTTTGCGAATCTCAGGATTAGAATCCCGCAATAAACGACAGTAGGCCTCGATGATGTCGCCGTCTCGATCGGCAACCGGTAAAGCATTACGACGGCGTTCCCACTCTTCGGGGAATAGCACCCCAAGACCATCACGAAACAACCAGTCGAACTCCTCACGTCGCCCCGTCGTAACACCAAACAAGATCAATTCCGTCACGCGGGTCGGACACTTTTCGGCATAGGCAAGCGCCAATGCACTACCCCATGAGCCGCCCAACACCAACCACCGCTCGACATTGAGATGAACCCTCAACAATTCAATGTCGGAGATCAGGCTCTCCGTGGTGTTTCCTGACAAGTCCGTCTCGGGGGAGCTTGCGTGAGGCAGGCTTCTTCCACACCCACGCTGATCAAACAGCACAATGCGGTACGCAGAAGGGTCGAATAGCCTTCGATGCCAGGGATCACAACCTGAGCCGGGACCACCGTGTAAGACGACAGCGGGCTTGCCATTGGGGTTGCCGCACACTTCCCAGTAGACGAGATCGCCGCCTGTGACCTCCAGCATACCCTGCGCATACGGTTCAATCTCAGGATACGGGCCCGACATACCTGCGACGATCAACACCGCCCTAGCCCCGTCAAGCGCACTGTTCGATAACGGGTGACTTATCGAACTGTCGTTGCGAAACGTGCGGTATGAAACAGGCTAAATACCCATGGAGGCGGCTTGTCCACCTGACAGATTGAGGACCCCTACTTGGAAAAGGTGGTTCCTGGCGCTGGTGTTTCTCGTGACCGCTCGGGCCGCCATGCCCGCCACGGCCGAGGTTGTAGAGAATTATGTACTAACTGATGCGGTTCGCGCCCGGCAGCTCCCCCTAAAGATCTATTATCCCCCGCAGGAACGAGCAGGCGGGTATCCCGTGGTAATTTTCTCACACGGGTCGGGAGGCTCCAAGGACGGATACTCCTACCTGGGTCGGTTCTGGGCGGAGAATGGTTACATTGTGATCCATGTAACTCATCTGGAGTACGGTCGCATAAAGATCCAGTCGGGTAAAA
>CAZCAJ010000004.1:0-94242 GCA_964496645.1 uncultured Opitutaceae bacterium
GCCGCGTAACCAATTGATTGCTCGGGTGGTGGAATGGCATACACGACGGTCTTAGAAGCCGTTGCCGAAAGGCGTGCAGGTTCAAGTCCTGTCCCGAGCACCAAACAGCTATCGATTGAGTCACCTCGTGCGTCGGACCTTGCCCGGGCTTCCTAGGGAGTTGAGCTAAATCGCCGGGGCCCGGAAGCGGCGTCTGCTAACTGCTTCAACAGGCGGGCGAGGAGCGCCGCGCGCTGGTCCTGGTTCCTCCAATAATTCTCGGACACTTTCGTATAGGCGGGAACCGCCATCTTCGCGAGTAACTTGCCGAGGGGATTCTTGAAACTCGGGCGCGCATCCTGCTCGATGAACTCCTTCATTCGGGGATTCATCCGCGCGATCTGGCGGCGTCCGTTGAGGTCCTGGAGATCGGCATACAGGTCTCCGTAGAGGTTGAAGGTCGCGCGCGGGTTGTAGACAAACGGGCTGGCGGCATTGAACGCCCGCCGAAGGCACGGATGGTTGTCGCCTAAGCCGGATTCGGCCAGGATATCGCCTATCGGCGCGCCCTTGAACGCGCCCAGATGGAATGCATATTCCGTGGACAGGAGATGGCGGGCGCCAGCCTCGGGGTCGCCGCCACTCAGCGCGGCGGCGAGCCGGGCCTGCGCGGCCGGCGACACGGCCGCGTTGTCCAGGATGAACGAGGCCGTATCGAGGCTGATGTGCTCAATCACGACGCCGATCATCGAGCGCACGAGCGTGCGCGAGTACGGCTGGAGCTTGCGGCCGACCTGCAGAATGGGCAGGAGGGTGTCGACGGCGTCGTTGCCGCGGCCGTCAAGCGCCTGAAGGCTTGCGATGGCTATGCCGTGCTGCGACACGGCGCGGATGGACTGGAATCCGAGGAGCTCCGCGTCGACGCGGGCAGGCGTCATGTCGCCGATGCGATCAAATGCGTTGAGCTCGGTCAGCCATGCGCGCTCTGGGGCCAATTGCGCCCAGTGCGCCTCGAACTCGGCCCGGCGCGCCGTGACGGTGACGCGCCAGGGGCCCGGAGGGCTGGGGACAATGACGGGATAGGGATCCTTGAAGGCCGGCGCCTTGAAGTTCTTCCCCAGCGGATGCTCCCGCCCATAGCGCATCAGCACGTTGAAGCTCGCCTCGGCGCCGGGAAACGCGGGCGAAATATCCTCTAATCTGACCGGGCGCCGGATTGTGGGATCATCATGGGCCAGGTACGCGAGCAGGACTCCCAGCACCGAGTAGCCAAGGGCTATGCGCCACCACGAGCGCGACTGCAGACGCCAGGAGACCAGAAGGAGTCCAGCGGCGACGAGGATCAAACCAAGGCCTGCACAAGCGACGAATATCCAGCCCGGGGCATCGGGGCCCGATGGGCTCCAATGCACAAGCATCAATTGGATGGGATCCCGCAGGGGCGTGGGCGCCGCGGCCAGGCCAAGCAGCAGGAGGAGGGCGGCGACGGCGGCCTGCAATCCAAGCGCCGCGAGGCGAAGCCCGCGCAGGGGAAGGGGGTCAACGGGCGGAGGATCTGGGACGCTCATGACGAGTCGGGGTATTTTCGCGGGGATATTTGGACCTTGGGCGCGCGGTACCGATTCGGAGACCCGAATCTGGGGTCTGGGCGGGAAATTGTTAAGGCTTTGGTGATCTGGATGTCCCGTCGGGTACCTGGAGGGACTCCACGCCAGGGATTCGTGCCGCGTGGTGCCAGCCGGAAGGATGGGCCGCCCCACATCCGCAAGCAAGGCCGGTCTACGGCCAGCCTTTGCCAAAGCGCGCCGAGATTCCTGCGGACGCGGACTTGGCGTTCGGTACTTCCCTACGGGTATCCCGGCTTCATACCGGCACTTAGGAACTTCTCGGGACTTTCTTTGCGACCGTGCTGTATCCGCCGCCCGGCCATTTCCAGGCGCCCGAGAAGCTGTCGCCGTCCGCTGAGAATTTCCCGGTGAATGAATTTCCGGAGCCCTTTTGGCCGAACGAAATGCAAATGTCGTCTCCATCGACTTCCCATTCGTATGCAAACCGGTCCCCGAAGTTGTCGAACAGGCGGGACATGCAGGCCTTCCTTGCCTCGTCGTAGCCGATGTACTCGACGAAGTGAACCTCCCTGCCCCTGACCTTTACCCACCCGCGCTGGACGAGGAAAAAGCCGCCGTCAAACCACTCGAAAGTGACTGCGCCCGTCATTTTGGGCCCCGACAACCTCCAGGAGCCCTCGAACCTCGCCAAGCTGAGCAGCGCCGCGCTTGGTTTTGACGGTCCCCGGACATTCCCGTCTGGCGGTGTTCTCACAAGTTTCCGTCCCATGTCTCGAAGTCTGCCGTCGCAGGTTTAATGAGTTCGGTTCGCGTCTGTTCAAACCCAGGGGGGGGCCTGGACACCAGCCTCAAGTTGGCGTCGTGCGGTCATCCGCGGTGCGCCCGGCCTCGGGGTTGCGCCGTGCGCCCAAATCGCAAAGCGTAACGGCCTTGAAAGACACTTTCGGGAGATCCGCTTGGCGCAGGGGCCCCTTGTGGCCCCTCGCGGTTGAAAATGCGGGGCTGACGGAGCGGCCGGCGCGTGGACGATGGGCGGCGGTTGCGCTGGCTGCCGCCGGCCTCGGCACATGCGCCTTCGCTGGCGGGCTGCGCTCGATCGCCGTGGTTTTCCAGAATGGCGGCGAACAGGGAATCATTCTCGTGCGGCGCGGCGAGATCTCCCGTTCCGGGCGCGGTGATGTCTCCGACGGCGGCGCCTTTTCGTGCGCCCACTCGCGCCGCGTCGAGCTGTCGATCGACGGGGCCGACGGGCCGTCAAACGCGGAGCGCACCCTGGTCACGGTTCAAGGCTCGAGAAACCCGTTCACGTTCTTCCTCGGGGACGTGAGGAGCGATTACCCGATATTCATCCCGGCTTACGGCGTCGCCGTGACGGAGGCGGCGGACCAGCGCGGCTACGAGGAGATCGCCGCGTCGATACGGGCGCGCGGCCTGAAATCGGATCTCCAGAGGATCGAGTCCGAGCCGGAGGAGTCGTTTGACGATGCGGCGGGCTCGGTCCGCAGCCAGAAGGTCGAGACTTGGCTCGGGCTCTCCCGGGACGTGCGGATATTCAGCGTGAGCCCGCGGCTTGAGTGGATCCAGTCGCGCTATCCTTACTCGGGTTACGCAGTGGTCCCGGGCGACAACGAGGCGCCCCAGCTGCAGTTGATGCTCGGGCGGGGCTGGGGTCCCGTCGACGAAATCAGCCGGCGCCTGGACGAGGGGGTCCTCCCCATCCTCCACGGCACGAAGGTCGACGCGGACATCACCTACCGCGCGACGTTCTTTGCGTCGCTCGAGAAGAGCCCGCTCCGGGTCGACACCGTGCGGGGCACCGACTTCCTCGTGGCGGACGGCCTGGGCGCGGGCCACATGTTCACCCCCGGGCAGCAGGCGGAGTTCGACCGCCTGAAGGACGGGGAGCTGAGCCGGCCCGAGGAGACGGTCCTCTATTCGCGCGTCGTCGCGGTAAACACCGGCGCCGTGCCGCGCTATGCTTTCGTCAAGGTTCCCGCGGGCGCGCCGGCCTGGAACTGCTCCTACGACGGCAGAAGGGGATGGGGCCTCACCGGGAAGGGCCGGGTCTTCCTCGTCGGGAAGCTCAACGGCGCGCCTCTGGCGCAGGAGGAGGTGTCGATGCTCCTCGCCCCGGGCGAGGAGGCGACGATCGACTTCCTTGTGCCGCACCAGCCGATACCGGCCGACCGGGCCCAGGCCCTTGCGGGCCAGGACTTTGGGGCGCGCCTGGTGGAGGCCCGGGCCTACTGGCATTCAAAGCTGGGTCGGGCGGCGAGGGTTCGCCTGCCGGACAGGCGCATCGACGAGATGCTCCATGCGGGGCTGCTGCACCTGGACCTGGTCACCTACGGCCGGGAGCCGGGCGGAACCCTGACTCCGCAGATCGGCATCTACAACGCGATCGGCTCGGAGAGTTCGCCGATCATCCAGTTCATGGACTCCATGGGCCTGCACGACGAGGCGGCGAGGTCGCTCGGGTACTTCCTTGAAAAGCAGCGTGACGACGGGTTCATGCAGAACTTCAGCAACTACATGCTGGAGACGGGCGCGGTCCTCTGGAGCCTTGGGGAACACTACCGATACACCGGGGACCTGGACTGGGTGCGCGCGATTGAGCCCAAGGTGCTGAAGTCCGCGCGGTTCATGCGCGACTGGCGGCGCAGGAACCAGAGGGAGGAGCTGCGCGGGAGGGGCTACGGGATGCTCGACGGCAAGACCGCCGACCCGGAGGACCCCTTCCGGTCGTTCATGCTCAACGGCTACGCCTACCTCGGGTTCGCCCGGGTCGCCGAGATGCTCGAGCGGGTCGACCCGGCCGAGGCGGGCGCATGGCGGGACGAGGCCGCGGGCCTCAAGAGGGACATCAGGGCTTCCTTTTTCGAGACGATGGCGAAGTCTCCCGTGGTCCCGCTGGGGGACGGAAGCTGGGTGCCGACGGTCGCCCCGTGGGCGGGCTACAGCGGCCCGGTGATGCTCCAGGCCGACGGAGGCGAATGGGACAGCCACGGGAGCGTCGCGACCAGGGACTCGCTGCTGGGGCCGATCTACCTCATATTCCAGGAGGTCATCGCGCCGGACGAGCCTGCGGCGTCGTTCCTCATGTCGTGTCACGGCGAGCTGATGACGCAGCGCAACGCGGCCTTCAGCCAGCCCTACTACAGCCGCCACGACTGGGTTCACCTCGAGCGCGGCGAGGTGAAGGCGTTCCTGGAGACCTACTTCAACACGGTCGCCGCCATGGCAGACCGGGAGACCTACACCTTCTGGGAGCACTACTTCGGGAACAGCCCGCACAAGACGCACGAGGAGGCCTGGTTCCTGATGCAGACGCGGTGGATGCTCTACCTTGAGAAGGGCGCCAAGCTCGATTTCCTGCCGGGGATCGCGCGGGGCCTGCTTTCAGGCGGCAGCCGGATCGATCTGGACGGCGTCGCCACCTACTTCGGGCCGGCGACGCTGCATGTCGAGTCGTCGCCGGACCAGCTCCGGATAACGGCCCACGCTGAGTGCGCGGGGCCGCGCCGGCCGCGCACGGTCGAGATCCGCCTTCCGCATCCGCTGGCGCTCCGGCCCCGGGAGGTGAGGGGAGGCGCCTATGACCCCGCCGCCGAGACGGTGAGGATCGAGGACTTCGGGGGGAGGGCCGACGTGGAGCTTGATTTCGCCGGCGGCGGCGGCACCCGCTAGCCGCGCGCCGAGCCGCTCACTTTGCAGGGGCCTTCAGCATCTTCTGGACGGCCTCGCCAAGCTGGCTCTCGGAATCCAACATGAACTGCCCCGAGGTGACGACGGTCTCGCCGGCGCGCAGGCCGCCGCGAACCTGGTAGAGCCCGCCCTCGCTGCGCTCCCCGAGCTGCACCTCGCGCGGCTCGAAGTATCCCCCCGGCAGCGCCACGAACACGGTGTCGCGCTCTCCGCTGCGCAGGACGGCCATCTCGGGGACGAGCACGGCGTCGTCCGCGAGCTGGGCCGCCATGCGCACCTCCACGAACATGCCGGGCCGCAGGTAGCCTTCGTTGTTCGGGATGACGATTCGCGCGGTCGCGGTGCGGGTCATCTCGTCGACCTGCGGCAGCAGCCGCTGCACCGTGCCCTCGAACGCCCGCTCCGGGGCGTACGTCGCGCGCACGACCGCGGCCTGGCCCTCGTGGACGAACGGCAGGTCGCTCTCGTATACCTGCGCCTCCACCCAGACGTCCGACATGTCCGCCAGGCGGAAGATGCGCTCGCCGGCCTTGATCCTCTGTCCCTCGACGGCCGCCTTCTCGATCACCACGCCGTTGGCGGGCGAGCGGTAAAGGAGGCCCCGGCGGTCCTCCTTCAGGGAGGGCGCGCCGGGGAGGAATTCCGACGGGGCGAGGTAGGTGAGCTGGGAGCTGTGCAGGTCCGGGTACAGGGACGGCAGGTACATCTCGAACAGCGGGTCGCCGACCCTGACCGGCGTCCCGGTCGCCGTCACGTAGAGCTTCTCAAGCCAGCTGTCGTAGTCGATCGTGATGTCGCGCAGGCGCGCCTCGTCGTAGCCGACCATGCCGACCGTGCGGAAGGCATGGCGCACCGGTCCGTGCCCGACGACGGCAGTCCGGAGGTTCATGCGCTGGACCGTGGCCGCGTCGACCCGGACCTTTGCCTGGCTTCCCGCACCCGGAAGCGGGCCGGCGCGGATGGGCTCCAGCTTCATTCCGCAGATGGGGCAGAAGCCCGGCTTGTCGCTGACGACCTCCGGGTGCATGCCGCAGGTGTAGAGCTGCGTCTCGGCGGGCGCGCCGCAGGTCCCGGCCAGGGAGACGGCCAGGAGAAGAAGGAAATGGAGGGCGGGCTTCATGTCGCGCGGGGCCCGGGTGCGCCGGGGAACCGTGGGCATCCGGGCGCCGGGGGGCTCAAGTGGAACAATGGCCAAGGTTGCGCGGGACGCCCTCCTGAAACCGCTCCGGCCGAATGACGAGAAGATGGCCTGATGGCCTTCATAATGGCAGGGGAGGGCGTCCCCGGACGATGAAAGCCGCTTTCAGGCTTCTCCTCACCACCAAAGTGTTCCCATCATCACGCATGCCAGCGTCAAGCGCCTCGACAGCCTTGCGGGCACTTCGGAGATTCACAGTGAACCGTGATACCGCCGGTACGGCGCAAGGCGAGATAACATGACCCCGCCGCTTCCCCAAGACGGGAACCTCGACCGCCGGGCGTTCGTGCGATCCGCGATGTGGACGTCGCTCGGCCTTGCCGCCGGGGCCGCGCTGCCCTTCAGGCTGTCGGGCCAGTCCGCGCCGGGCCCGGCGGCGGGGGCGCCCGCGCGGGTGCCTTCGCGCCCCCAGCCCGAGAGCAACCGTCGCATGGCCGCGCTGCTGGCGAAGATAACCCGCGAGGCCGACCCCCTGCGCAACCCGTACCGCAACCACGAGCAGGTGGCGCTGCTTCGCGCCCTGGAGGCGAAGACCGCCGACCTCGCCGAGGTGTTCCGCATAAGGATGCGCCTGGCCTGGGAGCTTCTCGACAGCGGCCTGCCCGACGAGGCGCTCGGGCAGTACGACGTGATCCAGAAGATGATGGAGGAGCAGCACGTCCCGGCGAGGGACCGCCGTGATGCGGACTGGCTGACCTTCAAGGCCACATGCGGCCTCCGGATCGGCGACAACGAGAACAGCCTCGCCCACCACAACGCCGACTCGTGCCTGTTCCCCATCCGCGGCGGCGGGATCCACAGGCTGCCCCGCGGATCGCGCCTGGCGGTCGCGGCCCTGACCGAGCTGCTCGACAAGTATCCCGGCGACCTGCGCGCGCGCTGGCTGCTCAACATCGCGTACATGAACCTAGGCGAGTACCCGGACAAGGTGCCGCAGGCGTGGCTCATTGGCCCGAAATCCTTCGAGTCCGACTACGACATCAAGCGCTTCCGGGACGTGGCGCCCGACGTCGGGCTCGACGTTGACGACGAGGCCGGGGGCCTTGTGCTCGACGACTTCGACAACGACGGCTTCCTCGACGTGATGATGTCGTCGTGGGCGCTGCGGGGCCAGCTGCGGCTCTTTCACAACAACGGCGACGGCACCTTCACCGAGCGAACGGAGGAGGCGGGCCTCGTCGGCCTGACGGGCGGCCTCAACATGATCCAGACCGACTACAACAACGACGGCCTCGTGGACGTCCTGGTGCTGCGGGGGGCCTGGATCAGCACCGAGGGGCACTACCCCTGCTCGCTGCTGCGCAACAACGGGGACTTCACCTTCACGGACGTGACCGAGGAGGCGGGGCTGCTCCGATTCCATCCGGTCCACTCCGCGGTCTGGTTCGACTACAACTCCGACGGCTGGCTGGATCTCTTCCTCGCCAACGAGTCGAGGAAGGAGGACCGCAACCCCTGCGAGCTCTTCCGCAACAACGGCGACGGAACCTTCACCGAGTGCGCGGCCGAGCACGGGCTGAACCTCGTGGCATTCTTCAAAGGGGCGACGAGCGCCGACTACAACAACGACGGAAGGCCGGACCTGTTCCTCTCGCGCCTCGACGGGCCGAAGCTGCTGCTGCGCAACGACGGGCCCGCCGGCGCAGACACCTCGCCGCGCGCCCCGTGGCGCTTCACCAACGTTGCCGAGGTCGCCGGCGTGACCGAGCCGCCCAGCACGTTCCCCTGCTGGTTCTGGGACTACGACAACGACGGCTGGCCCGACATATTCGTCGCCGGCTACCGGATCCACGACGTGGGGGACATCGCCGCGCAATACCTCGGGCTGCCGCATTCCGGCCAGCGCCCCAAGCTCTACCGCAACAACCGCGACGGCACCTTCGCCGACGTGACTAAGGAGTGCGGGCTCGACCAGGTCTTCCTGACGATGGGCGCAAACTTCGGCGACCTCGACAACGACGGCTGGCTCGACTTCTACCTGGGGACCGGCAACCCGGAACTCAACACGCTTGTCCCCAACCGGATGTTCCGCAACGACCGCGGCCTGCGCTTCCAGGACGTGACGACCTCGGGCGGCTTCGGGCAGCTGATGAAGGGCCACGCCATAGCCTTCGGCGACATGAACAACGACGGCACGCAGGACGTCTTCTCCGTGGTCGGCGGCGCCGTCGAGGCGGACCACTACCGCAGGCAGCTCTTCGCCAATCCCGGCCACGGCAACCACTGGCTCAAGCTGAAGCTCGAGGGCACCGCGACGAACCGCGCGGCGATCGGGGCCCGGATCAGGGCCGTCGTCGAGACGGACGACGGCGAGCGGTCCATCCACCGCATCGTGGGCACCGGCGGAAGCTTCGGAGGCTCGCCGATCCGCCAAGAGATAGGGCTGGGCCAGGCCCGGGCCGTCAAGAGGGTCGAGATCCTGTGGCCGGTCACGGGCGTCACGCAAATCGTGTATGGGCTGGAACTCGACGCCTTCTACCACGTTAAGGAAGGCGTCGACGCGCCGGCCCGAATCGAGCTCAGGAGCTTCAGGTGGCCTGTCAGGGCCCAGGCATGAGGAGGAATGGCGCAACGTACCCGCGGCCTGCGGGCGCCGCGAGGACCATAATCGGGGCGGTCGCAGCGCTGGCGATATCCGCCTGCGCCGCGCACCGCGCGGGCGGGCAGATGTCCGGGGAAACCTGGTCGACGGACCCGACGATGAGCGCGCTCAACCCCGGCGAGGCGGCCCGCTTCAGGTCGGGCCCGGACTTCCCCACGCCGGTTTACTCGGCCATCGGCTCCGCCCTGGCCCTGACCGGGCACTTCGCGGAGATCGGCTGGAACGAGGCGCAGGTGGCGGCCTTTCTCGACGGCATGCGCTCGGCCTTCCAGGGCAGGCCGGTCGCCCTCGACGACAGGGCCCGGCAGCTGTTGTCCGACGTCGGCCGCCTGGCCGGGCCGGCGTCGATGCCTCAGGCTCCCGGGCAGGGCCCCCGCGTCGCGGCCGGCCCGGACTTCCCCCTCGCCTCGTGCAGCGCGATCGGCTCGTTTCTGGCCATGACCGGGCACCTGGCGGAGCTCGGGTGGAACGAGGCGCAGGTCGTGGCCTATCTCGACGGCATGCGCGCGGCACTCCTGGGGAAGCCATTCCCGTTCGACGAGCAGGCCCGCCTGTTGCTGTCGGATATCGGCCGGCAGATCGGCGACATAGAGGACCTGCGGAAGATGGAGACGCTCAATGCGTCCGACGAGGCGGGAAGGCTGGCGTGGTACCTGAGGAAGGCCCGCAACCGCCTCGGCCTGCAGCAGTCGGACAGCGGCCTGGCGTACCGCGTCGAGCGGGGGCGCGGCGGGGTCAGGCCCCGCCCCGGCGACACGATTGTCTTCACCTGCGCCGCATTCACGGCGGACGGCACCACCAAGCTGCCTCAGATGTCGGGCGAGCGGATCCGCATGAAGATGGACAAGCTCCTGCCCGGCCTCATGGAGGGGCTCCAGATGATGAGCATCGACGCCACGGCGGTGTTCATACTCCCGCCCAAGCTGTCGTTCGGCGACAACCCCTGGCCCGACGGGGTTCAGCGCGGCTCGCCCATCATCTTCTCGGTCGCCCTCCACGACGTGACCGCCGCGGAGGCCCCCCCCTGACCGAACGGGGCTGGGCGTCCCACGCGGCGGCAGAATCTCGTCCGCGGGGGGCGCCTTGGCGGCCGGACGGCCTCCTTGGTGTTGCCTAGGGGCCGCGGGCGCCGACATTGTCGGTCGGCGGCACGGCAGGCCGCCCCGGCCGCTGATCAATCACCCATGACCCCCATTCCCTCCGTCCCGTGCCGCGGTCCGCGGCACGCGCCCGTCTTCCCCGTCGGCGGTTCGCTTGCCTCGGCAGCCGCTTGTCCCGCGACCCATACCAGCGCCCTCCTGGGCCTGCTTGCGGCGCTGGCGTGGGCCTGCTCGGCTTTCGCGGCCGGCGGCTTCACGCGGGGCGTCGGCGTCTACCCGGGGGATCCCGCGGCATTCGACGGCCCGACCCTTGTCCAGGACGCCGGCGCCTATCGAAACCTCGCCCTCCACCGGCCGGCGACCGCGTCGAGCAACTATGACTACAGCCTGACCGCCCAGCTGGTGACCGACGGGATCATAGACACGCGCCTGCCCCGCTGGCTCGTCTGCTCGACCAGCGCCCGGGGCGTCCTTCCCCGCAGCGAGCGCGAATACGTGGTCGACGGCTACCTGGCCACCGGCATCGACCTTCCCGCGTCGGGCGGATGGGTGCAGGTCGAGCAGGCCGGGCGCCAGGACGCGCCCGCGGTGGACCGCATCGAGGTGATCGCGTTCCCGCGCACCGAGGAGAAGAATCCGCAGCGGTGGACCTGCGTCGTGCTCGCCTCGGACGACGGCCAGGTCTGGCGGGAGCTCGGCCGGGCGAGCGGGGAGGAGAGGCTCTCCCCGGAGACCCGCTGGATCCCGAAGAGGGTCAAGGCCTCCCTCGACGCGCCCGCCAACGGGTCGGCCCGATTCTACCGCGTCCAGATGGACGCCCCCGCGGTGAGCGGCTGGCGCGTCGCATCCTTCGACACCTATGCCCATGGGCGGCGGGTATATCTGGGCGGACCCCAGGACTTCACGAGCGCATGGAAGAGCGCCGGCGCCGGCGCCGAGTGGATCCAGGTCGACCTGGGCACCGCGTGCTCCTTCGACCGCGTGGTGCTGCACTGGATCCGGCGCGCCGACGCCGGCGCGATCGAGGCCTCCGACGACGCGGCCGGCTGGCGCACGATCGTTGCGCTGTCGGCGGGCGCCGACGACTATCAGCTCCCCCGGCCCGAGAAGGCGCGCTACGTGCGGGTGCGGATGACGCATGCCGCCACGCCCGACGGGTACATCATGAGCGAGTTCCAGGTCCTGGGCCGCGGCGGCCCCGTGCCCCGCGCGCAGCCGGCGCCCGCCCCGCGCCCCGGCGGGCGCCTGGACCTCGCGCGCGGCTCGTGGCGCATCCAGCGCGACTCGCTGGTCGCGCTCGGCGGCGAGGCGCTCTCGACGCCCGGCGCGGACTGCCGCGACTGGCTGCCGGCCACTGTCCCGGGCTCGGTGCTCGTGAGCTACTGGAACGCCGGCGCGCTGCCCGACCCGAACTACGGCGACAACCAGCTGCAGATCTCGGACTCCTTCTTCTGCGCCGATTTCTGGTATCGGGACGAGTTCCCCATCTCCGCAGGGGAGCCGGGCCGCAGGATCTGGCTCGGATTCGACGGGATCAACTGGAAGGCCGACGTGTATTTCAACGGCGCCCACCTCGGCCGCATCGACGGCGCCTTCATCCGGGCGCGCTTCGACATAACGGACCTCGCCCGCGTCGGCGGGGTGAACGCCCTTGCCGTCCTCATCCACAGGCCCGACACCCCGGGCACGGTCCGAGAGAAGACCGCGGACGAGACGGGACCCAACGGCGGCGCGCTGGGCGCGGACAATCCGACCTTCCACGCGACGGCGGGGTGGGACTGGATCCCCAGCATCCGCGGCCGTGACATTGGAATCTGGGCCGGCGTCCACGTGGACACGACCGGGCCGGTGGTCCTCGAGCACCCCGTGGTCGCCACGAGCCTGCCCCTGCCCGGCGCCGATAGCGCCGACGTGTCGGTCGAGATGTCGCTGCGCAACACCGGACCGCGCCCTGTCGCGGGCGTGCTTCGCGGCCGGTTCGGGGACGTGAGATTTGAGCGGGAGGTCGAGGTGCCCGCGGCCGGGTCGACCGTGGTGAGGTTCGATCCGGCGTCCGTCGCCGCCCTGCGCCTGCACCACCCCAGGCTCTGGTGGCCGGCCGGCTACGGGGAGCCGAACCTCTACGACGTGCGCCTCGAGTTCGACACCGCCGGGGGAGGGCAGTCCGATTCGAGGCAATTCCGCGCGGGCGTGAGGCAGTTCACCTACTCGGAGGCGAACGGCGCGCTGAAGATCTTCATAAACGGCCGACGGTTCGTCGGGCGCGGCGGCAACTGGGGCTTCTCGGAGTCCAACCTCCTCTACCGCGCCCGCGAGTACGACGCGGCGGTGCGCTACCACCGCGACATGGGCTTCACCATGATCCGCAACTGGGTCGGCCAGGTCGGCGACGACGCCTTCTTCGACGCGTGCGATCGCTACGGCGTCGTGGTCTGGCAGGACTTCTGGCTGGCCAACCCGCTCGACGGCCCGGACCCGGCCGACGACGCGATGTTCCTGGCGAACGCCGCCGATTTCATCGACCGCATCCGCGACCATCCCTCGGTGGGCCTCTACTGCGGCCGCAACGAGGGAAATCCGCCGCCGGCCATCAACGAGGGACTGCAGGGGCTCGTTTCGTCGCTTCACCCCGGGATCCGCTACATACCGAACTCGGCCTTCGGCTCCGTCAGCGGCGGCGGGCCCTACCACCTGATGCCGGTCAACTACTATTTCGACCAGCGCGCCACGGCCAAGCTCCACAGCGAACTCGGCATGGCGAACATCGTCACGATGGACAGCCTTCGGCTGATGATGCCGGAGGGCGACCTGTGGCCGCAGGGCCGGGTCTGGGGCCTGCACGACTTCACGACGCGGGGCGCCCAGAGGGGCGGCGAGCTGCGCAAGACGATAGAGAGGTCCTACGGCGACGCCTCGAGCGCCGCGGAGTGGGTCGAGCTGGCGCAGTTCACGGACTACGACGGTCATCGCGCGATGTTCGAGGCCCAGGGCAAGAACCGGATGGGGGTCCTCATGTGGATGAGCCACCCGTGCTGGCCCTCCTTCGTGTGGCAGACCTACGACTACTACCTCGAGCCCACGGCGGGGTACTTCGGGGCGAAGAAGGGCTGCGAGGCCCTCCATGTCCAGTGGAACCCGCTCACGGACGCGGTCGAGGTCGTCAACTACAGCGCCGGCCGCCGCGCGGGCCTGGGCGTCAGGGCGAGCATCGTGAACGCGGACGGCACCGTCCAGTGGGAGCGGACGGCGACGGTCGACAGCGCCGAGGACAGCGTCGCGGCGCCCATAAGGCTCGCCTTCCCCGCGAGCGGGCTCTCGCCCCTTCACTTCGTGCGGCTCCTGCTCACCGATTCCGGCGCGGCAGTCTCGGAGAACACCTACATGCGCAGCCTGAAGACCTACCAGGTCCCCGGGTTCTCGTACGGCCCCTTCCACGTGCCGGACTACCCGGCCTTCGACTTCCAGATGGTCCGCGCGCTGCCGAAGGCGAGCCTGCGCAGCGCCACCGCGGCCGAGAGGCGGGGCGACAGGTGGGTGCTTCGGACGGATCTCGAGAACACCTCGGGGACACCGGCGCTGCTTGTCCGCCTGAAGGTGGTGCGGGACAAGAGCGGCGACCGAATCCTGCCGGCCCTCTACGAGGACAATTACCTCACCCTCCTTCCCGGGGAGACCCGGCACATCCGCACGGAGGTCGACCAGGCGGACACCCGGGGCGAGCGCCCGAGGATCGAGGTCGGGGGCTTCAACGTCGCGGGGTCCGGGGGCAGCTAGCGCCCCTCAGCGGCGGTCGTAGACCAGCGTCTGCTCCATCTTTCCCGGGCCCATGAACGAGTCCGAGATCCTGTGGATCGACAGCCGGTTGCCCTGATCCTGGAGCGCCCAGGTCTCCTGCGACTTCAGGGGCCCCCTCGAGAGGACCGTGACCGAATCCATCTCGAGCGCCGACCCGTCGGCGCTCAGCCGCGCGGTCGTTGTGCGCGGCATGCCCCTGAACTCAGACTTCGTCTCCGTGCCGTCGAGCGGGTACGTCGCCTCGATCGAGTCGTCGTCGGTGAACTCCCTCACTATCGTCGACCGCACGGTCAGGGCGTTGCCCTGGCGGGAGACCGCGAGCCGCGCGGCTGAGAAGCCGGCGCCCATCGGGCCAAACGAGCTTGCCTCCTCGTTGAGGGCCCAGGTGCCCGAGAAGTCGCCGTGCGGGATCCCGACGTTCACCGGCGGCAGCCCGCACGCCTTCCGGTAGGGGGCCGTCACCTCGACATACGCCGCGTCGTTGAGCCCGAGCATGCGGTTGGCGCTCATCACGACGGCGTACTGCTTCTTCGTCGTGTTGCGCACCATGCCCGACCAGATTGCGTAGTATGTCCAGAGCGGCTGCTTCTCCATGATCTCGGGCCCGGGGGGGGCGCCCACCTCGGCCAGGGCGAGCGGCTTGCCCTGGGCCAGCTTCACGAGGCTGTCATAGTAGGACTGGGCGAAGTCGTTCCCGTAGACGTCGAGTCCGAGCACGTCCACGTAGTCGGTGCCCGGGAAATACTTCGCGTGCTCCATGTTTGGGTTGTGGACCCGGTCCATGCTCCACAGCCAGATCAGGTTCGTCAGGTGGTGGTGGTTGACGTAGCGGTCGAACAGCTGGCGGTAGAGGGCGGCGGTCGTGAATGGGCCCTCCGTGCGCCCGCCCCACCAGAACCAGTCCCCGTTCATCTCGTGGTAGGGTCTCCAGATCACGGGCACATGGGCGTCCTGCAGCTGCTTCAGGTAGCCCGCGATGACGTCGACCTGCGCGGCCCAGTGGTCGTACAGCGCGGTCCCCGGCGTCAGAATCTCCTTGAACTGCTCGTCGGTGAGCCGGCCCTGGACGCTCTTGAGCATGTTCGGGTCGCTGCCCGGCAGCGGGCGGAACGTGACCGGCTCGTCGGCGGTCGGGGGCACGGCGTGCCAGCACAGGCTGACGACCGAGCCCAAGCGGTGCTGGCGTATGGCCTCCTGCACGACCTGGGGGCGCATCAGCGTCGAGTCCATGTCGCCCGCCTTGGCGAACCCGAAATCGGAGGTCCAGACGGCCGGGTACTTGCCGATGTAGGCGGCCGCAAAGCGCGAGTTCCTGTCACGCCCTACCGGGGGATCGTGCTGGCCGGTCAGCGTGTAGTGCCCGGAGATCTCCTGAAGCATGTCGAATAGCGCGACGGCCTCGGGCATCGCGTCCGGGGTGACCGGCTTGAGGGCCGGGGCGGCGCCGCAAGGCGCGGCGCCAATCAGCAGGGGCAGCAGGGCCGCGCCCAGGGAATTGCGGAGTAGTTTCATGGTCGTTCGCTCTGTGCCTGCAGACGCTGCGGGGAATTCAGTGGGGAAGGATGGTGGTACGTCGGACACCCGGCCGGCGAACCGTCACCTCGGCGGCCGGTAGCCCGCCTTGGCGGCCCGCCTCGTCGCCTTCATCGCTTCCTCGAACGTCAGCAGCGGCGTGGTCTCGTTGTGGGCGACCGCCCCTCCTGCCGCGACCGCGAACGCGAAGGAGGCGGCCGTCGCGTTGTCGCGGAACCTGCAGATGACGGCGTAGTCATGCTTGCCGAACGTCATCCATCCTCCCTCCAGGGAGCCGCCGAGCTTTTCAACCGCGGCCTTAATGACGCGAAGGCGGTTCTGGGGCTTCCTGACGAGGGCGGCCGCGGATGCGGACGTGTACGATCCTTGAAACAAATATAGGGCCATGATGCTATCTCCTTCCGGGGTGATTTGGGGTTGCCGGGCTCGTTTCCGATCTCCCCCGGATTGTCCTCCGCCGCGCGCGGGAGGCGACAAGAATCATCCCGGCCGTCGGCGTCCCCCGCGGCCCCCTTTTGCGGCCGAATTCGCCCCCGGGAAGGGATCCGCGGCCCGGCGGCGGGAGTTTTGCTGTGGCAACTTCCCCCTCGACCAAATAGGAAGTCGTTAAAATAGAGGCGGATGAACATGGGTGACAGATCTAAACGCGCGCTCGCCCTCGCGCCGTCGTGGCTGGCCGCGGCGCTGCTGGGCGCCGCGATCGTCTATCCGTTTCACCCGCTGTTCCGGGTCCGCGAGCCCGCCTACGAGTTCGAGGCCCGCGTGAGTTCAAGCGAACCCGGGATCGTCCAGCTGTACTACGACGTCGGGCGGGGCTTCAACGAGGCTGACTCGAAATCGGGCCTCATCCGCGCCAGCGGGAGGCCGAAGCCCATCCGCTTTCGCCTGCCGAGGGGGCGATACGGCGCCCTGCGCTTCGACCCGCTGAACGGCGCGGGCGTGGTCACGGTCTCGGGCGCGCTGATCCACGACGACGACGGCCGCGTCGTGGCCAGGTTCCCGCCGTCGGCGTTCGAGGCGACGCAGCAGATCAAGCGGATGAGCGTGAACGGGGACACGCTCACGATCGAGACGGTGCCTGGGGCCGACGACCCGAACACCTTCATCAGGCTTGAGAGGCCGCTCAGCCTGGCGGCCCCCGCATACAGGGAGTGGGTCGCGTCGCTCGAGTATCTGGCCGCGGCCTTCCTTGTCGTCCTCGCCGCGGTCGCGGCGGCGTCGCGCATTCCTAGGGCGGGGATCGCGCTTGCCCTGGGGGGTGCCGCGCGGCGGCCGAACGCCACGCTGGCGCTGACGGCGCTCCTTGCGCTGCTCCTCAACAGCTATCCCGTGATCCTATTCGGGCGGAGCTTCGTGTCGCCGAACAACGGGGTCGTGCTGCTCTACGACGAGATTCCGACCCTGCCCGGCTACGACAGCGAGTCCACCGAGAACCAGATGGGCTCCGACGTCGGCGCCGTGATGTGGTGGCACATCCCCGTCTCGAGGGTGCAGAGCGAGGCGATCTTCCACGACCATGAGCTGCCGCTGTGGAACCGCTACGACCTCTGCGGCCAGCCGCTTCTGGGACAGGGGCAGAGCATGATCGGGGACCCGCTGCACCTGGCGACGGCCGTCCTCTTCGGCGGCGGCGCGCTCGCGTGGGACATCAAGTACCTGGTCGCAAAGTGGCTGTTTGCGTTCGGAATGGGGCTCACCGTCCTGGCCCTTACGGACCGGCTGGCGGTGGCGATGGTGCTGGCCGCGTCGTCCCTGTTCATCGGATTCTTCTCCTTCAGGCTCAACCATCCGGCGATCTTCAGCCTGTGCTACAGCCCGTGGATTCTCTACTCCTGGATCCGGATCGCGGGATCGCGGGACTCCCCGGGGACCCTCGGGTGGACCGGCGCCCTGTTCGCCGCCAACTGGGTCGAGATCAACAGCGGGACCGTCAAGGAGGCCTATGTGCTGACGGCGTGGCTGAACCTCGCCGGGTTCCTGGTGCTCGTGCTGGGGCGGGAGGAGGGGCGCCTGAGGCTGAGGAAGGCCCTCACGGTCGGATGGGCGGCCGTCCTGTTCGTCCTGGTCTCGTCGCCCATCTGGCTGACATTCCTTGACACCCTGGCCGGCTCGACAGCCAGCCGCAGCGAGCCTGGCGTGCTGCAGCTTCCCGCCAGCCGGCTGATCGGGTTCTTCGAGGACCTGTTCTACCGCCAGGCCGCGCCGAGGGAGGCCCACGTCGCCCCGTCGACCAACTTCCTGGTGCTGATCGGGATCCTGTGGGCTCTGTCCAACCTGAGGCGGCTCTCGGGGAACCGCGCGTTCGTCGCGCTTGGACTTTCGGCCATTCCGCCGATCCTGCTCGTCTACGGGCTCATCCCCGGGCCCGCGATCGCCGCGGTGCCCTTTCTCGGGGGAATCAGCCACATCCACGACACGTTCTCCTGCGTCCTGATCATTCTCGCGATTCCCCTGTCGGGCATCGGCCTGAAGGTGTGCCTCGACAGCCTCGGGGGGCGATCCTGGCTCCCACGCTTCGCGGTCGTCGTGCTCCTCCTGGGGGCGCTGCTCGGCCTTTACTTCGGCGTCGACAGGCGCCTTCCCGTGAGCGGCTTCTTTGCCGGCTACCTGCCCACGCTCCTCGCCGCCTTCGTGCTGCTCCAGCTTGCCGTCCGGCACCTGGCCGGGAGGGCACCCGACACGGCGGCCGCGTCCCTCGTGATCATCCTTTGCCTCCTGGCAATCCACTGGCGCCAGGGCCAGTACCTGAAGACGGCCTACGACGACTACGTGTTCAACCCACAGGTGCGCGCGGACTTTGGGGCGGAATCCCCCGCGGTCAGGCTCATCAAGGAGGACACGCTGGCGCCGTCCCGGGCGCTGGGCCTGGGGCTCAACCTGTTTCCGGGGTTCAATGCGACGTATCTTATCGAGGATATCCTTGGGATAGAGGCCCTGCGCAGCCGGGAGTACCAGGACCTTGCGGAGGCACTCGGGCTGGAGCGGCTCATCCTGTTCACGAAAGTCCAGGCAGACGAGGAGTCGGGGAGGTTCCAGGCGGCCTACGACATGCTGAACGTCAGGTACTTCCTGGGGAGGAGCAGACCGGCGCCCGACGAGATCAGGGGGTGGGAAAGGCTGCGCAAGCTCGACCTGACCGTATACAGAAGCCCCGCCGCGTGGCCCCGCGCATTCTTTGTCGACCGGGTGGGGCGCTACAGTGGGCTGGGTGACCTGGTGGCGAGGGTCCGTTCGACGGACGGGCGCCCCTTCGCGGCGGTGGAGGACCAGGACGTTGCCGACATGCCGGAGCTCGCCGCCCTTCCCGCCGACGCGCCTGGGCGGGAGGTCGTCGCGGCGACAAACTACTCGCTCACGAACAACACGACATCCTTTGACGTCGAGGTCCGCCGCCCCGGGGTTGTCGTCCTCTCGGAGACCTGGCTGCGGGATGACTTCAGGGCCACGGTGAACGGCAGTCCCGTCCCGTACTTCCGCGTGAACCACGCGTTCAAGGGGATATGCCTCGATGGGGCGGGCCGGTACCGGATCAGCTTCCGGTACTGGCCGCGGCACCTCACGCCGAGCCTCTGGATGTCGGCGCTCGGCCTGGCGCTTGGCTGCGGCTCGTGCCTGGTCGCCTCCAGGAGATTCCGCGCGAGACCCGGGGACCCGGGGACCGCCTGAGCGTCGGGACGGTGAAGCAGGTGCGCGGGCGCCACGGCACCCGCACTGGCAACGGCGCGAGAAACGAGCGGCGGCTCAGGCCCCGCCCCGGCCACCCGGGTCCAGCGGATACCGGCGCCTGAGCGCGTGCTCGGCTCCGCTTGCGGAGAGCCGGCTGCTGCAAAGGTCGAATTCCCTGACCCGGAACGGCGCCGTGGAGAACTCGCGGTGCAGGCGCAGCCAGGTCGCGGCCGCCTGCGCGGCCGCCGGCGCGCAGCGGGCGAGAGTGATGTGCGGCTGGAAGAGGCGCACGTCGAAGTCGGTCCCGGCCGCGAGCACGGCGTCGTCCACGTGCTGGCGCAGCTGGAAAAGGTGGGGGTGCCCTGCGCCGACGCCCACCCAGACGACCCTGGGCGGGCCCTTCGGCGGGAAGGCCCCCACGCCCTCGACGGGGATGATGAAGGGCTCGACGCGAACCGCGGCCAGGCGCTCCTCGACCTGCCCGACCCTGTCGGCCGCGACCTCGCCGATGAAGCGAAGCGTGAGGTGGAGCTGCTCGGGGCGCGTCCACGACAGCCCGCGCATGGGTTCCGCGAGGCCCAGGAGCTCGGCGCGCACCCAGTCCGGCAGCGGCAGGGCGATGAACAGCCGCTCGGCGCCCTGCCGCGGGCTCCCCTCGGCGGCAGGCCGCCCCGTCGCCTCAGCCTGTGTCTCGCGCTCCATCGGGTAGGTCGCTCATTGCGTACACGCCCGGCCCGGGGGCGCGCAAGCCTGCTGCCGCCTCCTGGCCGAGCGTGCACTTGACCCTCCTTGGCCGATGATTCGAGATGGGCCCCCGTGGAGTCCCCCCCAGCTGTCCGGCCGGCAAATCCCGCCTGGGCAAAACCCGGGGCCGCCGGGTCGGCGGCGCTGCTGCTCGCCGCGGTGCTGTTCGCGTTCTTTCCGTCGCTCACGGGCGGCTTCCTCTGGGACGACAGCGCCCACGTGACGGGTCCCCAGCTGCGCTCGCTCCACGGCCTGTGGCGGATCTGGTTCGAGGCCGGGGCCACGCAGCAGTACTATCCGCTCCTCCATTCGGCGTTCTGGGTCGAGCACCGTCTGTGGGCCGACTCCGTCCTCGGCTACCACCTGGCAAACGTGGCGCTACACGCGGCGGCGGCCTGGATGCTCGTCCTCGTCCTGCGCGGGCTTTCCTTTCCCGCACCGCTGCTTGCGGGCCTTGTCTTTGCCCTGCACCCGGTCTGCGTCGAGTCGGTGGCCTGGATCTCCGAGCAGAAGAACACCCTGTCGGCCGCGATCTACCTCGCCTCCGCGCTCCTCTACCTGCGATTCGACGGGAGCCGGCGCAGGACCGCCTACTCGTGGGCGTTCGCGCTCTACGTCCTCGCCCTCCTGACCAAGAGCGTGACCGCGACGCTCCCGGCGGCCCTGCTCGTGGTCCTCTGGTGGCGGCGGGGGAGGCTCGAATGGCGCAGGGACGTCTTCCCGCTCGCGCCTTGGTTCGCCGTGGGGACGGCGAGCGGGCTATTCACGGCGTGGATGGAGGAGAAGTTCATCGGGGCCGAGGGCGCGGAATTCTCGTTCACCGCCCTCCAGCGCACCCTCCTCGCCGGGAGGGCCGTCATCTTCTACATCCGGAGCCTGGCCTGGCCCGGCAAGCTGATGTTTGTCTACCCCCGTTGGTCCCTGCAGTCTGATATGCCCCTTGGCTGGGCCTGCCTGATCGGGGTCCTCGCCCTGGCCGGAGCCCTTGTCGCGCTCGCGAGGTGGCGGCGGGGGCCCCTGGCGGGATTCCTCTTCTTCGTCGGGACCCTCTTCCCGGTCCTTGGATTCGTCAACGTCTACCCCTTCCGGTTCTCGTTTGTCGCGGATCACTTCCAGTACCTTGCGAGCATCGGGCTCCTTGTCCCGGCAGCGTGGGGTTTGTCCTGGATCGCAGGCCGCCTCCCGATGGGCGCGGCGGGCCGCTCGTGCCTCGCGCTGGCAGTGCCGGCGGCACTCGGCGTCCTTTCCTGGAGGCAATGCCGGATCTACCGCGATCCGGACACGCTCTACCGCTCGACGATCGCCGCGAACCCTTCGGCGTGGCTCGCGCACTACAACCTGGCGGTGTCGCTCGGGATGGGGCCGGACCACATCGCCGAGGCGATCTCCGAATACGAGGCCACGCTGAGGCTCAAGCCGGACCACTGGGAGGCCCGCAACAACCTGGCGACCGCGCTTACGAAGCTGCCGGGGCGCCTGGGCGACGCCATCGCGCAGTACGAGCTCGCTCTGCGCTACAATCCCGACTTCGCCGAGGCCCACAACAACCTCGGGGTGGCGCTCGATGGCGTGCCCGGCCGGGAGGGGGAGGCCAGGGAGCACCTGAGGGCGGCGATCAGGATCCGTCCGGACTATGCCGTCGCCCACTGCAACCTGGGCAACCTCCTGGTGGGTGATCCGGAGACGCTGGCCGGGGCGGTCCGCGAGTTCGAGGCGGCGGTCCGCATCGAGCCCGGCGCGGCTCAGTACCACTACGCCCTGGCAAACGCTCTCTCGCTCCAGGGCGCCCGCCTCGAGGACGCCGCCGAGGAGTACCGGGCCGCACTCCGCCTGAGGCCCGGCCAGGCGGAGGCCCACGCCAACCTCGCCAATGCGCTGGCCAGGCTCCCGGGCCGAGGCGGGGAGGCGATCGCCGAGTACTCGGCCGCCCTGAAGATCGACCCTTCCGACGCGCAGAGCCACTACGGCCTCGGGCTCCTGCTTGCGCGCGAGCCGGGACGGGTGCGAGAGGCGATCGGGGAGTTCGAGACGGCGGTGCGGCTCAACCCGGGCCTTGCCGAGGCGCACTTTGGCCTGGGGATCAGCCTGGCCATTTCCGGCAGGCGCAACGAGGCCGAGGCGCACCTAAGGAGGGCCCTGGAGATCCGCCCGGACTACGAGCCGGCGCGCAAGGCCCTCAACGACCTTGAGGAGGGCCGCCGGTAGGGTCCCGGCGGGGCCCGGCGACTGGTGAACGGCCTCGAGGGGCTTGATGAGGGGCGGCCGCTTGGATGCCGGGTTTTCCGGTGTTGTGCGCCGGCGGGCCGGGGCCAGCATGGGAATTGACTGGAATGAACCTGAACCGATCCCCCGGAGTTCTCGCTCTTGCAATTGCGGCGCTCGCCTCCGCCTGGGGCGCGTCGCCCTCGGCGCCCCCCGCGGATTTCCAGGCGAAGGTGAACGGGCAGCCCGTTCTCCTTCACGATTTCCCGCAGGGCGCCTTCGTCTTGTTCGAGGCGGCCGGGCCCTCCGAGGTCGAGATCCTCACGGGATTCGATGTCCGCTGGGCAAATGTCCGGCCCCGGTCCGCGGGCGTCGTCGCCGTCATCGGTGACGACCACCGCGCAATTCGGCTCCGGATGGCGGGCCGGACTCCCCTCACGGTAGAGTTCAACGACGACCTTTCCAGGGTTGTGCACCTCTTTCCCTACGAGCCCGAGAGCGGCGCACCGGCGCCCGGCAGTCCGAACGTCCGCTACTTTGGACCCGGGCTGCACGAGCCCGGGCTGATCGAGCTCGGGGACGGAGAGACCCTCTACCTGGCACCCGGAGCCTGGGTGAAGGGCAACGTGCGCTCGGTCGGCACCAAGGGTGCCGCCATCCGCGGCCGCGGCGTCCTGGACGGCACCGACGTCGGGGGAGGGTCGGCCGCGGACGTCGTCGGCCCCGGCAGCAAAGGGCTGCGCAACCTGATTTACCTGCAGGGGACCACCGGCGCGAGGATCGAGGGAATAACGCTGTTCAACTGCCACGGGGCGTGGACGGTCTACATGACCGGCACCACGGGCACCCGGGTCGACGGGGTGCGGATCCTCAACCCAAGCCCCGAGTACGGGGACGACGGCTTCGACATCGTCTCATCAAGCAACGTGCTGGTGGAGAACATCTTCGTAAGGACAAATGACGACTGTGTGGTGGTGAAGAACCTGGGCGACGTCGACACCCATGACATCGCCGTGCGCCACGCCGTGGTCTGGAACATGCCCACCGGCGGCAACGGGCTCGAGGTCGGCTTCGAGACGAGGAACAAGCCGATCCACGGGGTGCGCTTCGAGGACATCGACATCATCCACGCGGAGCGGGGCTCGGCCATAAGCATTCACAACGGGGACGCGGCCGTGGTAGAGGACGTGGCCTTTGACAACATCAGGGTCGAGGACGCGCGCCGGAAGCTGATCGACTTCGCCGTCGTCTACGCGCAGTACGGCGCCGACCGGCCCGCAACAGCCGAGGAAAACTCCCGGCGCCTGGACCGCGGCGGCGCGTGGGACGGCCTGCTCAGCTACACGCCAGGGGAGAAGGCCGACAGGGCGAAATTCCGGGGCCACATAAGGAACGTCAGGGTGACGAACCTGCACGTGGTGGACGGGGCGCTCCCCTACAGCGTGCTGGCCGGCTTCGACAGGGACCACGCCGTCGAAAACGTGGTGATCGAGGGCCTGCAGTACCTCGGCCGCCCGATCCGCAGCGCCGCCGAGGGCAGGTTCGCGGTCGAGAACGCGGGCGTGGAATTCAGGTAGGCCGGCGGCGCCCCGGGCGCCGCCGGCCCAAGGGGCGCACCCGCCCGCCGGTCAGGGCGTCACGCGCGTGCCCGTGTGCCCGTCGAGCGCCGCGGAGAGGCACCCCGGGCACGTGATCACGGCCGTGCCTGCGCGCTGCTCGACGAAATGGACGCACGCCTCGACCTTAGGGAGCATCGAGCCGGGCCCGAAATGGCCCTCGGCGATGTAGCGCCTGGCCTCGGCAACGGTCATCGCGTCGATGTCCCGCTGGCCTGGCGAGCCGAAGTTCAGGCACGCCTTCTCGACGCCGGTCGAGATCACGAGCACGTCGGCACCGATCTGCGCGGCCAGCACGGCCGATGCGAGGTCCTTGTCGATGACGGCCTCGACGCCGCTCAGGAGGCCCCTCTCGTCGGCGACGACGGGGATGCCGCCGCCGCCAGCCGCGATGACGACGTAGCCCCCTGCCGCCAGGTGGCGGATGACCTCCGACTCGATGATGCGGACCGGGCGCGGCGACGGGACGGCCCTCCGCCAGCCGCGTCCCGCGTCCTCGACCATCCGCCACTTGTCGACGCGCTCCCTCTCCTCGGCCTTCTCCCGGGTGTAGAATTCGCCGATGGGCTTGCTCGGCTCCGCGAAGGCCGGGTCGGCGCGATCCACGAGGGTCTGCGTGACGATCGTCGCCACCGACGTCGAGAGCCTGCGGCGTCGGAACTCGTTCTCCAGCGCCTGCTGGATCTGGTAGCCTAGCGCCCCCTGGGTGTCGGCAACGATCGAATCCAGCGGCACCTCGTGCAGGATCCCGCGCGAGTGCTCGCTTCGGAGCAGGATGAAGCCGACCTGCGGCCCGTTGCCGTGGGTGATCACGATGCGGTACCCGCACTCGAGCAGGTCCGTGACGTGACGGACGGTCTCGACGACCGCGGCGTACTGGTCGGACACGCTCTGGTGGCGCCCATCCTTGATGAGCGAGTTTCCGCCGATGGCGATGACGAGGGTTTTCATGCGGGCGGGCCCGGATGCATGCACATCGTGAGCCACCGGCGCGACCGGCCGTCAATCCCCGAGCCGCCCCCGGCCAATATATGCGCAGCCCTCGGCAAGACCTGGGGAGAGGAGCCCGCCGCTTGGTGGCAGGATAGGGGCTAGGCCGTCGCCGGTGCGCCCGACATGAACAACTCCTTCCATTTCCTCAGTGATGCCCAGCTTCGCGAGGAGCTGGAACGGTGCATCTACTGCGAGGAGAAGCCCTGCCAGAAGGCGTGCCCGGCCGACTGCTCGCCGGCCGACTTCATCATGGCCGCACGGGGTAGGCAGAGGTCCGACTTCCGGCGGTCGGCCGCCATGATCCTGCGTGCCAATCCCCTGGGGGGCGTGTGCGGGGCGGTCTGCCCGGACACCTTCTGCGTCAGCGCGTGCTCGCGGCGGATGTTCGACCGTCCGATCGAGATTCCCACCGTGCAGGCTGCGATCGTGGAGAGGGCGAAGGCGCACGGCATTCGCCCGCCGCAGGCCGCGATGTGCAACGGGATGAGGGTGGCGGTCGTCGGCGGGGGCCCGGCGGGCCTGGGCGCGGCCAGCGTGCTCGCGCAGCGGGGTTACCAGGTCACGGTCCTGGAGCGGCGCAGGCGCCTGGGCGGCATGATGGGCCTGATTCCGGGCTTCCGCCTCCCGAAGCGGGTCGTGCGCACCGACATCGACCACGTCAAGGGCCTCGGGAACATCACATTCAAGTACGGCGCGAAATTCTCAGACCCCGCCGCGCTGCTCCCCCAGTTCGATGCCGTCATCGTGAGCGCCGGCCTGGGCCAGCCGGTCCGGCTGGGCATCCCCGGCGAGGAGCTCGTGACGCCTTGGCAGGACTTCCTCGAGCAGCCGGCCAGGGTTCCCGTCGCCGGGAAGCGGGTCGCCGTCTTGGGCGGAGGAGCCGTCGCGGCGGACTGCGCGACGACGGCCGTGCGGCGGGGAGCCGCGGCGGTCGACCTGGTCTACCGGCGGCGCCAGTGCGACATGCCCGTGACCGGCTACGAGCGCCGGATGCTCCTCGGCCACGGCGTGGAGATCTCGAGCTGCCTCAAGCCGCTGGCCGTCGTCCGCGCCGGGGGCCGCGTCAAGGGCCTGCGGCTCGCGCGCCTGGCGCTGCCAAAGGGCAGGGCGCCGCGGCCCGAGAACTTCACCGGCAACCGGGACGAGCCGCCCGTCTTCCGCAGCTTCGATGTCGTCATCTCCGCGATTGGCAACCGCGCGGCGCTTCCAACCCCGCGGGCGAGGGGCGTCTTCTACGCCGGGGACCTCGTGCTCGGCTCGTCCACCGTGGTCGAGTCGGTCGCGAGCGGCAAGAACGCGGCGGCCGAGGCGGATGCGTTTCTCCACGGCGAGCCCGGGCCCAGGTTCGAGAGCCCGAGGAAGAGCCGGGTCCTCCTCCACGACGCGGACGCGCGCCCGGTCCCGCTCGACGCCGACTTCTTCGGCCGCCGGATACTCTCGCCGCTCTTGCTCTCGTCGGCGCCGCACACGGACGGCTACGCCCAGATGCGCGCCGCCTACGAGCGCGGCTGGGCCGGCGGCGTCATGAAGACCGCGTTCGACAACGTGCCCATCCACGTCCCCGGCGGCTACATGTTCGTCCTCGGGCGCGCGACCTACGGCAACTGCGACAACGTCTCCGCCCACCCGATCGACCGCGTCTGCGGCGAAATCGAGCGGCTCGTGCGCGAGTATCCCGACCGCCTCACGCTGGCGTCGACGGGCGGGCCGGTGACCGGCTGCGACGACTCGGACCGCGCGGCCTGGCAGTCGAACACGGCCAAGCTCGAGGGAGCCGGGGCGATGGGCGTCGAGTACAGCCTATCCTGCCCGCAGGGCGGCGACGGCACGAACGGCGACCTCGTCAGCCAGAGCGCCGAGCTGACCGCCAAGGTCGTCTCCTGGGTCATGGAGGCCGGCGCCGCCGGCGTGCCGAAGCTCTTCAAGCTCACGGGCGCCGTCACCGCCATCCAGCCGATCGTCCGGGCGATCCAGGGCGAGCTTTCGCGCCACCCCGGCAAGATGGCCGGCATCACCCTTGCCAACAGCTTTCCGTCGCTCGCCTTCCGGCCCAGCCCGGGCCGCCGCTGGGACGAGGGCGTCGTCATCGGCATGTCCGGCGAGGGCGTGCTCCCCATCACGAGCCTGACGCTCGCGAGGGTGGCCGGAATGGGCGTCACGGTCTCGGGCAACGGAGGCGCGATGAGCTACCGCGACGCGGCCAACTTCCTGGCGCTCGGCGCCGAGACCGTGCAGTTCTGCACCGCCGTGATGAAGTACGGCCTCGGCTACGTGGCCGAGCTCCACTCGGGCCTTAGCCACCTGCTGGAGGAGCGCGGCATGGCGTCCGTGCGCGAGCTCATCGGCTCCGCCCTCCCGGACCCGGTCACCGGCTTCGAGTCGCTCTCGGCGGCGAAGCAGGTCCCGGCGGTCTCCGCCGCGCTCTGCCAGCACTGCGGCAACTGCGCGCGGTGCCCCTACCAGGCGGTGGCGCTCAACGGCCGCGGCCTGCCGGAGTTCGACGCGGCGCTCTGCGTCGGCTGCTCGCTGTGCGCGCAGAAGTGCTTCGCGGGGGCGCTGACGATGCGCGCGCGGACGGAAGGCGAGCCAGAGGAGGCGGGGGGGGCCTGAGCCAAGACGATGCACCGCCCACTGCTGATCGAAAACGCGACGCTGCTTTCCACCGGGAACGGCGCGGCGGTGCGTCGAAACCACTCGGTCCTGGTCGAGGGCGGCGTCATAACGCGCGTCGCGCCGGGGCCGCGGACCGGCCGGTTCCATGGCAGGCGAATCGACGCCGCGGGCAAGGTCGTGATCCCGGGACTCATCAACTGCCACACCCATCTCTACAGCACTTTCGCCCGCGGCCTGACTGGAATCAGGCCGTCTCGCGACTTCATCTCCGTGCTGCGGAACCTGTGGTGGCGCCTCGACTCGGCGCTAACCGCCGAGGACTGCTACCAAAGCGCGCTGGTCGCGCTGATAGACACGATCCGGCACGGGGGGACCGCGGTCTTTGACCACCATTCCAGCCCGCGCGCCGCGGGCGGCTCGCTGGACGCGATTGCGCGCGCCGTCCGCGAGACGGGCCTTCGCGCCTGCCTCTGCTACGAGGTCTCGGACCGGGATGGGGCGCGGGCCGCCAGGCAAGGGCTGGCCGAGAACGTCCGCTTCATCCGCCGGTGCCAGGCGGACGGGGGCGCCGATTTGCGGGCGCTCTTCGGGCTGCACGCCGCGTTTACGCTGTCCGACCGGACGCTCGGTGAGGCGGCGGGCCTTGGGCTGGATCTCCAGACCGGCTTCCACCTCCACGTCGCCGAGGCGCCGGTGGACAGGGGCCCGGGGCGCCAGGGGGCGGTAGGGCGCCTCGAGCGGAGCGGCATCCTTGGCAGGCGCACCATCGCGGCCCACTGCGTCCACGTCTCGCCGAGGGACATGGAGCTGCTCGCGGAGACCGGCACGGCGGTGGTTCATAACCCCCAGTCCAACCTCAACAACGGCGTCGGGATCGCCGACGTCGCCGGGATGGCGCGGCGCGGGGTCCCGGTCGGTCTCGGCACGGACGCCATGACGACCGACATGCTCGAGGAGCTGCGGGCCGCGCTCTGGGCGCAGCACATGAGGGGCGGGGGCCCGTCGTGGGGGTCGGATGAGGCCGCGGGCGCCCTCTTCGACGGCAACCCGCTGATCGCAGGGCGCGTCTTCGGCCTGCGCTTCGGCGAGATCCGGGCGGGCCACGCCGGCGACCTGGCGATCTTCGACTACGACCCGCCGACGCCGCTCGCCGGGGCGAACGCCCGCGGCCACGCCGCGTTCGGCCTCTCGCAGGCGAGGGTCGACACGACCATCGTGGCGGGCCGCGTGCTGATGGAGCGCGGCCGGCTCACGCTCGACCTTGACGAGGCGCGCGTCCACGCGCGCGCCCGCGAACTCGCGAGGAATTTATGGCAACGACTCTGAAGAAAAGGCACGGGGAACAGAAAACGGCGCACGAGCCGGCGAGCTTCGAGGCGATCCGCCGGCGCGCCAAGGAGACTGAGGCCGACACGGCCCGATTCCTCTCCGACCTCGTGCGCACCCAATCCTTCTCGTCGAAGGAGGGCGAGGTGATCGCGGTCATCAGGCGCGAGATGGAGCGGTCCGGCTTCGACGAGGTGCGCGTCGACGGCCTGGGCAACATCATCGGCCGAATCGGCTCGGGCCCGCGGGTGATGGCCTTCGACGGCCACGTGGACACGGTCTACCCGGGCGACCGGTCGCAGTGGAGCTTCGACCCGTTCGACGGGGGGATCGCGGGCGGCAAGCTCCGGGGCCGCGGCTCGGTCGACCAGAAGGGCGGCGTCGCGGCGATGATCCACGCCGGGCGCATCGTCAAGGAGCTCGGGCTCAACGAGCAGTTCACCGTCTATTTCACCGGGACGGTCATGGAGGAGGACTGCGACGGCCTCTGCTGGCAGTACATCCTCAACGAGGACGGAATCCGGCCGGAGCTCGTCGTGATCACCGAGCCGACGAACCTCAACATCTACCGCGGGCACCGCGGCCGGATGGAGATACGCGTCGAGGTGAAGGGCCGCAGCTGCCACGGCTCGGCGCCCGAGCGGGGCGACAACGCAATCTACAAGATCGCGCGCATCGCCCTGGAGATCGAGAAGCTCAACGAGCGCCTGCGCGGGGACCCGTTCCTCGGCAAGGGAACGGTGGCGATCTCCGAGGTGAAGTCGTCCTCCCCGTCGCTGTGCGCCGTGGCCGACGAGGCGGGGATACACCTCGACCGCCGACTCACGCTCGGCGAGACGAAGGAGAGCGCGCTGTCGGAGGTGAGGGACGCCGCCGCCCGCGCCGGGTGTCCCGACGCGAAGGTCTTCGTGCTCAACTACGCGGAGGCCGCCTACACGGGAAAGGTCTACCCGACCGAGAAGTACTACCCGACCTGGGCGCTCGACGAGGCCTCGCCCTACCTGAAGAGCGCGGCCGAGGCCTACGCGGGCGTGCTCGGCAAGCCGCCGCTCGTCGACAAGTGGACGTTCAGCACCAACGGCGTCGCGACGGCGGGAATGAAGGGGATCCCCACGCTCGGCCTCGGGCCGGGCAACGAGGCCTACGCCCACGCGGCCGACGAGGCCTGCCCCGTCGAGCACCTGAGCGCGGCCGTCGCGTTCTACGCCGCGCTCGTGGCGAGACTGAACGGCAGGGTCTAAGGGAGCCATGGCGCGATTCCTCTATCGGTGCAGCACCTGCGGCAAGCGCTACGAGCGCGACCAGGTCCGCTACCTCTGCCCCGACTGCGGGAAGTCGTACCGCCCGGGCATGCCGCTTTGCGGCGTGCTGACAGCCGAGTTCGACTATGCCTCCATCGGGCGAAGGTTCCGCAAGGCGAGGCCGGACTGGGGCCTCTTCTGCGCGGTCGAGAGGGTCTACTTCCCGCCCTACGGCATGGGCGTCACGCCATTCTTCCGCTCGGCGGCGCTCGGCAGGGAGTTCGGCCTTGAGGACGTGTGGATAAAGAACGACGCGCTTAACCCCAGCGGATCGCTCAAGGACCGCGCCTCGCTCCTGGTCGCCGCCGAGGCGAACCGGCTCGACGAGGACACTATCGTCACCGCGTCGACCGGCAACGCCGCCAGCTCGCTCGCCGCGGTCTGCGCCGCCGCCGGAAAGCGGGCGATCATCTTCGTGCCGCAGTCCGCCCCGAAGGCCAAGCTCGCGCAGATGATCCTCCACGGGGCGCTCGTCGTGCCCGTCAGGGGCACCTATGACGACGCGTTCCGCCTGTCGCTCGAGTACACGGCCAGGCACGGCGGCCTGAACCGAAACACGGCCTACCACCCGCTCACGATCGAGGGGAAGAAGACCGTCGGGCTTGAGATATGGCAGCAGAACGGTTGGCGCGTGCCGTTCGCGATCGTCGTGCCGACCGGCGACGGCGTGATCCTCGGCGGCGTGTTCAAGGCGTTTGACGACCTCCGCAGGGCGGGGCTAATCACCCGGCTCCCGCGCCTGGTCTGCGTGCAGGCCGAGAAGTCCTGCGCGATCCACCGCTACGTCTCCACGGGGCGCTACCGCGACGCGGCGAACCCGGCGACTGTGGCGGACTCCATCTCGGTCTCGGTCCCGTCGAACGCCCATCTCGCCCGGGCCGCCGTGCTCTCGAGCCGGGGGTGGTCGCTGACCGTGAGCGACCGGGAGATCATCGCCGGGCAGCGCACGCTTGCGGAGGCGAGCGGCGTGTTCGCCGAGCCGGCCGCAGCGGCCGCTGCGGCGGCCCTCGGCAAGCTGCGGGGCACGGGGCTCCTGAAGCCGCGCGACCAGGTGGTCGTCCTCGTCACGGGGCACGGCCTGAAGGACGTGGATGCGGCGCTCGGGGGAATCCGGATGCCGGAGGCGATCGCGCCGACCGCCGCGGCGCTCGAGAACGTCGCCCGCCGCGCCGCGGGGGAGGGGGCACTCCGTTGAGCGCGCCGGATTCCACGGGCTGGCGCAACGACGCCCGCGCAAAGGTGACCGGCGCGGCGAAGTTCACAGACGACCTCAAGTTCGCGCGGCTGCTTCACGCGGCTCCGGTCTACTCCGACTTTGTCCACGCGAGGATCATCCGCATCGACACGCGGGAGGCCGCGGGCGCTCCGGGAGTCCACAGGGTGCTGACCGCGGGCGACGTCCCCGGCTCGAACCGCTTCGGCCAGATCATCCGGGACTACCGCGTGTTCGCCGACGACAAGATCCGGTTCCACGGCGACGTGGTGGCGATGGTCGTCGCCGAGACGCGCGACCTGGCGATCCGCGCCTCCGCGCTCGTGAAGGTGGAGGCGGAGAGCCTGCCCGCGGTGCTGGACCCCGAGGAGGCGCTGCGCCCGGGGGCGGTCCTCGTGCACGAGGAGCACGGCTCCAACCTCGTCAACACGCACCGCATCCGCCGCGGAAGCGCCGACGACGGCCTCCGCCGGGCGGACTTCGTGCTGGAGGAGGAGTTCCGCACGCAGTCGGTCGAGCACGCCTACATGGAGCCCGAGGTGGCCGTGAGCATGCCGCGGCCCGACGGCGTCATCGAGGTCCACGGCAGCATGCAGCACCCGTTCAGCACGCGCCGGTTCGTGGCCGCTTGCCTCGGGGTCCCGCTTTCCGGCGTAGAGGTGGTGGGCACGCCCATGGGAGGGGGCTTCGGCGGCAAGGACGACACGGCGGCGATCGTCTGCGCGCGGACGGCGCTCGCGGCCCGGATACTCGGCCGGCCGGTCAAGATGATGTACCGGCGCGACTGGTCGATCCGCGAGAGCTACAAGCGCCACCCCTACCGGGTCAGGTACAAGATGGGCGTTACGAAGGACGGGCGGATCACGGCGGTGCGCTGCCGGATACTCGCGGACGGCGGCGCGTATTGCTCGGTCACGCCTTGGGTCACCTGGCGCTCCACCGTGCAGTGCTGCGGCCCCTACGTCGTGGAGAACGTCCACTGCGACACGCTGGGCGTCTACACCAACAACGCCGTCGCGGGCGCGATGCGGGGCTTCGGCTCGCCGCAGATGAACTTCGTCGTGGAGCAGATGGTGGAGATCGCCGCGAGGGCGGTCGGCATCTCCGGCGTCGAGTTCCGCCGCCGCAACATGGTGCGCCAGGGCAGCGTGACGATCACCGGCCAGAGGCTCGACACCCACAAGGTCGCGATGGGCGAGGTGCTCGACGCGGTGATCGGGAAGGCGGGCTACGAGGAGAAGCTCGCGAGGTGCTCGTTCGGCAGGTCCGCCGGCGACGAGCTGTACGGGATCGGCCTGGCGATGAGCTACCGCGGCGTGAGCCTCGGCGCCGAGGGGACCGACACCTGCGCGGCGATCATAAGCGTGCAGCCCGACGGCTCCATCCTGCTCGAGGCCGGCGTGCACGAGAACGGCCAGGGCGCGGAGTCCGCGATGTTGCTGATCGCCGCCCGGGAGCTCGGCGTAAGCCTCGGGCGCGTCCGCTACCGCCGCGCGTCGACGTCGACCGTTCCGGACAGCGGCACGACGGTGGCGTCGCGCGGGACGATCATGGGGGGCGGGGCGGTGACGCTCGCCGCGCGCGAACTGAAGCAGAAGATAGCGGGAGTGGTCTGCGGGCGGCTGCACTGCCCGGCGCAGGAGGTCCGGTTCGAGGACGACGGGGTCCTCGGCCCCGCGGGGGGCGAGAGGATGCGATTCGAGGAGGCGATCAGGCTCATGTTCCTGGCGCAGTCGGTCCCGTACGCGTGCGGCGTGTTCCGGGCCCCGCCCGTCTCGTGGAACGAGGAGACAGGGCAGGGCGACGCCTATTTCACGTGGGTCTACGGGTGCCAGGCGGTGGAGCTGACGGTCAACAAGAGGACCGGGAAGGTGAGGCTGCTAGGCGCCGTCGCCGCCCACGACGTCGGGCGCGCGGTGAACCGCGAGATGGTGCGCGGGCAGTTTTTCGGCGGAATGGCGATGGCGGCGGGCTACGCGCTGCACGAGGAGATCCGGTCGAAGGACGGCCGGATCGCCAACCTGAACCTCAACAGCTACCGCATCCCGCGCGCGATGGACCTGCCGGAGATGACGGCGATCATCGTCGAGAACCCCGATCCCCTGTCGCCGAGCGGCGCGAAGGCGATCGGCGAGCCGACCAACGAGATCCTCGCGCCGGCGATCGCCAACGCCGTCTTCAACGCGACGGGGAAGCGCGAGTTTGCGCTTCCGATCAGGCTATCGGCCGCGGCGGAGGAGCTGCCCGAGGAGGAGTGCCGCCTATGAGGCTCCACATCAACGGGCGCGACCTCGAGGTGGCGGACTCCGCGGGCGAGCGCCGTCTCATCGAGTTCCTCCGCGAGGAGCTCGACCTGACCGGCGCGAAGAACGCGTGCGACATCGGCGCATGCGGCGCGTGCACGATCCTCGTGGACGACGAGCCGTCGAAGATCTGCGTCAAGCGCGTCAAGGATGTCGCCGGCCGCCGCGTGCTCACGATCGAGGGCATGGCCGCTGCGGACGGCGCGCTGCACCCGCTGCAGCGGGCCTTCGTCGAGCGGGGCGCGATCCAGTGCGGCTTCTGCACGCCGGGCATGATCCTCGTGGCGCACGCGTTCCTGCTCAGGCACCCGCGGCCGACGCGGGAGGAGATACGCAAGGCGATCAACGGCAACCTCTGCCGCTGCACCGGATACCAGCAGATCATCGACGCGATCGAGGAGGCCTCGGCCCACTACGCCTCCGCGCAGTCCGCGGCCCCGGCCGAGCACGCCGGCGCCCGCATCCTTTCAGCATGAAGACGATTCAAGACAGCCTTGCGCAGCTTGCGAAGCTCGAGACCGACACCCACGGCAGGGACTTCCTGCTCACCTGGGAGAGGACCGACAGCGAGATCCGCGCGCTCCTGCTCGTAGCCGAAATCCTCAGCGAGCTGCACCGGGCGGGCAGATCGCTGCGTGTCTTCGAGTCGGGGCTCGCCATCTCGATCTTCCGCGACAACTCGACACGCACCCGCTTCAGCTTCGCCTCCGCGGTGAACGCGCTCGGGCTCGGCCTGGCGGACCTCGACGAGGGGAAGTCGCAGATCGCGCACGGCGAGACCGTCCGGGAGACGGCCAACGTGATCTCGTTCCTGGCGGAGGTCATCGGCATCCGGGACGACATGTTCCTCGGCGAGGGCAACGCCTACATGCGCCAGGTCGCGGCCGCGGTCCAGGAGGGCTTCGAGAAGGGGGTCCTCCACCAGCGCCCCTCCGTCGTCAACCTGCAGTGCGACGTAGACCACCCGACGCAATCGGTGGCCGACCTCCTCGCCCTGAAGGCCCACTTCGGCTCGCTCGAGGCGCTGCGCGGCAGGAAGATCGCGATGTCGTGGGCGTATTCGCCGAGTTACGGCAAGCCGCTGTCCGTGCCGCAGGGCATCATCGGCCTGATGTCGCGCTTCGGGATGAACGTCGTGCTCGCCCATCCCGAGGGCTACGGGCTGATCCCGGAGGTCGTGGCGCTCGCGCGCCAGAACAGCGCGAAGAGCGGAGGGACGTTCACCGTGGCGACCAGCATGGAGGACGCCTTCCGCGACGCGGATGTCGTCTACCCCAAGAGCTGGGCGCCCTTCTCGGTGATGCAGCGGCGCACGCCGCTCCTGAGGCAGGGGGACAGGGAGGGACTCAAGGCGCTCGAGCGGGAGTGCCTCGCGAACAACGCGAGGTTCAAGGGATGGGAGTGCGACGAGGCGAAGATGAGGCTCACGCGGGCCGGCAGCGCGCTCTACATGCACTGCCTACCGGCGGACATCTCCGGCGTCAGCTGCGCGGAGGGCGAGGTCGCGGAAAGCGTGTTCGAGCGCCACCGGATAGGGACCTACCGCGAGGCGGGATTCAAGCCGTTCGTCATCGCCGCGATGATCCTCATGGCGCGCGTCAAGAATTGCACGGCCGCGCTCAGGCGGCTGGCAAAGGACTAACATGTACAAGATCATCAAGAAGTTGCATAGCGACGTGATCCGGAAGACGGCCGCGCGCTGCCGCGAGAGGGGGATCGTCATACCGACCTTCGCGCAGCTGCGCGACCCGTCGCTCATCCCGGCGTCCATCCGGGCGCGGCTCCGGCGCGTCGGCATGTCGGACATCGACCCCCTGAACCTCTTCCGCATCACCTGGAAGAACGACGTGCGGACGGGGGGCTACGGCGGGGTCAACTGCCTGGAGATCCCAAGGGCCATCACCGGCGTGAAGGCGCGGGTCGTCGGGCTCGTCGGCTCCTATTTCCCGACGGGGGCGCACAAGGTCGGCGCGGCGTTCGGCTGCCTGGTCCCGCGGCTGGTAAGCGGGGAGTTCGACCCGGAGGCCCACAGGGCCGCGTGGCCGTCGACCGGGAACTTCTGCCGCGGCGGCGCCTTCGACTGCGCGCTGCTCGGATGCTCGGCGATCGCGATCCTCCCGGAGGAGATGTCGCGCGAGCGCTTCGACTGGCTCAGGCGGATCGGCGCGACGATCATCGCGACGCCCGGCTGCGAGTCGAACGTGAAGGGGATCTACGACAAGTGCTGGGAGCTCAAGCGCGACCCGGCCAACATGATCTTCAACCAGTTCGAGGAGTTCGGGAACCCCATCTTCCACTACAACGTGACCGGCCCGGCCATCGAGGAGGCGCTGGCGGGCCTCGACGGGCGCCGGCTCCGGGCAGCCGCCTACGTCTCGGCGACGGGCTCGGCCGGGACGATCGCCGCCGGGGACTTCCTGAAGCGGGCGAACCCGGGCCTCAAGATCGTGGCGGCCGAGGCGCTCCAGTGCCCGACGCTGCTCCAGAACGGCTTCGGCGCGCACCGGATCGAGGGCATCGGCGACAAGCACGTGCCGTGGGTGCACAACGTGCGCAACACGGACGCCGTCGCCGCGATCGACGACGAGGACTGCATGAGGATCGTGCGCCTGTTCAACGAGCCCGCCGGGCGGGTGCACCTTGCGTCGCTGGGCGTGGCGCGGAGAGAGCTGGGCGGGCTCGCGCTCATTGGCATCTCCGGCGTGTGCAATCTCCTGGCGGCGATCAAGGCCGCCAAGTACTTCGAGTTCGGCGAGAGCGACGTGATTTTCACGGTGTTCACGGACTCGATGAGCCTCTACCGGTCGCGGCTGGCGGAGCTTCGCACCCAGCACGGCGCCTACGCGCCCAAGGATGCAATCGCCGATTTCGCCGGCTGCATCGCGCACCAGTCGACCGATCACTTCAGAGAGCTGAGCTACCCGGAGCGCAAGGCCATCCACAACCTGAAGTACTTCACGTGGGTCGAGCAGCAGGGCAGGACGTCCGAGGAGCTCAACGCGCAGTGGGATCCCGGTTATTGGCGGACGATGTTCGAGGAGGAGGCCGCCCACTTCGAGCGGCTGATCGCGGCGTTCAACAGGCAGGTCGGGCGCTGAATCGGCGCCCGTCCGCCATGGGCGCGGGCCGGTCCGGCCGGCCCCGCCGGCGAAATCGCGCCGCATGACGGCCGCCGCGGCCGCCGCCGCGCCAATGCGCCATTGACCCTGCAAACGACGCCGCGTTGACTCCCGACCGAGTATGAGCCCAACAAAGGCCGCGTTGGATGCCCTGCGGATCGAGCGAGGCGCGGAACCAGGCCCGCCCAGGCGGGCCCTGCCGGTGGCCGTCGTCTTGGCGGCCGCGGCCGTGGCGGCGGCGGCGGTCTGGTGGTCGACGCGGCCGAAGGCCGTCGAGGTGCGCACCGAGGCCGCGCGCGAGGAGGCGGCCTCCGGCGGCGATCGCACCGTGCTCAACGCCTCGGGCTACGTCACGGCCCGCCGGCAGGCCACGATTTCCTCGAAGATCACGGGCAAGGTGACGGAGGTGCTCATCGAGGAGGGCCTCAGGGTCAAGGAGGGCCAGGTCCTCGCCAGGCTGGACGACACGAACGTCGCGGCGAGCCTGCAGCTGGCCCGCGCCCAGCTGGAGTCGTCCCGCACGGCCCTCGCGGAGACGCAGGTGCGCCTCACGGAGGCCGAGCAGGACCTGCGGCGCCAGTCGGAGCTCATCGAGAAGAACGTCGTGGCCCAGGCGGACTACGACCACGCGAAGGCCGACGCGCTGGCGTACAAGGCGCGCCTCGGCCAGCAGGCCAGGGACGTGACCGTGGCCGAGCGCACGGTGGCGATCTGGCAGCAGCAGCTTGAGGACACGGTCCTGCGGGCGCCTTTCGACGGGGTAGTCACGACCAAGGACGCCCAGCCGGGGGAGATGATCTCGCCCGTGTCGGCGGGGGGCGGCTTCACGCGCACCGGGATCTGCACGGTCGTCGACATGGAGTCGCGCGAGATCGAGATCGACGTCAACGAGGCCTATATAAACCGCGTCGAGCCGGACCAGCCCGTGGAGGCGACGCTCGACGCCTACCCGGACTGGAAGATCCCGTGCAAGGTGATCGCGATCATCCCGACGGCCGACCGCCAGAAATCCACCGTGAAGGTGCGGGTCGGCTTCGACAAGCTGGACCCCCGCATCCTCCCCGAGATGGGCGTAAAGGTGGCGTTCCGGGAGGTGGGGGTGGCGAACGCTCCGGCGGCGAGGGCCGTCGTCGTGCCCAAGTCGGCGGTGCGCCAGGACGGGGGGCGCGACGTCGTCATGGTCGTCCGGGACGGGCGGGCGGAGCGCCGCGCCGTGACGGTGGCGGGCTCGACGGATGACGAGGCGGCGCTCAGCGCGGGGCTGGCCGCGGGCGAGCGCGTCGTCGTCGACGGGCCGAAGGATTTGGCGGACGGAACAACTGTGAGGGAGGGAAAACCATGAGTGAATCAGGCGCGGCCGGCGCGTTGGTGGACGTCAACGGAGTCGAGAAGGTCTTTCACCGGGGGTCCGAGGACATCCAGGTGCTCAAGGACCTTCACCTGCAGGTGCCCGCAGGGGAATTCCTGGCGCTGATGGGCCCCTCGGGCTCGGGCAAGAGCACGCTTCTCAACCTGATTGGCGGGCTGGACCACCCGACCCGCGGGTCGGTGACGATCGCGGGGGAGCGCGTCGACCAGCTGACGGACCACCGGCTGGCGGCCTGGCGCGCGCGCCACATCGGCTTCGTGTTTCAGCTCTACAACCTCCTGCCCGTGCTCACCGCGGAGCGAAACGTCGAGCTGCCGCTGCTGCTCACCCACCTGTCGAGGTCCGAGCGCAGAAGGCACGTGGAGACGGCTCTCGAGGCCGTCGGGCTCCGGAACCGCGCGCAGCACTATCCGAGGCAGCTCTCGGGCGGCGAGCAGCAGCGCGTGGGGATCGCCCGGGGCATCGTGACGGACCCGACCCTGCTCCTGTGCGACGAGCCGACCGGCGACCTCGACCGCAAGGCGGGCGACGAGATCCTGAACCTGCTGCAGGCGCTCAACAGGGAGCACGGCAAGACCATCATCATGGTCACCCACGACCCGCACGCCTCGGCCCGGGCGTCGCGGACCGTGTACCTGAACAAGGGCCAGCTCACCCGCGAGCCGCAGACCTGACACGGCGCCCCCGCCCCGTCCTCCCATGAAGTACATGCACCTTGTCTGGGGCAACCTGCGGCGGAAGAAGACCCGCACGGTCCTCACGCTGCTCTCGATCGTCGTCGCGTTCGTGCTGTTCGGATTCCTCTCGGCGATCAGGCAGGCCCTGACGGGCGGCGTCAGCCTGGAGGGGGCGAACCGCCTGATCGTGCGCCACAAGGTCTCCATCATCCAGATGCTGCCGATAGACTACCAGAGGCGCATGGAGAAGATCCCGGGCGTGGCCGCCGCCACCCACCAGACCTGGTTCGGCGGCATCTACCAGGACCCGAAGAACTTCTTCATGCAGAATCCGGTCGTCCCCGAGGAGTTCCTGGACATGCACCCCGAGATGATCCTGCCGGCGGCGGCGAGGCAGGCGTGGCTCCAGACGCGCACGGGCGCCGTCGTGGGTCGCAAGACCGCCGAGCGGTTCGGCTGGAAGGTGGGGGACAAGGTCCCGATACAGTCGACGATCTGGGCGAAGAAGGACGGCAGCTTCCTCTGGGAATTCGACATCGTCGGCATCTACGACGGCCGCGACAAGAATACGGACACGACGCCGCTCTTCTTCCGCTACGACTACTTCGACGAGGCGCGGCGCGGGGGGACCGGCTCGGTCGGCTGGTACACGATCCGCGTGCTGGACACGTCCAAGGCTGCGCAGGTGGCCAACCTCGTGGACGCGGAGTTCGAGAACTCCTCCGCCGAGACAAAGACCGAGGCGGAGGGCGCCTTCGTCCAGGCCTGGGCCAAGCAGATCGGCGACATCGCCTTCATCACCGCCTCGATCCTCGGGGCGGTGTTCTTCACGATCCTCCTCGTCACGGGCAACACGATCTCCCAATCGGTGCGCGAGCGCACCGGGGAGCTCGGCGTGCTGAAGGCGATCGGCTTCACCAACGGCCAGGTCCTGGGCCTGGTGCTCGTCGAGTCCTGCGTGCTTTCCCTCCTGGGGGGCGTGGTCGGCCTCGGGGTGGCGTGGCTGCTGACGTCGCGGGGCGACCCGACGGGCGGCCTGCTGCCGCTCTTCTTCTTCCCGGCGGGCGACCTGGCCACGGGCCTCGGCATCAGCGTGGCGCTCGGGCTTGTCACGGGGTTCTTCCCGGCCATGCAGGCGATGCGCCTGCGGGTGGCGGACTCCCTGAGGAGGATCTGACATGGCCGGCCCGCTCAACTGGCTCTCGCAGGTAGGCGCCGTCACGGAGTTCGGCATCCTGAGCATGCCTCAGCGGCGCGGCTCGGTGGCGGCGGCGGTGATCGGCATCGCGGGCGTCGTCGCGGTGCTTGTCGGCGTCCTGTCGATCGCGACCGGGTTCCGCCGGGCGATGGCCGCCTCGGGCTCGCCCGACGAGGCGCTGGTCCTTCGCAGCGGCGCGGACAGCGAGATGGTGAGCGGCCTGTCCCGCGGCAGCACGCGCATCATCGCCCAGGCGCCGGGCGTGGCCCAGTCCCAGGGCGGGCCGCTCGCATCCGCCGAGCTCTTCGTCATCATCAACCTGCCCAAGATATCGACCGGCACCGACGTCAACGTGCCGCTGCGCGGCGTCGAGCGGCCCGCGGTCCAGGTGCGCGAGGGGCTGAAGATCGTCAACGGGCGCATGTTCGAGTGGGGCAAGGACGAGGTGATCGTCGGGATTGGCGCGGCCCGCGAGTTCGCGGGCCTGCAGGTCGGCGACAAGATCAAGGTCGGCCGCTATAGCTGGCCTGTCGTCGGGGTCTTCTCGGCCGGGGGCGGCGCCGCCGAGTCGGAGATCTGGTCGGACGCGGCGGTCCTTCAGGCGGCGTACAACCGCGGCGACAGCTTCCAATCGGTCTTCGTCAAGCTGAAGTCGGCGGAGGCGTTCAAGGAGTTCAAGGACAACCTCACCGCCGACCCCCGGCTGAGCGCGCAGGTGCTCCGGCAGACCGACTACTACGCCGAGCATTCCGAGGCGGTGACGAGGCTCGTCACGACCCTCGGCTACCTGATCGCGTCCCTCATGGCGATCGGCGCCGCGTTCGGCGCGCTCAACACGATGTACAGCTCGGTTTCGGCGCGCAACCGCGAGATCGCGACGCTGCGGGCGCTCGGATTCGGCGGCGGCGCGGTGGTCGTCTCCGTCATGCTGGAGTCCATCGCGCTGGCGCTACTCGGCGGGGCGATCGGGGCCGGGCTTTCCTACGTCGCCTTCAACGGCTTCCACACGGCGACGATGAACTGGCAGAGCTTCAGCCAGGTGACGTTCGCCCTCTCGGTGACACCGCAGCTGCTGCTCCAGGGCGTGCTGCTTGCGACCCTGATCGGCGCGATAGGCGGCCTCCTGCCCGCGCTCCGCGCCGCTCGCCAGCCGATCGCCACCGCGCTGCGGGAGCTCTGAGGAGGGGGCAGGGTGGGCCCGCCCCGCCTAGAAGATCCAGCCCCGGTCCGGCGACGCCTTGAGCATCGCGCCGACGAACCGCTCGAGCTCCAGGTTGAACTTCACGATGAAGTGGTCCGAGTTCCGGGTGAGGCCGTAGCCGACGCCAAAGTTGTACTCGAGGCCGCGGGGCAGTTCGCCCCAGACGACCGGGAACACGTAGTGCGATTGCTGGGCTGCAGGGTCGAGGCGGTCGATAAGCCCCGAGCCGCCGTAGAACTCCACGCCCGGGGACAGGCTCCGCGCCCACCGGTAGTGCACGCCGGCGGCGTAGCCGAACTCGACCCCGTCGTCATGGCCGGCCCCGGCGAGGACCTTCTCGAACTTCGGGTTGGCCATGATGGAGAGGCGGCCGATGTCCTTCTCCAGGATCGGCCGGAACTCGAGTTCGCGGGTTGCGTCGTCGAACTGCGGGACCTTGTGCCATTCAAGCTCGAGATACCATCCGACATCCACGGGAAGGGTTTCCTGGTCGAAGAGCCTGCCGCGAAGCCGGAGGTTGTCGCCTGCCCACTGGAGCCCGGAGCCCTCCGGCTGCGCCATGTTGAGGTAGACCGCGGCCTCGATCCGGTCCGTGAGCCCGTAGGTGATCTCGTACGAGTCGTACAGCATCCCCTGGCTGCGGACGGTGCCGCTGGAAGTGCCCTCGCCTCCGGCCGGGTGCCCGTCGACCACCACCGCGTTGTCGGTCTCAAACTCCGCCATGCCCCTCGGCGTCGTCGAATAGGGATAGACCTCGAATTCCCAGGGGTCGACCTGCGCCGCGCACGGGAGCGCGGTTGCGGCGCCGAGCAGAGCGAGGCAGCCGAGCGAGGCGGCGTTCAATGGGCGGAGCATCGGCGGCGCGTCACTTTGCGATGATTGCACCCTCGGGGACATCCGGGTGGAAGTCGTCGAAGAAGTCGTAGGCACCCGCGCGAAGGGCCGGCAGCTTCACGGTCACGGTGGCGCCGGGCTCGACAACCTTCTCGCGGTTGAGCTTGAAGCTCTCGAATTCGATCCTCTCGCGGCTCAGGTTGACGACCCTAATCTCGAGCGGCGTGTTGGCGGCGACGGTCAGCGTCTGGGGTGCGAATCTGTGGTTCTCGAACCGAATCTCGAAGACTTTCGCATTGACGTCAGTATCTGCTGATCCGTTGGACAGGGTCATTAAACATATGACCATCAAGCTATTGATGCGCATTGGCTAAAATATGATTCTAGTGAGAATGGGTATCACTCGCATTAGATGACATGTCAAGCCAACCTTCTCCCATCGCCACTGTGCGGCGGACCCCGCTAATCCAATCCCGGGTACAACCCATGCGGCGGCAGGGGCCGCCGACGGCCGATTCCCGGGGATCGGCGAAGGGAGTGCGGGCCCCGAAAAGGCCCGGGCGGGGCTACTTCTCCTGGATCCGCTTTGCCACGATCTCCTCCGTGGCGAAGTCGCCGACCTTGCGCGTGAAGCTGATCTCGTTGTCGCCCGCCATTTTCCCTGTGTACTCGATCACGAGGTCCTGCCCCTGGAAATTCAGGTTCTCGACGAAGTAGATGCCGTCCTTGGTGACCCTGCCCTGCTGGATCGCGACCGAGGTCTTGTCGCCGCTGCGCTCGCCGGCGGCCGTGCCGGTAAGCTTCTCGCCGTCGAGGACGAACGTGAACACGTACTTCTGGACGCCGACCTGCGAGTCGAACTCCGACCGCCATTTGCCGGAGATGTCGGCTGCGCCGGCGAGGCCTGCTAGGCCCAGCCCGAAAGCGGCCGCAAGGAGGAGCCGTAGGGATGTCTTCATGGGCTTGGCCGGATTCTGATCGGGCGGAAAGGGACGTCAACCGCCGGCCTCGCCCCCTCGCGCACCCTCCTCAGTGGGATTCCGCAAAGCTCGTCAACGAGTGCCATTCGATGACCTCCTGGAGGAGCGCGCGCTCGGTCTTGAGCACAACCCGCTCGAGGCTGTTCCAGGTCTGGCAGAAGGCCACGCGCTTGCGCGACTCCTCAAGAATGACCTGCATCTCCCGGTACCTCGCGACGCGGCGCTGGAGGTCGTTGATCGAGATCAGCGAGATGAACGCGGCCGCGATGATGGGCAGGGTGATCGGAAGGAAGTAGAACACGGTCGTCACCGTCCACTCGGGCACCTCGTAGTGCGCGGAGTGGCAGACGGCGTAGGCCAGTGTGCAGGCGATCGCCAGGATCGTCGCGACCCAGAACCCGGCCTTAAGGCGGCTGAACATCGGCAGGGCGCGGCCCTCCTGGCGCCGGTAATATGCGAGCTGGTCGTCTATTCGCTTCTCGAGGTACGTGCTTCGGAACTCCTCGATCGGGACCGGCTGCGAGGTGGCCGATCGGCTGTGCAGGATGTGAAGCGCCCGGGAGAGGCCGCGGACCTCGGGCAGGTCCAGGTCCTCGAAAAGGGGCGCCGCGCGGGGCAGGCCCCAGGTGGCAAGCAGCGAGCGGCAGAACTCGGCTGCGAGCCGGCAGCGCACCCAGTTGTGGTGCGAATGGTGGTTGTGGCGAAGGAGCAGCGCGACGCTCAGGGCGCCCATCAGGCAGGCCAGCTTCAGCCAGGGCACGACGGCGAAGTGCAGGTCGTACGCAAGCCCCGCGGCCGCGACCAGGGTGGCCGCGACGTGGAGGAGGACCGTCAGGACGATCAGGCGCCGGAACTCGGGCGCGCCGCGGCTCGCCGCGTGGTCGCACTTCTGTTGGAACGCGAAGATGGAGCCCGGCGCCTTGAACGGGTTCTCGGCCTTGCCGGCAAGCGACACCGGCAGCCGGTTGAGGGCGGCGAGGCTCGAGTCGATCCTCTCCAGCTTCTTGAGGTTCTCGAGGGTGACCTTGAGCGTGTTCGCATCGATGAGGATCAGCGGCCTGCCGAGCGACTTTGCATACGCCACCACGTCGCCCGTGCCCCCCCGTCCCCGGGCGGGCTCGCCGTCCCACACGGCGAGCAGGACGTCGGACCCGTCCACCGTGGCCATCCCGCAATCGAGATATGCGTCCTCCCGCGACCCGTTCTCGGTTATGACCCGCACATGCTCGGCCCCGTCTAGGGTCCGCTCCACGCGCGCCCATTCCTCCTTGGAGAAGTCCTTGGCGAACTCCGCCTTGGGCAGGGGCAGGATGGCGTGCCACGATATCCCGAGGGCCCGGACCTGGTCGATAAACAGCTGGTCGCCGCCTTCCGCGGCGGACGAGAGGCCGAGCCATTCGCCGGGCGCCTGGCGCCGGAGGGACTCGAGGGCCGCTGTGATCGCCTTGCCCAGCCCATCGGGGTCGATGATCTGCCGGTGTCCCGAAAACCCCACGACGTGGAACAGGGGTATCTCTGAGGTGGGGGTCATGCCTGCCCTCAGTGTGACCGTCGGGCGCCTCCACCTGTCAACGTCCAAGGCGCCGAAGCCGCGGAACCCCCGGCCGGGCGCCGCCTTTTTATTGGCTGGATTGGCCGGTGGCTCGCCCTATCCTGCGGCCGTTGATGTCCAGCGCCAATCCGAATGCAGACGGCGGGCCGCCTCCCCGCGCGGTATTCCTCAGTTACGCGCGCGAGGATACCCCTGCGGCACAACGCATTGCGGATGCACTGCGCAGCTACGGTGTCGAGGTGTGGTTCGACCAGAGCGAGCTCCGCGGCGGGGACGTGTGGGACCAGAAGATCCGCAAGCAGATCAGGGAGTGCGCGATTTTCATGCCGATCGTGTCGGAGCGCACGCAGTCGCGCGGCGAGGGCTATTTCCGGCTGGAATGGAAGCTTGCGGTCGAGCGCACCCACCTGATGGCCGAGGGCGTACCCTTCCTGGCCCCCGTCGTCGTTGACGCGACCCCCGAGAGCGCCGCCGTCGCGCCGGCGGAGTTCCTGCGGGTCCAGTGGATCCGGCTCCCCGGCTCGCTCCCGACGCCGCAGTTCGTCGAGCAGGTAAAGCGCATGTTGGAGGCGCCGCGAAAACCCGGCGTCCCGGCCCCGGCCGCTCCAGCTGCGCATGGGCGGCGCCCTTCGCCGGTCCGGCCCTGGGCTGTCGCCGCTGCCGTCGCGGCCGTCGCCTTGGCCGCGCTCGCCGCCATGGTCATGTCGAGGCGTGCCCCGACGGCGCCGGGTGCCGCCCGGGACCAGGCCGTCGACCCCAAGTCGATCGCCGTCCTTCCGTTCGATAACATGAGCGAGGACAAGCAGAACTCGTTCTTCACGGACGGGGTCCACGAGGACGTGCTGACAAACCTATCGTTCATCCGCGACCTCCACCTGGTCTCCCGGACATCTGTCATGCAGTATCGCGGGACGACCAAGTCCATCAAGCAGATCGGGCGCGAGCTCGGCGTGGCTTACGTGCTTGAGGGAAGCGTCCGGCGCGAGGGAAACAAGGTCCGGGTCACCGGCCAGTTGATCGACGCGCGCACCGACGAGCACGTGTGGGCCAAGTCGTTTGACCGCGACCTGACCGACATATTCGCGATCCAGGGCGAGCTCGCGCAGGCGATCGCGCAGGCCCTGCAGGCGGTGCTCTCGCCTGAGACAAAGGTCCTCCTCGCCCGGCGCCCGACCGAGAATGCCGCCGCGTACGACGCCTACCTCAAGGGCCGGCAGTTCCGCTTCTATTCGACCCAGATGAACTCGACCGAGTCGGCGATCTCGCTCTTCGAGGAAGCCGTAAGACTCGATCCGGGCTTCGCCGTTGCGTGGGCCGAGCTCGGGTCGCAGCGGGCGCTCGTCTACTTCAACCTCGAGCATACGGACAAGCAGCTGCGCGCGGCCAAGGAGGCTATCGACACCGCCGTCCGCCTGGCGCCGGACGACCCTGCCGTCATCGAGGGCCTCGGCGACTTCTACTACTACAGCTACCGGGATTATGCCCGAGCGACCGAGCAGTACATGCGCCTGGCGATGCTTCGGCCGAACGACCCAGTCACGTTCTACTCGCTCGGGCTCATCCAGCGCCGTGAGGGCCGTTTTGCCGACGCGGTGCCGAACCTTCGGCGGGGGCTCAAGTTCGACCCGACAAACAGCAGGTACGTAGGGATCTTCTCCGAGTCCCTCGCGGCCGTGCACCTCTACGAGGAGGCCCAGGCGGTGCTCCAGGCCTTTGTGGACACGCACCCGAAGAACCTGGAGGGCGCCTGGCTCGTCAGCCAGATCCCCTACCTTGCGCACGGATCGACGGACGGGATCCGGGCGTTTGCGCAGCGCACGGTCGAACCGGCGGACCGCGCGAAGCACCTTTACTTCCAGAGCCTGAACGCGGGGCTGTGCGGCGACTGGGCCGAGTTCAACCGGATCTACCGCGAGCAGCCCTTTTACGACGGCAACCCGGACGACCCCGGCTGGAGCCAGGAGAACAACGCGGCGGAGAACTTCGCCGAGGCCGGCGACATGCGTGCCGCCCGCGCCGGCGCCGCCCACGCGATGGGCCTCCTGAAAGCGGAGCTCGAGCGCCAGCCGGACAGCTCGATCATCTGGGCCCAGCTTGCGCTGGCGCACGGGCTGCTCGGCGAAAGGGGCGAGACGCTGCGCTGCGTGCAGAAGGCCGCCGAGCTCATGCCCGAGTCCAAGGATGCGATTGTCGGGCCGTCGAATTCGGCCACGTGCGCCCTCGCGCTCGCCTGGGCCGGCGAGAAGGACAGGGCTTTGGCGGAGGTTGGGCGCCTGCTGAGGGTGCCGTTCGGGCTCAACGTGTACTCGACCCGGGTCGAGTTCCGTCCGCTGCGCGACGATCCGCGCTTCAAGGCCCTGGTGGCCGACCCGAAGGTCAACGACCCGCTGCTCTGACCCGACGCGCGGGGCGGCGGGCCCCTGTCAGCCCGGCGTGCGCCGGCCCGCAGGGACCATGAGCGCGCGCTGGCGCAGCCACTCGATCTCCTCGGGGTACACCATGTGGGAGGCCCCGGGAAAGATGCGCGTGGTCACTTCGGCGCCCAGGCGCGCGAACGCCTCCGCGCTCTCCTCGACGAACCCGATGGGGATATGGGCGTCGAGCTCGGCGCATCCCAGGAGCACCGGCGTGCCGCGCAGGCTCCCGGGCGGGCGCGGCGTGCCGGGCGGCCCTATGAGCGCGCCGCTCAGGCCCGCGACGAATCCGTAGCGCGCGGGATGGCGGGCTGCGTACTCGAGCGCCAGGCAGGCGCCCTGCGAGAACCCGGCTAGGCCGATCCGCTCCGGCGCGACGCCCGCGGCCGCTGCCTCGGCCGCAAGCTGGCCGACCACCCCGAGGGCGCTCGAAAGCCACGGCTCGTTGCTTTCGAGCGGCGCGAAAAACCTCTGCGGGTACCACGTGCCGCCCTCCGCAGCTGGCGCGAGAAAGGCCAGGCCCGCGTCCGGGAGGATGTCGGCCAGGCCGGCGATGTCCTGCGGCGACGAGCCGCGGCCGTGGATGAGGATCACCGCGCCGCGCGCCTTCAGGAGCGGCTGGCCGAAGCGCAGGGCGGCCTTCGCGTCGTGCAGCTTCACGGGTGTCGATGCCCCGGGTGCGCGGGGGCGCCGGGCGCCTTAGCGCAGGCGCCGGAACGAGGACTGGAGCAGGTCGAGATCCGGGGCGCCCTTGCTCCTCTCTCGCGCCTTTGCAATCAGGTCGGCCTCGAGGCGGTTCTTCGTAGGCCGGTTCGACTCGAAGAAGACTCCGAAGACCCCGGGCCAGGGAAGGGACGCCAGGCGAAACGCCGCGAGCTCGTCGGAGGGGTCGTGGCGCAGCGCGTCCTCGGGCGTCCCGTCGTTCTTCCTCTCCTCGATGGTGCGGAACTGCCCGCCCTTGCGGGGGTTGCCGGCGTCGAAGGCGCCCTCGTAGAATTCGACGCACTCGGAGAGGATCTCGACAACCGAGAATCCGTCGTGGCGCGCGGCGCGCTCCATCATCTCGGTCATGTGGTTCACCTGGGCGGCGTGGCTGCGGGCGACGAAGGTGGCGCCGCTGTTGACGAGCGTCCTCATGGGGTTGATGGGCTGGTCGAGCGCTCCGGTCGGGTCCGTCTTCGACTTGAAGCCTATGGGAGAGGTGGGCGACGTCTGCTTCTTCGTCAGCCCGTACACGAAGTTGTCCATGATGACGTAGGTCAGGCGCACGTTCTTGCGCCCCGTGTGCACCAGGTGGTTGCCCCCGATCGAGAACCCGTCGCCGTCCCCGCCGAACACGAACACGTGCAGGTCGTCGCGGCCCAGGCTCACCCCCGCTGCGAACGGGAGCGAGCGGCCGTGGATGTAGTGGACGCCGTGGGTGTTGACGAAATACGGGAAGCGCGACGAGCAGCCGATGCCCGAGATGTTCACGATGTTCTGGTGCGGGTACTGGAGCTTCTCCAGCACGCGGTAGAAGGAGGCCAGGACGGCGAAGTCGCCGCACCCCGGGCACCATGTCGGGTGGTCGGCCGTGAGGATCTTCTTGGTCAGCCTCTGGGGCTGGACCGGCGCGGTCGGGGCGGGGGCGGTGGCGGTGGGCGGCATGGGGAGTGTGTCGGCGAAGGATCAGGTGTTGCCGCCGTTGCGGCCGAGGCTGCGGGTCACCGCGTCAACGATCTCGCTGATCCGGAAGGTGAGCCCGTCGGTCTTCGTGATGCTCCGTATGGACGGCAGGGCGTGGCGGGCCCTCAGCATCGTCGCCATCTGGCCGAAGCCGTACAGGCCCTCGTCGTTCATCTCCACAACGAGCACCTGCCGGTACCGGCGGAAGATCTCGTCGAGGCCAGGCGGCAGGGGATGAAGGTGGCGCAGGTGGAGCTGGCCGACCCTCGCGCCGCCGCCCCTGAGCCGGTTGACGGCCTCGCGGACGGGGCCCCACGTCGAGCCCCAGCCTACCACAAGGGCCTCGCCCTCGGGGTCGCCGTACACCTCGGGCACGGGGAGCGTGGCCCCGAGCGCCTTAAGCTTCTCGCGGCGCTTGGCCGTCATCTTCGCGTGAAGGCCGGGATTTGCCGTCGGGTGGCCCATCTCGTCGTGCTCCAGGCCGCTGACGGTCGGGTACGTGCCGGTCGCGATGGGGGCGCCGGGGGGGGCGTGGCGGGTCAGGCGCCCGATCGGATAGGGCTCGAAGTCCGCCCCGCGGGGGGACAGGTCCGGCTTCGGATCGACCATGAGCGAGGCCAGGTCCGGCTCGTCAAACGCCTCGATGCGGGTCGCCAGGGCCTGGTCCGTGAGGATGAGAACGGGGGTGCTGTACTCGCGGGCGATCTTGCCGGCCTCCAGGCAGATGTAGAAGCAGTCCTCGACGTCCTTCGGGGCGAGCACGACGCGGGGCGCGTCGCCGTGGCTGCCGTAGATGGCCTGCATCAGGTCGCCTTGCTCCACGTTGGTGGGCATGCCCGTGCTCGGCCCGCCGCGCTGGACGTTGATCACGATGAGCGGCATCTCCGCCATCACTGCCCAGCCGAGGCCCTCCATCTTCAGGGAAAGCCCGGGGCCCGAGCTGCCGGTCACCGCCAGGTGGCCCGAGTATGCGAAGCCGAGCGCGTAGCCGATGGCGGCAAGCTCGTCCTCGGCCTGGACGAATATGCCCCCGTACTTGGACAGCTCGCTCCGAAGCGTCTCCATGACCGTCGACCACGGGGTAATGGGGTAGCCCGCGCCGTGCCGGACGCCCGCCGCGATCAGCCCGTACGTGAGCGCCGTGTTGCCGTCCACCGTCACCTGCGGCCGACCGGTGGCGCTGGGCGGGGCCGACTCTATGCGGAACAGGCAGTCGCGCAGGTTGTCCGCGGGCGTGGCGTAGCCGGCGTCGAAGGCGAGCATGGCGTTGCGCACGATGTCCTCGGACCGTCCCCCGAACCGCTCGGTGATGAGCGCGGCGACCTTGGCGGCGTCGAGGCTGAAGATCCGGGCGATCAGGCCGAGGACGAAGAGGTTCTTGCCCTTTTCCTTGGACGAGCCGCCGACCGCCTCGACCGTCGCCCCCGTGATAGGGATCCCCACGGCCGTGAAGCGCCTGTCGTCGGGGTTCGGCTTGACCTGGTCCGTGTCGAAGATGAGCACGCCCCCGGGGCGCAGCGATTCGATGTGGCTGTCGTAGCTGTGCTGGTAGAAGGCCACGAGGACGTCGGCCTGGTCGCCGGACGAGAGGATGTCACCCGATCCCATATGGACCTGGAAGATCGACGGGCCCCCGGAAATCGTTGACGGGATGGTCATATACGTCATCACGTCCTGGTCGGAGCGGCCGGCGAGCCGGGCGAGGAACCCGCCGATGGTCTGGATGCCGTCCTGGGAATTGCCGGCGAGGCGGATCACCACGTCGCGGACGGAACGTCGGTTGCCGGGGACCGACATATCGGCGCCCGGAGGGGGAGGGGTTTTGGACAGGACCATCTTTGGAAGGGAAAAAATCTGCCGCCGGCCCAACGATTGTCAATGAGATGGAACCCGGGCGGCCGGGCGTTGACCGGGCGTTCGGCAGGGGAGGCGGCCCGGCTCCTTCCCCGGATCCCAAGGGTATGCAACCCCATGGGCGATCCGGGCTTCGCACCATCTAATACAGAGCGGATGATGTAGAACGGCGGCTTATCTTTTCCCTGCGGGCGATTCCGCCGCGGACTCAGCGGGCTCCGGCCAGGGCGTCGTCGACGGTCTTCAGGAGCGCGCGGCTGATGACGATGCGCTGCACCTCCGACGAGCCCTCCCCGATCTCGCTCAGGCGCGCGTCGCGCCAGTAGCGCTCGATCGGGATGTCGCGCGTGTACCCGTACCCGCCATGGATCTGGAGGGCGCGGTTGCAGATGCGCGACGCCGCCTCCGACGCGAATAGCTTGGCCGCTGAGGACTGGCTCGTGTGCCGCGCGCCCTTGGTCGCCAGGATCGCGGCCTCGAGCACGAGCAGCTCCGCGGCCCGCAGCTCGACATCGCAGTCCGCGAGCATGAACTGGATCGCCTGGAAGTCTGCCAGCCGCTTCCCGAACTGCTTGCGCGTGACAGCGTGCCTGAGCGCGGCGTCGAGCGCGGCCCGCGCGAGGCCGAGCGACACGGCCGCGACGCCGATGCGTCCCTTGTCGAGGCACGCGAGCGCCGCGGCCTGCCCGGAGCCGCGGGGGCCGAGCAGCTCGGCGCGAGCGCCGACGAGGCGGAACTCGGAGGTCTCGCTCGCGCGCAGGCCGCACGTCGGCACCTTGCGCACCGGCCTGATCTGCGACTTTTCGACGAGGAACGCGCTTATCTCCTTGCGGCCCTTCTCGTTCAAGCCGCTTGCGGCCATGACCACGAGCGCGTCCGCCTTCCTTCCCAGCGTGATGAACCGCTTGAATCCGTTGAGCTCCCACCCGCCGCCCTTGAGCTCGACCGCGGTCGTCTGGATGCCCCCGCTGTCGCTGCCCGCCTCCGGCTCGGTGAGCGCCCAGGCTCCGATCCAGTCGCCGTTGACCAGCCGCGGAAAGACCTTCCTGTGCTGGGCCTTTGTCCCCTGCGAGAGGATGTGGCCGACGGCCAGGGCATTGTGCGCCGCGATGTCGATCGCAAGGGCGCCCATTCGCATCGCGATCGCTCGGATCGCAAGCGCGTAGGTCGCGTAGCCGAAGCCCCGCCCGCCCAGCCTCCTTGGCACCGTGACGCCCATCAGGCCGATGCGGCCGGCCTTCCGGAAGACCTCCCGGGGCAGCTCCTCGGCGCGCTCCCAGTCGTCGGCGAACGGCGCCACCTCGGACTCGGCAAACGCGGCGACCTCCTCCAGGAACGCGGATTCGGCCCGCGAGACGTAGTCGCGCCAGAGCGAGTTCTCTTCGAGCAACGGGTCGATCATCGGGGGAAGACTGGGTTCGGATTGCCCGCCGGGTCCTGAGGGGTTCTTGCGAGGCGGAGAGTAGGACAGGGCCCGCTCTATCGCAAGAGCGGGCACGCAAGGCCGCGGCGGGATGGCGCCTGCTCGGGGCCGCCGTGGCGCGGGCGCGGGTATTGCGGTTTGATCCCGGGCCGGAGCTGGCTAGCGTACCCGCATGGTCGTCGCGTCACCCAAAGCCGGCGCCAGGCGCCACACGCAACCGTCGCCCCTACGGCTCCTCACCGCGGTGCCGGTCTGCGACGGGCACGACAGCGCCGTGACCACGATAAACCTCGAGCTGGCCCGGAACGGGGCCGAGGTGGTCTACCTCGGCTACCACTGCGCCGCGTCGGCCATCGCCCGCGCGGCTGTCCAGGAGGACGTGCACGCCGTCGGCCTGAGCAGCTACAACGGGGGCCACGCAATCTTCTTCGCCGAGGTGCTCGCGCAGCTGCGGGCGCGCGGCGCGGGCGACATCCCCCTCTTCGGCGGGGGCGGCGCGACCATCACGCCCGCCGATGAGCGCGTGATGAAGAGGGGCGGGGTGGACCGGATCTTCTTTGCGGGCACGCCGCTTGCCGAAATCGTCGCCGCGGTGAAGGGCGCCTACTCGCGCGAGCTCGGGCCCGGGGCCCGCCTGCGGGGCGACCGGGCCCTGGGACGGGCGATCACGCTGGCCGAGGGAGGGGCGAGGGGAGCGCGAGCCGCGGGGCGCGCGAGGGGCGCGGACCGCGCCGGGAGGGCCTTCGTCCTGGGCGTCGCCGGACCCGGGGGCGCGGGGAAATCCACGCTCATCGACGAGCTCACCTCGCGATTCCTGCGGCGGGTGTCCGCGGGCCGCGTCGCCATCCTCGCGAACGACCCGTCCCACCCTGACAGCGGCGGCGCGATTCTCGGCGACCGGGTGTCGGCCATCTACGCGCAGGACGACCGCGTCTTCTTCCGCTCGATGGCCACGCGCGGCAGCCCGACCGGGCTGTCGGCGGCGGCGCCCGAGGCCATCGCGTGCCTGCGCGCCTCAGGCGAGTTCGACCTGGTCCTTGTCGAATCGGTCGGCATAGGCCAGGAGGGCGACCCGTTCGGGGTGTTCGGCCGGGGGCCCAGGATGGCCGACGCCGTGCTCTTCGTGCTCGCGCCGCACTACGGCGGGCGGATCCAGCTCCAGAAGATCGCCATGCTGAACGGCTCCGACTTGGTCGCTCTCAACAAGTGCGACCAGCCGGCCGCCAAGGCTGCCATGGTCGAGGTCGCCGCCCGGCTGGCATTGAACGGGAGGGACCAGCTGCTTCATGGCACGGCGGCCGCCCGGCACCATGATCCCGGCGTCGACCGGCTCTACGCGGAGATCGCGAGGCTGGCCGGGCTCGAGGCGGTCGCCCCGGGAGCCAGGTAGGCCCCGCCCAGCGCCCCCATGTCCTCCCTTGGAAGAGTCGCCGACGCGGTTGAGACCTACAATGGCTTCGTCGACGCCGAGGTCAGGCGGGCCCGCGCCGACCCGGAGTTCGGCGCGGAGCTTCGGACGAAATGGGCTGCGATCCATGCGTCAGTCGGGCAGACGGTGTCGCCCACGGGCACGCTGCTTCCGCGGCTCGCGCTGCCCGCCACGGACGAGCCCGGCGCGATCGCCGAGTACCTGCTCGGCCAGGGCCTCCCCGGGGAATTTCCGTTCGCAAACGGCGCGTACCGCGAGATGTACCTCGACCGGAGGGAGGGCGGCGAGGAGCCGACGCGGCTTTTCGCCGGCCTCGGCCTCGCCGAGGACACGAATCGGCGGTTCCACTACCTTGCCGGGCACCAGACGAGCACGCGGCTGTCGACCGCGTTCGACGGCCCCACGCTCTACGGCCTGGACAGCGACCACGAGGGCGTCCTGGGGAAGGTCGGGGAGGGGGGCGTCGCGATCGACACCGTCGAGGACATGGCGAGGCTCTTCGCCGGCTTCGACCTCGTCGCGCCGAACGCCTCGGTCTCGATGACCATGAACGCCCCGGCTCCAGCGATCCTGGCGATGTTCGTCGCAGCCGCGAAGCGCCGCTTCGGCCCCGACTGCGTGCCGCAGCTGCGCGGCACGATACAGGCCGACATGCTCAAGGAGGTGCAGGCGCAGAACGAGGTGATCTTCCCCATCGACGCCTCGCTGCGGTTCCTGTGCGACATGGTCGAGTGGTGCATCCCGCACATGCCGCGCTGGTACCCGATAAGCATCAGCGGATACCACATAGCGGAGGCCGGGGCGACGCCCGTGCAGCAGGCCGCCTTCACGCTCAGCAACGGCTTTGCCTACGCCGACATGTTCCGGGCCCGCGGCCTCGACGTGAACCGCTTCGGCCCGAGGCTCTCGTTCTTCTTGGACTGCGGCCTGGACATAGAGTACCTCGTGCTCGGCCGCGCCTGCCGCCGTATCTGGGCCGTCGGAATGAGGGACGCGTTCGGCGCGGGGCCGAAGGCGCAAGTGCTAAAGCTCCACACCCAGACAAGCGGGCGGTCGCTCATCGCCGCCGACTTCAAGGACAACCTCACGCGCACCGCCGTCGAGCTGATGCTGTCCTACCTGAACGGCACCAATTCCTGCCACAGCAACAGCGCCGACGAGCCGTTCACGACTCCGACGGAGGAATACGTGCGGCTTGCGTCGCACGCCCAGTCGATCCTTCTCGAGGAGACGGGCGTCTTCAAGCACACGATGAACGTCCTCTCCGGGTCGCCGGGCCTGCTCGCGCTCGAGCGCCAGGTCGAGCACGCGATCCTCGACGTATTCCGGGAAATCGACACGCTCGGCGGGGTGCTCCAGGCCATGGATCAGCGCTACCAGAGGGGGAAGATTCAGGAGTCCGCCCACCGCTACGAGAGGCAGGTCTACTCGGGTGAGCGCCCCATCATCGGCCTCAACAGGTATGCCGCCCCGTCGCCTGCGCCGCGGGTGCCGCTCGCGCGCACCTCGCCGGTGAAGCAGCGGCTGCAGGTCGAGCGCCTGCGCGCCTTCAAGGCCAGGAACTCGAGGCGCGCCCCCGAGGCGCTGCAGCGGCTCGGCAATGCCGCGCGCGCCCGCGGCAACATCTTCGCGGAGCTGCTTTCCGCGGTCGAGGTCTGCTCGCTCGGGCAGATAACCGCCTGCCTGACGGACGCGGTCGGAAAGTTCAGGCCCATGGTCTGAAGAGGCCCGGCTCCGAGACATGTCCCCCACGAAGGCCACAGACTCCGCCATCGCGTTCCGCGACTTCTGCCGGGCGTTGCTGGCGGAGGAGGCCGCGATCCGGGAGGGCGGCGGCCCGGCCGGACTCGAGCGCCAGCACAAGCTCGGCAGGCTCTTCGCGCGCGAGCGCGTCGCGGCGCTGCTCGACGACCCCGCCGACTTCATGGAGATCGGGCTCTGGGCGGCGCACGGGATGTACCGGGAATGGGGCCCCTTCGCGGCCGCGGGCGTCGTCACGGGCGTGGGCCGCGTGGCAGGCCACGCGGTGATGATCGTCGCCAACGACGCCACGGTCAAAGCCGGCGCCTTCGTGCCGATGACCTGCAAGAAGGTGATCCGAGCCCAGCGGATCGCCTTCGAGTGTGGGCTGCCGCTCGTCTATCTCGTGGATTCGTCCGGGGTGTTCCTGCCGATGCAGGACGAGGTCTTCCCGGACGAGGACGACTTCGGAAGGATTTTCCGCAACAACGCCGTCCTGTCGGCGGCCGGCCTCCCGCAGTTCGCGGCGATCATGGGAAACTGCGTCGCCGGCGGCGCCTACCTGCCGGTGCTCTGCGACAAGGTCCTCATGACCGAGGGCAGCGGCCTCTACCTCGCCGGCCCGTCGCTCGTGAAGGCCGCCATCGGCCAGGACACCGACAGCGAGGCGCTGGGCGGCGCCGCCGTGCACGCCGAGATATCGGGCACGGTCGACTTCAGGGAGAAGGACGACCAGTCCTGCCTTGCCCGCCTGCGTTCGCTGGTCGGCCTTCTTCCCGCGGAGGCCCAGCCGCCGGCCGCCGGCGGCCCGGGCGCGACGGAGCGGCCGCCCGGAGACCTGTTCGGCATCGTCGGCCTCGACAGCCGCAGGGAGTACGACGCGCGCGACGTCCTCCGGTGCATCGTCGATTCCGGGCCGATCGACGAGTACAAGGCCGAGCACGGCAAAACCCTCGTCTGCGCCTACGCGCGCCTCGGCGGGCGCGCCGTCGGCGTAGTCGCCAACCAGCGCATCCGCGTGCAGTCAAAGACGACCGGGCTGCAGATGCCCGGTGTCATCTACGCCGACGGCGCGGACAAGGCGGCGAGGTTCGTCATGGACTGCAACCAGACCCGCCTGCCGATCCTCTTCTTCCAGGACGTCTCCGGCTTCATGGTGGGCAAGGACGCCGAGCACAGCGGCATCATCCGAAGCGGCGCTAAGCTCGTCAACGCCGTGAGCAATTCCACGGTCCCGAAGGTCACGGTCGTCATAGGCGGCAGCTACGGCGCCGGGAACTACGCCCTGTGCGGCAAGGCGTTCGACCCGCGGTTCATCTTTGCGTGGCCCGGCGCGCGCTACGCCGTCATGGGGGCCTCCCAGGCGAGCGACGTCGTGTTCAACATCCTGGCCCGCAATGCCAAGGAGCGCACGCCCGAGGAGCTCGACGCGCTGAGGGAGCGGGTGAAGGCGGCCTACAGCGAGCAGACCGACATCCGCTACGGGGCCGCGCGCGGCTGGGTCGACGCGATCATCCAGCCCGACGAGACCCGCGCCGTCCTCGCGCGGGCGCTTGGCCTCGCGACTCGGCCCGCGCCGAAGGCGAGCTTCCACACCGGCGTCCTGCAGGTATAGCCCGATGGAGCCCCCCCTCAAGATCGCCAACGCGTCCGGCTTCTGGGGAGACCAGCCCGGGGCCGCGGCCCGGCTCGTCGCGGATCAGCCCGACATCGATTTCCTCACTCTCGACTACCTCGCCGAGGTCTCGCTCTCGATCATGGCGATCATGCGGGAGAACGATCCTGCGGCCGGATTTGCGCGCGACTTTGTGGACGTGGTCAGGTCGCTCTGCCCGTTCTGGTCCGCGGGGGGCGGTGCGAGGGTGGTCACGAACGCGGGCGGCCTGGACCCGGAGGCCTGCGCTTCGGCCTGCGCCGACGCGCTTGGCGCCGCCGGCCTCGGGCGCATGCGGGTGGCCGCGGTCACGGGTGACGACGTCCTGCCGTTGCTCAGGTCCGCCGGCGGCGGCTTCGTCAACCTGGAAACCGGGGCGCCGCTCTCGGACGTCGCCGGGCGGCTGGTCACCGCCAACGCGTACCTGGGCGCGGGGGCGATCGCCGACGCGCTTCGCGCCGGCGCCGACATCGTCGTCACGGGCCGCGTTGCCGATCCGTCGCTCACCGTCGGCCCGTGCATCGCCCGGTTCGGCTGGCCCCTGGGCGACTACGACCTCCTCGCCGGCGCGACCGTCGCCGGCCACATCATCGAATGCGGCACGCAGGCCTGCGGCGGATTCTCGACGGACTGGCTCGACCTGCCCGGGAACCTGTCGATCGGATTCCCGATAGCGGAGGTCTCGCCCGACGGCTCGTGCGTAGTGACAAAGCCCGCGGGCAGCGGCGGGGCGGTAAGCGTGCAGACGGTCAGGGAACAGCTCCTCTACGAGGTGGGCGACCCCGGCGGCTACCTCTCGCCCGACGCGACGGTCTCGTTCCTCACGCTTCGCGTGGATCCCGTGGCCCCGGACCGCGTCCGCGTCTCGGGCGCCACCGGGCGCGCGCCCCCCGACTCCTACAAGGTGAGCGCGGCCTACCGGGACGGCTACAGGGCCCACGGCATGCTGACCGTCTTCGGCCACGACGCCGTCAAGAAGGCGCGCCGGGCGGGGGAGGGCGTCCTGCGGCGCCTGCAGCGCGAGGGCTGCGTCTACCGGGACCGGCTGGTCGAGTGCCTCGGGACCGGCGCGAGCGTGTGCGGGATAGCCAGCCGCATGAGCGACACCCACCTGGTCGAGACCGTGCTGCGCGTGAGTGTGGCCTCGGACGCAAGGCAGGACGTCGAGCGCTTCGCAAAGGAGATGGCCCCTCTTGTCACCTGCGGCCCCCAGGGCGTGACAGGCTATGCCGCCGGGCGCCCGAGGGTTGTGCCGGTGTTCGGCTACTGGCCGACGCTTGTCCCAAGGTCGGCGGTCTCCCCGTCCTTCAGGGTTCTGGAGGGACCCCGGCCATGATCCCCCTTCGCGAGATTGCCTTTGCCCGGAGCGGGGACAAGGGCTCGTCGGCAAACATCGCGGTCTTTGGCCGCACGCCGGCGGCCTATCGCTGGCTGCGGGACCATTTGACCGAGGGCGCCGTCGAGGAGTACTTCAGGCCGCTCTGCGTGGAGAGTGTCACGCGCTACGACGTCCCCAACCTGGAGGCTCTGAATTTCGTGCTGGCCGGCGTGCTGGCGGGCGGCGGCAGCCGCTCGCTGCGCATCGACGCCCAGGGCAAGGCCCTGGGCATGGCGCTCCTGGAAATGCAGGTCGACTACAGGGGGGAGAAATGAAGCCCGCGCCGAGGCTGGTGCTTGCCGAGCGCGAAGGCCGCGCAACCACGGTGCTCACGCTCAACCGCCCGGAAAAGCGCAACGCGCTCTGCGTCGAGCTGCTGGAGCAGCTCGTCGCGGCGATCGCCGCCGCGGAGGGCGATCCCGGCCAGCGCATCCTCATCCTGCGCGGCGCGGGGCCGGCCTTCTGCGCGGGGCTCGACCTCACGGAGGCCGCAGGCTCCGCGCGGCGTCTGCGTTCCGCCAGGCTTATCGCCGATGCCCTCCTCGCCCTCAGCGGCTCGCGACTTGTCTCGATCGCGGTCGTCCACGGCGCGGCCGCGGCCGGCGGCGCCGGTCTCATGACGGCGTGCGACATGGCCGTGGCCGTCGCCGGATCAAAGATAGGCTACCCCGAGCCGAGGCGCGGCCTTGTCGCCGGGCTCGTGATGACGTTTCTTCGACGCCAGATCCGCGAGCGCGACGCCCGCGAGGTCCTGCTGACCGGCGAGATGCTCCCGGCCGAGCGCGCCCTTGCGATCGGCCTGGTGAACCGCGTGGCGCCGACGCCCGAGGCGGCCCTTGCCGAGGCGAGGAGGCTCGCCGGTTCCGTGCTCCAGGGAGGCCCCGTTGCCGTCTCCCGGACAAAGGCGCTCTTCGCCGGTCTCTGGCACAGGCCCTTGCGGACGGACGTGGAGAGAGCCCTGAGGGTCCACATCGAGGCGCGTGATTCCGACGAGGCAGCCGAGGGCATCGCCGCATTCCGCGAGAAGCGCCCGCCGAGATGGGCCGGCGGCGCCCGGTGAGCCGCGCGTGGCGGTTCAGCCCGGCAGACTGAAGCCCTCGGCCAGCTTCTTAAGGTCGTAGAGAAAGGCGGCGGCCCCGGCGCCGTTCACGACCTTGTGGTCGAACGTGAGCGACAGGGTCACCACCTCCGCGGGATACACGGCGCCGCCGTCGTTGATCATGCGCTCGTGGGCCTTGCCGACGAAGAGAGTGCCCATCGAGGGCGGCACGACGATCGGCGTCGCCACCTCGATGCCGAAGCCGCCAAGGCTCGTGATTATGAGCGGGGCCTGCACGTCCTCCACCGTGCCGGAGCGGGTGTCGGCGACCGCCTTGGCGTAGGCGCCGGCGAACTCCGGCCACCCGAGCCGGTCGGCGTCGTGGATGGCCGCGGTTGCAAGCCGGTCGCCCTCGAGCGCGACGGCGACGCCGAGGTCGAACGGGTGGCGCTCGACGATGGCGCCGTCCCTGGTGACGATCCTGCGGAACGCCGGGTGCTTCGTCATCGCCTTGACGACCGTCCAGGCGAGCATAAGCGACGGCGTGTGTGAGGGATGCTTCCCCTTCGCCGCCTCCCGCGCGGCGCGTATGGCCTTCCAGTGCACGTCCAGCTGCATGTTCACCGGGACCACGCCCGAGAGCCGGCGGGTTATCGCGGGCGAGAGGGCGGGCGCCACCGAAGCGGGAGCCGCCAGAGGAACCTGCTGGAGCTGCTGCATGCTGAGGTTCCCGGCGGGGGCCGCCGGCGCCGCGGCCTCGGCGGTCAAGAGGGCAATCTCCCTCCCGATGTCGACGATGTCGTCGACCCTGCATCGCCACTCCCTGAGCACGCCTGCCATCGACGACTCGATGGGATACACCGCCTTGTCGGTCTCGACCTCGCAGATCTGTTCGTCGCGCGCGACCCTGTCCCCGGCCTTCTTCATGAGTGAGACGATGCGCGCCGCGCGGATGCCCTCGCCCATCAGGGGCATCTTGATGGGGACGTCAACGGGGCCGGACGCCGGCCCGGGAGCGGATGAGGCCGGCTTCCGCCCACCGTCGCGGTGCGGGGCGGCCCCGGAGGGCAGCGTGCCGTCAAAGACGCGGTGCACGGCCTCGAGGATCCGGTTCGCGTCGGGCAGCGCGGCGTATTCGTAGACGGGGCTGTAGCCGATCATCACGTTGCCCTTGGAGACAAGGCGGGGCGGGCTTACCAGGCGGCTCCACACGTCGGGCGTGCCCGCGAGGTGGGAGATGATCATCTGGCCGACGCTGCAGTTCTCCGTGTCTTCCTGGACGACGACCAGCCGCCCGGTCTTGCGGACGGAATCCTCGATCGCCTCGCGGTCCCAGGGGACGATGGAGCGCAGGTCGATGAGCTCGATGCTCACCGAGTCGCCGAGCACCGCCATCGCCTCCAACGACTTCTCGACCGTGTTGCCCCAGGCGACGATCGTGACGTCGCCGCCCTCGGTGAGGCGGCGCGCGGACCCGATCGGCACGGCCGAGATGGCCTGCGTCACCTCACGCTCCGCCCAGAGCATGTGCTTGGGGACGAGGACGAGCGTGGGGTCGTCGGCGTGCATCGCCGACCAGAGCAGGCCGACCGCGTCCTCGGGGGAGCTGGGAATGACGACGTTGAGCCCGGGGAAATGGGCGATCGAGGCCTCGTTGGCCTGGGAGTGCCAGAGCGAGCCCCCGGGCAGGTAGGCCCCGTAGGGCGCGTAGATCACCGCGGGGCACGTCCATCTGCCAAACGTGCGCCACCGGAGGGTGGCGAGGTTCGTGATCAGCTGGTTCCAGCCATTGTGGATGAAGTCGATGAACTGCAGCTCGAACACGGGGCGCCAGCCGTAGCTGGCCAGCCCGCACGCGACGCCCAGGATCGTGGCCTCCGCTAGGGGCGAGTTGAAGACCTGCCCCGGGAAGTCCGTCGACAGCCTCCTCGTGAGCGTGAAGACGCCGCCCTTCGGGTCCTCCACGTCCTCGCCGAAGATGATCCGGTGCGGGTCGGCGTCGAGCCCGGCGCGAAGCGTCAGGTTGAACAGGTCGCCCATGCGGTACTTGCCGGGCTTGAAGATCTCCTCGTCAAGGCCTGGCATGGCGCTCACGACGTTGGTCTCTAGCTCCCCGGCGAGGGGATTCTCGGCGTTCTCGGCGTTGAGGTAGTCCGCGAGGACGTTTTCCTTGATCTCCGAGTCGAGCCTCTCGAATTCCTCCGGGGTGAGCGCGCCGTCGGAGATGAGCTGGTCCTTGAGCACCTTGAGCGGGTCGCGCTCGCTAAGCGTGGCGAGCTCCTGCGGCGAGCGGTAGATCTTGTGGTCGTCGGAGCTCGTGTGGCTCGTCAGCCTCTCGAGCTTCATCCACATGAACGCTGGCCCGCCCCCGGCGCGGATCCTGGCGATGGCCTCCGACGCTACCGCGTGGACCTGCTCGACGTCCCAGCCGTCGACCTGGGCCCACTCCTCTGCGGCAAGCACATTGAGCACGAGCGGGTTCGTGCGGCGGGTCGGGCTGGAGATGCCGTATCCGTTGTCCTCGACGACGAGCAGGAGCGGAAGTTTGCGCTCCCTTGCGAACGAGACGGCCTCGAAGAACTCGCCCTGGCGCGTGGCGGCGTCGCCGACCGTGGCCAGCGTCACGCTCTTCTTGCCGTCGAGCTGCATGCCCCAGGCCATGCCGCAGGCCGGCAGGAGCTGCGACGCGGTCGGGGTCGGCACGCTCCAGATGTGAAACTCGGGGTAGCTGTAGTGCGAAGGCATCTGGCGGCCCCGCGACGAGGACTCGCGCTTCGCCATGTAGTCGAGGGCGAGCTGGAACGTCGTCACGCCGCGCCCGAGCACCAGGCCCCGGTCGCGGTAATACGGGCAGGCGTAGTCGTCGGGCTGCATCTGCATGCCGATGGCGGCCATCCCCTCGTGGCCCTGGCCGGAAACGTGGAAGTGGCCCTTGCCCTGTCGGTTGAGGCTCTCCTCGCGGAGGTCCCCGTGGCGGCTTTCGACGATGGTGCGCAGGAGCCTGAGCTTCAGCTCCGTGGAGAGGGTGGATGCGACGGCGGGCATTGGCGCGGGTGTTGGGGGTTTGCGAAAGGGGGACCTAGTGCGGCCGGGCGGCCAGGTCAGACAGCGCGTTGACGGCTGCGGTTCGGTCTCGTGCAACGGGCGGCCCGTCGGTACCGCTGGCGTAGCGCAGCAGGCCTCCCCGGAACGCCGGGAAGCCCGCTCCGGCTACCAGCGCAAAGTCGACGTCGTCCTCCGTGAGCACCACCCGCTCGTCAAGGCACCGCCTGGCCTCGGCGACCATGACGCGCATGAGCCCGGACGCGATCTCCTTGGGGCTGGCCGCGAGGGCGCCGACCGGCCCGCCGAGGCTCCGGGTGGCCTCGTCGTTCAGGGCCTCGGCGCCATCGGAGTAGGAGTAGAAACCCGAGCTCGCTCCGTTTTTTCGCCCCCTCATGCGCGCGGCGAGCATCGCGGCGCAGGTCCTTGACCCGGCAAACCGGCCCGGGAAGTACCGCGACATCTCGCCGAATATGAAGTCGGTCACGTCGACCCCCACCTCGTCGATGAGACGCAGGGGCCCCATCGGCCAGCCGAACTCCCGCATGGCGGCGTCAATCGCCGCGGTCGGCATCCCCAGCTCCCAGAGCTTCACGGCCTCGTTGAGGTAGAAGAAGAGGACCCGGGTCACGAGGAAGCCCGGCGAGGAGCGGCAGATCACCGGCGACTTGCCAAGCGCCTTCACGAAGGCGAGGGCCCGGTCCGCCGCTCGGGCCGACGTGTCGCGGCTCAAGACAAGCTCCACCAGCGCCATCCGGCCCACGGGGTTGAAGAAGTGGATGCCGAGCGTGCGCTCGGGGTTGGGCACGTGGCCGGCGATCTCCTCGATAGGAAGCGCCGATGTGTTGGACGCCAGGATCGCGTCCGGCCGGACGATCCCGGCGGCCTCCGAGAGCAGCTTCCGCTTCGCCTCCGCGTTCTCGACGATGGCCTCGACCACGAGGTCGCATCCCTCAAAGCCCTCCCATCCGGTCGTCGTGGATATCCTGGCGAGCGCGCCGGGGGCGTCCGCGGCCGAGATCCGGCCGCGATTGACCGCCTCCTCGAAGAGGCCCCGGATGACCCCGAGGGCATGCTCGACGAACTCGGGCAGCACGTCCCTCATCACGACATCGATGCCCCGCGCGGCGAGCCACTGCGCGATGCCCGAGCCCATGACGCCCGCGCCTATGATCCCGACCCTGGCCACCGGGGCCGGCTCGGACTCGGCGCGCGGAAACCATCCCTCGAGCGTGCGTTTTTTCGCCGCCTCGCGCAGGAAGAAGCCTTTCACAAGGTTCCTGCAGACCGGGCCGGCGGTGACCTGGCCGAACGAGGCCGCCTCGACCCCGAAGGCGAGGGCCGGGTCGGACCTGATTCCCTGCTCGACGACGTTGATCGCGGCGAGCGGCGCGGGCAGGTTGCCGAGCGTCCGCCTTCGGACGGACTCGCGCAGCTCCTCGTAGAACCGCGCCGGAGGCGCCGGGAGCTCCGGGCGAGCGGGGACGCCACTGGTTGCAAGCTCCAATGCGACGGCCTTTGCCCGCTCCCGCAGCTGCCCGGCGGGCACCACCTCGTCGACGAGGCCGGTTCTCAGCGCCTCGCGGGCCGGGACGAGCCGGGCCCTGAGGATGTGGTCGATCGCGGCCTGCGCCCCGATGAGCCGCGGAAGCCGCACGCAGCCGCCCCAGCCGGGTATCGTGCCAACTCCGACTTCGGGAAGGCCGATCCGCGTGGCGGGAGCGTCGCTTGCCAGCCGCCGATGGCAGGCCAGCGCGAGCTCGAAGCCGCCGCCGGCGCACGCCCCGTGGATCGCGCAGACGACCGGCACGGGCATCGCGGAGAGCCTTTGGAACAGCACCTGGCCGGCCCTCGAGAACTCCCCCGCCATCTCCGCGTCTGGCAGTTCCATCAGCCATTTGAGGTCCGCGCCCGCGATGAAGACGCGCTCCCCCGAGCCGGCCAAGACGACCGCCTTCACGGACGGAGACGCCAGGGCCGTGATCGCGGCGTCGAGCGCCTGCATCGCGGCGAGGTTGAGCACGCGCGCCGCGGCCTTCGGGCCGTCGAATTCGATCCAGCCGACGCCGTCCGGGTCCACCGCGCTCCTGATGGACGGGGTCATGGGTTTCCTGAGTGGGCGCAGCCGGCAAGCGCGCCGATCGCCTCCAGGGTCTCCGGGTTCTCGAGGCTGGCCGTGTCGCCGGGCGGCTGGCCGAGGAACGCGCGGGTGATGGCGCTTCGGACGATCTTCCCTGATCGCGTCTTCGGGATGGCGGGGACCGCGTGAACCTCCCTTGGGGCGAGGGGCTTGCCGAGCCCGCGGGCCACGTGGAGGATCAGGTCTTCCGCGGTCGCCGGGCGGCCGGGCCTGAGGATGACGAATGCGACGAGCGCGGTCCCCTTGACGTCGTCGGGCACCCCGATGACCGCGGCCTCGCTCACCGACGGATGGGAGGCGAGCGCGGCTTCGACCTCGCCTGGGCCCACCCGCCTGCCTGCGACCTTGAGGGTGTCGTCCGTGCGGCCGAAAAGGAACCATTGGCCGTCCTCGTCCACACGCGCCCAGTCGCCGTGGTACCAGACACCGGGGAAGCGGCTGAAATAGGTGTCGAGGTAGCGGGCGTCGTCGTTGAGGAAGCCCCTCGTCATCGATGGCGCGGGCTGCCGGCACACCAGGTGCCCCATCGTCCCGCGGGGCGCCGGGAGGCCCTCGTCGGTGAAGACCGCCACGTCCATGCCGAGCCCGGGTCCGCCGAGCGAGCAGGGCCTCAGGGCGTCGAGCGGCGTCGGCGACAGGTGGCAGCCGACGATCTCGGTGCCTCCCGAGATGTTCATGACGGGGCATCGCCGCCCGCCGACCTTCTCGAATAGCCAGAGATAACTTGGCTCGTCCCACACCTCGCCCGTCGAGCCAAGCACCCTAAGGCGCGAAAGGTCGTGGGCCTGCGGTCCCCGGCCCTCCGTCGCGCGCATCAGGAGGCGAACGAGTGTCGGGGAGACGCCGAGGGTCGCCACGCCGAGGCTGGCGCAGATCTCCCACAGGCGGTCGCTCGTCGGGTGGTTCGGCGCTCCGTCAAGGAGCACGACGGGCGTGCGGTACATCAGGCAGCCAATGATTTCCCACGGCCCCATCATCCATCCGATGTCGGTCACCCAGAAGAACGGCTCGCCCGGCCGCGCGTCGAAGGCGTAGCGGATCTCCTTGCCCATCTGCGCCAGGCAGCCCGCGTGCGTGTGCACCGTGCCCTTCGGGCGCCCCGTGGTGCCGCTGGTAAAGAGGATCAGGCACGGGTCGCCGGACTCCGTCGGATCGCAGGGGAGCCCCGGCCGGCCGCGGCCGAGGAACGCCTCCCAGTCCCCGGTGTCGGTCCACACCACCCGCCGGACGGACGGCACGGCGGCCGCCGCGGCCGCCGCTAGGGCCCCGGTGTCGGTGAGCCTGCCGCGGCGGGCAAGCGCCGAAGCCGCAAACAGCACCTTCGCCCCGCAGGATGACAGCCTCTCGCGAAGGGCGTCCTCCCCGTAGCCGCAGAAGACGGGGACCGAGCGGGCGCCGATCTTCATCGTGGCCAGGAGGGCCACCACCGTGGCCGCCCGCATAGGGGCGTACAGGGCGACCGCATCGCCCCGCCCGACGCCGATCGCCCGCAGCGCCGACGCGCAGCGGTCCACGCTGTCGGCGAGCTCCCCGAAGGTCACCCTGCTGGCGTCCTCGGCACGGCCCGAGTCGGCCTCGCAGAAGAGGGCCGTCTCGTTCCCGTGTCCGTCGCGAACGTGCCGGTCGACGCAGTTGTGGGCGATGTTCACCCGGCCGCCGACGAACCAGCGCGTGTGCGGGAATCCGCCGGAATCATCGCGCACCCGCGCGTACTTGCGGAACCACTCGACGCCCATGTCCTCGAGGGCCGCGTCCCAGAACCAGGCCGTGTCGGCCACCGAGCGCCGGCGCAGCTCGCCGATCGTGGCGATGCCGTGCCGCGCCATGAACCGCGCGACATGGGAGTCGCGCGTCCACGGGTGCTCTCCAGGTCGCCAGATCATTCGGTGGCCGTTCAGACGAGCTCGACGCAGACCGCCATCCCCTCGCCCCCTCCGATGCAGATGGCCGCGACGCCGCGCCTTGCGCCGCGATCGCGCATGGCGTGCAGCAGCGTCACCAGGATGCGCGCGCCGCTGGCGCCGATCGGGTGCCCGAGGGCGATCGCGCCGCCCCGGACGTTCAGCCGGTCGCGGGGTACGGAGAATTCGCGGGCGAACGCCATGGGCACCACTGCAAAGGCCTCGTTGACCTCCCAGAGGTCCACCTGGGCGGCGGTCCAGCCCGCGCGCCCGAGGGCGGTGCGGGCCGCCGCGATCGGCGCCGTGGCGAACCGCAGGGGATCCTGCGCGTGCGAGCCGAACGCGGCGATGCGCGCCAACGGACGCCGGCCCCCTGGCGTTCCGGCCGGCTCCGTCGCCAGGACGAGCGCGGCCGCCCCGTCGTTTATGCTCGATGCGTTGGCCGCGGTGATCGTGCCGTCCCTCTCGAAAGCAGGGCGCAGGCTGGGAATCTTCTCATACCTGACCCTTGCCGGGCCCTCGTCCCTGTCGACCGTGGCCGCGTTGCCCTTGGCGTCGGCCACCTCCACGGGGATAATCTCCTGCGCGAGGCGGCCGTCCTCCTGCGCGGCGTTCGCGCGCCGGAAGCTCTCGCAGGCATACGCGTCCTGCTCCTCCCGGCTGAAGGCATACTCCCTGGCGCACTGCTCCGCGCACGCGCCCATGTGGAGGTCGTTGTAGGGGTCCCACAGCCCGTCCCGGATCATCGAGTCGACGACCTGCTGGTCGCCCATGCGGTAGCCCTCGCGCGCCTTGGGCAGGAGGTAGGGCGAGGCGCTCATGTTCTCCATGCCGCCGGCGACCACCAGGGATGCGTCGCCCATTCCAAGCGCGTGCGCGCCGAGCAGCACGGCCTGCAGCCCCGAGCCGCAGACCTTGTGGACCGTGACGGCCCTGACGGAGGGGGGCAGGCCGGCGTAGAGGCAGGCCTGGCGGGCGGGTGCCTGGCCGAGCCCGGCCTGGAGGACGTTTCCCATGATGACGTCGGTGACGTCGCCTGGGCCGACGCCGGCCCGGGCAATGGCGCCCTTTATGGCTACCGCTCCCAGGCGCGGGGCGGGAACGCCCGACAACGAGCCCTGAAACGAGCCGAGCGGGGTCCGGGCTGCGGAGAGGATGACGATCGGAGCCATGCGAGCGGGTCAGCGCCGGTCGGGCCGCGCGAGCGAGAACGTGTCGCGCGTGGTCGCGTAGTCCTCGCCGCCCATGCGGCCGACGAGGTCCAGCTTTTGGGCGTCGGGCAGGCCCCCCGGGCCGAGCACGTCCTCGCGCACGTGCGCCGCGAGAATGCGGCCAAAGATGACGTTCGCCGCGAGCGGGCCCTCGCCGATGTGGACGATCTGGTGCAGCGCGCACTCGAAGGCCACCGGGGCCCCGTCGACCCGCGGCGGCCGGACCCTCGAGGACGGCGCGCGGGCGATGCCGAACGCCTCGAACTCGCTCTCGCCGTAGGGAAGGAGCGCCGACGTCCTGTTCATCGACTCGGCCAGCGCCCGCGGCACGAGGTTGACGACGAACTCCGGGACGAGCTCGATGTTGCGCACGGTGTCCTTCTTTCCGCCGTCGCGGTTGTTTACCGGGACAAACATAAGCGTGGGCGGGTTAGCGGTGACCCCCTGGAAGAAGCTGAACGGAGCCAGGTTCGTCCTCCCGTCGGGCGCAACCGTCGAGACCCAGGCGATGGGCCGGGGGAGTATCGTCCCCACCATCCACTGGTACGCGTCACGCGGCGAAAGTGCGGCAAGATCTATGAGCATGGCCGTGTACTAGAGGAGGGGGCGGGGCCCGACGAGGGATTTTGCGCCTGCTTGCGACGGGTTTCTCAGTCCAGCCAGCTCAGGGGATAGTCCGGGTCGTCAAGGGCCAGGGCCTCCTGCGTAAGCTGCAGGGGGAACTGCGTGTCGAACATCACGGCGAGCTCGTCGGTGCGCTGCGCGTCGAGGCTCTTCACGGTCGTGCCTGGGTGGGGGCCGTGGGGAATGCCCTGCGGGTGCAGCGTGAACGAGCCCGGCTCGACCCCCTTTCGCGAGCCGAACTGGCCGCGCACGTAGAAGAGCACCTCGTCGGCCTCCGTGTTGTCGTGCGCCCAGGGGACCCGGATCGCCTCGGGGTGGTGGTCGAGCCAGCGCGGCGCGAACGTGCACACGACGTAGCCCCTGATCTCAAACGTCTGGTGTATCGGGGGCGGAAGGTGAACCGTGCCGGTGATGGGCTCAAAGTCGTTCGCGTTGAAGGTGAACGGGTAGAGGTAGCCGTCCCAGCCCACGACGTCGAAGGGATGGCTCGCCAGCACAACCCTCGTGAGGCGCGACCTGTCCTTCAGGAGAACCGCGAAGTCGCCCTCGGCGTCGTCGGGCGAGAGCTCGGACGGCCCGTGGAAGTCGCGCTCGCTGTACGGGGCCCCCATGCGGATCTGGCCCTCGGGCTGGAGGTAGCGCGCAGGGATGCGGACCGGATGGGAGGATTCGAGGACGAGATAGTCCTCCTGGGCGACGTCGTCGGGCACAAGGCGGTAGATCGTGCCGCGGGGGATGACGATGTAATCGTCGGCCCTGTAGCGGAGATTCCCGAAGTTGGTCTCCAGCCGGCCGCCGCCGCGCCATACGAAGATGATGTCGTCGAACTGGCCGTTGCGGTAGAAGTCGTAGCCGCCGGCCATCGCGGTCGCGGGCCGGCAACGCGAGCATATCATGTCCTGGTTGAACATCAGCGGCACGCGGCCCGTATAGGGGTCGCCGCTTCGCCGAAGGCCCGCGGACTTGAGGTGGTGGTGGCGCAGGGGCGCGGGGCCGGCCGCTTTCAGCGCCCATTCGCCGAGGAGCCCGACCTCCTTCACCCGTGTCGGGGGCTTCAGGTGGTAGAGTATCGAATAGGCCCGGTCAAAGCCCTCCGTGGTGACGATGTGCTCGTAGTGCAGGCCCTCGCCCTTGAAGCTCGCGGCCTTGTCCCGCGGAAACCTTATGTGGTGCTTGCGGGGCGTCCGGCCCAAGCTGAGGAAGTGGGGCATGGATCAGAGCGTCCCGCGCCTTGCCTGCTCGCGCTCGATGGCCTCGAAAAGGGCCCGGAAGTTGCCTTCGCCGAACCCGAGCGCGCGACCGCGGCGCTGGATGATCTCGAAGAAAAGGGTGGGTCGGGCGAAGACGCACTTCGTGAAGAGCTGCATCAGGTAGCCGTCGTGGTCGCGGTCGACGAGGATCTTTAGGCTGCGCAGCACCTCCTTGTCCTCCTCGATCGCGCCTATGCGCCTGTCGAACTCCGCGTCGTAGTAGGTGTCGGGGACCTCGAGGAAGTCCTGGCCCCTGCCGCGCATCGAGGCGACCGTGCCGATGATGTTGGGCGTCAGGAGCGCGATGTGCTGGACGCCCGGGCCGCCGTACCGGTCGAGGAACTCCTGGATCTGGGAGTTCTGCGAGGACGGCTCGTTGATCGGCAGCTTCACCCAGCCGTCGGTTGAGCTCATCACCTTGGACATCAGGGCGCTGCGCCCGGTGTTGATGTCGAAGTGCATGAACAGGTCGAAGCCGAAGACCCTCTCGTAGTAGTCCACCCATTCGTCCATGCGCTCCACGTTTCCGACGACGTGGTCGATCATCGCGAAGTGGATGTTGCCATGCTCGGCCTCACCCGGCACCGGATGGTAGCCCGGGGCGAATTCGGCGTGGGGCTTGCGCTCGATGAACGTGTGGATCGTATCTCCGTAGGCCGCGATGGAGCCGCCGATGAACGATGCGTGCTCGTCGAGGTCGCGAACGACCTTTGCGCCGCGCCTGTTCGCCTCGGAAAGGGCGTGGCGGGCGTCCTTCACGCGAAAGGCGACGTCGCGCACCCCGCAGCCGTGCTTCTCAAGGTGCCAGCGGATGAGGTCCGCCTCGTCGCCGCGGCCCTGCGGCTCGGCGACGACGAAGTTGATGCGACCCTGGCCCACGACGTGGGCGCGCCTGCCCCTTACCCCGGTCGAGCCGGCGGCGTAGAAGCGGCTGGCCATGCCGTACCTGCCGACGAAGAAGTCGCGCCACTTGTCGGCGTCGTCAACGAAGAACTCGATGTGATCTATCCCTTTTATCCCGAGCGGGTTAACACCTGTCTTTCGCTCGACTGAAGGTTCAAAGTATGTGGTCGCCATGATGGAGTGTTGTCGCGGGGTTGGGGTGGGTCGGAGCGCTGCCGCCCGTAGAACATTCCGGTAATCTAGTCTCGAGCGCAGGTATCGGCCATACGCCAAAATAGCTAATTGCTCGGCGCGAGGCGTTGCGCGCCGGCCCGGCAGCTGCTCGTATGGGGCCGTGGTCATCAGACGCCCGTCAAGAGTACGTCCCGCCGCTCTGGCGCCCCCCGAATCGGCCCCGCCGGCGCTGGCGGAGGGACTGCTGCGCCTGCACGCGGCCTTGAGCCTGCGCCAGCTTTGGCGCGCCCTTCAGGTCGTCTCCCGCGAGGCGCTGTCAAGCAACTCCCAGACCCTCGAGGTCGGGTACGGTGAGGACGGGGTTGCGCTCAAGGTCTACCGGCACGCCCATCCGTACACCCCGCGGGAGCTTCGCCGCGGCCACCCGCAGCGCGGGTGGCTGGCCTCAAACAACGGCGCGCCGGCGTACCGGCTCTCCGACATCGCGCCGGTGGCCGCCGTCGCCGGCACCCCGTTCTACGAGAGGGTCATGCGGCGCGAGGGCTGGGAGAGGCTCCTGTGCGTCGCATCGTGGCGCGGGCGCGAGCTGCAGGGCACCCTGAACTTCTACCGGGGCCCGGGCCTGCCGGACTTCTCGCAGCGTGACTTGCGCATGGCCGAGTCGCTCCAGCCCCATTTCGAAACGGCGCTCGGCCGCGTGCTTGCGTACGAGGAGGCCGGATACCTGTCCGAGCACTTCGCCCTGATGCTGGAGGAGGTGCCCGTCGGGCTCCTCCTTCTCGACTGGGACCGGAGGCCGCTCTGGTACAACGGCGAGGGCGCGCATGTCTGCGCCGTCTGGAACCACGGCGAGCGCCGCGCCGCGGCGCTCAATCCGCGGCGCGCGTTTCGAGTACCGCCGGCCCTGGCCCGCACCTGCGGGGAGATGCGGGCCGCTTGGGAGGAGGCGGGCGGGCTGAGGAGCGCCTCGGCGCATGCGCCGAGGCAGCAGGGCGTGGATGAACTCGGACTGCACGCGCAGGTCGTCGTGCGCGCCCTTGGGGTCAATCCGCTCCTGCGCCCGGCATTCGAGATTCGGCTTGATTACCGGCGTCCGCGGGGCGACCGGAACCGACCGCTTTCGCCGGGGCTGCTCGCCTTGCTGGCCAGGCTCAGCAAGCGGGAGCGCGAGGTGGCCATGCGCATCCGCGAGGGTTTGCGCACCAACGAGATAGCATCCGAGCTCGGCAGGAGCCCTCACACGATCAAGGTGCAGATCTCCTCCATCTTCGCGAAGCTCGGGGTCGCGAACCGCTCGCGGGTCGCGATGCTCCTCAACCGGTAGCGCGCCTACGGCCGCGCACCGATCCGCGTGCGGAGGATCCCGATCCGCTCGATCTCGAGCTCGACCACGTCACCGGGCTTGAGCCAGCCGCCGGCGGCCTCGGGGCCGAGCTCGAGGATGCAGCCCGTGCCCACCGTGCCCGTGGCGAGGAGGTCCCCTGGAAACAGCTCCGCGTCGCGCGAGGCGTGGGCGATGAGCCGGGGAATCGAGTGGTGAAGGCTCGCCACGTTGCCGCGCGAGAGTTCGCGGCCGTTGACGCGGGCCGTCATCTCTAGGGCGAGGCGCTCGCCGCTGATGCGGTCGGTGAAGGCGTCCAGCGTCGCGAGCCACGGGCCGACGGCCGTGGCAAAGTCCTTCCCCTTTGCCGGGCCGAGCCCGACCGCCATCTCGGCGCGCTGGAGGTCGCGTGCGCTCAGGTCGTTCACTATGGTGAATCCCGCGACGTGCGCCCAGGCCCGTTCGGGTTGGATGTCGCGGCCGCCTTCGCCGATCACGACCCCTAGCTCGAGCTCGTAGTCGAGTTCCCGGCACCCTGCCGGCGCGTGTGCCTCGCCTTCGTGCCCAATGAGCGAGTTGGCGTTCGAGAAGTAGAATGCGGGAATCTCATACCACTCCGGGGCCATCCCGAGCCCGCGCCTGGCGCGCGCCGCCCTGACGTGGGCCTCAAACGCGTAGAAGTCACGGAAGGACGGCGGCCGGAGCACCGGGGGAAGGAAGGTAATCCCGCCTGCGCGGTGGCGCGGGCCCGTCCACTGCGAGGCGAGCGCCTCGATCGACGCCACCTGCGACGGGAACCGGGGCAGGGCGTCCTCCAGCCGCCGCACGTCGCGGCCGGTCAGACCCGCCAGCTCGATCCACGAACCGTCTTGCGCAGCCACCGCCGGCGCCGGCTTTTCGCCCGCGGATGGCAGGATGGTGGCGAGGCGCATGGCAGTCGGCCGAGGATGCATCCGGGATTCCCGGGGTCGATTCTTTCCGCCGGGGTCCGGCGCCGGAGCGGAGCGCGGGCGCGTGTTTTAATGCTTTCGACCTATGGCGCATTCACGCGGGCCGGGCTATCCTCGCACCATGACGCCCCCGCCGGTGCAGGCCCCGCCCGAGAATAAGGCGCTGGAGGCATCGGACCCGCGCTGCGTCCCCATCAAGCTGAACGCGCCCATTCCGGTCGGAGACGAGATAGGGTACCCGGAATACTCCGAGGACGAGCACGATGTCTGGCGCACGCTCTACGCGCGCCAGGAGACGCTCCTGCCGGGCCGGGCGGCGGCCGAGTTCCTCACGGGGCTCAGGGCTCTCCGGCTGAACCGGGAGCGGATACCGGCGTTAGCCGACGTCTCTCGGAGCCTGAGCCGGGCCACGGGCTGGCGCATCGCGCGGACGCCCGGGCTCCTCGACGCGCGCGATTTCTTCACCCATCTTGCGCAGCGCATCTTCCCCTGCACCGACTACGTCCGCAAGCGGGGCGAGCTCGACTACACGCCCGCTCCGGACTGCTTTCACGACATCTTCGGGCACACGCCGATGATCGTGCACCCGAGGTTCGCGAACTTCTACCAGAAGATCGGGCGCGCCGCACTCAACTGCAGGGACCGGGAAGTCGAGGAGGGCCTCACCCGTATATACTGGTTCACGGTCGAGTTCGGACTGGTGAGGAATCCGGACGGCCTTCGCATCTTCGGAAACGGGATCATCTCCAGCTTCGCGGAGACGCGGTTCAGCCTGACCGAGAAGGCAAGGAAGCATCCCTTTGTCGCGGACAAGGTCGCCCGCCAACCCTACGACATCTGGCACCTCCAGGAGGACCTGTTCGTCGTGGAGTCGTTCGAGGACCTGGAGTCGAGCTTCGACCGCTGGGCGGAGCGAAACGGGCTGGCCTGAGGCGGGCGCCGGGATCGGCGGTCAAACCGTGCAGATGGCAAGCGCCTGGGCGAGCGAGGCGAAAGGGTCGTGCACCGGGATGAACTCCTGCGCGACGAAGCCCCGGTGGCCCGTCTCCTTGATGGCGCGGGCGATCGCGGAGTAGTTGAGCTCCTGCGTCCCGTCGATCTCGTGGCGCCCGGGCACGCCGCCCGTGTGGTAGTGCGCGATGAAGGCGTGATTCTCCCTGATCGTGCGGATGACATCGCCCTCCATGATCTGCATGTGGTAGATGTCATAGAGCAGCTTGAACCTCTCGGAGCCGACCCGCTTCACCAGCTCCACCCCCCAGGCCGTGTGGTCGCACATGTAGTCCTTGTGGTCCACCTTGCTGTTGAGCAGCTCCATGCAGACCGTGACCCGGCGCTTCTCTGCCTCGCCGACGATCTGCCTGAGAGCCACCGCGCAGTTGGCCAGGCCAAGCTCGTCGTCCATGCCCCCGCGGCTTCCGGAGAAGCAGATGACGTTCGGAAGGCCGGCGTCGGCGCAGGCCCTTATGCGCTCGACCATACCCGGGACCATGACGGCGTGGTGCTCCAGGCGGTTCAATCCCTCCGGGATCCGGGTGACGCCGTTGGCCATCGCGCACGTGAGCCCGTGGCCCTGCACGACGGGCCAGTCGGAAGGGTCGAGCAGCTCGACGGATTCCAGGCCGACGCGCTTGCCCTCCCGGGCAAGCTCATCGAGCGGGATCTTCTGGTAGCACCACCGGCACGCGGAGTGGTGGAACGAGCCGGAGGAGGAGGGGGAGGCCGCGGCGGGCGTCGCCTCCTCGCACCGCCCGCGGGCCGCGGCCGCGGCGGCGACCGAGCCGGCGAGCGCCTTGAGCGCGGTGCGGCGGGTGATCTTCATACGTCGGAGCTGGATTCTGCGGCTTTTTGCGGCGATTCAAACAGTAATCGGCGGGTCAGACCGAAGTCAGGTGCCACTTCCTGCAGTACGGGCAGAGGTAGGCCTTTCGCTGGCGCTCGACCCCGGCGACAAGGGCCGCATCAAGGGCGTCGCCCTCGCTGCGGTACCTCCTCTTGCGGAAGCACCTTAGCTGTCTCTCTTCTCGCGTCGGCTCCTTCAATCGGCCGCAGGCTTTGACGGCCCGATTCCGGGGTCAAGGCTTCAGGTGGAATTCGCGCGCAGCCATCCGAGCGCCGGAGCGGGACGGATCCTGCGATTGGGTCATGCACCGCGCTGCGCCTAGCAGAAGCGGCCCCCAACGCACAACCGCGCCCAGCGCCCGCGCCCGACGGCCGGGCAGCCGCGCGAGCAGGAGCCCAAGGGGAACGGCCGCGAGCCTTACGAACGGCGACAGCTGCCTCCAGCGGGCAATGCCGAGGTCGAGCGCCTTCAACGGCCGGGCGGCGCGCGCCGCCGCCGCTTCGCAGAGGGCGCGGCGCGCGCGGATGCACTCCACCAGGGCGGCCTTGCCCTCGGCCAGGTCCGTCAGTTCTTCTCGGTGATACATGCCCGGTCCATTGCGAGCTCCTGTAGCGTGGCCGACAGGACCCTGGGCTGGCGCGCGAGATGGCGCCGGAAACCGGCGATGAGCGCAATGAATATCGCGGTGTAGGCGATGGCGAGGCCGCCAAGCACGGCAATCCTGGCGCTCTCCCAAAAGAGGTAGACCAACGTGAGGCTCGCGAACGTGACGGCCATGACGCCCCCGAAAAGGACTGCGCTGATCCAGAAGAACGTCTGGATAAACCTGAATTTCTCCTCTTGGAGCTCGATGGAGAACAGGCCGAGGCGCTCCTGTACCGCGCCGACGAGGCCGTCGGCGAGCGTCCTAAGCGAATCGAGGATTCCCGGCGGGGCTGGCGGCCCGTTTCGCATGGGTTGCGGGCTACCTGTCCCTGCGGCCAAGGAGAATCCCGAGCAGCAGGCCGATGCCGGCCGCCACCGCCATCGACTGGTAGGGCTTCGCACGTATCGTCTCGTCGGCGTACTTGCCCCCTGCGGCGACCTTGACCCTCGCGTCTTGATAGAACTTGGCGAGGCGCTGCCTGGCGGCCTCGAGGCGCCCGCGCAGCGCGCTGCCGGTCTCGCCATCGTTGTCGCCCCCGGACTCGTCCAGATACCTCTGGGCCTCGGCTACGAGGGCGCGGAGATCGGCCAGAAGGGTTTCGGGGGCGGTTTCACGTGTCGCTGTGGCTCTGTGGTCATTCATGATAGTGCTCTGGACACGAGAAACGCTGTTGGGTTGCGCGCAGGATTGAATTCAGGTGATCCCAGCCGGCTTGGTTGACCGAGCCCGCGGCGTTGCGCGCCCGCGGGGACCGGAGGGCGGCCCCGCGCTGGGCTGCGGGCGTTGCTCGGACCATTAGCCCCCTTGGCGCGGAGCCTAATGAAGCGGGCGCCAGTTGACGGCCCTAAGACGTTACGTGCCCGGCGTTACCGGGGGCCGGCCTCGCGGTTGAGCATCTCCGCGTGCTTCAGGCCCAGGAGCACGAGCTCCGGCACGATCTCGTCGAAAAGGTGCTCACCCTCGAGCATGCGCGCAAAGCCGCCTGTGCCGATCACGCTTGGCTTCTCGCCGCCAAAGACCTCCCGGGTGAGCTCGGCCACCAGGTGCCGGATCGCCCCCGAATGCCCGTGATAGAGGCCCGACTGGATGCTCTCGACCGTGGATCGGCCGAGCACGGTCTCGGGCCGGGCGATCTCGACGCGGGGCAGCTTGGCCGTGCGGCTCGCCAGCGTCTCGGCGGAGACGCCCACGCCGGGCATGATCACGCCGCCGAGGTATTCCCCGCCGGAAGTGACCACGTCGAGGGTGGTCGCCGTCCCGCAGTCGACGACGATCAGGTTGCGTGACGGATGGCGCTGGGCGGCGGCCATCGAGCCCGCGATGCGGTCCGCGCCGACCTCGAGCGGGTTGCGGTACCGGACCTTGAGGCCGGTCTTCACGCCGGCCTGGAGGACGAACGGCTCGCATCCGAAGTATCTCCTGACGGCGCCCCGACTGGAATGGAGGGCCGCCGGGACGACCGAGCACAGCGCCGCACGGTCGACGGAACGCGGATCCACGCCGCTTTCCCGAAGCACCGACACGAGGAAGATCCCGAGCTCGTCAGACGAGCCCAGCGGCTGGGTCGACTTGCGAAACTGGCAGCGCAGGGCATCCGCGTCGAAGGCGCCGCCGTGGACCTGCGTATTGCCGATGTCTAGGCAGAGGAGCATGGCGGTTTCAGGCGACGGCAGCCTCGGCCGCGGGAAGGCCCGCGAGGATGCGCTCAAGAGCGGCCGCCAGTTCGGTGCGGGTCTCGCAGCGCACGGGCGGGCCTGCCCCCGGGAAATGGATCTCGGAGGGAAACTCGTCCGCCCCTGCGCGGTCCTCGAGCCTGTTGTGGACGACGAGGTCCGCTCCCGAGCGGGCAAAGAGGGATGCGATCGCTGGCTCGATGCCCTCCCGGACGCCGCCGGCCGTCAGCTTGAACGCGACGATCCTCACCGCGCCGTTCAGGCTGCGCCCCCTCAGGCTCTCGACCAGCTTGGGATTCGGACGCAGCCGAACGAGCAGGGGCGAATCCGAATCAAGCTTGCCCGCCGGCGGCGGTGCTGCGGCGCCGCCTTTCACAACCTCCGCGACGCCAAAGTCGCCGACCGCCGCCGCGTGGATCACCGCGTCGAAATGCGCCGATGACAGGATCCTCGCGAGGGCGGCGTCCAGCTCGGCGAACGACGAGAACACCTCCTCTCGGCAGCCCGGGGCTGCGGGCGCCGAGTCCCGCGAGCGGAGGAGCACCACCTCGTGCCCGCCCCGGGCAAGGCGGTCCGCGATGCCCGCGCCGGTCCTCCCGGTGCTCGTGTTCGTGATGACGCGGACGGCGTCAATGGGCTCCGCCGTGCCCCCGCTCGTTACGAGGACCTTCATGCGCCTCGCGGGTCGCGACAGCGCAGCCTCGATCGCCGCGACGATCTCCGGCGGCTCGGCCAGGCGCCCCTCGCCCTCCTCGCCGCACGCCGTGCGCCCGTCGCCCGGCCATATGAACCGCACGCCCCAGCGGACCAGCCGCTCCACGGCCTCCGCGGTCGCGGGATGGCGCCACATGGCCGGATTCATCGCCGGGGCCACGAGGAGCGGCTTCGTGCGGTCGTGGGCGAGGAAGAGCGCGCCGGACAGGTCGTCGGCCAGTCCCGCGGCAAAGCGGTTGAGGGTGTTCGCCGTCGCGGGGCAGACGACCACGAGGTCCGCCCATCGGGTCAGGTTGATGTGCTCGAGCGCCGCCCCGGGCTCGAACATGTCCGTCATGACGCGTTCGCCGGTGAGGCCCTCGAGCGTGGCCGCCCCGACAAAGCGCAGCGCCGACGCGGTGGCGACCGCGCGCACCCGGTGGCCCTGTTTCACAAGCCGAGAAATGACGTCGCAGGCCTTGTAGCCAGCGATGGAGCCCGTCAGCACGAATACGATCTTAGAGGCGGACATTGTCGATCAGGCGGACGTCCTCCAGCCGGACTGCTCCCAGGCGGACCCCGTCGACGTCCTCGACGTAGTCCACCCCGAATCCGGAGCCGGCGAGCGCGCTTGCGGCAGCTTCCGGCGCACTCGAGTCGCGCAGGATCCGCGGGAACGCGGCCGCCTTGGCGCGGCCGGCCTCGGAAAGCCGTCGGTTGCGCGAGCTGACCGCGAGGCCGTCGGGGTCGCGCACGGTCGGGCAGGCCACGATCTCGACCGGCAGGAGGAAGGCCTTGACCATCCCGCGAACAAGCTGCAGCTGCTGCCAGTCCTTCTCCCCGAAATACGCCCGGTGGGGGCAGACCAGGTTAAGGAGCCTGAGGACCACCGTAAGCACCCCCTCGAAGTGCCCTGGGCGATGGGCTCCCTCCAGGCGCTCGCTGAGCGCCCGCTCGGTCAGGCGGTAACGGTAGCCGTCCGGGTAGATCTCCGCCGGGTCGGGGATCAGCACGTGGTCGGCGAGGCCGCCCGCAAGCTCGATGTCCGCCTCGGGTGTCCTCGGGTAGCGCCTGAGGTCCGACGGGTCGTTGAACTGCGTCGGATTGACAAAGATGCTGAGGACCACGCGGTCGTTCTCGGCCCTGGCTCTCTCGAGCAGCGAGCGGTGGCCGGCGTGGAGGGCGCCCATGGTCGGGACGAACCCCACGCTGAGCAGGGACCGCTCGATCGACGAGCGCTCCCTGCGCCAGTCCTCCATGCGCGTGTGGACGCGGGCCAAGGCTAGAACCCCTCCTCCTCGGCCGGAAACTCCCCTCGCCGGACCGCCTCCGCGAAGCTGGCGGCGCCGCCGCGCACGAGCGCGGCGCCGTCCGCAAAGCGGCGCGCGAACCGCGGCCTGAAACCCGGGTTGAACCCGAGCAGGTCGTGCAGGACGAGCACCTGGCCGTCGCATCCGGCGCCGGCGCCGATTCCGATCGTCGGGATCCGCAGCGAGGATGTCACCTGCCGCGCGAGGGCCTGCGGGACGCACTCGAGCACGAGCGCGAAGACCCCGGCCTCCTCCAGCGCCGCGGCGTCCCGCGCAAGGCGCTCCGCGCCCTCGGCGTCACGGGCCTGCACCTTGAACCCGCCGAGCCCGAGCACCCACTGCGGCGTGAGCCCGAGGTGCCCCATGACGGGGATGCCGGACTCGACGAGATGGCGTATCGCGCTGACATGGCCGCTGGCGCCCTCGATCTTTACGGCGTGGGCCCCCGCCCGGACGAGAAGCGCCGCGCATTCGAGCGCGTGGACCTCGCCCTTGCGCGCCGCGAGAAAGGGCATGTCGGCGACGATGAACTTCCCCGGAGCCCCGCGGGCCACCGCTCGGGTGTGAAGGGCCATGATCTCGGGCGTGGCCCCCAGCGTGTCCTTCTCCCCGTGCACGACCATCATCGCGCTGTCGCCTACCAGAAGGCAGTCGACGGGGACGTCGGCGAGGATGCGCGCGGACCAGGCGTCATAGGCCGTGACCATGACGATCTTCGTGCCGGCGGCCTTGGCGGCCGCGAATCCCTCCGGCGAGCCTACGGACGGCAGGTTCCGGGCGTCTTGGGTCCTGAGGGCCGTCACACCGCCTCCGCAGTTTCCCAGCAATGGAAATCCTGCGGGCGGGCGAGGGGGGACGGGGGTGCTTTTCGCATGGCGATGAAGCCTCGGTGTCCGGAGGGCGTGGGTTTGATTGACTGGGCGTCCGGTCGCGATCGTGTTCGCGCCGGGCGCCATAACGGATCGCCCAGGAGGGCGGTTTGCGCAACCAAAAATCGCGGCGCCGTCAGCCGCCGGGTGTCGAGTTCTCGTACGTGGCCCAGTTCCTGAGGAGCTCGTGAACGACCGGCGAGCCGGTCCTGTAGGCGGCCTCCAGCGCCTCGGCCGTCCCCATAGACTCGTCGCCTATCGTCGACTCCGCCCCCTGCCCAGGGGGCGGCATGCAGTAGTTGCTCGCCGTGCGCATCACCATCACCCGGTTGATGTCCACGAACCCCCTTGCGGCCATCCGTGTCAGCGTCCCCGCGTAGTCCTGCTGCTCCATGGAGGTCGTCGAGAATGTCCCCGTCCCGTTGGTCCAGAGCCTCACCCAGTCGCGGGCCCACTGGGTGCGCCTCTGGCCGTGCCAGTACCGCACGCAGCCCAGCGTGTCGCCCATCATGACCCTCGGCGGGAGCTGGGCGAGCGGGTAGCCGGCGTATTTCGCGCGGCACGCCCTCAGCTGCGGCGAGTCGGGAAGCTGGGCGCCCCTTGACAGCTCGTAGGCCCAGCCGGCCAGGCGCTTGTTGAGCGGGTAGACCATGGTGTACTCGAGCTTGGCGCCGTTCCATCCGCCGAGATGCTCGTGCTCCACCGGCAGCTGGTTGGGCCTGTCCGTCCCGATCGCGAAGAGCCCGTACGGCCACCCGCGGGGCGTTTCCGCCTCGTCTATCTCGCGCAGCGCGTCGCCGTCCACGACGTTCTCCGACCAGACCGCGCTCCCGATCGCCCCGCTCGCGGGATCGATCCCGGCTATCCCGTTGACGAGCCAGTAGGTCTTGCGCAGGTCGAACCGCGGGTCGAGGCAGATGGCCATGACGAGTTCGCTCGTCGCCGCCGGGTTGATCTGGGGGTCGAGCGTCGTCCCCCCGACGTCGCCATACAGCCCCTCCGCGTTCCTGCAGAGGGGATGCTGCGCGCCGGGCACCTCGACGCGGTCGAAGAGCTTCTCGCGCTCGTACCAGTACTGGAACTCGCCGGGCGCGTCGCCGGTGTCGTTGCCGACCTCGAAGCCGCACAGGACGATCACCTTGACGGGGATCCTGTCGGCGGCGCTCGAGCACACGGCGAGCGCGGCGGCGCCGATCCCGATCAGTGCGCTTCGGCCGGGAACCCAGGTGAATTTGCGGCCCATTTGCAGTTTCTAGATCGGCGGAGGCGGCCGCGTCGAGCAATTCACTCGCCCGGAGCGCAGGGGTCCGGTAGTCAGGTGACTCCGACCCAAATGATCCCGGAGAGACGATTCAGCACCCAGGCGAGCATGCTGCAGTGGATTGACCGGAGGGTCGGCGTGCCCGTCTGTCTGCTGCTCACGCTCGTTCGGCGTGTCAACGGCCTTGTTGGCCGGCCCGTGGCGGGCGGCCCGGTCTCCAGCATCCTGTTCCTGAAGCTGGCCGAGCAGGGCTCGACGGTGCTAGCGCACGAGGCCATCCGGCGGGCGGTCGCCCGCGTCGGCCGGGACAACGTCCATTTTCTGGTCTTTGAGGAGAACCGCTTCATCCTGGACGTGACGGGCCTCATCCCCCGGGAGAACGTGTTCGAGATCCGGACCCAGTCGGCGTGGGCCATGGTGTCGAGCGCAGTGCGGGTCCTGCTCGCGATCCGGCGAAGGCGGTTCGGCGCCTGCATCGACATGGAGTTCTTCGCGCGTTCCTCGGCCGCGATAGCGTACCTGACGGGGGCGCGCAGCAGGGTGGGGTTCCACGCCTACTTCGGCGAGGGGCCCTACCGCGGGGACCTGATGACGCACCGGGTGCTCTACAATCCCCACATCCACACGAGCCGGACGTTCACGAGCCTCGTCCTGGCCCTGGACGCAGACCCGGGGCGGCTCCCGACCTTTGACATCGTCCCGCCGGCGAGTGCGCCGCTCCCGATCTTCCAGCCCGAGCCGGCTGATGTGGCGGCCGTCGACCGTATTCTCGGCGAGGCGGGTGCCCCCACGGGCGGCCGCCTCGTCGTGCTCAACGCCAACGCGGGAGACCTCCTGCCGCTGCGCAAGTGGGACCCGAGGAACTACGAGGCCCTGGCCGCGCGGCTGATCCGCGAGTTTCCCGACGTCTGGGTCGGGTTCACCGGCTCGCCCGGCGAGGCCTCCGAGGTCGAGGAGATCGCCCGACGAGTGGGCTCGGCGCGCAGCGTGTGCCTCGCGGGGAGAACGACGCTCCGGCAGCTTCTGGTCGTCTACGGAATGGCGGAGGTCCTTGTCACCAACGACAGCGGCCCCGCCCACTTTGCGGCGCTGACCAGGATAGACGTCGTGACCCTGTTCGGCCCGGAGACCCCGCTACTTTTCTCGGCCCCGGGGCCGCGCCACCACTCGATCTGGGCCGGCATCGCGTGCAGCCCGTGCATCAACGCCTTCAACAACCGCCAGACGAGCTGCAGGGACAACGTGTGCATGCAGCGCATCACGGTGGACCAGGTCTTCGAGACCGTCAGCCGGATCCTGTCCTCGCGCCTCAGCTCCCAGGCTTGAGCCGGAAGAGCATCACGTCGTGCGAGTCCACGATCCCGGCGTGGGGGTCGAGCGCCGTCCCGGCGGGCTTGCCCGCCCAGACGTCCGTGACGTCGTAGTACTGCTCGGTCAAGAACGTGAGCTCGCGCATGTCGAGCGCCAGCTTGGCCGGGGCGTCGCCGGTGTTGAGGACGCACACGGCCCACTCCTTGTTCGCGAGCTCCTTCGCCCAGATCTCCTTGTCCTTGTCGACGCGGTACCGGAAGCCCTGGTGGCCCAGCGGGTCCTGGTCTATCGAGATGACGCCCTTGTTCGTCAGGATCGCGCGGATCTCGGGCGCCATGTGGCGCACGTCGTTGCCGGCGATCAGGGGCGCGGCAAGCATGCACCAGAAGCTGAAATGCGCCCGCGACTCGGCAAGGGTGAGCCCCTTGTTGCCCACCTCCAGCATGTCCGGGTCGTTCCAGTGGCCCGGGCCGGCGTACTTCTCGAGGCCGACGTTCATGTCGAGAAGGTTCTTCCATCCGTGCTCCCACTTGTTCTTGCCCCCGGTCGCGTAGGACGCCCCGATGTCGCCCGTGGTGCGCCACAGGTGCCCGACGGGCTCCGCCCACAACCACGGCTGGTTCTGGCCCCATTCGCACAGGCTGAACACGATCGGCCTGCCGGCCGCTCGGATCGCGTCGCTCATTATCCGGTAGGTCTCCGGCCCGTTCGCGGTGCCGTGGTCGCACCAGTCGTACTTGAAGTAGTCGACGCCCCAGGAGGCGTAGAGGCGCGCGTCTTGGAACTCGTGCCCGCGGCCCCCGGGATAACCCCCGCATGTCGTCTTGCCCGCGCAGCCGTACATCCCGAACTTGAATCCCTTCGAGTGCAGATAGTCCCCGAGCGCCTTCATCCCGCTTGGAAACTTTACCGGGTCCGCCACCAGGTTGCCGTCGGCGTCGCGCTCCTTCTTCGCCCAGCAGTCGTCGATCACGATGTAGACGTAGCCGGCGTCGCGCATCCCGTTCGCGGCCATCGCGTCGGCCGTCTCCCTCACGAGCGATTCGCTGCAGTTCTCAGCGAACGTGTTCCACGTGTTCCAGCCCATGGGAGGAGTGAGGGCTAGTCCCTCGAATTTCTCGGCTTTGGCCGCGCAGGCGGCAAGCGCCGCGCATGCGACTAGGTAGGGGAGTCTTTTCATCGGTGTTGGGCGGGGTTGGTGCGGCCGCGCGTCCTTGGCCGGCTGGTCGCAATTCCCACTCTGGCCGCCGGCGCGCCCAAGTCCAGCCCGCGCCGGTCAGGGAAGCTTGGCCTGGATGAGTTTGCTCGCGGCCGCAAAGTCGATCAGGGGGGCCTCGGCCCTCTTCTTGAGGGCGCCGATCACTTTTCCCATGTCCTTTCGCGACTGGGCCCCCGACTCCTGGATGGCCTCGGCCACCAGGGTCTCGAGGCGGGCGCCCTCGACGCCCTTGGGCAGGTACTTCTCGAGGAGCCGGATTTCCACCTCGTTGGCTGCGACGAGGTCGGCGCGCGCGCCCCTCTCGAACTCGGCCTTCGCGTCGGACAGGTTCTTGACCGCCTTGCGCAGGGTCGCGACGACGATCGCGTCGTCGATCGGCTTGGCCTGGTCCATGGAGGCGCGCTGGATCGCGGCGTCCGCCGTCCGCAGGGAAGTCGCGGTCGCTCCGTCGCGGGCCTTCATCGCCACCACGATGTCGGCGCGCATCTGCTCGTAGAGTGTGGGCATGGGGGTATTTGGGCGCACAATCCGGGGTTTCGCAACCTCGCGCGGATGTCCTCGCGCCAGGGGCCGCGCCTCAGTGCCAGCGCTCGACGATTCCCGGCAGGTCGCCGAGCGACGCTGCCTGGAAAAACCGCCCCGGTTCCGCCTGCGGCGGCTCGATGCGCTCGCGGCCCCAGGTGTACTGATACGGGATGTGGACTCCAGCGCCGCCCAGCGCGAGGACTGGCGCGATGTCGGACTTGAGCGAATTGCCCACCATCAGGAAATTCGCAGGCTCGATCTCATGGCGCTGGAGGATCCGCTCGTAGGTCCGCCGGTCCTTCTCCGACACGATTTCCACGGCGTTAAACCGGTGCGCGAGCCCCGACTTGGCGAGCTTCCTCTCCTGGTCGACCAGGTCGCCCTTTGTGACCAGGAGCAGGAAGTACGAGGGCGCGAGAGCCTCCAGCACGTCCTGGGCCCCTTCGAGGAGCTCGACCGGGTGATCGAGCATCCCGCGTCCGAGCGCCAGTATCTCGCGCAGTTCGTTCGCGCTGAGCTTTCCGCCCGTGAGCTCGATCGCGGTCTCTATCGAGGAGAGCATGAAGCCCTTGATCCCGTAGCCGTAAAGGTCGAGGTTGCGCATCTCGGTCGCGTTCAACGCGCGCCTGACCGTCTCCGCGTCGTGGTGCCGGGCGAGCAGCTCGCAGTAGCGCGTGTGCACGCGCTCGAAGATGTTCTCGTTGTGCCAGAGCGTGTCGTCGGCGTCGAACCCGATGCACCGCGCGAGGCTCATGGCTGGGGACGGGGCGTCTCAGGCCCTTGCACCGCGGCGGAAGCGGTCGAGGAACACGGCGGCGATGATCACGAGGCCGATGATGATCTCCTGGAAATAGTTGGGCCAGCCCATTTGTTGCGATCCGTTGCGCAGGACCGACATGATGAGCGCGCCGATAATCGAGCCCAGGACGGAGCCCGATCCGCCGCTCAGGCTTGCGCCCCCGATGATGACCGCCGCGATGACGTCGAGCTCTAGCCCGACCGCGACAGTCGGGTCCCCCATGCGCAGGCGCGAGACCTGGAAGAGGCCCGACAGCCCGAAGAAGAACCCGGCCAGGACGAAAATCATGACCTGGAGGCGCGCGACCGGGACGCCGCACAGGCGCGCCGCGGCCTCGTTCGACCCCAGGGCGAAGACGTGGCGCCCAAAGACCGTGTTCCTGAGCAGGAGCGACGTCGCTGCGGCGAGCGCGATCGCCACCCAGACGCCGGCGGGAAGGGAATGCCCCGACGGATCGGTCGTCGTCATCCAGGCGTTTATCGGGGAGGCGTCGTAGTCCACAGTCTGGTCGCGGGCGAGCCACTTGGCCATGCCGCGGCCTATCCCGAGCATGCCGAGCGTGATGATGAACGACGGCATCCTTAGCCCGGCGACGGCAGCCCCGTTCAGGAGGCCGACGAGCCCGCCGGCCCCGATGGCGGCGGCGGCGGCGGCGGCCGCGCCGAAGCCATTCTGGACGAGAAGGGCCGCGATCACGCCCGAAAGCGCGACCGTCGAGCCGACGGACAGGTCGATTGCCCCGCTGACGATGATGAGCGTCATCCCCAGGGCGCCGATCGACACGATGACAGTCTGGGTCAGGATTATCTTGAAGTTGTGGTAGGAGAGGAAGTGCGCGCGCGTCTCGGGGGGGATCGCGAAGAGGGCGATCACAAGTGCGAGGCCGATGAACGGCCCGGCCTTTCCCAGGATGCGGCGGAGCGCGGTTATCATGGCGCGCTCATTCGGATCCGACGGCCGCCCGCAGGAGCTCGGGCTCGTCCCACTCGGCCCTGGGTCTTGCGGCGACCAGCTCGCCGCGGCGCATCACGCCGATCGTGTCGCAGAGGCCGAGGAGCTCGGGCAGGTAGGAGCTCACGAGGACGACCGACCGGCCAGCCGCGGCAAGGCTCCCGATGATCTCGTAGATCTGCGCCTTGCTGCCCACATCGATCCCGCGGGTGGGCTCGTCGAGGATGAAGATCCGGGCCGGGTGCAGGAGCAGCCTCGCGAACGCGACCCTCTGCTGGTTCCCCCCGGAAAGCTCGCCGACGTCCTGGTCAACGTCGCGGCACCTGACACCGAGCTCGCCGGTCCACCTCTGCGCCGCGGCTCGCTGTCGCCCCTTGCTGATCCATCCAAGGATCCCGAACGCCCCGAGCCTTGTCAGGGTGATGTTGTCGCGGATCGGCTGGTTCAGCATCAGGCCCTCCTCCTTCCGGTTCTCGCTGAGGTAACCGACGCCCTCGCTCCAGCGCCGGCGCGGCGTCCCCCTGGCCCCCTCGCGGCCAAATACCGCGACCTCGCCCGCGGCCGCCTTGTCGAGGCCGAAGAGCGCCCTCACCAGGTCCGTGCGCCCCGCGCCGACGAGGCCTGCAAGCCCGAAGATCTCGCCCTCGCGCACCCGAAGAGAGGTGGCCCTCAGCCGCGGCGGGCATTCTAGCGAGCGCGCCTCCAGCACGACGGACCCGAGAGCGCGCGCGCTCCTGCGGTACAGGTCGGCCACCGGGCGGCCCGTCATGAGGGCGATGAGCCGGTCTGTCCCCGTGTCCCTCATCTCCCCGGCCCCGACCGCCTCGCCGTCCTTGAGGACGGTGTAGCGGTCGCAGGCGCGGCGGCACTCCTCGAGGAAGTGGCTGACGTAGATTATGCTCACACCCTGCCCGCGGAGGCGCTCAACGACCGCAAACAGCCTCTCCGTGTCGGACTGGGTCAGGCTGCTCGTCGGCTCGTCCATGATCAGCACCCTGGGCTGCGTCAGGAGCGCGCGAGCGATCTCGATCACCTGCTGCTCGGCTATCGAGAAGGACCCGGCCGGCCTCTCGAGCGCGAAATGCCCGTATCCGAGTGCGGCGAGCGCTTCCCCGGCGCGCCGTCGCGAATCCCGCGCGTCGATCCAGCCCAGGGTGGCCGACTCGAGGCCGAGGAGGATGTTCTCGCGAACCGACAGGTGCGGCGCGAGGCTCACCTCCTGGTAGATCATCGAGACGCCGCGCGTGCGCGCGTCCAGGGGCCCTGACGGGCGGTACGGCTTGCCGTCGAGCTCCATGGAGCCGGCGTCGGCCTCGTGGGCGCCGCTCAGTATCTTCAGGAGCGTGCTCTTCCCCGCGCCGTTCTCCCCCACGAGCGCGTGCACCTCGCCGGCCGCGACCTCGAGCGACACGGACCTCAGCGCCCGCGTGGCCCCAAATGACTTGGTGATGCCGTCGAGGCGGAGCCTGGCCGGTTTCACCTGAGGTACTCCGATAGGGGGGGGTGGATGAGCGCCGAGGTCGCCGCATCGTCCAGGTTCTCCCGGGTCACGAGAGCCACCCCGGTGTCGATCGAGGCTGCCAGCGGCTCGTGGCGCAGGCGCGCGACGGCCGACATCACGCCGAGGTAGCCCATCTTCAGCGGGTCCTGCACGACAAGGCCCTGGATGTCCCCCTTCCTCAGGGCCCCGACGAGCTGCTCGTTCGCGTCGAACCCGACGAAGCGGACCCTTCCCGCGAGGCCCGCCTCGCGCAGGGCGAGGAGCATGCCGTGGGCCGAGGACTCGTTCGGCGCGAAAATCCCGTCCGTCTGGTCGCCGAATCGGTTGAGCAGGTTCTGCGCCGCGCGGTAAGCGGTCTCGGTCGTGGCGCCGCCGTACTGGTCCGTCGAGATGAGCGCGATCCCCGGGAACTCGCTCTTCATGACCTCCAGGAAGCCCGCCTCCCGCTGGGCGGTGCTGTCGGAGCCGACCTCGTACCTAAGCATGATCGCGCGGCCCTTACCGCCGAGCAGGGACCCGAGCCTCCTGGCGCCGATCTGGCCGCCCTTGCGGTTGTCGGTGGCTACGGTGCACGACGGCAGGGTCGAGTTGAGGCCGGAATCGATGATAATGACCGGGATGCCCGCCTTTACCGCCTCCTCGGCGGGCGCAACGAGCGCCCTGCTGTCCAGGGGGGCGAGGACGATCGCCGAGACGTTGAGCCCGATGAAGTTCTCCACGACCTGGATCTGCTGCTCGCGGTCGTCCTCGCGCAGCGGTCCCTTCCAGATGACGTCTACGGCTATGCCCCTGGCCGCTAGCTCGCGCTGCGCCTTCACCGCGCCGGCGTCGACCGACTTCCAGTACTCGTGGGTCGTTCCCTTGGGGATGACCGCGATCCGATACTCTTCGGCGAGGGCGCCGGGGCGAAGGGCAAACGCGGACACGGCAAGGGCGAGGATGAGTGGGGCGCGCATGGTGCCTGGGTTAGGGTTCGTCGTGATGGATCTCCCTCCAGGCCTCCCCGGAGGGGAACAGGTGGGCCTCGAGCGACTCGGGCTTCATCGCGATGCTCGTCCCGGGCGCAGTCGGGACCTGGTAGCGGCCGCGGCGGATGACGCACGGGTCGACGAAGTGCTCGTGCAGGTGGTCCACGTACTCGATCATGCGGCCCTTTCGCGAGCCGGTGACGCAGATGAAGTCGAAGATCGAGTCGTGCTGGACATACTCGCAGAGGCCGACGCCGCCGGCGTGCGGGCAGACGGGGACGCCGAATCTCGCGGCGAGCAGGAGCACCGCGACCACCTCGTTCACGCCTCCCAGCCGGCACGCGTCAATCTGGCAGTACGAAATGGCCCTGGCTTGGAGCAGCTGCTTGAACATCACGCGGTTATGGCAGTGCTCGCCCGTCGCGACGCCGATGCCGAACGGGGCGAGGGCCCTGGCGATCGCGGCATGGCCGAGAATGTCGTCGGGGCTGGTCGGCTCCTCGATCCACAGGGGATCGCACGGCGCGAGCGCCTTCACCCATTCGATCGCCTGGGGGACGTCCCAGCGCTGGTTCGCGTCGATCATGAGCGAGAGGTCGGGGCCGATCTCGGCGCGCACGATCGAGCACCGGCGCCGATCGTCGTCGAGGTCCGCCCCCACCTTGACCTTGAAGCTTGACCAGCCGGCGGCGACGGCCTCCTGGCAAAGGCTGCGGACCTTGGCGTCGGGGTACCCCATCCATCCCGCCGAGGTTGTATAGGCCGGGTAGCCTGACGCCAGTATCTCCGCTTCCCGCGCCACGCGCGTGGGGACGAGCCTCTCCAGCATGTCGCGGGCCTCCTCGGGCGTCAGCGCGTCGGCCAGGTAGCGCCAGTCGACCAGCTCAACGGTCTGCTCGGGCGAGAGGTCCGACAGCAGTTTCCACAGGGGCTTGCGCTCGAGCTTGGCCCAGAGGTCCCACAGCGCGTTCACGATGGCCGCGGTCGCAAGGTGGATGACCCCCTTTTCCGGGCCGAGCCAGCGGAGCTGGCTGTCGCCGGTAAGGTGCCTCCAGAACGCCCCCGGCGAGCCGGTGAAGTCCTCGACGGCCTGCCCGACCACCAGGTGGCGCAGCGCCATCACGGCGGCGACCACCACCTCGGTCCCGCGCCCGGTCGTGAAGGTGAGCCCGTGGCCCTTCAGGCCGTCGGGCCCGTCGGTCGCCAGGATGACGTAGGCCGCAGAGTAGTCCGGGTCGGTGTTCATCGCGTCCGAGCCGTCCCTATCGAGCGATGTCGGGAAGCGCACGTCGAGAACCTCGAGGTCGGTGATCCGGCGCATCGCCTATTTCCCGGCGCTCCAGCCGCCGTCGACCATGAGGCTGCTGCCCGTCACCATCTCGGATTCGTCCGCGGCGAGGTAGAGCGCGGCGGCGGCGATCTCGCCTGGCCTCGCCATCCTGCCGTTCAGCTGGGTGGAGGACATCTCGCGGTAGGCCTTCTCGGGGTCGGGATACTCGGCGATCCGCGCCTTCACGAACGGCGTCTCGACCCGGCCCGGGCATATGCAGTTGAAGCGCACGCCCTCATGGGAGTGGTCTAGCGCCAGCGACTTCGTAAGGCCGACCACGGCGAACTTGGTGATCGTGTACGCCAGCCTGTCGCGCACGGCGACGACCCCCCCGATGGACGCGAGGTTGACCACGCTGCCGCGACGGCGGCCGAGCATAGCGGGGACAAACGCCTTGCAGCAGTTGAAGGTGCCACGGACGTTGACCGAGTAAAGGCGGTCGAGGTCTGCGGCGCAGGTTCCTCGCAGGTCGCCGACGTGGCCAATCCCGGCGTTGTTGACGAGGATGTCGAGCGGCGGCAGCCGTGATGCGAGCGCCAGGACGCCCTCCGCGTCGCTCACGTCTTCGCCCGCGAAGTCAGCCTTCCCGCCGGCGGCCCTGATCGCCGCGACGGCCTCCAAGCCGCCGGTCTGGTCGCGGTCGACGACCCACACGGCCGCCCCCTGCCGCGCGAAGCAACTCGCGATCGCCTTGCCGATGCCGGATCCGGCCCCGGTGACAAGGGCGGTTTTGCCGTCGAGCCTGAACATGGGCCCGGCGGGCTCGAGCGGCGGGTGGGCCGGGGCGCTGGGTCCGGCGGGCGGAGGCATCGGAGGCGGCGGCAAGGAGGGTGGGGTCGGCCGGTGACTGATCGTGGGGACGAAACGGCGATGTTCAAGCGCGGTCGGCGCAGGAGCCCGCGGCCCCGGCCGAGGGCACGCGCCCGGCGGCAGCTGGCCCCCGGGTCAGTCGACGTGGAACACCTCGTCCATGGGGGCCCACCATTCACCAGGGGCGCACGTGGGCAGCGGCTCCTGCATGGGCTTCATCACGTCCCACCACCTGAGTGTCTCGGGGTCGTTCGCCATGAGCCGCATGTCGGCGTCGAAGTCGTCGCCCCAGTACTCGAAGTACGCGAAGAGCCAGCCCTCCCGGTGGAAGATCGAGTAGTTAGATATCTTGGACGCGGTGATGCGCTCGAGCACGCCGGGCCACACGGCCTCGTGGTAGCGCTTGTACTCCTCGAACCTCTCGGGCTTCACCCGAATCATCATGCCGTAGCGGCGGTGTTTTCTGGATTTGGGCTTCATTTTGGAATTGGTGTCGCGCCCGAGTCGCTTGACGGGTGGCATGCGCCGAAGACGGCCATCGTCCTCCACGCGTCCTCGACGGGGGTCGGCAGGTCCGCGGACTCGCCCGACGCGAAGCGCATGAGGCTCGCCATGGGGCCGACGAACGCGTCGGGATACCAGCTCCATGGAGGCGCAAACCCTGGCGATCCCGTGGTCGCGCCCGACGGCCCGCGCCCGGGCTCCTTCAGGGTCGAGGACGTAGGCGACTCGCCGGCCCGCCTTCCGGTAGGCGGGCCTGTGGGCGTTTCGGACGTTTCCCCGGCGCCGATGCTCGCGATAGGGCGCGCCCCGGACGGGAGAGGGGGGCTCTGGCGCAGGGCTGGCTTGAGCATCCCGTTGGCTATTTCCGGCCCCCGGGCGCCTTCCGCGGACGGGACCTTCCCCCCGGGCGGACCGCCATCCCCTCGTCGCCGGCCGCCGACGCCCGGGCCCGGCCGCCTTCGCCACGCGCCGCGATGGCCTGGATCTGGCGCACGAGGTCCGCGCCGCGCTTTGCGTTCTCGGCGAGCAGCGTCAGGATCCGGGCCCCTCTCTCGTCGGACACCTTGGGCCTGAGCAGGGAGACGGCCATCAGCATCGGGGACAGGGCGTTGTTGAGATCGTGCGCGATCGAGCTCAGGCGCTCGTCGCGGCCGGCGGGCGCCCCGGCGCCCCGCCGGACCTTTTTGTTTGGAATCGTTCCTTTCACAAAATCGCCTGGTATCCCGTTACGGTCGGCGCGATTGCGCCCGCTCCAGTTCTCGATGCGCCGGGGCTGAGGGTCGAGTTACCCAAAAACGACCAGAACGCAAGGCATATGCCCGGGCGGGCGCGGGCCCGATCAGCCGCCGGGCGGCGCCCAGGCGGCGTCCTTGAGGTTCCATCCGCCGCCAAGGGCCTTGTAGAGCTGGACGATCGCGACCAGCTGGTCGCGCCGCGTCTGGGCGAGGAAGGCCTCGGCAGGGAAGAGCAGTTGCTGGGCCTGGAGCACCTCGAAGTAGCTCGCCTTGCCCGCGGCGTAGCGCTGGGTCGAGATCTTGACAGCGTCCCTGTAGGCGCCGACCGCGCGCTCCTGCTGTTCGCGCACTTCGGCCAGCCGCTGGACCGTGACCAGGGCGCCGGCGACGTCGCTGAACGCGTTGAGCGCGGTCTGCTGGTAGGTGAGCCTCGCCTCCTCCCAAGCGGCCTTTGCCTGCTCGTACTGCCCGTGGAGCCCCCCGCCCTGAAACAACGGCCCTGTCACCCCGGCGCCAACCGACCAGAGGCTCGCTCCGTGGGATGTGATCTCGTTCAGCTGCGCGCTCGCGCCGCCGAAAAGGGCGCTCAGGCCGATGCGCGGGAGAAATCCGCCGACGGTGATCCCGATTCCGGCGTTTGCGGCGCGCGCCGCTTCCTCGGCCGCGCGGACGTCGGGGCGGCGCTCGAGGAGCGCCGAGGGCAGGCCTGCGGGCACCTCAGGCGGCGGCTCGAGGTCCGGGAGGCGCGCGCCCCTGGAGACAGGCCCCGGGGCGCGGCCGACCAGAACGCTTATCTGATTCTCCTTGATAGAGATCTGCATTTCAAGTTCCGGAATCCGCGACGCGCTTGCCGCCATCGCTGCTTCGGCGCTCGTGGTGTCGAGCCTTGACGCGACGCCGCCCTCGAGCTGCTGGGAGAACAGCTTGAGGCTCTCGCCGAAGGACGTCGTCGCCTCGCGGGCGATCGCCAGCTCCTCGTCGAGCTCGAGGAGCTCGTAGTAGGCCGTCGCGGCCTCGCTCACGAGGCTGAGCAGGACGCCCCGGCGCGCATACTCGGTCGCTAGGTACTGGGATCGCGCGGCCTCGTCGAGGCGGCGGACCCGGCCCCAAAGGTCGAACTCCCACGCCGCGCCGAGGTAGGCGTCGAACCCGTTGGAAACCGAGCTCGCCCCCTGCGTCGAGGGGTTCCCGAGTACCGCGTTGCGGCCGCGGTCGGCGTTGGCCTCATAGCCGATGCCCGGGAAGAGCTGGCCGTGGACCTGCGCGGCGATGGCCCTGGACTCCTCGACCCGGGCGGCGGCGATGCGCGCGTCGTACCCATTGGAGAGCGCAGTGGCGATAAGCTCCCTTAGGGCGGGGTCCCGGTAGACGTCCCACCAGGCGAGGTCGGCGATCGACCGGTCCGCCGGGGCCGCCTGGCCCCTGAACGAGGCCGGTGCCCCGGTCCCGGGTCGCTTGAAGTCGGGCCCGATGGCGCATCCCGACAGGAGGGCCACGGACAGGATCAGGCACTTCTTTGCAGGTGAGTTCATCGGCGCCGGTCAGTCGGCCGGAGGGCCGGGGGGATGGTCGCCGTGCAGCGCCTTCTCGTGCGCTGCCGCGGCCGCCGCCGCCAGGCGCGCCTTGTGCGCGCTGTGCGGCTCGCCCTTGGTGACCCACATCTCTATCGTGTAGAACGTCACCGGAATAAGGAATATGGCCAGGGCGCTCGCCGCGACCATGCCCCCGATGACCGTCGTGCCCATCACCCTGCGCGCCACCGCCCCGGACCCGCTGGCCAGCCAGAGGGGGACGCACCCGAAAATGAATGCGAACGAGGTCATGAGGATGGGACGCAGCCGGATCTTCGCGCCCTGCAGGGCGGCGTCCAGGAGAGGGACGCCGTGCTCGTAGCGGGTCCGGGCGAATTCCACGATCAGGATGGCGTTCTTGGCGGAGAGGCCGATCAGCATGATGAGCCCGATCTGCGCGAAGACGTTGTTCTCCATCTGCCGGAAGAAGAGGGTCGCATAGGCGCCGAAGATGGCCACCGGCACGCCGAGCAGGACGCTGAACGGCAGCGACCAGCTCTCATAGAGGGCGGCCAGGATGAGGAAGACGAAGAGCAGCGACAGGCCGAAGATGGCCGCCGGGGGCACGCCCTCCTGGGCCTTCTTCTCCTGGAAGGACATCCCGATGTAGTCGAATCCCATCTCCCGCGGCATCGTCTGGGCGAACACCTCCTCCAGGGCGGCGTTCGCCTGGTTGGCGCTGTAGCCCGGCGCCGCGGAACCGTTGATCTGGGCGCTGCGGTAGAGGTTGTAGCGCATCGTGAATTCCGGGCCGAGGCGGTGCTCGACGCTGGTCAGGGCGGACAGGGGCACCATCGCGCCGTCCCGGTTGCGCACGAAATAGCTATCGAGCTTGTCCGGGCTGTTGCGGTACTCGCCCTCCGCCTCGACATAGACCTGCCACTGGCGCCCGAAGCGGTTGAAGTAGTTGACGAAGATGCCGCCCATGTAGCACTGCAGCGTGCGGTAGACGTCCGCCAGCGCGACGCCCTGCTTGAGGACCTTGTCCCGGTCCACGTTGACAAAGATCTGCGGGATCCTCGGCAGGAAGGTGGTCGTGAGGCCGGTCAGCTCCTTCCTCTTGCCGGCGGCCGCCATGAACTTGGCCAGGTTGTCGGCGAGAAAGGCGACGTCGCGGCCCGCCCGGTCCTCGAGGACGAAGGTGAAGCCGCCGGCGGTGCCGACGCCCGGGATCGAAGGAGGGGAGAAGGCGAAGGCGCGTCCCTCGGGAATCTTGCGCAGCTCG
>CAZCAJ010000005.1:0-35276 GCA_964496645.1 uncultured Opitutaceae bacterium
GCGAGAGCATCCACACGTTCGGCATCTTCGCCGGCTTCAAGTCCCAGGGGGCGCTCGCGACCCACGACACGCCGGCGAAGGCCTCCAGGCCGTTCGACCTGGCCCGCAACGGGATCGTCGTCTCGGAGGGCGGCTGCCTCTACACCCTCGAGCGGCTCGACGACGCGCTCGCCCGCGGCGCGCGCGTCTACGCCGAGATCGCCGGGTACGGCGTCAACAGCGACGCGAGCGACTATGTCCTTCCCAATCCCGTCCGCCAGGCCGAGTGCATCCGGAAGTCGTTGGCAAACGCGGGCCTCAGGCCGGCCGACATCCACATCGTCAACACCCACGCGACGGCGACGACCCTCGGGGACATCCAGGAATGCGAGGCGATCCGTTCGGTCTTCGGCAAGGGTTGCCCGGACACCTTCGTCAACAACACCAAGAGCTTCATCGGCCACTGCATGGGCGCCGCCGGCGCCCTTGAGCTCGCGGGAAACCTGCCGTCGTTCGACGACCTGATGGTCCACCCCACGATCAACGTCGACAACCTGGACCCGGCGTGCGCGCTCCCGGGGCTAGTCTTGAACGTGCCGTCGAGGGCCGGGCGCATCGACACGATCCTCAACAACTCGTTCGGAATGCTGGGGATAAATTCCACGTTGATTGTGAAGCGATTCGTGCCATAGCATCCGCTCTCGCAGAACCACACATGACCAACGAAGAATGCAAGAAGGCGGTCCTGGACATCATCGCCGACATCGCGCCGGATGAGGACCTGTCAGGCGTCAAGCCCGATGTGCGGCTTCGCGACCAGCTCCAGCTCGACAGCATGGACTTTCTCGACATCGTGATGGAGCTGCGCAAGCGCCATGGCATCGAGGTCCCCGAAGCCGACTACACCCGCCTCGCCTCACTTGACAGCTGCGCCGAATACCTGACGCCGAAATTCAACGCGCTCGCGGCGAAGAGTTGAATTCGGGCCCGCAGTACGACGTCGCCATCATCGGAGCCGGACTCTCCGGCCTGGCCGCGGGGATAAGGCTGGCGCACTTCGGCAAGAGGGTCTGCATCTTCGAGCGCCACAGCGCGCCCGGTGGCCTGAACAGCTTCTACAGCCTGGGCGGGCGCAAGTACGACGTCGGGCTCCACGCCGTCACCAATTTCGTCCCGGCCGGGGTCAAGGGCTCGCCGCTGGGAAAGATCCTCAGGCAGCTGCGGATCGAAAGGGAGGAGCTCGCGCTGTGCCCCCAGAAGGGCTCCCGCGTGGCGTTCGGCGCCGCGGGCGGTGCCGCGCTGCGCTTCACGAACGACTTCGGGTTCCTCGAGTCTCAGGTAGCGGCCCGGTTCCCCGGCCAGGTGGACGGGTTCGCCGGGGTCGCCCGCTTCGTGCGCGAGGCCCCTCTCACGGGCCCCGGCTCGCAGGCCTCGGCGCGACAGTTCGTGCGTACGATGATCAGCGACCCCCTGCTCGAGGACATGCTGCTCTGCCCCCTCATGTTCTACGGGAGCGCCCGCGAGCACGACATGGACCTCGACCAGTTCACCGTGATGTTCCGCGCCCTCTACCTGGAGGGCCTCTCCCGGCCGCTCGAGGGCGTTCGGGTCATCATCAGGGTTCTCCTCGATAAGTACCGCAAGGCGGGAGGGGAGCGCCGGATGAATTGCGGCGTAAGGAGCATCGTCGTCCGGGACGGCCGGGCCGTGGCCCTGCTCCTGGACTCCGGCGAGGAGGTCTCGGCCTCGCGGGTGCTCTCGTCGATCGGCATGGCCGAGACGGACGCCCTGGTCGGCGGGAGGCGCGCCGAGCTGACCCGCCTGGGATACGTGGAGACGATCTCGGTGCTCGACCGGGCGCCGGCCGATCTCGGCTGGGGAGCCGACACGATCGTCTTCTTCAACGACTCGGAAAGGTTCGCCTACCGCAATCCGCCCGGGCAGGTCGACGTGGCCAGCGGGATCATCTGCTTCCCGAACAACTTCGACTACGGGCCGGGCCGCGGGCTTGCGGAGGGCCTCGTCCGCGTCACGTGCCTGGCCAACTACGACGCCTGGGCGAACCTGCCCGAGGCCGTCTACCGCGCCGACAAGCTCCGCTGGTTCGGCGCGATCCGCGAGTCGGCCCAGCGCTTTCTCCCGGCGCTCGGCGCGCCGGACGCCCTCGAGAGGGCGACGGTGGCGACGGACATGTTCACGCCGACGACGGTCGAACACTACACCGGCCACCTGCGCGGCGCCATCTACGGGTCGCCGCAGAAGAACCCCGGCGGGCGCACGGCGCTTCCCAACGTCTACCTCTGCGGCACCGACCAGGGGATGCTCGGGATCGTCGGCTCCATGCTGAGCGGCATCGCCATGGCCAACCGGCACATCCTGATGGCCTAGTCCGGGCGCCGCGCCGGGCTCACAGGCTCCTTATGACCCTCATGGGCGTCCCCGCCCGGTAGGTCACGGGCACCTGCCAATCCGAGTAGCTCGGGTCCACGGCCCTCATGGCCTTGACCAGCTGCTGGCGGAACGTGACCTCGATCAGGCTCCACTGTCCGGGCCAGATCTTGAAGTGGACGCGCACGAACTTCCATCCGCCGCCCTGGGCGGCCTCCGCCTCGCCGACGCCGGGCTCGCTCAGGATGATGGCGCCGAACTGCACCCACATGGCGGTCGCGATGCCTGCTATGGTCCGGGCGACCGCCTGAGGGTCTGCGCCATCCGGGATCTGGGCGTCCGCATAGGCGTCGGCGCCCCCCTGCGGGAACCTGCTGACGTTGCCGATGGTGCGGTTGGGTATGAAGATCCTCTGGTTGTAGAAGTTGACGATCTTGGTGTAGCGCATGCCGATCTCCTCAACCCGGCCGATCACGTTGCCCGTCGCCCCGGCGACCTCCACCATGTCGTTCACGTCCATCGCGTCCCAGAAGATCAGCGTCAGCCCCATCACGATGTCCTGGACCAGGCCCTGGGAGCCGAAGCTGATCGCCAGGCCCACCACCGACGCGCTCGCCATGTAGGTGGTCAGGCTGAAGCCGCACTCCTGCACGATCAGGCCGAGCGCCACGAAGTAGATGACGAAGGTGACCCCGCTGACCGCCAGCCGGGTCACGGTGACGAACTTCGGCTTCTGGGTCACGGCGCCCAGGGGGCCCTTCTGCCCGTGGCCGCGCATGATCAGCCACTCGCTCACGTGCCGGATCAGCTTCACCGCCACGTGGGCCAGGGCGGCCATCACCACGATCAGCAGGATCCGGATCCCCGCCGAGGACTCGTGCACGAAGAAATGGTTGTAGATGCGGCCCATGACGGTGTCGGCCGACTGCGCCGCGAGTGGGATGGTCAATGGGCCGCTCAAGGGGGGTAGGGGCGTCCTCGGCGCCGGGGCGGTTGCGCCCTGGTGGCGCGAACGTGCAGGAAGATGGGGGCCACCCGCGTATCGGAGACGATGGCCTCCGCCTTGCCCTGGCCCGCCCCCGCGCGCGGCTCGTTGAACTCCTCGATCGCAAAGCCCGCGCGCCGGATCAGGGCGACCCATTCGCTGAGCGTCCGGTGGAAGCGCGGCGTGCGGAAGGGGGCCACCTTGGCCCTTTCGCTCCGGGGCAGCGTGGAGAACCGCCAGCTGTCCACCCTGCCGTCCGTGGCGTCGAAGTAGCCCGCCACCTCGATCGCCCTCACCGTGCCGTCGCGCCGGCGCAGCACCTTGCGGTGGGGGGGCGCGAAGCAGGGGTGCAGGATGGAGAACTGCAGGAAGCCTCCCGGGCGCAGCACGCGGTGCGCCTCCCGCAGCGCGAGCCCCTGGTCCGGCATGTCCATGAGTGCCATGAAGGCCGTCGCGAAGTCGAACAAGCGGTCCCCGAACGGCAGCGCCATGGCGTCGCCGGTGCGGAAGTCGATCCCGAGGGGGTCGCGCCTTTCCTCGGCCTGGGCGTGCCGGATGAACGTCGGGGCGATGTCTATGGCGCTCATCCTCGCCCCGAGCTCCGCCAGCCTCCGGGTATTCGAGCCCTCGCCGCAGCCGATGTCGAGGCCGTCCAGCCCCCTGACCGGGGGCAGCATGGCCAGGAAGGAGGGCGTGTTGAGCGCGTCCCGGTAGATGTCGTATCCTGCGCGCGCATGCCGCGTCCACGTCTCGGCGTTCGCCTCCCAGTACTCGGCAACCTGCGTCGGTTTCATGATTGGTCTTGCGGCCAGCAGAAATGAGCGATTGCCGGGCGGGGTCAACTGCGCAGGCCCGGCGAGGGCGGCCTTTTTCCGCCCGGGGCGGACCCTCCGGCAGCGAAACCAGTTGCCGACCGCCCCCGACGCTGCTCCAACATTGTCCCTCCATGGGTTATGACTGGCTCAAAGGCGCCGCCGACGAGTATGACGTGATCGTCATAGGGAGCGGCCTCGGCGGACTGACGGGCGCGAACGTGCTCGCCAAGGCGGGCCACCGCGTGCTGCTGCTGGAGCACCACTACCAGTACGGGGGTCTCGCGACGTGGTTCACGCGGAAGGGGGGGCACATCTTCGACATCTCGCTGCACGGCTTTCCGGTCGGGATGATCAAGTCCTGCCGCAAGTACTGGACGCGGGAGATCGCCGACTCGATCGTCCAGCTGAAGGACATCCGCTTCGTGAACCCGGAGATGGACGTCTGGACGACGTTCACGCGCGACGACTACACCCGCGTCCTCGTCGAGCAGTTCGGCGTGGAGCGGGCCCAGGTGGAGCGCTTCTACGAGCACCTGAGGGCGATGAACTTCTACGACAACAGCGCCGAGACGACGGGCGAGATGCTCGAGCGGTTCTTCCCGGGCAGGAACGACGTGAGGCGCCTCCTCATGGAGCCCATAGCCTACGCCAACGGCTCGACGCTCGACGACCCGGCGATCACCTACGGGATCGTGTTCTCGAACTTCATGGGCTCCGGGGTCTACACCTTCCGCGGCGGGTCGGACCTGCTGGTCGGGAAGATGACGGCCGAGCTGGCGAAAAACGGCGTCGAGATGCGCAAGAAGGTCCTTGTCGAGAGGATCCTGGTCGAGGAGAGGGCGGGGGGGCGGGTCGCGTGCGGGATTGTGGCCAAGGGCGGCCGCGTCATCCGCGCGAAGGCGGTGCTCTCCAACGCCAACCTCAAGAACACGATCTTGCGCCTGGCGGGCGCCGAGAACTTCCCCCCCGAGTACGCGGCCGCGGCGCAGGCCGTGCGCATCAACTCGAGCTCGTGCCAGGTCTACATGGGGATCCGCAAGGGCGAGTCCATCCCCCACATAGGCGACCTGGTGTTCACGTCGGCCAGCCCCAAGTTCAGCAGCGAGGAGCTGACGGACTTCCACACGACGAGCCGCACGTTCTCGGTCTACTACCCGGAGACGAGGCCGGGCTCGGGGCGCTACACCGTCGTCGCGTCCATCAACGGCCAGTACGCCGACTGGATGGGCCTCTCGGAGGCCGAGTACTCCCTGCACAAGGAGCGCCTCATCGAGGAGTCGATCGCGGCCCTGGAGAGCTTCGTCCCCGGCGTCCGGCAGAAGATCGACTGGAAGGAGGCGGCGACGCCCCGCACCATCGAGCGGTACACCACCCACTTCGGCGGCACCTCGTTCGGGACCAAGTTCGAGGGCCTGAAGGTCTCGATGGAGCTTCCCGAGCGCCTCCCCGGCCTCTACCATGCCGGCTCAGTGGGAATCATCATGTCGGGCTGGCTGGGGACGATCAACTACGGGGTCATCGTCGCCAACAAGGTCGACCGCTACGTCTGCGCCCAGAGGCAGGGGAGGGCCGCGTGAGCGCGAACCCCCAGATACTCGGGCTGATCCCCCACCGGCCCCCGTTCCTCTTCGTCGACGAGATCGTCTCCGAGACCCCCGACGGACTTGTCGCGAGGCGCACGTGGCATCCCGAGGAGGCGTTCTACAAGGGCCACTATCCCGGCGCGCCGATCACGCCGGGGGTCCTCCTGTGCGAGGCCGTATTCCAGGCCGGGGCGCTGTACCTGGCGCGGCTCCACGCCGGAAGGGAGGCGCCGGCGGGGATACCCCTGCTCGTGAAGATCGCCGACGTCCGGTTCCGGAACCCCGTGTACCCGGGCGACACCGTCACGATCGAGGTCACCAAGAAGGACTTCATGGCGGGGTTCTACATCATGTCCGGCTCCATGAGGCGCCGCGACACGCGGGTCCTGTCTGTCAACTTCTCGGTCGCCTGGAGGACGCCTGGGGACGCGCCGTGAGCTACCTCGGACTCGAGAAGAAGACGTTCCTCGTCCTCGGCGTGGCCAACAGGCGCAGCGTCGCGTGGGCGGTCGGCCGGTCCCTCGAGGACGAGGGGGCCCGCGTCGTCTACAGCGTGCGCTCCGAGGCCCGCCGCAGGTCGCTTGAGGCGCTCCTCTCCGGCCGGCCCGTCTTCGTCTGCGACCTCGAGGAGGAGGGCGCCGCCGAACGCCTCGCCGCCGAGGTGGCCGGCGCCGGGCACGCCCCGCTCCAGGGGCTCGTCCACTCGGTCGCCTACGCGAACTACTCCGGCGGGCTCCAGCCCTTCCACGCCACCAAGAGGGGCGACTTTCTCCAGTCGGCCGCCGTGTCGGCCTTCTCGCTCGTCGAGGTCTCCCGCGCGTTCCGGCCCCACCTGGCGCGCGACGCCTCGGTCGTGGCGATAGGCGTCTCGTCCCTCCTGGTCACCCCCGACAACTACGGCTACATGGGGCCCGTCAAGGCGGCGCTCGACTCCTCGGCGCGCTTCCTCGCGAAGTCGTTCAGCGCCGACTCCGAGGTGCGCTTCAACGTGGTCGGCTCGGGGCCGCTCAAGACAAGCGCGTCGGCCGGCATACCCGGGTACCTGGAGAGCTACCTGTACGCCGAGAAGCTCACCTTCAGGAAGCGCAACCTCGAGACCCAGGAGGTGGCGAACGCGGTCCTGTTCCTGCTGAGCCCCAGGAGCAGCGGGATCAACGCCGCCACCCTGACGGTCGACGCCGGGCTCGGATGCAACATGTTCGACAAGGACGTGATCCGGCTGGCGATGAGGCCGGAGCGCTGACGCGCGCCGCCCGCATCCATGCGCTTCAAGAACGTGTGCCTGGAATCGATCGCGGTCGCGCTGCCGGACGAGGTGTGGACCTCGTCCCAGATCGAGGAGCAGCTGCGGCCCCTCTACGAGCGGCTCCGGCTGCCCTTCGGGCGCCTCGAGCTCATGACCGGCATCCGCGAGCGGCGGATGTGGCCCGCAGGGACGCGGCCGTCGGACGCGAGCGCGGCGGCGGGGCGCGCCGTCCTGGCCTCCTCCTCGCTGAGCAGGGACCAGATCGGGCTCTTCATACACGCGGCGGTCTCGCGCGACATGCTCGAGCCGGCGTCCGCCGCCTTCGCTCACCGCAAGATCGCACTGGCCGAGTCGGTGCAGATCTTCGACCTGTCGAACGCCTGCCTCGGGTTCCTGAACGCGGTGGTGGTCGCCGCCGGCCTGATCGAGAGCGGCCAGGTCGGCGCGGCTCTGATCGCGGCCGGCGAGAACGGCCGGCCCCTGGTCGAGGAGACGGTCAGGACGCTCCTCGCCGGCCCGTTCGACCGGAACGGGATAAAGCCGTTCTTCGCCAACCTCACCATCGGCTGCGGGTCCGCGGCCGCCGTCGTCTGCCACCGCGACCTCGTCAAGGGCAGGGCGCACCGGATCCTCGGGGGCGCGGCCCGCTCGGCCACCGAGCACAGCGAGCTCTGCCAGGGCGACGCCGCCGGGGCGGGCTCCCTCGCCATGCAGACCGACTCGGAGCGCCTCCTGGACGCGGGCGTCTCGCTGGCGAAGTCGACGTGGGAGGATTTCACGGCGGGCACCGCCTGGACGAGGGACTCGGTCGACCGGGCCATCTGCCACCAGGTGGGCAGCGCGCACCGGCGGCGCCTTTTCGAGGCCCTGGGCCTCGACGTCGCCAGGGACTTCTCGACCTTCGAGACCCTGGGCAACATGGGTTCGGTCTCGCTTCCGGCGACGCTGTCGGCAGCCGCCGAGGCCGGCGCGGTCCGCGATGGCAGCCGCGTCGCACTGATGGGTATCGGGAGCGGGCTCAACTGCCTGATGCTGGCACTCGAATGGTGACCGACCCACAGGCTAGCGCCGTCCCCGGCTGGCTGGCGCGCCTCTATCCCTTTTCGCCCCGGTCGTTCCAGACGCTCCGGGGCGCCCGGATGAGCTACCTGGACGAGGGACCCCGGGACGCCGAGGCCGTCCTCCTGCTCCACGGCAACCCGACGTGGTCCTTCCTCTACCGCGACCTGATCGCGGAGCTCTCGCCATCCATGCGCTGCGTGGCGCCGGACCACGTCGGCATGGGGCTGTCGGAGAAGCCCGCCGACTACGACTACGGCCTCGCGGCGCGGATCGACGACGTCGAGGCCCTGGTCGGGGCGCTCGGCCTCCGGAGGGTCCACCTGGTGGTGCACGACTGGGGCGGGCCGATCGGGCTCGGATTCGCCGGCAGGCACCCGGAGCGGGTGGGGCGGATAGCGATCCTGAACACGGCCGCGTTCGGGATGGACAGGATACCGGCGCGGATAGCGCTCTGCCGCGCCCCCTGGATCGGCGCCCTGCTGGTGCGCGGGCTAAACGGCTTCGCCGAGGCCGCCACCTGGATGGGAACGGCCTCCCGGAGGCTCACGTGGGACGAGAGGCGCGCGTACCTCTATCCGTACGACAGCTGGGCGAACCGCGTCGGCGTCCACCGCTTCGTCCTCGACGTCCCCATCGAGGCCGGCCACCCGAGCCGCAGGGCGCTTGACGAGGTCTTCCAGGGGCTTTCCCGGCTCTCGGGCCACGAGAAGATGCTCCTCTGGGGGGCGCGCGATTTTTGCTTCGACGACGCCTTTCTTTCCCGCTGGCGTGAGATCTATCCCGACGCGCGGGTCGAGCGGTATGCGGACGCCGGGCACCTCGTCCTCGAGGACGCCGGCGCCCACGCCCGCGCCAAAGTCCGCGATTTCCTAGAAGGCAGCCCCAACAAAAAATGAAATTCGAACACTTCGCCCTGAACGTGCCCGACGCCAGAGCCTCGGTCCTCTGGTACACGAACCACCTTGAGCTGCGGGTCGTGCGATCGAGGCCCGACGAGCCCTACACGACCTTCCTGGCCGAGGAGACAGGCCGGGTGATCATGGAGCTGTACACGAACAGGGCGGCCCAGATCCCCGACTACAGCATGATCCACCCGCTCTGCTTCCACGTTGCGTTCGTCGTCGACGATCCGGGCGCCACCAGCACGCGACTGCAGAGCGCGGGCGCGACGACGGCCTACGAGGAGACCCTGCCGGACGGATCGTTCCTCGTCATGCTGCGCGATCCCTGGGGCGTCCCGATCCAGCTCGTGCGCCGGGCGACCCCGTTCCCCTCGTCCTAGGGGGGCGGCCCTTGTTCAGCGTCGATCCAACCGTCGTCCTCGAGGGCCGGGGCGTGAGGCTCGAGCCGCTGGGCCTTGAGCACGAGCCGGAGCTCGCGGCCGCCGCGGCCGACGGCGAGCTCTGGAAGCTGCACTTCACGTCCGTCCCGGAGCCCGGGAGCACCCGGGCGTACATAGAGGCAGCCCTCGCCGACCGCGAGAGGGGCGTGCGCGTGCCGTGGGCCGTGCGCGAGACCGGGGGTGGACGGATCGTCGGGTCGACCAGCTACCACGACATCGTCCCGGCCACTCGCCGCGTCGAGATCGGCTACACGTGGTACGCCAGGAGCTGGCAGCGCACGCACGTCAACACGGCGTGCAAGCTGCGGCTCCTGGAGCACGCGTTCGACACCCTGGGCTGCTCCGTGGTCGGGTGGAGGACGGACAACCTGAACCTGAGGTCCCAGGCGGCGATAGAGCGCCTCGGTGCGAGGAAAGACGGCGTCATCCGCCGCCAGCAGGCGCGCCGGGACGGCACGTTCCGGGACACGGTCATGTACAGCGTGACGGTCGAGGAGTGGCGCGAGTCGGTGAGGGCCCGGCTGGCCGGGCTGCTGCAGGGCCGGTCCGCGCCGCGCTGAGGCGCAGTTCCGCTTGCCAGCGCCGTGCGTCGGATCTACAAGGATGCGTCCTTGGCGCCCGCGGGCGCAGCCCCATGTTCGTCGTCCAATCATACCCCGTCGCCGTCGCCCTGTGCGCCGTCACCATGCTCTGCTGGGGATCGTGGGCCAACACCCAGAAGCTCGCCCGAAGGGACTGGCGCTTCCAGCTCTTCTATTGGGACTACGCGGTCGGCGTCTTCCTGCTGGCCCTTGTCCTGGCGTACACCCTGGGGAGCTCGGGCGCCGTCGGGAGGCCGTTCGCCGCCGACCTGGCGCAGGCACAGTCCCGCTGGCTCGTTTCCGCGTTCCTAGGCGGCGTCATCTTCAACCTTTCCAACATCCTCCTCGTCGCCGCCATCGACATCGCCGGAATGGCGGTCGCCTTCCCCGTGGGCGTGGGCCTGGCCCTCGTGCTCGGGGTGCTGACGACCTACCTCTCGTCGCACGAGGGCAACGCGCCCATGCTGGCGGCGGGAGTCGGACTGGTGACCCTGGCGATCGTGCTCGACGCGATGGCGTACAGGCGCCTTGCCGGCGGCAGCGGCTCGGCCTCCGCGAAAGGGATCATGCTCTCGGTCGCCGCCGGCGTCCTGATGGGGTTCTTCTACAAGTACGTGGCCCAGTCCATGGGCCGGATCGGGCCCGGAGGGGGCGCGCTCGCGCTCGAGGCCGGAAAGCTCAGCCCGTACACGGCGGTCGTCGTATTCAGCGCGGGCGTCCTGCTCTCGAACTTCCTCTGGAACACGCTGATGATGCTCTGGCCGCTCTCCGGGGAGCGGGTGCCTTTCGCCGATTACTTCACCAAGGGAAGCGCCCGGCTGCACGCCGTCGGGATCCTGGGTGGCGCGATCTGGAGCACCGGAATGGCCCTGAACATCATCGCGAGCACCAGGGCCGGGCCGGCCCTCTCGTACGGCCTGGGCCAGGGCGCCACCATGGTCGGGGCCCTCTGGGGGGTCTTCGTCTGGAAGGAGTTCAAGGGCGCGCCAAGGGGCACCTCGAACCTGCTCGCGGCCATGTTCGTCTTCTACATCGCGGGCCTTGCCCTGCTGATCCTCTCGAAGTCGTGACTGCCCCGCTCCCCAGAGCCCAATGAGCAGGCCAACCGGCAAATCCGTCGTCGTCGTCGGCAGCTCGAACACCGACATGATCCTGCGCGTCGCCCGGGTTCCCCGGCCCGGCGAGACCCTGCTCGGCGGCGAGTTCAGCACGGCCCCGGGCGGCAAGGGCGCCAACCAGGCGGTCGCCGCCGCCCGCGCCGGCGGCCGGGTGTCCTTTGTCGCGCGCCTCGGCAGGGACCCCCTCGGCGACGCAGCCCTGGCGGGCTTCAGGAAGGAGGGGATGGGGCTGTCGCGCGTCGTCCGCGACCGCGGCCGGCCCTCCGGCGTGGCCCTGATCTTCGTCGGGGCGGACGGCGAGAACAGCATCGGGGTGGCAGGGGGGGCCAACCAGCGGCTCTCGCCCGCCGACGTCTCCGCCGCGCGGGGGCTGATCTCCGGGGCCCGCGTCCTCCTCGTCCAGCTCGAGACGCCGCTCAGGACCGTCGAGGCCGCGGCGCGCATCGCCAGGGCGGCGGGGGTCGACGTCATCCTCAACCCGGCCCCGGCCCGCCCCCTCCCCAGCGCTCTCCTCAGGAACGTCTCCATCCTGACGCCAAACGAGACCGAGGCGTCGGTGCTGACGGGCGTCCGGGTGACCGGCGCCGCGTCGGCGGCCAGGGCGGCGCGCATCCTCATGAGGCGCGGCGTCGGGACGGTCATCGTCACCCTGGGGGCAAGGGGCGCCCTCGTCGCCACCCGCGGCGGCTCACAGGTGATCCCGGGCTTCAAGGTGAGGGCCGTCGACACGACGGCCGCCGGGGACGTCTTCAACGGCGCGCTCGCCGTGCGCCTTGCTGAGAACTGCCCCCTCGGCGCCGCGGTCCGGTTCGCCCACGCGGCCGCGGCCATATCGGTCACCCGCCGCGGCGCCCAGCCGTCCATACCCGCCCGCTCCGAAATCGACGCTCTCCTCGGGAAATGAAGGACGCGAGGATAGCATTGATCATGCTCGCCGCTTGGGCGCCCCCGCCCGGCGCGGCGGCGGCGCCGGACGCCGGCCCGGAGAGGATCCCGACGGTCATCGTGACGGACATAGGGAACGACATCGACGACAGCTGGGCGATCGCCCTCGCCCTGCGCTCCGCCGAGCTCGACCTCAAGCTCGTCGTCACCGATCCCTACGACACGCAGTACCGGGGCGCGGTGGCCGCGAAGCTCCTCGAGTCCGCGGGCCGCGCCGACGTGCCCGTTGGAATCGGGGACAACCACGGCCCGACGGGCGACGACAACAAGACGCTGGCTCCTTGGATAGCCGGCTACGACGTCTCGAAATACCCGGGGCGCGTCTACCCGGACGGTGTGGGGGCCCTGATCGACGTCGTCGAGAAGTCCCCGCGGCCGGTCACGATCGTCGAGATCGGCCCGGTATGGAGCCTCGCCCTGGCCCTCGGGAGGGCCCCGGACATCGCCGCAAAGTGCCGCTTCGTCGGGATGTTCGGGAGCTTCGACGCCGGCTACGACGGCAAGCCTCCCTCCGCGGAGTTCAACGTCAAGGTGAACCCTGCCGGCTTCAGGGCCGTGCTCTCGGCGCCTTGGCGCGACATCCTGATCACCCCGCTGGACACCTGCGGGCGGGTGAGCCTCGCCGGCGAGCGCTACCACGCCATCTGGAGCGCCACCTCCGACCCCCTGCTGCGCGCCCTGATCGCGAGCTACTGCGTCTTCGCCCCGCGGCAGAACTGGATGGCGTGCGACTTCTTCCCCACGCGCTCGACGACCCTCTTCGACTGCGTCGCCGTCTACCTGGCGTATTCGGAGGAGCTCGTGGAGACGGAGGCGATCCGGTTCGAGGTGACCGACAACGGCTTCACCCGCCGCTCGGCGGCCGGGCCCTTCAGGGCCCGCGTGGCCATCCGGTGGAGGAACCGCGACGGCTTCGAGGCGCAGCTGGCGGGCCGTCTCCTGGGCCGGTAAGGGCCGCCGCCCGGCGCAGGGCTAGTCGGAGCGAAGCGCCTCCATCGGCGGGACGCGCGCGGCACGCGCCGCGGGAAGCAGGCAGGCCGCCATCGCGACCGTCGCGAGCACGGTGGCGGTGCCGGCGAACACCGCCGGGTGGGCGGGGCCGACGCCGAAGAGGAGCCCGGCCATGGCGCGCCCCGTGAACCAGCCGCCGATCGCCCCCAAAACCGAGCCCGAGACGGCAAGCGCGGCTCCGAGCCGCAGAAACTGCGCGACGATCTGCTGGGGGAGGGCGCCGAGGGCCATCCGCACGCCGATTTCCCTGCGGCGCTGGGCGACGGCGTAGGCCAGGACGCCGTATATCCCGACCGCGGCTAGCACGAGGGCCACGCCGGCGAAGATGCCCGCCAGCATGAGGGGTGAGCGCCGGGCGACGAGGCTCTCGTCTAGGCGCGCGGTCATCGACTTCATGTCCTCGACGGCGAGCTCGGGATCGACGCGCAGCACCGCAGCCCGCAGGGCCGGGCCGGCCTTCCCGGGCGCCTGCACCGTGCGGATGACCGCGGTCACCCCCTGACTCGCGTAGTGGATGTACGGGAAATAGATCGAGCCCTTCGCCCGCACGTCGGCGAGGTCCGTCTGCTTGGCCGAGGCGACCACGCCTACGACGGCGTAGGCGTCCTCGTGCTTGCCCGGGGGCCCCCGGAAGAGGCGCTGCCCCAGCGCGCTCCTTCCGGGCCAGTAGCGGCGGACGACGTCCTCGTCCACCACGCACACCCGCAGCGACCGCACCGAGTCGTCGTCGTTGAGGAGCCGCCCCTCGCGAAGCGGGATGCCCATGGCGGCGAAGAAATCGCCGGCTATGCCGCTGGTGAAATGGGTGTGCAGGGAATCCCCGGGCAGCGGCGGCTGCCCCTCGATGCTGACCGCGTTGTCGTTGACGTTCCCGCTGAACGGCAGGTTGGTCGTGAATCCGACGGCGCCCATGCCCGGAAGGGGGCGCAGCTCCTGGCCGAGGCGCCTGATGAATTCAAACCTCGGCTTGTCGTCCTTGTAGCGCTGCCACGGGAGCGACACGCCCCCGGTGAGCACGTTCTCCGGGCGGAAGCCCGGGTTGACGGAGAGGACCCTCGAGAAGCTGATCCCGAGCAGCCCGGCGCCCGACAGCAGCGTGAAGGCCAGGGCGAACTGGGCGACGATCAGCGCGTGGCGCAGCCGGTGCGCCGCGCGCGCGGTCGTGCCGCCCCTTGACTCGACCGAGAGCGCCTGCGCCAGGTTCTCGCGCAGGGCGTGCCAGAGCGCGGGGACCGCCAGCAGCAGGCCCGTGACAACCGAGGCGGCCAGCGCCACGAGGCAGACGGTCCCGTCGAGGCGGTACGGGGCAAAGTGGGGGAGGTCGTCCGCGCCGAGCGACTCGAGGCCCCTCAGCCCGGCCCAGCCGAGGCCGAGGCCCAGAAGCCCGCCGGCCAGCGACAGCACCAGGGTCTCCGCTACGAGCTGCCTCGCGAGCTGAAGCCGGCCGGCGCCGAGGACCCGCCGGACCGAGAACTCCTTGGTCCTCGCGCTGCTCCGGACAAGCAGAAGGTTGGCGAGGTTGACAGTGCCGATGAGCAGCAGGAAGAGGACGCCCGCCTGGAGCAGGACGAGCATGGGGCGCGTCTCGGCGACGAGGTCGGTGTGCAGGTCGGCCACCGTCGTGTGGAACCCCGCGTCGACGACCAGCTTGGCGTAGGGGTCCTGCTCAAGCGAGTGCTTGTTCAGGGCGTCGACCTGCGACTGGGCCGCTGCGATGGTCGCCCCCGGGCGCAGGCGGGCGATCATCGACATGTTGTTCGAGTGGCGCTCCTCCGGCTTGCGCTCGTCGTCTCCGAAGCAGAGGGGCGCCAGGAGCTGGGCCTTCGAGGTGCCGAAGGTGAATCCGGGCGCCATGACCCCGACCACCGTCTGCGGGGTGCCGTCCACCCGGAGCTTCCTGCCGATTGCAGCCGGGTCGGCGCCGAATTCCTGGCGCCAGAGCCCGTCGCTGAGGATGATGACGTCGTTCTTCCCGTAGACGCCCTCCTCCTCCCTGAAGCCGCGGCCCAGGGCCGGCTCGACCCCGAGGACGCGGAAGAACGAGGGGGTGACGTTCATCGAGGCGATCCGGGTGGGCGAGCCAGCCTCGCCGATCGTCGCCCCGTTGCCGCGGAAGGCCGCAGCCTCGGCGAAAGCCGCGATACCGGACCGGCGCTCGAGGTAGTGAGGGACCGAGGCGCCCGCTCTGTCCACGCCGGCCTTCGGGTACTGGTTGAATACCGTAACAATCTGGCCGGGATCCGGATACGGAAGCGGCCGGACGAGCACGGCGTTCACGACCGCGAAGAGGGCCACGTTGGCGCCCAGGCACAGCGCAAACGTCAGGAGCGCCGTGGCGGTGAATCCCTTGTCGCGGCGCAGCCCGCGAAATGCGAGGCGCAGGTCGCGGATGAGCGCTTCTAGAGATGGCATGCTGCCCCAATAACCCCCCAAGGGGCCGAAAAGTCACAGGTATCTTCGGCGAGCCTGAAGATTCCGGAGTTTTCCGGTCCCGCCGCGGGAAACGGCTCTAGTCCACCTCGTCGGCGCTGGGCGGCCCCGCAGGGGCGTCGCCCGGCAGCCGCGGAAAGGTCGCCGCCAGGAGTTCCCCGGCCTTCCCGATCCCGTGCACCAGGGCGTCCGTGAACTCGCCGCGCTTGAACCGCTCGCCCATGGAGGCGGCAAGCTCGGTCCAGAACGCGTCGCCGCACTTCTCGTGCACGGCCTTGTCTCCTATCACGGCAAAGCGGCGCGAGCGGGGCGCCACGAAGATGAGGACGCCGTTCTGGTGGGGGGATTTCGCCATCCCCAGCCGGTGGAAGTAGTGCTTCGCCGCCGCGACGGGGTCGGGCGCGCGGTGGCGCGCGATCAGCACGCGGATCTCGCCCGAGGTCCTCGCCTCCGCGGCGAGGATCGCATCAACCACGCGCTTGTGCGCGATTCTCGGCATCAGCAACGGCCAGTTCACGTGTTCACCAGCCCCCCCCGGCGCCGCCGCCGCCGAAGCTTCCGCCGCCCCCCGAAAAGCCCCCGCCTCCGCCGAAGCCGCCTCCGCCGCCGAAGCCCCCGCCTCCGCCCCGGAAGCCGCCGCCGAGGAACATTCCCGCCAGGAGCCCCGTCCCGAAGCCGCTTCGGCCGCTGTTCCCGTAGACGCACGCGCTGCGCCGGAGCACCGAGAAGACGATAAAGACGGCGAACAGGATGAAGACCACGGGAATCCCCTGGGTGACCTGGCTTCCCACGGTCCGGCCGGTCCCGCGGTACTCGCCGCGCGTGGCCGCCATGATGGCGGCGACCCCGGCGGTCACCCCCCCGTCGTAGTCCCCCCGGTGGAACGCCGGGGAGATCTCGTCGGAGATTATCCTCCTCGCCAGCGCGTCGGGGATCGCGCCCTCAAGGCCGTAGCCCACCTGGAGGTACATCTTGTGCGACTGGGCGAAGATGAACAGGACTGCGCCGTTGTCGCGGCCCTTGACTCCGGCGTGCCACGCCTGCGCGACCCGCACCGTGTAGTCCTCTATCGACGAGTCGCTCTCCATCGTCGGGAAGATCGCGACCACGATCTGGTTCGACGTGTCGCGCTCGAACTGGGCCAGCTTCCCATCGAGGACTGCGGCCGTACTCGGGCTGACGAGCGAGGCGTAGTCGTTGAAGTGGGCCTGCGGCGGCGGCGGGATCACCTCCGCGGCGCCCGCTCCCGCGGCCGCGAGCGCGAGGGCGGCAAGGGCGAATGCGCGCGCGATCACGGCTTCGCGGGCGCCGGGGTCGCGTTGAAGTCGAACTTGACCGTTGGCGGCGTCTCGGAGCCCGGGGTCGCGGCGAAGTAGGGGCGGCTAGCGAAGTTGCAGATCCCCGCGATGATGGCCGCGGGAAAGCGGCGGATCGCCGTGTCGTAGGCCCGGACCGCGTCGTTGAAGCGGCCCCGTTCCACGGCTATCCGGTTCTCCGTCCCCTCGAGCTGCGCCTGGAGGTCCCTGAACCCAGCGGTCGCCTTGATGTCCGGGTACTGCTCCGAGACCACGAGGAGCCGGGAGAGCGCCGAACCGAGCTGGCCCTGCGCCTGCTCAAAGGCGGCCAGCTGCTCCGGGCTGGTGGGCGCGGAACCCGCCGGAAGCTGCACTTTGCCCACCGAGGCGCGGGCCTCGGTCACCGCGACCAGGGTCGACTTCTCGAAATTGGCGGCGCCCGACACCGTGCTCACCAGGTTCGGGACGAGGTCCGTCCGGCGCTGGTAGACATTCTGCACCTGGGCCCACTGGGCGTCCGTGGTCTGCTGGAGGCCCACGAGGCCGTTGTAGCTGCCCATGGCCCAGAGGCCGATGACCAGGAATAGCACGACGATGACGATGAGGATTTTTGTCGCTGAGCCCATGCCGGCAGTCTAGCCCAAGAAGGCATTGTGGCAAGCTTGAGACCCCTCGAACGACCACACACCGCGAGGTTGAATCCCGGCTGCCCCGGGGGCGGACCGTGATGAGCGCGCCGATCGAGCACGCGCCAGCCGTCCTCGCGGTCTTCGCGCTCACCTACGTGGGGATCGCGATCGGGCGCATTCCCGGGCTCAAGCTCAACAGGGTGGGGATAGCGCTCCTCGGCGCCATAGCCGTCATGATCCTCTCGGGGAGGTCGGCGGCCGAGATCGCCTCCAGCGTCAACTGGCCGACGATCTTCCTGCTGTTCGGGTTCTTCGTCATCTCGGCGCAGCTTCGCCTGTCCGGGCTGTACGACTGGATCGCCGGGCGCGTCCTCGCCAGCATGGCCAACCCCGAGCGCTTCCTCCTCGTCCTTATCGGCGCGACAGCCGGGCTCTCCGCCGTCCTGAACCACGACATCGTCTGCTATGTGCTGACGCCGGTCGTGGGGACTGCGTTCCTCAGCAAGAAGGTGAACCCGGTGCCGTACCTGGTCGCCGTGGCGGCGGCGAGCAACATCGGCGCCGCGGCGACGCTGATCGGGAACGCGCAGGACATGATGATCGCGGTCGTGGCCGGCCTCAGCTTCCGCAGCTACATGCTCTGGAGCTTCGTCCCCGTGGTCTTCGGCCTCGTTGGGACGTACGCCTTCGCCCGGGCGGGCCGCGGAGCCGGCCCGCCTACGATCGACGCCGCCGAACTCCAGCCGGCCCCCCCCAAGTATCCCCTCAACCTCGCACACGCGGTCAAGGGTCTCGTCATCCTCGCCGCGGTGATCGCCCTCTTCTTCACCCCTCTGCCAAAGGAGATCGTCGTGCTCGTCGCTGCCGGCATCCACCTGGCGAGCCCCAAGTTCCGCACGGACGAGATGCTCGCCCTCGTCGACTGGCCGATCCTGGTCATGTTCCTTTGCCTCTTCGTCGTGAGCGGGGCCTTCCAGGCGACGGGATACGGCGAGCAGATGCTCCAGTGGCTCGTGGGGGTGGGATTCAACCCCGCCCGCCCCGGCAACGAGGCGGCCCTCACGGCCGGGCTATCAGCACTGATCGGCAACGCCCCGGCCGTCATGGTCCTCATCAAGATTGTCCCGCTGGCGCACGCCTCGGCGGCCTACATCATGGCGCTCGCGAACAGCTTTGGCGGAAACCTCATCCTGACGGCCAGCGTCTCCAACCTCGTCGTGGTCGAGCAGGCCAAGCACCAGGGGATCGACATCTCCTTCCGCGATTTCTTCAAGCTGGGCCTGCCGATCGCGCTGGTGTCCCTGCTTGGACTGACAGGCTGGGCCGTGCTGGTGGGCCGGTAGCCGTTTGCTTGTCCCGTCGCGGAAGAATAGCCGGACGGGCCCCATGCTGACCGCGCCGGGACGGGGCAGGGGACCCGTTATTAGTTTCCCTCCCAGACCGCAGGCCGCCGCAGGGCGGACTGCCACCGGCGGCACCCCTCCGGGCTCCCCATAGATCGCTGGGCAAAATACTCTTGCCCACGAGGCGGCTCACGCACCCGGTGCATTAGAACTTGTTTCACATGGCTCCCGGGCGCGCAGCCGCGCGGCCATTGCGGGGCTCGCGGCGCCCCGTGTATCCCCGGTGCGGGTGAAGGGGAAACAAAGTCGGCGGTGTTATGCCGGGCGGAACATCTGCGACCATGAGACCCGCCCAGGACCGCGCGATGCCGCTATCCGGACCTTCCGCTCCTTGTGCCCGGCGCGCCTCGCGGCTCGCCGCCGGGGTCGCCGGGCTGCTGGCCGGCTGCGCCGGGGCCGTCGCGACGGCCCCGGCATTCGCCGAGGATGACGGCGGCCCGGTGGCGATATCGTCGAGGGCGAGCTCCGACTACGTCCGCGCCCGGCTCGAAGACGGGTCGCTCAAGCCGGAGACGTTCGCGTTTGCAAAGGGGGGCGTCTTGAAAGGCGCCGAGGGCGGAACGACCGACATCCTCGATTTTATGAAGGTTGCGACGACGATCGCGAGGCCGCTCGCGAGCCAGCGCTATGTCTCGGGCCGGGATCCCGCGACGACGAAGCTCCTGATCATGGTCTACTGGGGCACGACCCGCACGCCGGATCACTCCACCAACTCCACCGCGAACCAGATCCTTCAGGACGCCAACGCGGTGGCGCTGGCGGCCAACCGCCCCCAGGCTGCGCATTTCAACGACATGGACAGCTGTGCGCCGCCGCAGATGTCACTGGCCTCGACGACCGGCTACGCCATCCGGGATCCCTCGCAGATCGATGCGGACAACGCCTTGACGGGCGCCCTGGCCATGTCGGCGGCCGAGGACAAGCAGCGCAGCCAGATAGACGCGAAGAATGCCAGCATGCTCGGCTACGACTCGTCTCTTGTCGATTCCACCAATCTCGCCGGCACTCCGCTCGAGGTCCGTCGCCAGGACCTGCTGGACGAGATCGAGGCCAGGCGCTACTTCGTCGTCCTGATGGCCTACGACTTCCAGATGATGCGGAAGCAGAAGAAGGCCAAGCTGCTTTGGGAGACGCGGTTCAGCATCCGGGAGCAGGGGCGCGACTTCAGCAAGGAGCTCGAGGCGATGGCGGCCACGGCCGCAGCGTATTTCGGGAGGAACAGCGGCACCCTTGTCCACAAGGAATTGCCCGGGGGCCACGTCGAGGTCGGGCCGATTAGGACCCTGGCGCAGTACAGCACGCAGAAGTGAGCCGAGGCGGCGGGGCGCCCGGGCGCGGCGGCAGGAAAGGGGCGATCACGCCGCCGCCAGCCGCGGGGGCGCGATTGAAGCGTCGACACGGCGCACGCCCGGCTGTGTGATCGCCCGCCCCGGCCCCCCGACGCGCGTGGAAGAACTTCTTCAAGACCTCCGGTACTGCTGCCGATCGCTCTGGAAAAGCCCGGGCTTCACCGCCGTCGCGCTCCTGACGCTCGGCATCGGCATCGGGGCGAACGCCGCGATATTCAGCTATGTAGACGGCGTGTTCCTGAGGCCCCTGGCCTATCCGGACGCGGACAGGATGGTGCGGGTCACGGAGAGGCCGCCGCGCGGGGGAACATTCCGGATATCCACGCTCAATTACCTGGACCTGGAGAGGCAGACCTCCGTGTTTGAGTGCATAGCCGCCCAGCAGTGGGGATTCGTGGCCCTGACCGGCATCGAGATCCCGATCGAGGTGCCGTCGGAGCGGGTCAGGGCCCGCTTCTTCGACGTATTCAAGATCAGGCCGGTGCTCGGGCGCACCTTCGTGGAGGGAGAGGACCAGCCCGGCCGGGACCACGTGGCCGTCATCAGCCACGCGTTCTGGGTGTCGCCCTTTGGGAGCGACCCCAAGATCATAGGAAGGTCGATCCTGCTCAACGGGGAGCCCTACACCGTGATCGGCGTCATGCCGGCGGGCGCCTTTGACCTGACCGCGACGAGGATCTGGCGGCCGCTGGCGTTCACGAATGGCGACATGACGCGCGACGCCCGCTGGTACAACGCCTGGGCCAAGCTCAAGCAGGGCGTGACGCTGGAGCAGGCCCGCGCGCAGCTGAACGCGCTGGCCCTGCGCAACGCGCACGACTTCCCGGACGCGGACAAGGGCTGGGGATTTGCCGTGGACTCATTCAGGTCGATCCTCGTCGAAGGCGACGTCAAGCGGTCGCTGTGGCTCCTGATGGCCGCCGTCGGGATGGTCCTCCTGATCGCGTGCGCCAACCTGACCAACCTCACTCTGGCGAGGGGTGTCGCCCGAGAGCGGGAGGTGGCGGTGCGCGCCGCGCTCGGGGCGGGGCGCTGGCGCCTCGTGCGCCAATTCCTCACCGAGAGCCTCCTGCTGGCCCTCGGGGGAGGCGCTCTGGGGCTGCTCGTGGCGTACGGAAGCCTCGTCAGCCTCAAGACGGTCATCCCCGAGAACTACCTTCCGCCCTCGACCTACGTCTCCATGGACGGGCGGATCCTCGTGTTCGTCCTGGCCCTGGCGGTCCTCACGGCGGTCATCTTCGGACTCTACCCCGCGATCAAGGCGTCGCGCCCGAACCTCATCCAGTCGATCAAGGAGGGCGGCATCGGGACGAGCACCGGCGGCTCCAGCCGCGGAATTCGCGCGGCGCTGGTCGTGGCCGAGGTCGCCCTCGCCTTCGTGCTGCTCTCGGGGGCCGGACTCCTGATCCGCAGCTTCATGAGGCTCCAGCAGGTCGACACCGGCTTCGACGCGACGAACGTCATCACCGCCTGGCTTCCGTTCTACCCCAAGCACTTCGCATCGGAGGCAGAGTTCAAGGTCTACCTGCGCCGGATCACGGACCGCATCGGGGCGCTTCCGGGCGTCCGCGACGTGGCCCTTACGACCGCGATCCCCATGCAGGGATGGGGGTACGGCATGCGCTTCCAGATCGTCGGAAGGAAACCCGCCGACGAGGCCCACAAGCCGGGGTGCTACTTCAAGATGGTCAGCCCATCCTACTTCCGCGCCCTGGGGATGCGCCTCGTGCGCGGGCGCTTCCTCGGGCCGAATGACCTGAGCGGCGCCGCGCCCGCGACGGTGATCAACCAGACGATGGCCAAGAAGTTCTTCGGGGACGAGGACCCCATCGGGCAGCAGATCCTCGTCGCCAAGATCGAGTTCGACAAGGACGAGCCCGGGGCGGAGATACCCTGGGGAATCGTGGGCGTGGTGGCCGACGAGAAGTTGAGGGGCCTCAGCGCCGAGAACGACCAGAGCCCGGGCATGTACGTCACGACCGACCAGAGCCCGCAGACCTACCAGGCCGTGATCATTCGCACCGCAACAGACCCGAAGACCCTGGAGCGCGCGATCCCGATCGCCCTCATGGACGTCGATCGGAACCAGACCGTCCAGATGATGGCGACGCTTGAGGAGATTAAGGCGAAATCGGTCGGCGAGCAGCGCCTCCATTCGCTGGTCCTCGGCGTCTTCGCGGGCGTGGCGCTCCTGCTCGCGGCGATCGGCCTCTACGGCGTCATCTCCTATTCGCTCCTCCAGCGCACCCGCGAGATCGGGATCCGCGCCGCCCTCGGCGCGTCCTCCGCGAACATCCGCTGGCTCATGCTCCGCAGCGGCCTTTCGCTCGCCGCGGCCGGCCTCCTGATAGGGTTCGCCGGATCGCTCGCCGCGGCGCAGGTGCTTTCCTCATTGCTCTTCGGGGTCGGAAGGCACGACGCGGTCACGCTCCTGTCGGTGGTGTCCGTCCTCGGCGCAATGGCCCTGCTGGCCTCGTACATCCCGGCCAGGCGCGCCACGAGGATCAACCCGATAATCGCGCTGCGGTACGAATGACCCAGGAGGGCGCGCCCCGGCCGGCCGCGCCGCGCACATGCAACAAAAAGGTTGCCTTTTGGGCGCGCCCCCGATTTATGCCACCTAAAGGTTGCATTTTATGAACACCGATCGCATCGAGAAGAGAATCGAGCTCAAGGCGCCGATCGCCCGGGTCTGGCGCGCGCTGACGGACCACGTCGAGTTCGGCCAGTGGTTCCACGCCAAGATGGACGGCCCGTTCGCCCCGGGCAAGACGACCGGCGGCCGGATCACTTATCCCGGATACGAGCACATCACGTGGGAGGCGACCGTGCAGCGGATGGACAAGGAGAGGCTCTTCAGCTTCACCTGGCATCCGTACGCCATCGAACCCGGCGTCGACTATTCGAAGGAGCCCCCGACGCTCGTGGAGTTCCGCCTGGAGAAGGCCCCTGGCGGCACGCTCCTGGTCCTGACAGAGTCGGGTTTCGACAAGATTCCGGCCGGCCGCCGCGCCAAGGCCTTCCGGATGAACGACGGTGGCTGGACGGAGCAGCTGAAGAACATCGGGAGCCATGTCGCGCCGGCGTGACACGCCTCTGCCGGCCCTGCTGCGCCCGCAGGCGGGGGTCTTCGCGGCGCTGGGCGACGAGACACGCCTGCGCCTGGTCGGGGAGCTGTGCGGCGGGCGGCCCCGCTCGATCTCCCGGCTCACGCGGGGCTCCGACCTCTCCCGGCAGGCGGTCACGAAGCACCTCCGGGTCCTGGAGGGCGCCGGTCTCGTTCACAGCGCCCGCCGGGGCCGCGAGGCCCTGTTCATGCTGACGCCGGGGCCGATCGAAGCCGCCCGGAACTGCCTGGAGACGGTCTCGTGGCAATGGGAGCAGGCGCTGTCGCGCCTGAAGGCATTCGTCGAAGGGGAAGGGGGCCCACGACCCCCGCGGGGCGGCGCGGCCCGCAGTCGCAGGATGACGGCATAATATGTTTCCAAACGGGCGCCGCCGGGGCGAGCCTCGCGGGGACGAAGTGCCATGAACCGCGCCGAACCGACCCGTGCAATCTGGCTTCTCGCGTCCCTCGCCAGCTTGGCGGCGACCCCGGCGCCGTGCCCGGCCGAGCAGAGTTCTTCGGCCGGGGCTGGCGGAGGCTTCAGTGACATCCTGGGCAACGGGGACTTCGCATTGGTTCTCTCCGACGGCGGCGTGGTCCGGAGCGGGCGGATGAGGAGCCTGCCCGGGGACTCGGCGCACAGGCGGTATGAGGCAAACGGGCTGGAGCTGGCCGAGTCCCTGGTCTGGCGCGCGGGCAGGACCTATTCCCGCACGGTCCTCGAGGTCCGGAACACCGGGCCCCGGGACCTCGACCTTGCGCGCATCGTCCTTCTCGACGTCCCGGGCCCGGACGGCGCGCGCGTCGTCGGCCGGTTTGCGGGTTCTCCGGTCGTCTTTGGTTCCGGCTTCTGCGGCGTCGAGCACCCGCTGGCCGACAACCGCGTCGCCAACGGCCGGCTGCAGTGCGCCCTTCCGCTCATGGCCCCGCTGCGCCCCGGGGAGGCCGCCACCGCGTCGCTAGTGATAGGCTCCTCCCCCGAGCTGTCGCAGCTGCGCCGGAGCTTCCAGGACTACGTCGAGGCGGAGCGCGCGCGCCCCTATGGCCCCTTCCTTCACCACAACACGTGGTACAGCGTCGGCTACGGCACCCAATACTCGGAGAGCGACGAGCTCCGCGTCGTCTCCGCGATCGGCCGGGAGCTGGTCGTCAAACGCGGCGTGAAGCTGGACGGCTTCGTGCTCGACGACGGCTGGGACGACACCCACTCCCTTTGGCGCTTCGGCCCCGGATGGCCCGAGGCCCTCAAGAACCTGAGGGCGGCCGCCGCGCGATACGGCGCGGCCCCGGGGCTCTGGCTTTCCCCGTGGGGCGGCTACGGCTCGCGCCTGCAGTCCCGACTGGAGGCGGCCGCGCCGGAGGGCTTCGAGATCCGCAACGGAAAGTTCTCGCTGGCCGGCCCGCGCTACTACGCGAGGTTCCGGCAGCTGTGCGCGGGCGCGGTCGCGGACTACGGAGTGGCGTACTTCAAGTTCGACGGGATCGGGCCCGACTCGGCCGGGGCCATCGACCCGGCATCCGGCCGCGACTTCGACGCCATGCTGCGGCTGGCGCGCGAGCTGCGCTCGCTGCGGCCGGACCTCTACATCAGCCAGACGACCGGCACGTGGCCGTCGCCCTGGTGGCTCTTCCACGTGGACAACGTCTGGCGGGGCGGGGACGACAACGGCTTCGCCGGGGTTGGCACGCCCCGCGAGCGCTGGCTCACGTACCGCGACGGCGAGACCTACCGGAACGTCGTCCGGGGCGGCCCGCTCTATCCCCTGAACTCACTCATGATACACGGGATACTCTATGCGAGGGACCCGAAGGGCCTGGACGCGGACCCCGGCGGCGACTTCACGGCCGAGGTGCGCTCGTACTTCGGCTCCGGCACCCAGCTCCAGGAGCTCTACCTTTCCCCGGAGCTGCTGAAGCAGAGGGACTGGGACGACCTCGCCGCGGCGGCGAAGTGGGCGCGCGGGAACCTGGCCGCGCTGCGCGACACGCACTGGATCGGCGGGGACCCAGGCAATCTGGAGGTCTACGGCTGGGCGGGGTGGGCGCCCTCCGGCGGCGTGATCACGCTTCGGAACCCGTCCGACAGGCCGGCCTCGTTCGCGCTGGACCCGGCAGGGGCCTTCGAGCTGCCGGGCAAGGCCCCGCGGGTCTTCCGTGTCAGCAGCCCCTATGCGGACGCGCCCGCTCCCGTTGGGCGCCTCGAGGCCGGCAAGCCGGTCCAGATAGGGCTCCGGCCCTTCCAGGTGCTGGTCATGGACGCCGAGCCGGCGGCGATGTAGCGGACCGGATCAGCCGCCGCTCGCCGGCGCCCGCACGTGCTGGTAGCCGAACGTGGGGGCCGCGGCTGCATCCACCATGGCGGCCGTGTTCGGGGCGATGGCGGCGCCGCCGTTGCCGGGAAACGACCGGGACGCGACGGTCGTGTTCCAGCCGTCAAGGACGACGAGCGGCGTGTCGCCGTCCAGCTGCCCCAAGTCGGCCTCGACGGCTATCGACGCGGACTCGCCCGGCAGGAGCGAGACATAGTTGTCCGTGTAGTAGACGGGCAGGATGCGCAGGCCGGACCGCTGGCCCCTGAGCTGGACATGGGCCATCAGGGCGACGCTCCCCGTGGGGTTGCGAAGAGCGACGTCAAGCAGGCAGCGGCCGCCGGCGTCGCGGCGCGCGACCGTTGCCTCGAGCGCCACCCGGGGCAGCCGGTTCAGGTCCAGGAAATCGTCCGGGTGCGCGGGGAGCGCCCGCCAGTAGAAGTTCCTGGAAACCGTCTGGCCCCGGGCGTCGCGTAGCTCGAGCCTGACGAAGTGGACGCCGGAGAGCCCGGGCTTCCAGTCGACCGGCCCGAGGTCGGTCGCCAGGCTTGGCTCCGCCGACACGGGAAACTCGCGCCTCGACTGGACCGACCCGTCCAGGTTGGCGACGGTAACGGTCGCCCTGGCGCCCGCCAGGGGCTCGGCGCGGTTGTTAATCACCATCACGCGCCAGTCGTCCTCGTTCATCTGGATGTGGACCGGCTCGCACGCCAGGCGCGCCGCGAAAAGCGCCGAGTTCGGCTCGAGATCGTAGCTGTACAGCTGCCAGACGAAGCTCGGCTGGGCCGGGTTGGACATCCACGTCAGCACGCCCGTGCACGGATGGAAGAGCTTTGCGTTGCGGCCCTCGTACATCGCGCGAAAGGCCTCGAAGTTGGCGAGCTGGGCCTTGCGGACAAAGTCCGGGAGGTTGACCAGCGGCCCGAACCGCGCCGCGAGCACCCCCGGGTACCTCATGCCCTCCTGCGCCCCGCGGCAGAGGTCGTGCTCGGCCCAGTCGTCGTTTACGCTCTCCCAGTCGGCCGGCGGCATCATGGCGCGGACCGCCTCGAGGGTGGGGACCGAGACGCTGCCGACCTCGGTCTTGAAGGCCTCGCCGAAGGCGTAGTAGGCCCGGGGAGCCCGGTAGTAGTAGGGCCCGCCGGAGTTGACCCCCCGACCGGACGTGGAGCTGGGCTGGTAGAGCCGTCCCGGGTCGAGCTCGCTCGTGTAGCGCTGGATGGCGCTGTCGATGGCGGGGGGCGGGAAGCCCTCGTTCCGCCCGCACCAGAGGGCGATCGAGGGGTGCTGGCGGAACCTGAGGATCTTCTCGCGGACGTTCGCCATGTAGAGGGCGTTGTCGTCGGGGTCGGGGCCGTCGAAAGGGTTTGGCTGGAAGAACTCGTCCCAGACGAGGATGCCGTACTTGTCGCAGAGCTCGTAGAAGTCCTCGCCTGTGCTCTGCCCGACCCAGTTGCGGATCATAGTGTAGTTGGCGACCTGGTGCATCCGGACCTGGGCCTCGAGGCGCGCCCGGGGTATCCGCTTCATGGCCTCGTCCATGCCCCAGTCCCCCCCCTTGGCCATCACCGGCACGCCGTTGACCGACAGGGTGAGGTTCTCGCTCCCGGGGACGTGGTAGGTGATCTTGCGGATGCCAAACGTGACCTCCTTTGAGTCCGAGACGCCCGACCCTGTCTCGAAGCGCAGCACGAGCTTCGAGAGGGACTGTGGCCCGTAGCCGTTCGGCCACCACAGCCGCGGGTGCGCGACGTGAAGCCCGGGCACCGCCGCGGGCGTCAACCTTACAACGCGTGTCTCGCTCGGCCGCAGGCTAACGGGCACCCGGAAGGAGACGTCCTCGCACCGGCCCGCGAGGAAGCCGGACTGGGCCTCGGCGGTTGCGTTGCTCAGCGTCGCCTCCAGCGTCAGCTCGGCGGAGTCGGCGCTCGGCAGCGGCAGATCGGACGCCACGTACGGGTCCCGGATGGCCACAGGGCCCGTCGCGGAGAGCGTCACCCCCTGCCAGATGCCGGTGTCGCGGTCGCGGATGCCGGGTATCCAGTCCCACCCGATGGTGCACAGGAAGGTCGGCCCGTCTACGGCGCTGTTGCCCCCGTTGCTGCCCGTGCCGGCGTAGACCGTCTTCTCGTGGGTGTAGCCCGGGTGCGGCTGCGGGAAGACGTGCACGGCCACCGCGGCCGGCTGGCCCGCCGTGACGTCCGCCGTCACGTTGAAGATCCCGCGCGCGAAGGCGCCCCGGATCTCGCCTTGGCGGTGGCCGTTCACCCAGACCTCCGCCGCATAGTTGATGCCGTCAAAGTCGAGCCAGACCTGCCGGTTCGCATAGGCCGCGGGCACGGCGACCTCGGTGCGGTACCAGTAGGACGTGCGGCACAGGCTCTCGGGGATCCTGTCCGGGCGGTTGTTCTCCCCGTAGAGGGGCTCCGGGTACACGCCGTCGTCCACCAGGGACGTAAGGACGGTCCCGGGGACCGTGGCGCGATACCAGCCGGCCGGGCTGAACGCGGGCTGGGAGAGGGTCTCGGCCGGCACGGCTACCTTCGCGGCCTCCTGCAGCCGCCAGCCGCCCACGATCTCGACCGGCGCGGGGCAGGCGGCGGGCTGCCCGTCCTGCGGCGCCGCAATGCAAGGGTGGACGGCGGCGAGACCGAGGGCGATGATCCAGGGATGGCGGGTTTGCATGGCGCTCCCGCGATTGGACGAGAACCGGTGTCCGGCGCCCTGGCGCAGGTTGCGCCGCGCGTCGCGAGGACGCGAACCGTGCACTAATCGGTGCCGGCCGTCAAAGAAAAGCAGGGCCGGCCTGCCGCCCGACCCTGCGGCCGGACCGCTCGTCTCAGCACAGCGGCCATTCGACCCAAAAGGCGTGCGGCGGCGGCGCGGGGGCTCAGGCTCGCGCCCACTATGAAAATGGTTCCCCTGATTGCCCTGGTTCCCGCACTCCTATGGCCGCTGGCGGCCCACAGTCAGAACCCCGTGACTCTGCCGCAACTCAGCCCGAAGGCGACCGTCTCGCAGACCATCGGGATCACCGACGTCACCGTCGTCTACCACCGCCCAAGCGTCCAGAAGCGCGAGATCTGGGGAAAACTTGTCCCCTACGGCTTCAACGACCTGGGATTCGGGACCTCCAAGGCCGCCCCGTGGCGCGCGGGCGCCAACGAGACCACCGTCGTCAGGTTCCAGAACGACGTCACGGTGGCCGGAAGCCCCCTCAAGGCGGGCGCGTACGGGCTGTTCATGGCCCTCGCTCAGGACGGCGCCGTGACGCTCATCTTCTCACATGACACGGGGACGTGGGGCAGCTTCTTCTACGACGAGAAGAATGACGCGCTGCGCGTGCAGACCAGGTGGGAGGATTCGCCATTCCACGAGCTGCTCACGTACGACTTCTCGGACGTGACGAAGGACTCGGCCGTGCTGGCGCTGTCCTGGGAGAACAAGCGCATCCCGATACCCATCAAGGTCGACACGGACCAGGTCGTCCTGGCGAAGATCAAGGACGAGCTGCGCGGCTCGACGGGGTTCCAGTACCAGGCCTGGCTCGCCGCCTCCGGCTACCTGCTGCAGAACAACCTCGACCTCCCGCTCGCGCTCGACTGGGCCGAATTCGCGATTAGCGACAAGAACTTCGGCGACCGCAACTTCTTCACGCTCTCCAACAAGGCCGACATCCTGGAGAAGCTGGGCCGCGATGCCGACGCGTCCTCGACCATGGAGGAGGCGATGAAGTACGGGGCGCCGGGCGACATCCACCAGTACGGGCGCAAGCTGCTCTCGCAGCACAAGACCGAGCGGGCGATGGAGATATTCAAGCTGAACGCCAAGCTCCACCCCGACGCGTGGCCGGTGAACTACGGACTCGCGCGCGGCTACTCCGCCATGGGCGACTACAAGTCGGCGCTTGAGGCGCTCCTGAAGGCCCAGACCGAGGTCCCGGCCGGCGACACCCTCAACGCGGCGGCGATCAAGGTGAACATCGAGAAGCTCAGGCGCGGCGAGGACATCAACAAGTAGGCGCGCGGCAGGGGGGCGCCGGCCGGCGCAGGGCTGCGCCCCTTCTCAGGGCCGCGAGGCTGCCGCCTGGCGACGCGGCAACCTTGCGCCGGGTCCTTCCGGGGGGCGTTGGTTCCTTCCCAATTGCCTTCGCCGCGCCGCGCACCCTAGGCTGCACATGGGGAAATATGAGGATCCTCAAGTATGCCGTCCTGGTTGTCGTCGTGGTCTTGTCCTACCATTACTGGAGGAAGCACCACCCGTCGGACGAGGATGCCGGGATCGTGGCCCCGGCCGACGTCAGCAAGAACGGCTTCGTCGAGCTGGCGCCGGGCAACAACGCCCCCCTTGGAGTCGTGCTCATCTTCGCTCCGCCCGATTGCCAGAGGGAAGAGGCCCGCAGGGCGGACGAGCTTCAGGAGCTCCTCACCAACGCAGGCATACCGTCCAAAAGGACGGAGACGCTCGGCTTCTCCTTTCAGGGGGCGGTGGATGCGGAACTCTTCGACACGGTCATGACGGGTAGGATGCCTGTCGTGTTCGTCAATGGCCGCGCCAAGAACGATCCGCGGGTGGCTGAAGTCGTCGCAGAGTACTACGAGCGGGGCGAGGCCCCGGCCGTGGATCAATAGGGGGTGGTTTGCGGCCGCGGCCCGGGGCCGAACCGGGGAGACAGGGGGGCTAACCGGACCCGGCGGCGGTTTCCGCCGATTCGAGAATCCGGGAATTGACAGCACCGAAATGCAAGCCATTAACGCTTCGCCCTTTCTTGGACAGCCTGTGAGCGAGAACCGTCCGCCGAGGGGCACTTCGATGCTCAACCCACTGGAGGAACGATTCATGGACATGATCAGGGGCTTCAAGGGCAGGTTCTTCGCGGTCGCCCTTGCCCCCGCGCTCCTCGCGGCACCGGCCGCGCACGCCGCCAGCTCCAACAGCACGAGCTTCGGCATCCACATGCTGCATACATACTCCCAGACCTCGACGACCATCGGGGAGAGCGTCTTCGGGTTTCCCTACGCGTTTGCCTTCCAGTCGCCCCAGAGCGGGACGCTCACCATTCCGGGCAACTCGCAATTCGCGCTCTCGCTCACGGACACGCTCAACCAGGATTTCCTCCTCGACGACGGGTTCACTTCGCTTGCGAGCCTCCAAGCCTCATTCCCAGGCGGGACCTACACCTTCGCCACGTCGGGCAACCCGAACCTGTCGTATTCCCTGGGCCCGCCACTCTTCCCCGCCTCCGTTCCCCAGGTGACGAACGGGAACTGGCAGAACAAAGTGCTCGTGATCGACCCCGCTTCCTCGACGACCCTCAACTTCTCGACTTTCAGCGAGTACGCATCGGCAGGGGTGGCGGGTCACATGCTGTTTTCGGTGAACAGCCTCACGGCGGCCGACAGCGTCAACGTCAACCAGCAGATCGTGACCCTGCCGGTGGGGAAGCTCACCGTCTCGGCGACGCCGTTCACGTCCTACACGATCCCGGCGAACACGCTCACGCCGGGCCTGAGCTACTATGGCGAGCTCACCTTCGACACGGTCGCGAGCCTCGACACGACGACGATCCCGGGCGACTCGTCCATCGTCGTCTACTCCAACACGCTCGTGTTTGGAATCGTCGCCATGCCGTCGGCTCCCGTGCCCGCGCCGACCATCACGACGAACCCGGCGGACCAAGTCGGCCCGCTGGGCGGAAGCGCGACCTTCAGCGTGGGCGTGGACTTCGGGGCCGGCGGGCAGCCGGCGACCACCGCGTGGCTATGGTATTTCAACGGGCAGTTCATCTACCTCGGCGGCTCGAAGTACGTGCTCAACTCCGGGGGCGGGCTCACGATAAACAACCTCACCCAGGCCGACGCGGGCACCTACACGTTCGCCGTGGTGACCGGCGGGGGCCTGGCCACCAGCAAAGCGGCAACCCTGACGATAGGGGCCCTGAGCTCGGGCCCGCCGACCATCACGACGCAGCCCGCCTCGCAGAACGTCGCGATCGGCAGCACGGCGGTCTTCCGCGTCGCGGCTAGCTCCGCGACCTCGTACCAGTGGATGTTCAACGGCAATCCGCTCGCCGACGGCGGCGGCGTCTCGGGGTCAACAGCGGCGACACTGCTGGTCGGCGGCGCCAGCTATGCGGACGGAGGGAGCTACTCGTGCGCCGTGTCCAATTCCGCGGGGACGGCGACAAGCAATCCGGCGTCCCTCACGGTAAGCGCTACGAGCGACATTGGCCGCCTGGTTAACATCTCCTGCCGGGCGACGGTCGGGACCGGCGCCAACATCCTGATCGCCGGATTCGTCGTGGGCGGGGCGGAGACGACGGGCTCGGAGCAGCTCCTGGTCCGCGGCTCGGGGCCCGCCCTTGTCCCGTTCGGCGTCACCGGCGCGCTGGCGGACCCGCAGCTTCAGCTGTACTCCGGGCCGACGCTTCTCGGCACCAACAACGGGTGGGCCGGCAACGCCCAGATCGCGAGCACCGCGGCCGCCGTGGGGGCATTCGGCTGGAGTTCCCCCACCAGTCACGACGCGGCCCTCCTTCAGCCGCTGGCCGCCGGCGCCTACACGGCGCAGATCGCCGGGCAGAGCGGCGACACCGGGGTCGCCCTGGCCGAGATCTACGACGCCACGCCGGCGGGCACATACACGCCGACGACACCCAGGATCATCAACATCTCCGCGCGCGTCCAGGTTGGCACTGGGGGGAATATCCTGATCGCTGGCTTTGTGGTGGGGGGAACCACCTCCAAATCGGTGCTCATACGGGCGTCCGGGCCCGCACTGGCCCCATTCGGCGTCACGGGCACGCTGCCGGATCCGATGCTCGGGCTCTTCTCGGGGACCACTCTGCTCGCGAGCAATACTGGCTGGGGTGGGGATGCGCAGATAGCGGCCACGGCCGACGCCGTCGGGGCGTTCTCCTGGGGCGATTCGGGCACGCCAGACTCGGCCTTGCTCCTCACGCTGCCTCCTGGCGCCTACACGGCCCAGGTCTCGGGCGCCAGCGGCGACTCAGGTGTCGCGCTCGTAGAGGTTTACGAGGTGCCTTGAGATGCTCGGCGGATGCCCAGGGGCGCCGCTGGCAGGGGAGTCCGCGCTGGAACGTGACCTAAACTCCTGCCATCCGGCAAATCACGAAACTTAACATAATGTATATTGTGCGATTTCACCACCGCGACTCAAACCGTTCAACGCCAGAACCGACCTATGGGCCCCCCGTCATGTCGCGCCGAGCAAGAATCTGGCGACCGCCATCCACGCGGGCGGTGCGGCGAATGCGAGGTAAAGACTCAAGGCTTCAAACGAAATCTCCGCCGGTATCCCGATTAGATATACCAGGTGAAACCGTCGGGCGCCCAACCAATCCGCCCCGGCGGCAATCACCATCACAGCACCTGTGAAGTAAGGTGCCCCGGTGTCTCCGAGCGCAGGGACCCGCGCAAATGCGGCGAACGTCAACGAACAGGTTGCGAGCAACATCAGACGGCGATGAATCTCTGGTTTTGTCCGCAACCATGCAGCCAGAAAAAACGGGACGGCAAAGCCGGCTAGGCTGTCCAGCGGGACGCTTAGAAACGCCACCGCGTCCGCGCCCCCGCCCGATTTGATCTCCCGCCAGCGCATGACATATACCGTAACGAGACCGACAACGGCCACAACCGTACCCAGCGCCAGGCCCCACTGACCCAATCGCCGATGAAGCCGGACATTGTGGTTTCGGACGAGCGCGCTCTGCACGATGAACAGGACTAGCCACAAGCTGGAGACGAGCACGTGGAAATACAGGATGAGAGGCGGTGGTGCCCCGTGGAAGTGGATGAGCGCGCTGTCCACGGTGTGGCTGAAGCCAAATAAGACGATGACCGCGACTGTCAGCCCCATGAACAATGGAGCCGATCGACAGATTCTGACCGAGAGTGGCAATGACACTTGCGTCATCCTGATGGCACGAAGCTAATCATCCGTTCTTCCCCTAGCCACGACTAGAGCGAATACGCATTCTTGGAATCACCTTCTGTGTCGGTTTGGATGTCTTGGGAATAATGATCGGGCGCTTGTCGTCCATGCCTGGTCGAATTCAGCCCCGGCGTCGGCCGCACAGGTCCAAACCCCGTGAAATTCACGTTACGGGGCGGATTTCACCGGCGATGGTACTGGAAAATCCGAAAGGCGTACATATCCTTTCCCAAACCCATCCGAAATCATGACGACAAGAGATATCGCCGGCAAACTCGTTGCACTCTGCCGCCAAGGTAAGTTCGAAGACGCTCAAAAGGAGCTCTTCTCGCCTGACGCAACAAGCATGGAGGCTGAAGACTCCCCGATGGGCCCCCGGGAAACCAAGGGTCTCAAGGCAATCACGGAGAAAGGCCGGCGATTCATGTCCATGGTTGAAAAGATCCACTCGATGTCGGTTTCGGATCCAATCGTGGCTGACTCCTCGTTCGCCTGCACCATGAGCCTGGACGCGACCATGAAGGGTCAGGGACGCTCCGCGATGACTGAAACGTGTGTTTACGATGTCAAAGACGGGAAGATCGTCTCAGAGCAGTTCCATATTTGAGCGCGATGGCCTGGTCGACCGTTAGCGCGCACGTGTGTCAGGCATGAGGCTGACCGTTAAACGCCACCCACCGGCGAAAGAATGGATTGTCGAAGATCACTCCCCCTTGCGTCCGCACGAGGAACTGGCGGTCCACTAGCGCCTCGAGCGCCGTCGACGCCGTCGACGTCGCCCTGAGCCCGTAGTCGCGCAGGGTGTCCGCAGCGGTGGGCGCCTTTCCGTCCGCGATGGCGCGCAAAACCCCCCTCTGGTTCGTCGGCATCCCGCGCCAGTGGTTCAGGAACTCCGCGTGCAGCTCGCCGAGCGCGATTGAGTCGAAGGCGGCCGAAACGACGTCCTTCCTGACTCCGCCGGCCGCAAGGCCGAAGACGGCCTTCGCCAGGCGCACGATGTCTCCCGTGCACGGGCCCGCCGCGGCCACGATCTGCTCGCCCGGGGGGAAGTTCGCCAAGCCGCCCATCCTGGCGCGCCTTCCAATCCAGCGGGAGAGATGCTCGCCGGCTATCGGCCCCACCTCCATCTGCTGCAGCTGCTTGAAGAACGGCGCCGTGGGATCCGTCATCCAGCCGATGATGCGGTGGTCCGAGCCGGTGAAGATGTAATTCAGGTTGCGGTGCGCCTGCATGATTCCGCGCAGCTGCCAGTCGATGCGCGGGCCGCCGAGGGCCCGGACCTCCTGAAACTCGTCCAGGCAGACGGTCCAAACCTCGTCATTCGACGCGGCCCTGGCGTTAAGAAGCCCCAGCACGCTCTCCAGCGTCTTGCCCGCGTCCTCGGAGCGGAGCTCGCCGCTAATGGTGACCTTTCCCGCGGATACGCCCACGGTCTTGAGGTAGCGGGCGGCGATCTCGATCGCCCTTGTCAGCCTGCGGCCCCTTTCCCCGGGAGCGGCATCCATCAACTTGCGCGCCACCTCGTTCATGCCGGCCGCGGTCGAGATGTCACAGTAGATGAATGTCGCCTTCGCCTTGTCGGCCGCATTTCTTATGAGCGACGTCTTGCCCATCCGCCTCCGCCCGTGCACGAGCAGACGCCGGCCCTTCTCGCTCATCAGCTGCAGGAGCCTCCGGACTAGATCCTCCCGATCGGTGAAGCTCCAGCGGTCGCTTGGAGACTCGAAGAAGAACGGATTGGTGAATG
>CAZCAJ010000005.1:35376-90579 GCA_964496645.1 uncultured Opitutaceae bacterium
CCACCCGGTAGATGGCGAAGGTCTGGCCCGGGACCTCCACCCTCACGTCCTTTTCGGCCCTGCTGACCCGGACGTCCTTGCCCGCAAGGAGTTCGAGGGTCCGGTAGCTGGGCTGGAAGCCGAACTGCGCCGAGGCGGCCCTTGCTGCGGGATTGAAGATGAGGAGCAGGGTCTCGCCGCCACTGGCCCGGGAATAGACGAGGGGGTATGAGTCCTTCTCGGCATACAGCGGCGCGAACCGCGCATAGGCCGCGAGCGCAGGCTCCGAGTGCTTGAGCCGAATGAGCCTTCGCACCCGGTTCAGAAGCGAACCAGGGTCGGCCTCCTCGTCCGCGACATTGGGGGCGTCCGGCGCCGGATCGACGGGCAGGTAGAGGCGAGCGGGCTCGGCCGTGGAGAACCCGCGGTTGGGCCCCCCGTTCCACTGCATGGGGGTGCGGGCCCCCGCGCGCGGCTTGTAGCAGCCCTCGATCTGCGGCAGGTCCTCCAGCTGCCTCATGCCTATCTCGTTTCCGTAGTAGATGAATGGCACTCCGGGCATGGTGAGTCCAAACGCCATGATCATCTCGAGGTCGTCGGTGCTCCGCTGGTTGTTGAGTCGCGCGATGTCGTGGTTGCCGAGCGGCAGGCAGATGTAGCCGTCCTTCCTCGTAGCCTCGTATTCCGGCAGGTAGCCGCCCAGGAAATGCGAGATGTCGCCCTTGCCCTCCTTGTCAAAGAAGCTGTGCCCGTCGCTCATGCCGTTTCCGATCCGCCAGCCCTCCTTCTGGTAGATGTCGTTGAATCCCGGCACCCAGTGGTAGAAGTCCGCATGAAAGGCGCCGTCCAGCGCGGCTTTCGGCCCGGACCATTCGGAGACCGTGAAGGCCTGCGGATAGTCGGCGTCAAGGATCTGGCGGACCTCGCGCCAGTAGCCGAGCGTCTGGTGCCGCGGATCCTTCCCCTTTACCAGCGCACCGGCCATGTCCGCGCGAAATCCGTCCGCGCCCATGTCCATCCAGAAGCGCATGACCCGCTTCATCTCCGCGCGCAGCGCAAGCACCGCGGGATGGTCCGTGGGCAGCTGCCACGGCTGGGCGGGATCGGGGGTCCCATACCCGTAGTTGAGCGCCGGCTCGCTCCAGAAGAAATTGCTCAGGAAGTTGCCGTTTCGCTGGCCGTAGCCGTGGACCCACCCGCCGCCCTGCTGGTGCGCCCAGACATTGTCGGTCCACACGTACCAGTTGGAATACGGGCCGGGGGCCTGCTTCGTCGAGGCCACGAACCACGGATGGTCGATGGCGGTGTAGCTGATGACGTAGTCGAAGAGCACCTTCAGGCCGCGGCTGTGCGCCTCGGCGAAGAGCCGCCGGGCGTCGTCGTTGGTCCCGTACCTCGGCGCGACCCTGTAATAGTCGCGGATGTCGTAGCCCGCGTCGTTGAACGGGGAATCGAAGAACGGATTCAGCCAGATCGCGTCCACCCCGAGGCTCTTCACGTAGTCGAGCTTCGCGATGACGCCCTTCAGGTCGCCGATGCCGTCGCCGTCGGAGTCATAGAAGCTCTGGGGATAGATCTGGTACACCACGGCGTGGTGCACCCAGCTCGGGCATTTCGGGATGATGTCCATTTCCGTGCCGGCATCCTGAGCGCCCGCGTTGGCGAGCAGCAAGGCAAAGGCGAGGATGCGGCCGCGGCGCATGGGGCGGATGTTGTCGCCGCCCCATCAGGGGAGTTCAACCCGTTTTCTGCCGGGGGCCGCCGCTCTTGTTCTCGCCTGCGGGCCCTTGGCATGCAACAGTCGACCGACCGACATAAACCCAAGACAGTCCATCATGCCCTCCATCCCCACTTGCTCCCGCCGGGAATTCCTGAAGACGGGCCTCGCGGCCTCCTCGCTCCTCGTGCTGCCCCGATTCGCGATCGGCAGCGAGGGCGCGCCTCCCAGCCGGAAGCTGAACCTGGCGTTCATCGGCGCCGGCGGCGAGGCGGAGGACGCCTATACCGGCTGCGAGGGGGAGAACTACGTCGCCCTGTGCGACGTGGACGACAATCGCGCCGGCCCGGCCTTCGCAAAGTATCCCGGCGCGAAGCGCTTCAAGGACTTCCGCGTGATGCTTGACAAGATGCACCGCGACATCGACGCGGTCGTCGTCTCCACGCCGGACCACATTCATTTCTCGGCGGCGTTCCTCTCGATGCAGGCCGGGAAGCACGTCTACGTGCAGAAGCCCCTCACGCACAACATCTGGCAGGCGCGCACGCTGCGCCGGGCGGCAGCCCGGTACAAGAACATCACCCAGATGGGCAACCAGGGCCATGCGACCGAGGGCATCCGCTATGTCAAGGAGTGGTATGACGCCGGCGTCCTTGGGAACGTGCGCGAGGTCCACGCCTGGTTCGACGGCCCGGACTTCGTCGGCGGGCCCTACTTCCGGATACCCGCGTCGTTCCCGCCTCCCCCCTCCGCGGCGCCGGCAACCCTGGACTGGAACCTCTGGCTGGGACCCACCAAGAAGCGCCACTACAGCCCCGCCTACGCCCCCCTCATCTGGCGCGGATTCTGGGACTTCGGCTGCGGCGAGCTGGGGGACTGGGCCTGCCACACCCTCGACGCCCCGTTCTGGGCCCTCGATCTTGACGCGCCCACCCGGGTGACCGTCGAGAACCTCGAGCCGATCCACGAGGGCTTCGTGGCGCGGTCCTCGCATATCAAGTTCGAATTCCCGGCTCGCGGGGCCAAGCCGCCCGTCGCGCTGCATTGGTACGACGGCGGCCAGCACCCGGCCCCGCCGCTCGACTGGGACAGGACCAAGGCGTTCCCGACGTCGGGGATGCTGATGATAGGCGACAAGAACACCCTCATGACGGGCCCGCGCCCCGACAGCCCGCAGCTGCTGAACGACGCCATCTGGCAGGATTTCAAGAAGAACCTCCCGGCGAAGACGATCCCCCGCGTCAAGGGCGGCCCGTTCCAGGAATGGGTGCGCGCCATCAAGGGCGAGGGCCCAATGCCGGGCTCCAACTTCGACTACTCAGCCCGGCTCACGGAGGCGGCCCTCGTCGGCGTCATGGCGCAGCGCACGAACCAGGACATCGAGTGGGACGCGGCCAACATGCGCGTCGCCAATCATCCCGACTTCGGCAGATACGTGCGCGAGCCCGCCAGGTCTGGCTGGGACGTCGGCGACGAGGTCTGGAGCTGAGGAGCGGCCTCGGGGGGCTTTGCGCCGGCGCCCCGCCCCTTACCGCAGGAGCTTGAAGGCGTGGACCCAGTCGTTCTGGCGGAAGCCCGGGATGCACCAGAGCATGCACAGCGGCTCGATGGCACGGGCCGCCTCTGCGGAGCCCATGTCCTCCGTCTCCCAGCCGAACTCGGAGAGGATTCCGGCCGTGGTCTTCTTGGCGGAGGCATCGTTGCCCGCGATGAACATGCTCGGCTTCCCGCCCTTGAACTTCGGATCCACCATGCACGCCGCGCCGACCGAGTTGAAGGCCTTCACCAAATGCGCGTCCCCGAACTCGCGCTGCAGCCTCTCCATAAGCGACTCGTCGTGGCTCGTGAAGAACCTCAGGACGCCGTTGGCCGGCGGCGCGTCCGCGATGGGATTGGTCGCGTCGATGACCGGCTTCCCGGCGAGATTCGAAGCGCCGGCGCCGCGCAGCGCGTCGGCGGCCACGGTTCCCTTGACCGCGAGGACGACCACCTCCCCGAACTTCGCCGCGTCGGCGAAACTGCCGACCCTGCCTTTCGGGTTCTGCTTCGCCCAATCCCCAAGCTTGAGCACGTCGCGGGTGCCCATGGTCACCTCGTGCCCGTGCTTCAAGAAGCCGCTGCCCAGAGTCTTGGCCACGTCCCCGGAGCCGATTACGCCGATTTTCATGGCGGTAAGTTTCCTCGGGCCGCCGGAAAATCAAGCGCCAACCGGAAACTCATGCTCCGGCGGCTGGCGCCCGCTCAGGTCTGCGTCTCAACCCAGCGCACGGCGTGGCGTACAAGCGCCGTCGAGTCGCTGAGCCCGAGCTTCCTCTTGATGTGGCTGCGGTGGACGTCGACGGTCTTCGGGCTTAGGTGCAACTGGCCGGCGATATCGCGGGTGCTCCTGCCGAGCCCCACCAGCTGGAACACCTCGAATTCCCGGTCCGTGAGCTCCTCGATCGGCGACGCCGAGCCCCGGGGTTTGCGCACGGAGAGGTTCTCCAGGGCGCGGGCCGACATCCGCGCGCTAAGGTAGACCTGGCCCGCCAGGACCTGCCGGATCGCCGCGAGCAGGTTCTCCCCTCCCGCCTCCTTCATGACGTAGCCGCGCGCCCCGGCCCGAAGCGCCCGCTCGGCAAATATGACCTCGTCGTGCATGGAGACTACCAGGATGAGCAGGTCGGGATTTGCCGCTATCAGATCCTTGATGAACTCGAAGCCGCCCCTCCCGGGCATTGTGATGTCCGTCAGTATGAGGTCGGGCCTGGTGCGTGCGAGCTCCTGGCTCGCCGCGGCGGGATCGCCCGCCTCGCCGCAGACGAGCAGGTCGGGCTGCTGGTTGATCAGCTGGGCCAGGCCCGCCCGCATCAGCGGATGGTCGTCGACCAGCATAACCCGCCTGCGCGGCTCGGCGCCACCCCTGGCCGGTCTGGCGGTGCTCCGTGGCGTTGTCATCGGCCGATGTGGAACGCGGCTCAGTCCCAAGGCGGGGCTCGGCGCCGGCCCCTCATTGCCCGTTGGTCGACGGGACCATCATCAGGCTGATGAAGAGGCCGAGCCTGCGGATGGCCTCGGCGAACTTGTCGTAGTCGACGGGCTTCTGGATGTAGATGTTGCAGCCCAGCTCGTGGCACCGTTCGACCTCCCTGGCGTCGTCGGTCGTCGTAAGGACGACGACCGGCATCTTGCGCAGCTTCGGGTCCGCCTTCAGCCGGCGCAGGACCTCGGTCCCCTCGACCTTGGGCATCCGGATGTCTAGCAGGATCAGGTACACCTGCCCGTCCCGGTGCTTGTGGAGCGAGCCCGGGTTGAAGAAGAAGTCGAGGACCGCCTGCCCGTCCGAGAAGTGATGGATGGTGTTGTCGAGCCCCGCCGCCACGAGGTTCTCCCGCACAAGGATGGCATGGCCCTCGTCGTCGTCGACAATTAGGATGACTGGGGCGCGTTTCATGGTTGTGCGCCGGCGCGCTGTGAGACCGCCGGCAGCGAGACGAAGAAAGTAGAGCCGCATCCCTCACGGCTCTCAACCCAGATCTTTCCACTCTCGCGCTCAAGCACGCGCTGGGCGATCGTAAGGCCAAGGCCCTCGCCCGCCTGGGCATCGGGGTTCAGGCGATGGAAGATCTCGAAGACCTTGCGCAGGTGCTCCTGCGCGATCCCGATGCCGTTGTCCGAGACCGCGTAGACCGCCTGGCCGTCCTTGACCTGCCCGGAGACCTCGATCCGGGGCGGCCGGCCCGGGTCGCGGTACTTGAGCGCGTTGTCGATGAGGTTGGCGAAGACCTGGCTCGTGTTGACGCTGTCGCCGAGGCATGCCGGCAGGGGGCCGACCTGGACGTCGGCCTTCGCCTCGTTCAGCTGGAATCGCATCGCCGCAAGGATCTCCGCAAGCAGCGCGTTCATCTCAAGCGGGGCGACGGTCATCACCATGCGGCCCATCCTCGAGTAGCGCAGCAGGCCGGCGAGGAGCATGTCCATCTTCTTCACGCCCGCGCCGATGAACCGGATAGCCTGCGGGATCGTGGTCTCGACCACCTGCTTGAGCTCCGCCGCGGGCACCGGGCCGCCCCCGGCGGCCGAGCGCAGCCTCTCGCATGCCCGCTCGAGCTGCCTGCTGAAGCCCTGCACGTTGACGAGGGGCGAGCGCAGGTCGTGGGAGACGGTGTAGACGATCGTCTCGAGCTCGCGGTTCTTGTCGGCCAGCTCGGCCGCGGCGCGCAGCAGCTCCAGCTGATCCGCCTTGTGGCGCGTGATGTCTGTGCGGATCGCGATGTACTGCAGGGGCTTCCCCGCCTCGTTCACCCGCGGGAATATGGTGGTGTCGACCCAGTAATAGGAGCCGTCCTTGGCCCGGTTCATGATCTCGCCCCTCCACACCCTCCCGCGCCCTATCGTCTGCCACAGGTCCCGGAAGAATTCCTTGGGATGATGCCGGGAATTGATGATCCGGTGATCCTGCCCGAGCAGCTCCTCGCGGGAGTACTTCGAGATCGCGCAGAACCTGTCGTTGACGAAGGTTATCCGCCCAGCGGCGTCGGTGATCGCCACTATCGAGTGCTCGTCGATAGCGGCCCTCAGGTCCCTGAGCTCGGTCAGGGCCGCGAGGTTCTCCCGCTCGATCCTCTTCTGCAGGGTGACCTCGCGGGCGATCTTGGAGGCGCCCACCACCCTGCCCTTCGCGTCGAGCACCGGGGTGACGGTCACCAGCAGGTCGACGAGCCCGCCGTCCTTGCGCCTGCGCACCGTCTCGAGCCGGTCGACGCGCGCGCCCCGGCGGATCCGGTCGATGATCCCCGCCTCCTCCTCTGCGCGGTCGTCCGGGACGATGAGCGAGATCGGGCGGCCGATCGCCTCTTCGGCCGTGTAGCCGAGGATCCGCTCGGCGCCCCCGTTCCAGCCGCGGATGATGCCGTCCAGGTCCTTGCTCACGATGGCGTCGCCCGAGCTCTCGACGATCGCCTTCGCAAGCGCGAGCTGCTCCCGGTCGAGCCCCCGCCCGGGAGGGCCCGGTTCGCGGTCCCTGGCCTCGCGGGAGGCGCACCCGACAATCCATCCGAGACAGACAAGATTGACCGCGGCGGCGCCGACGCCTGCCGCGAGCCGGGCCCCGGCCGGGCCCGCCCAACCGAAGGCTAGCAGGCCCGCGAGCAGGATGACTGACGCCGCGGCTGCCCCCCCGGCGATCGCTAATCGGACGGACTTCACAGGATAATCGACTCACTGATGTCACATGGCCTCAAGGCCGCAATAGGTTGAATCGCATTTATTAGGCCGGCAGGGCCCGTTCCGGCATCCGGCCGCCACATGTTCGCCCGGTCCCGCGGCCCAGGCGCTCGGGCCAAACCCTGCGCCTCAATTGCCAATATTCGCGCAGCGGGACGCGGCCCTCTCCGCTAGGTTCTGGGGCCGTGAAGACCATCCTTGTCCCGATCGACTTCTCCGGGGCGACGCAGACGGTCGTGGACTCGGCGGCCGGGCTGGCGAGGTCCTCGAGGGCCCGCATCGTGATCGTGCACGTCGTGCAGCCGCCGGCCGTCGTGGCCGACTACGGCCCGCCTATCGGCGGCTTTCTCATGCCGGTCGATGGGCCGGCCGGCCCGGACGCCGCCCGCCAGCTCGCCAGATGGCGGCGTTACCTGGAGGCGAGCAATATTCACGCGGAGACCGCCCAGCTGACCGGCGCTTCGCCGGCCAAGCTGATCGCCGCGGAAGCGGCGGCCCGCGCCGCCAGCTACATCGTCATGGGCTCCCACGGCCACACCGCCCTCTACGACCTCATCGTCGGCGGAACCGCAAGCGGGGTCCTCAGGGGCGCCCCCTGCCCGGTCATCATCGTCCCCGCGCGCCACAGCGCCGCGCGAAAGGGCGCGTCCGCGGAGGTCGCGCACGCCTGACCAAGAAACGCCCAGCGTTGGGCAAGGCCTGCGCAGCAGGCGTGGCGCCCCGGTGCTAGCCTGCCCAGGTGAATTGGTTCTTGCCTATGCCCGGGTTTGTCCCCGCATTCGGAGCGGGCTGGCTTTCGGGCCAGCCTGACTACATTCTGTAGACACCCCGCTGCCGCATCCTGAATTTGCCCCCCGCATATGAATCCGGAGCCCCCGAGTGATTCCGAAGAGGCGATCGATCCACGCTGGAAGTGGAACTACCAAGAACTGCTTCGCCTGAAGGCCCGCCTTCTCGCGGAGCTGCAGGCGCGCCAGCAGGAGGTCAACGCCTCCCTCGCGGAGAGCCACAAGGATCCGGCGGACACCGCCGCCGAGAAGTCGGAGCGCGACATCCTCATCGCCGAGCTGGGGATGGAGAAGAACTCGATCGCGGAAATCGAGGCGGCGCTCCAGCGCATTCGGAGCGGAAGCTACGGGATCTGCGAGGCGACGGCCAAGCCGATCTCGCCCGACAGGCTTCGCGCCATCCCCTGGACACGGTATTGCAAGGAGGCCGCGCAGCGCACGAGCCCGCGCAGGGGCTGAGCGGGGCCGGGCAGGGGCTAAGAAGGGTCCGCCGAGGAGGCGCGTCGCAGGCCGCGCAGACAGGCGGTTACTGCTCAAGACCCTTCCAGGCAATAATTAAGGATGTCGGCCGCGACGGGCGCCACCTCCGCCTTCGCGGATTCCATGGCCGGGGGCCGCCAAGCCAATATCCGCAGCAAGATTGCCAACCCGTGCGTAGCACCGGGCCCGGAACGGGCTAGAATACCCTTGGCAGGCGTTGAAACCCAAACCTTCGCCACCATGAAGAATCAAATCACCCGCTGGAGTCCGTTCAAGGGACTGGACCAGCTGCAGAACCCTCTGGCATCCGTCTGGCAATTCGACCCGTTCGGGGACGTTGGAATGGGTGAGCCGGTGACAACGGCGGAATTGTCCCCGAGTGTCGACATGTCGGAGGATGCCAGGGAGTACCTCATCAAGGCGGAATTGCCCGACATGAGGAAGGAGGACGTCAAGGTGTCCGTCGAGGACGGCATCCTGACTGTTTCGGGAGAGCGCAGGTTCGAGAAGCAGGAGAAGGGCAAGAAGAACCCCAGGATCGAGCGCGTGTACGGCTCCTTCGCCCGCAGCTTCACGCTGCCGGCAGGCACCGCGGGCAAGAAGGTCTCGGCGCAATTCAAGAACGGTGTGCTAAGGGTGCACTTGCCGAAGGACAGACCGGCGCTCTCAGGCAGGGCGATCGAAATCAAGGCCGGCTAGGCCGGCCTCCAACGAAAGGAGGAGATCAGCCATGAGACAAACGACCAAAGCACTCAGAGTCCCGCGGCCCTCGAAGGAGGAGATTCGCGACTATGCCTACCATCTGTATGTCCAGAGCGGATGCGTTCCCGGCCACGATGCGGAGAACTGGTTGGAGGCGGAAAGCTGCCTGCGCGCCAACATTCCAAGGGAGCACACCCGCTCCCGCCTGCACAGGCACATGCAGCGCACGTGACCCCACAGGCTGACCCGGGCCGCACCCTGAGGCCCGCGGCCCGAGCGAAGGGACGCCCTGGTCCAGCGCCCGCTCCGGATTGCCGGTGCGGGCGTCTTGGCGTGCGGGTCCCCGCGGCTGGCCGGGCAGCCGGACTCAGGCGGCCTCCGCCCGGCGCCCGACGAGATCCCCGGTCATCCGAGCGATCATAAGTTCCTCATTCGTGACCATTACCCTAACCGTTACCCGGCTGTCGTCAGCCGATATGACCGGGGCGTTCTGCCTGTTACGCGCCGGATCCAGGCGTATGCCGAGGAACTCGGTCTGCTCGCATACGCTTCTTCGGACGGACGGGGCATTCTCGCCGATCCCTCCGGAGAAGATCAGCGTGTCCAAGCCGCCAAGAACCGCCGCCATCGAGCCCAGGTGCTTCCTCGCAGTGTAGCAGAACAGGGCGATCGCCTCCGCCGCGGCGGGATTCGTGGCGGAGACCTTCAGAAGCTCCCTCATGTCCCGGCTGACACCGGAGACCCCAAGCAGGCCCGATTGGCAATTGACGATGTCGTTCACCTCGCAGGCCGTCAGGTTCTTTCCCTGCAGCAGGTGAAGCAGGACGCCCGGGCACAGGTCGCCCGAGCGGGTGGCCATCATGAGGCCCCCGTTCGGCACGAACCCCATGGTCGTGTCCATGCTCCGGCCGCCGTGGACCGCGGCCATGCTGGCGCTGCTGCCCATGTGGGCCATGACGACGCGGCCCTGGGCCGCGTCGCCGGCCTCCAGGGCGAGCTGCTGCAGGAGGAACTCGTAGGAAAGCCCATGGGAGCCGAACCGCAGAATTCCCTGCTCTGACAGCTCCCGCGGCAACGGATGCATCTGCGCGACCGCGGGCATCTGGCGATGAAAGGCAGTGTCGAAGCAGGCCACGTGGGGAAGCTGCGGATACAGTTCCCCCAACACCCGCATGGCCCGACGCTCCGGCGCCGGCCGATCGGGGCTTGATTGGGGGAGCGCCGCGAGTTCGCCCTCGACTTCGGGCGTGACGACGACGGGCTTGGTGAACCGCGCGCCGCCGTGGACCACCCTGTGCCCGACCGCGTCGATGGCGCACCCGAACGAATGACGGCTCATGCACTCCACGATCCCCCGCACGGCAGCCTCGACGTCCGGGAGGCTGAACGCGCTTTCAAAGAGGACACGGCCCGCCTCGTCCTGGACCACGCAACGCCCCTGGCCGAGCCCAATGCCCTCGCACCGGGCGGACATCAGCCGCCGCTCAGCCGGGCCCAGGCCGTACAGCGCGAACCTCACGCTCGAGGCGCCGCAGTTCACGGTCAGGACGTGGATATCCAGACTCATTTTGGAAGGGTGATTGGGCTCCGGGTTTGGGCCGCGCGCGGCAGTTCATGCGGATGATTCGCCCCTGCACTCTGCCCGAAGTGCCCGCGCAAGGCTCCGCAGCTGTTGCCATTTTAGAGGCGAATCTTGCGCGCCGGGCATATCCGCGGCCAGTGGGTGCGGAGCGCCTAGGGTTGGCCCAACCAGCCTCGCCTTGTCTTCGGGCCCGATTGGGCCCACGCTCATAAGCGCAGCCCGACGAGCCGGACGCATGGGCCGCGCCTCCCCGGCTCCAGGGCGCAACCACCCCCTCCCCTTTTCCACGCGACAATAGATGCGCAGCGATTTGCAAGATTCGCGATACAGAGCGCGCCGGAAGGCGGTACTATCGCCCCGGTGTCGCCTTCAATTGGATCGCCCGGACCGGGCGCCAGCCTAGCTGCCGCGCCATGAAGCCGCGCCCTAGGCCCAACACGCAGGCGAACGCGTCACAGCGTGCGCTCGATTTCCTTTTCGCCCCGAAGTCCGTCGCCATCGTGGGTGCCACGGACCGCGAAGGCAGCGTCGGGAGGGCCGTGCTGGAGAACCTGCGCGGATTCAAAGGGGCCGTCTATCCGGTCAATCCCAGGCACCCCACCCTGCTGGAGATCCCGACATTCCCAAGCGTGGCCGCAATCCCGGCGAGGGTCGACCTTGCGGTCATCGTCACGCCCGCGCCGACGGTCCCCGGCATCGTCGGCGAATGCGCGAGGGCGGGCGTTAAGGGCGCCGTCATCCTCTCGGCGGGTTTCAAGGAGATCGGCCCCGAGGGCGCGGCGCTCGAGCACCGCATCCTTGCGGAGGCGGCCCCCTGCGGAATGCGCATTGTCGGGCCGAACTGCCTCGGCGTGATGGTTCCCCCCACCGGGCTCAACGCCACGTTCGCCGCGGTCGCGCCTCGCCGCGGCAACATCGCCTTCATCAGCCAGAGCGGCGCCCTGTGCTCGGCTATCCTCGGGTGGAGCCTTCGGCGCAAGCTCGGCTTCAGCGCGTTCGTGTCCGTGGGATCGATGCTCGACGTCGGCTGGGGCGACCTCATCTACCACCTCGGCGACGACCCCAACACGCACAGCATCGTCATCTACATGGAGTCGGTCGGGGACGCCCGCACGTTCCTCTCGGCGGCGCGCCAGGTCGCGTTCTCGAAGCCCGTCATCGTCATCAAGGTGGGCCGGTCGGAGGCAGCGGCGCACGCGGCGGCCTCGCACACGGGCTCGCTCACGGGCAGCGACGACGTGCTCGATGCGGCTTTCCGCCGGGTCGGCGTGCTCAGGGTCGAGACGATAGGCGATCTGTTCGAGCTTGCCGATGTCGTGGCCAAGCAGCCCCTGCCGAGGGGGCCCCGCCTGACCATCGTCACGAACGCGGGCGGACCCGGCGCCCTCGCGGTCGACATGCTCGTCAGCTCGGGCGCGCAGCTCACCCCTCTTGCGCCGCCGACCCTGTCCGCCCTGGACGCCTCGCTGCCCGGCACCTGGAGCCACGGCAACCCGATCGACATCCTCGGCGACGCCGACCCGAGCCGCTACGCCAGGGCGGTCGAGCTGGCGGTGGCCGAGCCGGCCAGCGACGGGGTCCTCGTGGTTCTCACTCCCCAGGCCATGACCGACCCCACCGGCACGGCCACGTCGATGCTGGCTTTCGCGAAGGTCCAGGGAAAGCCGGTCCTCACGAGCTGGATGGGAGGGGCGGAGGTGGACGCCGGCCGCCAGATACTCACCGAGGGCGGCCTTCCGGTCTTCGAGTACCCGGACATCGCGGCACGCGCGTTCAGCTACATGTGGCGGCGCAGCGCAAACCTGCGCTCGCTTTACGAGACGCCGGCGCTCTCCGCGGCCTCCGACGAGGGTCTCTCCGCTCGGGAGCGCACCGCCAAGATCCTGCGCGCCGCGCACAAGGCTGGCCGCGCCCTCCTCAGCGAGTACGAGGCCACGCAGATAATCGCCGCGTACGGCATCCCGGCGGTGGAGACGCGCATCGCCCTCAGCGAGGCCGCGGCCGTTGCCGCGGCGCGGAAGCTCGGTTTCCCGGTGGCCGTGAAGCTCCACTCCGAAAGCCTCACGCACAAGACGGACGTGGGCGGAGTGCGCCTGAACGTCGACGGCGCGCAGGCCGTTCGCCTGGCGTGGCGCGCGATCGAGAAGGCCGTGGGCGACAGGGCGGGCCGGCAGCATTTCCTCGGCGTCACGGTCCAGAGGATGGTGCGGCGGGAGGGCTACGAGCTCATCCTCGGCAGCAGCGTGGACCCCCAGTTCGGACCGGTGCTGCTTTTTGGTGCCGGTGGCGAGCTCGTGGAGGTCTTCGGGGACCACGCCCTCGCCCTGCCCCCGCTGACCACCAACCTCGCCCGCCTCGTGATGGAGCAGACGAAGATTTACGCCGCCCTCAAGGGCGTGCGCGGGCGGGCCCCAGTGGATCTGCCCGCGCTTGAGCAGATTCTCGTGCGCTTCAGCCAACTCGTCGCCGAGCAGCCGAGGATCAGGGAGATCGACATCAACCCCCTTGTCGTCACCGAAAAGCATATGCTCGCGCTCGACGCCCGCATAGTCATGCACGACGCGGAGGTCCCGGACACGGCCCTGCCGAGGCTCGCCATCCGCCCCTACCCCTTCCAGTACGTCACCCAGGCGAAGCTCAAAGACGGGACGCCGGTGACGATCCGCCCCATCCGGCCCGAGGACGAGCCGCTGATGGTGAAATTCCACCGGATCCTCTCGCCGACGAGCGTCTACAGCCGCTACTTCGAGTTCCTTCAGTTCGAGCAGCGAATCGCCCACGAGCGGCTGGCACGGCTCAGCTTCATCGACTACGACCGCGAGATGGCGTTCGTCGCCGAGCACAAGGCCCGCGGCGCCGGCGGGCGCGAGGTCATCGGGGTCGGCCGGTTGATCAAGCTGGCGGGCACGAACTCGGCCGAGTTTGCCGTGGTCGTCGGCGATCCGTGGCAGAACCGCGGCCTCGGGCTGATGCTGCTCAACCTGCTTGTGCGCTTCGGCCGCGACGAGCGCCTCGGGCTCATCTCCGGGGAGATCCTGTCCGACAACACGGCGATGAAGCACGTCTCCGCCCGGGCCGGCTTCCGGCTGCGTCACCCGCCCGGCGAATCCGTTATCAGGGCGGAGCTGGAGCTTTGAGCGCGCCGGCGTAGGATCGGGGCGGGCCGGCCCCGACGTCCAGCCCCGGGGCTTACTTGGCGCGCCGGCGCCCATTAACGTTGAAGAGGGGAAACGGCCCGAGCATAGTCGCTCCCCGTGAGGGGGACTCCTCCGGACACTGATCGCGGGCGGCTGCGCGAGGGCGCGTGGCGCCGGCCCTCGCTGGCCTCCATCGGGCGCATGATCGCGGTGGTTTCGACGGCCTGGATCGCGGGCATATTGACGGCGGTGCCGGCGCTGACCCGAAGCGCCTTGGGGATCACCGACGTCCTGCTCCTCGCCGCAGTCTGGGTGGTTTCCCTGGCGCCATTCTCCGACCGCATCCGCTTCGCGGTCCTCCAGGCGGCCTGCCTAGGGGCCGCAGCCTGCTCAATCATGGTGTATGCGACGCCCCCGGGAGTGCCCGTTCTGCTGGGCCTTTCGATCCTTCTCGGCGCCATTTACTACGATTGGAGGGGCGGCCTGGCGGCCGGGGCCGCGGGCCTCGTCCTGATAGGCGCCGGCGAATGGGGCTGGATCAGCGGGCGCCTTCCGATCGGCCCCTCGGTCCCGCGGCTGGACCCGTCGAGGTTCGACTTCTGGAATCGCATGATCTTCGCGCAGATCCTGGCCCTCTGCACGGTCACCGGGATGGTCGCCTTCATCCTCCGGGAGATTCGGGCGATCCTCACGAGGTCCCAGCTGGCGGAGGAGAAGTTCTCAAAGGCCTTCCGAACGTGCCCCGACGCGATGGCGATCACGGAGCTTGAGTCGGGCCGCTACATCGACGTCAACGACAGCTACGAGAGGATCTTCGGCTACAGCCGCAAGGAGGTGCTAGGACGCACGACCGTGGAGCTTGGGGTCTTCAGCAATTCCCAGGAGCGCGAGGCGTTCACGGCGCCGCTGCGCACGGAGGGGACGGTGCACCGGATGGAGATGCAGATCCTGGACCGCGAGGGGCGAACACACGACGTCTTGTCCAGCGCCGAGTGCTTCGACTTCGCCGGCCAGAAGTGCTTGCTCACGATCGTTCAGGACATCACCGAGCGAAAGCTGGCCGAGAGCGCGCTGCGCGAGAACGAGCAGCGCCTGCGAAGCTTCATCGACAACTCGACCGTCGGCATCTATCGGTCGACCCCCGCCGGCCGGATCATCATGGCGAACCCCGCCATGCTGCGGATAACCGGCTACGATTCGCTCGAGCAGCTGGCGGCACGCAACCTTGAGAGCGACGCCAACCAATCAAGCTATCCCCGGAGGGAGTTCAGGGAGCAGATCGAGCGAGCGGGCCGCTTGAACGGCTGGGAGGCGACATGGACGAGGAGGGACGGGACCAAGATCGCCGTGCGGGAGAGCGCCAGCGTGGTGCGCGGTCCGGACGGCGGCATACAGTACTACGACGGCATCCTGGAGGACATATCGGAGCGCAAGAAGGCCGAGCAGGCGCTGCACGAGAGCGAGGAGCGCTTCCGGAATCTGACCGCCGCGGCGTTCGAGGCGATCGCCATCACCGAGAACGGCCGGTTCACGGACATCAATGACCAGGGGCTGGCGCTGTTCGGCCGCGAGCGCGGCGACATCGTCGGGCATGAAGTGCTCGAGTTCGTGAGCCCGGAGTCGCGCCCGATCGTCGCCGAAAACATGGGCCAAAAGCGCGAGGTCGCCTACGAGCACACGCTGCTGCGCAAGGACGGCAGCCCCTTCATCGTGGAGGCCCGGGCGAAGATGATGCACATGGGCGGGCGGCTGGTCAGGATCACCGCGCTCAGGGACATCACCGAGCGCCGCCAGGCCGAGCAGAGGCAGAAGAACCTCGAGGAGCAGCTGCGGCACATGCAGAAGATGGAGGCGCTCGGCACCCTGGCGGGGGGCATCGCCCACGACTTCAACAACATCCTCACCGGGATCCTGGGGAACCTGCAGCTCGCGGAGATGGACCTGCCGAGCGGGCACGAGGCCTTTCTCGCCCTCAAGGGCGCCGAGAAGGCAAGCTGGAGGGCCCGCGACCTGATCGCGCGCATCCTTTCCTTCAGCCGCCTTGAGCGCGACAACCGGAAGCCGGCCTCGCTCGGGCCCGTCGTGCTCGAGGCGGTGCAGCTGCTGAAGGTTGGCCTGCCGGGCGAGATCGAGATCCGCACCGCCATCGACGCCGACTGCCCACCGGTCGTCTTCGACTCCGGGCAGGTCCATCAGGTGATAATGAACCTCGGCACCAACAGCGCGCAGGCCATGCGGGGCCGCAGGGGCGTCATCACGGTGGAGCTGCACTCGGTCGCGCCGAGCCCCGCCCTGCGCGAGCGCCATCCCCAGGTGACCTCCAGCCACAAGGTATGCCTGACGTTCAAGGACGACGGCAACGGCATGGACGAGGAGGTCCGCAAGCGGATCTTTGAGCCGTTCTACACCACGAAGGCCCTGGGGCACGGGACGGGGCTGGGCCTGGCCATGGTCCACGCGATCATGAAGGGGCACAAGGGGGCGATTGTCGTCGAGAGCTCTCCGGAGACCGGGACCACCTTCGGCCTCTATTTCCCGGCGGCGGACGATTTCGCGGCCGGTTCGAAGCCCGGCACGCGCCAGCCCTTTGGCGACCAGCTCGTCGCCTTCGGCGGCAAGCGCAAGATACTGCTCGTGGACGACGAGGAGCCCATATGCAAGATAGGCGCGGAGCTGCTGGAGAGGCTGGGATTCTCGCCCGCGATATTCCAGCGCCCGGCCGATGCCCTGAAGGCGTTCCAGGCGGATCCGTCCGGCTTTTGCGCAGTGATAAGCGACCTGACGATGCCCGAGATGACCGGGCTCGAGCTGGCAAGGCAGATTCGCGGCATCCGGCCGGCCGTCCCAATCATCCTCACCTCGGGGTACCTCCACCTGGACGCCCAGCAGAAGGCGCGGGAGTCCGGCGTGAACTGCGTCATCAACAAGCCCTTCGAGATGAAGGAAATGGCGGCGCAGGTCCGCGCCATCCTAGGCGAGTCAGCCGACGGGAAGCCGTAGCCCCGGCGTGCTCACGGCCGCCGCGCGGGCATTTCCTCCGCCTCCAGCCTGCCCAGCAGGCGCAGCAGGCCGTCCAGGATCGTCAGGGGGTGCGCCGGCCATCCCGGGATGAAGAGGTCGACGGGAACCACGGACTCGGCGCCGTTTCTCACTTCCGGATTCCCCGCAAACGGACCTCCCGAGATCGCGCACGCCCCCAAGGCGATCACGATCTTCGGCTCCGCGATGGCCTCCCAGGTGCTGCGCAGGGCGAGCTCCATGTTCCGCGAGACCGGGCCGGCGACCACCATTCCATCGGCGTGCCTCGGCGAGGCGACGAACTGGATGCCGAACCGGCCGAGGTCCCACCCGATCGTGCCGAGCACGTTGAGGTCGGCCTCGTCGGCGCCGCCCCCGCCGGCGCTCACGACGCGCAGCCGCAGCGACCGGCCGAACATCCTGCGCAGCTTGCCGTCCAGGGCCGACGCGAGGCGCACGGTCTCCCTGCCCGGCCCCCCGAGCACCAGGTCCCCGCGCCCGCGGGCGGCCATCCTATGGTCCCCGGTCTGCGTGATTGCGCCGTGCGGGCAGGCCTGGACGCACGCCGCGCAGAAAAGGCACCGGCCCAGGTCGAGCGCTATCCCCCCGCCGGGCGCCGGCGCGATGGCCTGCGTCGGGCACACGGGCACGCACTCCGAGCAGCCTTCCGGGCACCTCGACGTCTCGAGCCGGAGCGCTCCGCCATGCCGGTCGGGCAGCGGAGGCGGCGGGCCCTTCGGATAGGCCATAGTCTCGCAGCCTCGCTGCAGTCTGTGGGTGATGGTGTCGACGACGAACATGGTCGCAGGGGGCCGATTATCAGAGGTCGAACCCGCAATAGGAGAGGTTGAAGCTCTTGTTGCAGACGGGGAAATCCGACACCGCCTGGCCGCGCATCGCCAGGGCGAGGCCGATCCAGTTGTGAAACGACGGGTCGACGATCTTGTACCGACGCAACCGCCCCGCCTGATCGGTGACCGCCGCGTGGCAGATCTCGCCGCGCCAGCCCTCCACCAGCGCCACCGCGAGGCTGTCCGGCGCCGGCCCCGCGGGTTCGATGCGGACGTCCCCCTCGGCCGGCGACGCCAGCTGCTCCCTGACAAGCTGCCCGGAGCGCTGGATCTCCAGCCAGCGCACCCGCGCGCGGGCGAACACGTCGCCGCTCGGCCAGACCGCCACCGGCGCCTGCGCCAGCCGGTGCCAGCCGGCCGGATGGTCGTAGCGGACGTCGCGCACGAGACCGCAGGCACGCGCCGCCGGCCCCACCAGGCCGAGCTCGGCGGCCTGCTCGGCGGACAGGGCGCCCGTGGCCTCGAATCGCGCCCGCACCGACGCCGAATCCCACAGCCACTCGCAGGCCGTCTCGACCTCGGCGAGGGCGCCCTCGAGCCGCTCGGCGAGGCGCGCCAGCCGCTCCGGCTCCATATCGTGTCGGCAGCCCCCCGGGCGCACGAGGCCGCGCCCGAACCGGTTCCCGCAGATCAGGGCCGTCAGGTTCAGGAAATCGCCGCGGATTCTCCCGCAGGCAGAGGCGGCGGGCAGGAACGCGACATCGTTGGCCAGGGCCCCGAGGTCGCCCGTGTGGTTCGCGAGCCGCTCAAGCTCGAGGGCCACCAGGCGCAGCCATTGCGCGCGCAGCGGCGCCTCGGCGCCAGAGAGGGCCTCGGCCACCAGCGCGTAGGCCGTGGCGTGGCCGACGGTCGTGTCGCCGACCACGCCGTCCATCTGGCTCTCCGTCAGCCGGTGCGGCCCGCCGGCGAGGCCGCGCTCGACGCCGCGATGCTGGTAGCCAAGGGCTATCTCGAGGTGCAGCACCTCCTCGCCGGCGCACTGGAAGCGGAAGTGGCCGGGCTCGATGATCCCGGCATGGACCGGCCCGACGGCGACCTCGTGGACCTCGCGGCCGCCGACGCGGAAGAATTCCCCGTTCTTTGGCGCGCTTCCCGCGCTCGCCCGCACCGGCTTGAGCCACGGATGGCCCAGCGGCACGACGCCGTGCTGCTCCCACACCTCGCGCTCGAAGAGGTGCGCCTGCGGATGGGAGGGGGTGAGCGACGGGTACCCGCCCGACGCCGGGAGGCTGCGCCCTGCGGCCAGCGTGTTGTCCGCGTCGAACGCCACCACGGCGACAAGCCGCGTGCCTCCGTCCTCCGGGACCCCGAAAAAGGAGCACAGCCGGGCGCCGCGCTCGATCTCGGCCGCCGTCCGCCGGGCGAATTCCTCGACGGGCCACTCGGGCACGTCTTCCCACGGCAGGCTGCTGCCGTTGTCCAGGAGGGCGAATGTGGTCGACGTGGTCATGGCGTCAGCTGCTCCACGGCCGCCGTCCACGCCTGGCGCAGCACCTCGGGGGTCGCCAGCCCCAGCCACAGGGACAGGCCCAGAAGGGCTAGCGGCGGCACCACCACCCCCGCGGACTCTGTGAAGCGCGCGCCCACCCTCCTGGCCTCGGCGCGCGGACGGCCGTCGACAATCGCGAAGACGAGGCGCGTCGCCCCGAAGAAGGCGAATAGCAGGCATCCAAGGAAGGCGCCGGCCACGGCACCGTGCCCCGTCTCGAACGCCGCCCGCAGCACGCGGATCTGGCTGAAGAAGGGCCCGAAGGGCGGGCAGGCCGTGATGGCAAAAAGGCCCGCCACGAAGATCGCCGCCGACTTCGGCGTGACCGCGCACATGCCGCTCACCTCGTCGACGGTGCGCGCGCCCGCCGCGCGGCGTATCGTCCCCGAGCTGAGGAAGAGCGAGCCCTTTGTCAGGCAGTTGTTCCAGACGTGGAAGAGCGCCGCCCACACCCCGGCCCGGCCGAGCGCCGCGCCGCAGGCCAGGACGCCCATCTGCTCGACGCTCGAGTAGGCGAGCATGCGCTTGAAGTCGCGGGTGCCCAGCAGGAAGAGGGCCGCGGCCCCCATGGAGAACAGCCCGACCGCGAGAAGCGTGCGGTCGGTCATGGCGCCCTCGCCCGCCGCGGCGACCACCGCGCGCACCCTGAGGACCGCCGCAAACGCCACGGTCGTCACGCCCCCCGCCAGTATCGCGCCCACGATCGCGGGGGCCTCGCCGTACGCGTCCGGCTTCCAGGTGTGCATCGGCGCCAGGCCCATCTTCGTCCCGTATCCCGCGAGCAGCAGCACCCACGCGATCAGCACCCAGGGGCGCGACAGGGCCGCCCCGTGCGCCATCAGCGTCGCAATGGCGAGGTCGCCCCCCCCTCCCCCGCAGACATAGGCGTAGCTCATGCAGAAGGTCCCCAGCAGGGACAGGGCGATCCCGGTGCCGCTTATCAGCAGGTACTTCCAGGTCGCCTCGAAGGCCCGGGGCGTCCCGTTGAAATGCAGCAGCGGCACCGTCGCTATCGTGAGCGCCTCGGTCGTCACCCAGAGCAGCCCCAGGTGGCGCGCCTGGTGGGCCGCGCTGAGCAGGCCCAGCGACGCCAGCAGCGACGCCACGAACACGCGGTTGTGGCGCTCCGAGCGCATCTTGAGGTAGGGAACCGCGTAGGCCGCGCAGACGAGGAAAAGCAGGGAGACGACGGGCAGCACGGCCCGCGCCAGCTGGTCGAAGCCGAGCCACGCGCCGGCGGGCACGGCGGGCGGGTGGAAGAGCAGCCAGAAGGCGAGCGCGGTGTGGACCGCGCCCGCGGCCGGAAGCAGCCACGGGCGGGTCCGGTCGCTCGGCCAGGCCGCGGCGGCCCCGGCCCCCGCGACGGGCACAATGATGAGCAGGAGCCCGTTCATTCCCTGAGCGCCGTCAGCCTGCGGGTGTCGAGGGAGTCGAACGCCCGCTGGATCCGGTCCATGATGATGCCGATGACGAACACCGCCACGGTGAGGTCCAGGAGGATCCCCGATTCGACGAGCAGCGGCGTCGAATTGATGAGGAGAAGCCCGAAGAGGTATATGCCGTTCTCCAGGACCAGGTAGCCGCAGACCTGCGAAATGGCCTTCACGCGCCCGATTAGCAGGATGAAGCCGGTGAAGATCGACGCCAGCGCGCCCGGCACGAGCAGCGAGCCGGCGTGCTCGGGCAGCAGCGGCAGGGCCCTGGCGCCGGCGACCGCCGCAATCGTCCCGGCGGCCCCAAGCAGCAGCGACGGCACGAACCCGATGAACGGCTCGATCTCCCGGTCGATCTTGACGGCCCTCATCGCCCTGTGAAGCAGGTTGGGGATAACGACGCCCTTGAGCATCACCGTCCCGGCCGACACCAGCGCGACCAGCCAGCTGAACTGACACTCCATCAGGATGGGGATCACCCCGAGCGCGACGCCCTGCGTCGCCACGATGCGGATGAGCGACGGCATCCGGCTGCTGGCTAGCGAGAGCAGGTTTAGCCCCATCGCGAGGCCGATCAGAAGGCTGACGGCGGCGCTCATCCCGGCCCCCCCTTCCATGCCAGAAGCAGCGCGAACAGGCAGAGCAGGAACGCCGTCGTCAGCAGGAGGGGCACGCGCCGGAAGGCGAAGCGCGCGGTCAGCGACTCGACAAGACCCACGCAGGCGGCAACCGCCAGCACCGCGCATGCGAGCGCCGCGGCGCCCGCGACCGGGGAGAGCTGCCCGATCGGCAGCACCGACTCGCACAGGAGCACGGCGAAGAGCAGCAGCTTCATCGAGGCCCCGTGCAGGATGACCGCAAGCGGAGGGCCCCCGTGGTCCAGGGCCATGACCTCGTGGATCATCGTCAGCTCGAGGTGGGTGTTGGGATCGTCGAAGGGAACGCGGCAGTTCTCGGCGAGCAGGACCGCGAAGAGTCCCGCCGCCAGCAGCGCGGCCCCGGCCCCGACGGAGGGCGCGAGCATGCCCGAAAGCGTGACGCTTCCCGACAGCGCGCTCAGGGACAGCACCGCCGTGATAAGGGCGACCTCCGACAGGACCGCGAAGCTCACCTCGCGCGCCGCGCCCATGCCCTCGAAGGAGGAGCCGGCCTCCATGGCGGCCCACGCCGTGCAGAACCGCGCCACGGCGAGCAGGTAGACGAGCAGCAGCACGTCGCCCTTGAAGCTTATCACGCCGCCGGCGGACCCGAGGGGCAGCAGGAGCGCGCCGGCCAGCAGCGCAACCCAGGCCACGGCGGGGCCCGCGATGAAGCCGGGCGACGCCAGGTTGCTCAGCACCACGCTCTTTCCCCAGAGGCGCGCCAGGTCGTAGTAGAGCTGGAGGACGGGCGGACCCCTGCGCCCGGCCACCCACGCCTTCACCCTGTTGATGATGCCCGGCAGGAGCGGCGCCAGCAGGAGCCACAGCGCGAGCCGCAGGACTGTCTCCAGGGCCGCCGTCACGGCCTTGCCTCCCCTCTTGGAGCGCCGGATGCGGGCGCATCCGCAGCGTCCAGCGCCGCGAGGATCTCCTGGTCCGGCGCCCCCTGGGTCACCGACTCGCGCAGCGGCCCGCGGTCGAGGGCGCGGCAAAGCCGCCCCAGAATGTCGAGATGGGCGCGCGGCGACGGCGCGACAAAGAACAGCAGGCGCGAGACCGGCACGCCGTCCGGCGTTCCGGTTGCCAATTCCAGGGGCTCCCGGAGGAGAACGAGGGCCAGCGAGCCGGAGCCGCGGCCGAGCGCGACCCGCGAGCTCGGGTGCGGCAGGGCGAAGCCGTTGCCCACGGGGGCATAGTTGACGCCGTCCCTGGATCGGAGCCGCTGGACGAGGACCTGGCGAATCGGCGGCGTGGCCCCCGGCAGCGCCCCGACAATGCGCTCAAAGACGTCCGGCACGGTGGCCGCGGGGACGTCCCGCCAGATCCCTCCGGCCCGCATCAGCGGGCCAAGGGGCCAGGGGCTCGTCAGCGCGGGGGTCTCCAGCGCCAGGAACCCGGCCTTGGCGCCGAGCCCGCGCGCAGCCGCCCAGTTCGCCACCTGCACCTTGTCGAACAGGAGCCTGCCCCGGTCGGGCGTGTGCGGAAGCCCCTCGTTGCGGATCCAGTCCTCGACGACCGCCTCCGAGACGCCGAACGACTCCGCGATCTGGATCAGGTTCAGGTACATGGCATGCCGGCCCCTTCGCGCCGGTCGGCCCCTCGCCCGCGCCAATGGCGGCGCGCGCCTGTTCCCGCCCGCGCGCTCATCGGGCGCCTCCCCAGAGCGCGAGCGCCGCCAGCGCGGCCAGTCCGGCCACGATGTAAAGCAGGTAGGCCTGCAGCCGACCGTGCTGGAAGCGCCGCGCGAACATCGACAGCTTGAGTACCGCGGCGCCGGCGGGCTCGACCACGTGCTCGAGCACCGTCTCCGGCGTGTCCTCCTCCAGGCTCGCGCCAGCCGGGAACGCGCCCTCGGGCCGGCGCTCCCGCCGCCGGGGCCGCAGGATCCACGCGAACCATTCCGTGACGATGCCCGCGAACGATCCGGCCGTGTACTGCATCCTGGCCGTGGGCGCCGCGTAGCCGCAGCCCCAGGTCGGCGCCCGGCGCAGGCCGTTGCTCCTCGTGCGCAGAAACAGCAGCGACGCGGCGGCGACCGAGGCAAGCGCCAGGGTCACGTTCGCCGCGCCGATGGCGCCAAGCGAGGCCGGCGCCTCCAGCCCGGCCCAGCCCGGGTTCCACTCCGAGGCCGCGCGCGCCACGGCGGGCCAGAAGAGCGCCGGCGCCAGGCCGATCGCCACGCACCCGGACGCCAGGGCGAGCATGGGCCCTCTCATGAGCGGCCCGCACTCCCTCGCCCGCTCAGAGGCGCCCGAACGCGCCGCGCCGAGGAACACGACGCCGCAGACCTTGATGAAGCAGGCCAGCGCCAGTGCCCCGGTCATGGCGAGAAGCGCCACCGCCGGGACGGCGAGCAGGGCGGCCGCGCCGCGCGAGTTCAGGGCGTCAAAGAGGCCAAGGTACACCAGCCACTCGCTGACGAAGCCGTTGAGCGGCGGAAGCCCGCAGATGGCGGCCGCGCCCAGCGCGAACAGGCCCGCGGTCCACGGCATCGGCCGCCACAGGCCGCCGAGCAGGCTCATCTCGCGCGTGCCAGTGGACTTCACAACGGAGCCGGCGCCAAGGAAGAGCAGCGCCTTGAAGAGCCCGTGGTTCCACACGTGCAGGAGGGCGCCCGCCAGCGCCAGCCGGCCCCAGGGCGCGTCGCCGTGTCCGGACGCGATCATGGCGAACCCGAGGCCGATCAGGATGATGCCGATGTTCTCGATGCTGTGGTAGGCAAGCAGGCGCTTGAGGTCGTGCTGGCCGAGGGCGAACGCCACCCCCAGGACCGCGCTCACGACGCCGAGCGTGGCCACGACCCAGCCGGCCGAGACGGGGGTGGGCAGCCAGCCGCTGAACCGCACGAGGCCGTAGACGCCCACCTTGATGGTCACGCCCGACATGATCGCCGACACGTGGCTCGGAGCGCTGGCGTGCGCCGAAGGCAGCCAGACATGAAGAGGGAACATGCCGGCCTTTATTCCAAAGCCGCACAGGGCCAGCCAGAAGAGCGGCGCAAGCTCCGGGCGGCCTCTCATCGGGCCGAGGTCCCAGGCGCCCGTGCGGGACGCCAGGAGGGCGAAGAAGGCCAGCAGGAAGAGCCCGGCCACGTGCGAGGCCGCCAGGTAGAGCCAGCCCGCCGCCCGCACCTCGCGCCGCTGGCGCTCGAGCGTAACCAGGAAATAGCTGCTGACCGCGAACACCTCCCAGCCGATCAGGAAGTGCAGCCCGTTCGACGCCAGCAGCACCACACCGAGGCTGAGGAGCTGCACGCTCCACCACAGCCGGCCGTGGCCCGCGGAGCGCGGGTGCGCGTCGTCCCCCCAGTACTCGCGCGCATAGACGGCGCCCACGGCCCCCAGGACGGCCAGGAGCGCGAGAAACACCGAGCTCACGCCATCAAGGCGCAGGTGAAGCGGCTCGCCGCAGACCCGGAACTGGCTGTGCCAGTCCCACGGGGAGCCGCCGGCGGACACATGGACGGCGGCAACCAGGGCAGCCAGCCCCCCGGCGATCGTCGCCGCGAGCCAGAGGCGGGGCGAAACCCAGCCGCACAGGACCGCGGCCAATCCCGCGGCTGCGCCGACGAAAAGCATCCATCCCGTTGTCATCGCCGCCTCCCGATAGGGGCTTGGCGGGTCCGCGGCAAGGGCAACGGCAGTCGGGCGGCGATTGAGGGGACAGGCACGGCGGAGGCCGCACAGTGTTGGCTGCGACCGCAGAGCACGAGCCCGAGGTGGTCCGCCCGTCGCCCCGCCCCGGCGCCGCTCTGGGCCGGATCCGGACCGCCGCGCCGGTATCCGTTCTGCCAGTGCGGTTTTAAACGCGCCGCCGGGCTTCTAATGTGCCGCATAAGCATCCTTAATACTCGGCTGCACCCTTTTCCCCCGCCCGGCGATCGGCTCCCGCCCGCACCGGTGTCGCCGTCCGGCATGACGGCGCGCCCCGCACTGCGTTACCCCTCAATGGGATAAGATCCTGCATCGCCAGATTCGCGCGCCACCCCCGGCTCCGGCCGCCGGCCCCCGGAGCCTCCCCCAAACGCCCGCGCCCGCCTAGAGCTGCTCGCTCGCCACCGCAATCGCGTGCTGGGTGTCGGGAACGCCCAGGCAGGACTGCACCGAGAGGCCCGACACATTCTTCAGGACGAACGTCTTCGCCCCGGGCGAGGGCGGCGCCTTCACATGCTCGAACTCCGCCCCCTCGACGTCATCCAGGGCGAGCGACGGCCTCAGGTCCGCGGCTCTCGCGCGAAGCTCGACGTGGCGAACCTCCAGCCCCCTCGCATGCCGGGCGAAGAGCCCCCATGCGGGCGTGGCCCCGAAGCTTCCCGGCTCCGGGTAATCGCGCTCCATCTCCGGAACGGCGCGCGCGGCCTGGGCCGCGGTCCCGCCGCCCGAGAATTCGATGTGGATGTTCTCGAGGGTCACATCTTCGACGGGATTCGCCTCGAGGCCCAGCAGGAGTATCCCCTGGCCGCCGGCGACGTCGTCGGCAATCACGTCGGCGATCGAAACGCGCCGGCACGTCCCCACCGGCGTCTGCGCCGGCCCGCGCATCCGCGCGCCGACGCGAAGGAAGATCGGCGCGCCGAATATCTGGCGCATCACCAGGTTCGATATGGTCACGTCCTCGAGCCGGGCCCCGTCGACGGACTCGAGGGCCAGGCCGCGCGAGCACTCGAACAGGCAGTTCGTGATCGCGACCGCCCTGAAGCCGCCGTTGGACTCGGTTCCAAACTTGATCCGGCCGGTGGGCTCGGGATTCTCGGCGGAGTGCCTCCTGGTGCCGTCGAGCAGCGTGCCCTCGTCGTAGCCGCTGACCAGGCAGCCCGTGATCGTCACGTTCTCCGTGGCCCGGAACAGCCCGAGGCCGAAGGAGCTCTTCAGGCAGATGCCGTCGTCCCAAGGGGAATTCACGGAGCAGCCGGAGATCCTCACGTTGCTGCAGCAGTCGATGTCCATCCCGTCGCGGTTCGTGTCGATCGTCACCCCCTCGATCGTCAGGTTGTCCACCCCCGTGGCGAGGATTCCAAACCAGCCGCCGTGCTCGATCGTGATGCCGCGCAGGACAACGTTTCGGCAGTTCTTCAGCGCCACGGCCTTGTTGCCGACGTTCGGGGCCAGGCGGTCGGACGCATGGCCGCGGCCGAGGCCCTTGCCGAAGATCCGCCCCGGCCCCGTGATGGAGACGCCCGTAAGGTCCTCGCCCCAGATGAGGCTGTTGCGCCAGTGGCTGTGGCCGGCGTCCTGGTACCTGAAGGCGTCGCCCCACTCGTTCGCCTCGGCCGCGTCGTAGGCCTGCGGGTTTGACGAGGCCACGATCGTGGCCCCCGGCCCCAGGTGCAGCGCCACATTGCTGCGCAGGTGTATCGAGCCCGATAGATAGTCCCCCGCCGGGAACTCCACGGTTCCGCCCCCCGAGTCGCCGGCCGCCCTTATCGCCTCGTTTATCGGCGCCGTGTCGTTCGCGAACCCGTCGCCCTTGGCCCCGAATGACCTCACGTCGTACGGGGGCGCCGCGGCCTGGGCCCCGGGGGCTCCCGCCGCCAGCCCCGCGCGCCCCAGGACGATCCCGCACCCGAGCAGAACGATCCGGAGAGTCCCGTGGCGCATGGCCGCGATGCTTATCCCCGGCGGGCGCAAGTTCAAGCCCGCGGCGCATCCGCCGCTCACCTCGCCGTTCCCCAGCGCCTCGTCAGCGGGTAGTAGATGAACAGCGGCCGCCCGATCACGTCCTTGGCGGGCACGTAGCCCCAGTACCGCCCGTCGAAGCTGTCGTGGGAATTGTCGCCAAGCGCCAGGTACGAGTCCGCCGGCACCGTGATGGTCTCGCCCTTGAAGAGCAGGCTGAAGCGCGGGTCGTCGTGGGTGGCGTTGAAATAGCCCCGGTACGGGCTCGCCCGTCGCGCGTTCAGTTCGAATGTCCGCGAGCCGGTGATGGGCGCGCCGTTGCGCAAGATCATCGGCTCCCTCATCTCGATCCTGTCCCCGGGCACGCCAATCAGCCGCTTGATGAAATACTGCGACCCGGAGACGCGGGCGATGTCCGGGATGTTGTCCGTCCTGAAGACGAATCCCTGCCCCACCGTCGGCCTGACGAAGTTGTAGCTCACCCGGTCGACGAAGAGCTGGTCCCCCGTCAGCAGGTCGAACCGCACGACGGGCTCGCCGGCCCGGACGGCCCGTCCGACGGGAAGCCTAATCACGTCGGCCTCCGTTCCCAGGTTGTCGTCGATCCTCTGGCGCGCCACCTCGATCTCGCTCGCGTGCCCGGCCCTCTGGATCTGCGCCTCGAGCGCGGCCTGGTCCTTGAAAAACGTGCCGAAGGCGATGTCGTCGAAGCCGCTGAAGTCGGCGGGGACGCGCAAGGTGGCGGGCTCGCCGTCGACGTAGAACGTGTACTCCTTGACGCGCGCCGGCAGGACCAGCCACGAGCGCCCGTCCTTGAGCGTGTAGGCGACGGTGGGCTTGTCCGCCCTGAGGAACAGGGGGATCGAGACCTGGCCGTCCCTCGGGGCCACCATCGTGTGGCGGACGGCGCCGAACGCGGCGAACCGCAGGAGCCCCGACAGGGGATTCGGGGCGGCGGTGCCGGGGGGCAGGTTCTCCGCCGTCATCCCGTAGTAGGTCGGCCACATCGAGTTCGTCGGGATCTTGAACGGCTGGACGAAGTAGGTGCGGATGCCGAGGATCACGATCGCCGCGACGAGGAAGAACTCCACGTTCTCCACGAGGGAGGTCTTCGGGTAGATCGCCCCGCCCGTCCGCCCGAGGACGCCCTCGAGCGACTCGATCCCGAGCTTAAGCTTGGCCGCGTCGGCGCGCTCCCGGAGGAGCCTCCTGAGCTCCTGGGTGCGCCCGACGAGCTCGTCCGACTCCTTCGCGCCGAGGCGGTCGCGCCGGTAGTGCCAGACCTTCTCGGCCAGCTCGAGCCAGTTGCCCGCGTTGTCGCGCATCTTCTTCTCCTGCGAATCAAAGAGTCCGAACATCGTGGCGTTGGTGGGGCGGCTGGCGCGTCTTCAGTTGTTCCTCAGTACCTTTATGAAAGTGTCCGGCGGAATGGAGACCTTTCCGATCAGCTTCATCTTCTGTTTCCCTTCCTTCTGCTTTTCAAGCAACTTGCGCTTCCTGGTGATGTCGCCGCCGTAGCACTTCGCCGTCACGTCCTTGCGCATCTCGCGCACGCTCTCCCGCGCTATGATCTTGCCGCCGATGGCCGCCTGGATGGCGATCCGGAACATCTGGGGCGGGATCATCTCAGAGAGGCGCTCGCAGACATCCCGTCCCCGGGCCTCGGCCTTGTCCCGGTGCACGATGCTCGCGAACGCGTCGACCGGGTCGCCGTTGACCAGGATCTCCAGCTTTACCAGGTCGGCCGGAACGTACTCGCCCAGCTCGTAGTCCATCGACCCATAGCCGTGTGTCACGCTCTTCAAGCGGTCGTTGAAGTCGACCAGGATCTCGTTGAGCGGCAGGACGCAGCTCAGCATGACGCGAGTAGGGTCGAGCGTCTGGGTGTGGTCGACCGTGCCCCGCTTCTCCATCACCAGGGCGAGCATGTCGCCCATCGAGGCGTTGGGGATGTGGATGGAGGCCCTGAGCGTCGGCTCCAGGATCTGCTCGATCGTGCCCGGGTCGGGGAGGTTGACGGGGTTGTCGACCTCGATCGTCGCGCCCCCGTGCTTCACGACCTTGTAGATGACGCTCGGATAGGTGGAGATGATCTCGACGTCGTGCTCGCGCCTGATGCGCTCCTGGATGATCTCCATGTGGAGCAGCCCGAGGAACCCGCACCTGAAGCCGAAGCCCAGGGCGACCGAGCTCTCCTGCTGGTAGACGAACGCGGAGTCGTTCAATCGGAGCCGTCCGAGAGCCGCCTTGAGCTTCTCGTAGTCGGAGCTCTCGATCGGGTAGAGGCCGCAGAAGACCATCGGGCGCACCTCCTTGTATCCGGGCAGCATCACCTGTGCGGGCGCGGACGCCAGGGTGATGGTGTCGCCAGTCTTGATCTCGTCGGTGTCCTTGACGTTGGAGACGATGTAGCCGACGTCGCCCGGCATGAGGACGTCGCGCTTCTCCATCTTCGGGATGAACGCGCCGACCTCCTTGATCTCGGACTTCTGCCCCGTGCTCATCAGCATCATCACCTCGCCGGCGCGCACGCTCCCGGAGAAGACGCGGCAGTAGGCTATCACCCCCCGGTACGAGTCGTAGATCGAGTCGAAGACCAGCGCGCGCACCTGAGGGTAGTCGGTCCAGCGCGGCGGCGGCACCCGAGTCACGACGGCCTCCAGGATGTCCACGATCCCGATGCCCGACTTGCCGCTGGCGAGTATCGCCTCCGCCGACGGGATGGCCAGGATGTCCTCGAGCTGGCTCATGCAGAGCTCGAGGTTGGCGCTCGGCAGGTCGATCTTGTTGATGACGGGAATGATCTTCAGCTTCTGCGCCATGGCCAGGTGCGCGTTCGCCACCGTCTGGGCCTCGACCCCCTGGGACGCGTCGACCAGCAGGACCGCGCCCTCGCACGCGGCCAGGCACCGCGAGACCTCGTACGAGAAGTCGACATGGCCCGGCGTGTCCATCAGGTTGAGCTTGTAAGTGCGCCCGTCCTTGGCCGCGTAGCTCATGGTGACCGGGTGCGACTTGATCGTTATCCCGCGCTCCTTCTCGAGGTCCATCGAGTCGAGGTGCTGCTCGTGGAGCATCCGGTCCGAGATCGTGTGGGTCTGCTGGAGCATCCGGTCGGAAAGCGTGGTCTTGCCGTGGTCCACGTGCGCGATGATGCAGAAGTTTCGTGTGAGCGGCGCGTCCATCGTCGGTCGGGGCCGCGGCTCAGGCCGCGAGGTCCTCGTACTCCGCGAGGCTGCGGACCTTCCAGGACCTCTCTGTCCGGCGTGCCAGGCCGGCGAGGACGCCGCCCGGACCCAGCTCCCAGAACTCGGTCGCGCCTGCTGCTGCGGCGCTCCTCATGCAATCCTCCCAGAGGACCGGCGACACCACCTGGCGCACCAGGGCCGTCCTGATCTCCGCCGGGTCGCACACGGCCCGGCCCGTCGTGTTGGTGAATATCCGGAAGCGCGGCGCCGCAAAGGGGATGTCGCGCAGGAACGCCTCGAACGCCGCACGCGCGGGCTCCATCAGCCGGCTGTGGTAGGCGCCGGCGACGTTGAGCTGCTTGACCCTGATCCCGCGTCCGCCCGCCGCCGCAACGGCCGCGGCGATCCTCGGGGTCTCTCCGGAGATGATGACCTGCCCGGGCCCGTTGAAGTTGGCGGCCTCGACCCCGAACTCGAGGCAGAGCCCGGAGACGGCGTCGCGCGACTCGCCTATGACCGCGGCCATGGAGCCCGCGCTCTGGTCGCACGCGCCCTGCATCAGGCGGCCGCGTTCCGCCACGATGCGAAGGCCCGTCGGGAAATCGAACACGCCGGCGGCGGCGCACGCCGTGATCTCGCCAAGGCTGAGCCCAAGCGCCATGTCGATTGGCGGCAGATGCCCCCTCTCCTTGAGCGCAGCCAGGAGGGCGAGCCCGTGGACGAAGAGCGCGGGCTGGCAGACCCGGGTCAGCGTCAGCTCGGAATCGGGGCCCTCGAAGCTCACCTTGGCCAGGTCCCACCCGAGCACCCGGCCGGCCTCGGAGTAGAGGGCCCTCGCGGCCTCCGAGGATTCGGAGAGGGACCTGCCCATGCCGAGCCTTTGGGCGCCCTGACCTGCAAATAGAAGTGCCAAGGACATTATACCGTCGTCTGTTAGAGGAGAGATTGGTGGAGTGCAGCAGGAGTGCAGCAGTCTTGCCTGGCACTCATCCTGCCAGAGCGGCAGGGTTTCATCTGTGGGATCGGGAGATTTGATCCGGTGTGCGCTCAGGCGCAAGCCCCCTCTATCGACGCTCGCTTTTCGGCCACTCGGAGCTCTTCGTCGCCACTCCTCATCATCAAGTCCTCCCTCGGCCTCCAACCCATGGTCACTAGCCTTGGACCTTGTCGGCGTAGCTCATGGCGTCCGGCATCTCGGACGGGCCTGCTTCACATTCGAGCTCTTCCGAATCTTGCTCGACGGTCGTTCTTGCTAAGGGACTTCGTAGACCTCCGCCAAGACGACCCCGGTCGTGTTATTTACGCCGGAGATCTGCGCCGTGTATGCGCCAGCGGTCAAATTAGCCACGACGGCACTGTCCGCGCTGCCAGACACAAGGGCGAAGGCCCCCACTGTCGCCTCGACGTTCGCGATCAGAGATGGATTGGCGCTCGTGCCCCAGCCCGTGTTCGATGCAACCGTGGCCCCCGAGGCCTGATTGATCAGGCTCAGGTTGGGCTGGGCTAGGACGCCCGCGACGCCGAACTGGGTCAGGCTGGGGCCGTCGCCACGCACGAGCAGCTGCTCGGTGCCGCTTCCCGTAACGACGAACCCGGCAATCATGATGTTGCCGCCGGTTCCGACCTGAGCACGGGTAGAGATGTTGACTAGGCGGGTGCCGCTCGAAGACACCTCGTAGACCTCGGCAAGCGCGACCCCTGTGGTGTTGCCGACGCCGGAGAGCTCGACGGTGTATGCGCCGGCAGGCAGGCTAACGATCACGGCACAGTCGGCGCTGCCCGAGGCTAGGGAGAAGGCGCCCACCTGTGCGGCGACACTTGCAACCTGGGCCGGGTTTGGACCGGTGCCCCACCCAGTGTTAGAGGCGACCGTGGCCCCCGAACTCTGGTTGATCACTGTCAGGCTGGGCTGGGCCAAGACGCCCGCGACGCCAAACTGGGTCAGGCCAGGGCCGTCGCCGCGGATCAGAAGGGTCTCGGTGCCGCTGCCGCTGATTACGAAGCCGGGGATGAGGATGTTGCCGCCGGCTCCGACCTGCGCGCGGGTGGAAATGTTGATAAGACGCGCCGTGGACGGGGTTGGAGTCGGCGTAATGGTCGGCGTAGGTGTAGGAGTCGGCGTTGATGTTGGGGTCGGCGTGGGACTCGGCGACGGCGTAGGAGACGCGGTCGGCGTAGGCGTAGGCCCCGTTGGATTTGCCGGAAGTCCCGCAAACGGATTGGTCCACCCTGTGGCGCCTGCCGGATAGGTAATGGCTGCACTGCTGTTCACGCCCTGAAAGGCTTGGGACCCCGTCGCAGGCGCGTTGCCCAAGAAAGTGATCTGGGTCAGGTTCGAGCAGCCAAAGAATGCTCCGCTGCCGATGTTCGTAACGCTGCCCGGAATTGTGATGCTGGTCAGACCATTGCAGGCAAAAAAGGTGTCGACTCCGATGCTGGTAACGCCGCCCGGAATCGTGACGCCGCTGAGACCGTTGCAACCCGAGAACGCGTAGTCCCCTATGATGAGGACACTGCTTGGAATGGCATAGCTTCCGCTCCTCCCGTTGGGATAAGAAATGAGCTGGGTTTGAGCCTTGTTGAACAGGGCCACGCCATCACTGCTGTAGTACGCGTTGTTCGGATCCACCGCTATCAAGGTCAATTTGCGGCAGCCGTCGAATGCGCCGACACCAACGCTCACGACGCCACTTGGAATTGCGATGCTGGTCAGCTGGGAACAGTCCGCGAATGCATCCAATCCAATGTTTTCCACGCTTCCCGGGATCGTAATGCTTGTCAGGAACTCACAGTCTTGAAACGCGTTATCAGCAATGCCTGCCACGCTGGCGGGAATCGTGTAGCTTCCCGCCGCCCCGGCTGGACACACAAGGAGTTGGGTCTTTGCCTCGTCAAACAAGGCAACGCCATCGCTGCTATAGTCGGGGTTACTCGGATCCACAATTATTGCGGTCATCGAAAGGCAGCCGATGAAGGCGGTGGGGCCGATGCTCGTGACGCTGCTTGGGATCGAGACGGTGCCCAGTTCAAAACAGGACTCGAATGCGTCGCCTGAGATTGTGGTGACGCTGGTTGGAATCGTGACTGCTGTCAGAAAGTGGCAGTCCGCGAACGCGCTTGACCCAATCGTTGTGACCCCGCTTGGGATCGTGTAGCTGCCGACTCTGCCCCCTGGGTACTCGAGCAACTGTGTCTGAGCCTTATCGAACAGGGCGACTCCGTCGCTGCTGAAGGTCGCGTTGCTTGGATCCACCGCAATTGCGGTCATCGCTGTGCAGGCGTCAAATGCTCCCGGCCCGATGCTCGTGACACTGCCTGGGATCGTGATGCTGGGCAGATAAAAGCAGTCCGTGAATGCCAATGATTCAATGCTCGTGACGCTCGTGGGAATCGTAACGCCCGTCAGATTGGAATCGGCGAATGCCTCGAATCCGATGGTGGTGACTGGGTCACCTACAATTGTGCCGGGGATAGTGACAGCGCCGCCAACTCCCGTGTAGCCGGTGATCGTGACCGCGCCGCCGCTGTCCGAGTATTCAAAACCATCCGCAGTCGCTCCGGTCGTTTGCGCCCCGGCGGGCAACACCAAAAAAACAATCACCAGGCCCGGTGTCCACAAAGCGCCGTTGCATCTATTCATTGAAAATTACGCCGAGCTTAACTGGACTCGGTCGGCTCGCATGTCTACAGCTTAGATCGCCGTCCGGCGCCTTGACGAATACTATAAGAACAGCAGCCGGAACGGGTACTCCACCTCTCACTCTCTCATCGCTCGACGCTGGCTCCTTTCGCTAACCCCCGCAATAAGGGCCGCTGTTAGCTGATTCCCCGATGGGCTAGAACCGAGGCCCTTCTGAAGATTTTGTCTCGTGACTGTCATGGCTTGCGGTTCGCGAGACTCAAGTATCCCGGCGGCCGAGCGCAAAGATTCCTAGAATTAGGGAAACGGTTGCCTTGGCTCGCCTCTCCGTCGTCCTCGAAAGCGGGCTAACGATCCGTGCCGCCTGTACAGGTTTCGTCCCGGGAGCAATTGATGGACGACCGGATGCCGTCCGCGCTCCACACGATGTCGAGCGCAGACTCCAATATCGCATCGAACGGTCATCGCGACGAATGCCGGGTGGGCGACCAACACGAACCCCGGGGTCGATTTCCATTGCGGCGCTCGAAGTAGGCGCATTCGCCCTCCCAATCCCCAGCCCGGAATAAGCGTGCATGAACTAAGCGCAGCCCCCTTGAAGTGCCAATGCCATTGGGGAGCCCATCAGCCAATCCCCCGTTAGCCGGGAATCCAAGCCAAATTGCGGCCGCGGTCGCCCTGGTCCGCCCCGAGGGGCCGGCGGCCCGGTCAAAACCGCTTCAATTGCTTGAAGTACTTGTCGTCGTCCGGCGGCAGCGCGAAATCCGGGACGGCGGATCGCGCGCTGTCCAGCGGGGCCGTCCCGGCACCGAGCACCGACATCCCGTGCGATAGGTCCGGGAGCTCCAGGGGAGCAAACCCCGGGATGTCGGGGAGTAAAGGCGCCCTAGCGGGCGCGAAGGGCCCGAGGTTCAGGTCGGCGACGTAGGGATTGCCCGGGGCCCTGAGGTCGCCCGGCGCGCTGCCCGCGGGGGCGCCCAGCTGCCCGAGGTCCGGGCCGGAGAAAAGCTGCGCGCGGGCCGCCCCCGGCGCGCCGCCGAGGGGGTTGTCTCCGCGCGAGGGCAGGAGCAGGTCGCGGTCGCGGGGCGACACCCAGCCGCTCATGAACGCGTCGAGTGGATTGTAGACCGAGGCGGCCAATGCCCCGGGCGCGGACCTCTCGCCCGCCTGCGACGGCCCCGATTCGCGGCGATCCGCCCCGTCCGCGGCCCTGAGCAGGTCAAGGTCGCCCCGGACCAGGTCGTCCGTGCCCCCCAGGGCCCGGGGACGGTCCCCCTTCTGCTCCATGGCGTCCAAGAGCCAGTTGCCGGTGCCCCCCTTCCCCCCGGGGGGCGCGACCGTCGACAGCCCGGCGGCGGCAGCCGCCCCCGCGTCGCCGCCGGCGGCCTCCCCCGCCGCGCCGTCGGCCTTCGCGGCCGTGAAGGCGGGACCCGCTCCGGCCTCGGCCGTCGCGGGCGCCGGCTTGATCGAGGCAAAGTCCCTCCTCGCTGCCGCGAGCGGGTCGCCTGCCGCGGCGGGCGGATCGCCCGCCTGCGCCGCCGCCCCACCGAGGACAAGCAGCAGGACCGCCGGGGCGCGCATGTTGGCCGGCCTCGCCGGCTAGCTCTTGATGAAGATCCCCCTGAGGTTCATCTCGAGCTGCTGGGGATTCGGGGAGTAGCGCAGGCCGTCCGCCTTGCTGATCATGCCGCCCTTGATCAGGCGGTAGAGGTCCTTGTTGAAGGAGAAGCTGGTCCCGTCGATGCCGCTCTCCAGCAGGGCGTTGATCTTGTCGAACTGCCCCTCGAGGATGAGGTTCCTTATCGTGGCGTCGGCGTTCAGGACCTCGTTGCTGGGGACGCGGCCGCCGCCCTCGAGGCAGGGAATCAGCTGCTGGCAGACGAATCCGCGGATCGAGCCGGCCACCTGCCTGCGCGCCTGCGCCGTCTGGTCGGCGGGGAAGAACTCGAACAGGCGCGTGAGCGACTGCGCCACGGTCGCCGCGTGCATCGTCGAGAACACGAGGTGCCCGGTCTCCGCGGCGGAGATGGCGGTGTCGAAGGTCTCCTTGTCGCGCATCTCGCCGATCAGGATGATGTCCGGGTTCTGGCGCAGTACCGACCTGATCGCCTCCTGGAACGTGGCGACGTCGAGGCCGATCTCGCGCTGCTGCACCACCGACTTGTCGTCCTGGAAGGTGTACTCGATCGGGTCCTCGATAGTGATGATGTGCTTGTCCATCGTCTGGTTGATCCAGTTGAGCATGGCCGCCATCGTGGTGCTCTTGCCGCAGCCGGTGGCGCCGCAGAACAGCAGGATCCCGTCCTTGGCCCTCGCGAGCCTGAGCAGCGGCTCCGCCTCGAGCCTGAGCTCCTCGAAATTGGGGACGCGGCTCTTGACGTGCCTGAAGACGACGCTGACCAGCCCGCGCTGGTGGAAGGCGTTGACGCGGAAGCGGCCGATCCCCTCGGCGGCGTAGGCGAAGTCGATCTGCCCCAGCTCCTCCCATTTCTTCCTGAAGACCTCCGGCACGTGCTCGTCTACAAAGGCCTGCGCCTCGGGGCTCGAGATCGGGTCCATGTCCACGGCCTTCAGCCTCGTCGCGATGCGCACGTACCCGGGTTTGTTGGACTTTATGACGACGTCGCTTGCCCCGCTGTCGACGGCAAGCTTAAGCAGATCGTTGAAGATCTCCGTGTGGGGCGTAACTAGGTTCATGGACAGAAAAGATTTGCTCTGGATTTTGTAGCTTGGCCTGCTTCACGCGGCAAGGCATCTTTGCCATCGTCCGGAGCCCCATCCCATGAAGCCACCCGCCCTCACAGGAGCGATCACCGCGCTGGCCACCCCCTTCCGGGGGGAGGCCGTCTCCTATGCGGACCTGAAAAGGCTGGTCGATCACCAGCTTAGGGGCGGCATCGACGGCGTTGTGCCGGTCGGCACGACCGGCGAGTCCCCCACCCTGTCGCACGAGGAGCACATGGACGTGGTGCGGGCGACGATCGAGTTCGTCCGGGGCCGCGTCCCGGTGATCGCGGGGACCGGCTCAAACTCGACCGCCGAGGCCCTCGAGCTCACCCGGCTGTCCGACGAGGCGGGCGCCGACGCCGTGCTCGTGGTCGCCCCGTACTACAACAAGCCCAGCCAGGAGGGCCTGTTCCTGCATTACTCGGCGATCGCCGAGGCGACCGACCTGCCGGTCATCCTGTACTCCATACCGTCGCGCTGCGGGATCGAGATCGGCGTTCCCGTGGTCGAGCGCCTGAGGGCGAGGTACCCGAACGTGCGCTGGATCAAGGAGGCGGGCGGCTCCGTGGACCGCGTGGACCAGCTGAAGAGGGCCATGGGCGACGACATCACCGTGCTGAGCGGCGACGACGCCCTGACGCTCGCGTTCATGGCCTCTGGCGCGCAGGGCGTGATCAGCGTCGCCTCCAACGTGGTGCCGAGGGAGGTCACCCGCCTGGTGCGCCTCATGCAGAAGAACGACGTCGCCCAGGCCTCGAGGCTCCACCGCAGGCTCTACCCGCTCTTCAAGGCGCTCTTCATCGAGCCGAGCCCCGTGCCGGTCAAGGCGGCGCTCGCGATGGCCCGGGTCATCAGGAGCGAGGAGGTGCGGCTCCCGCTCTGCCGGATGGCGCCCGCCAACCGCGCGGTCCTTGCCCGGGCGCTGGCCGCCCTCAGGCGCTGATACTTCCATGGCCCTGAGCATCCTCCTAAACGGCGCGCGGGGCAGGATGGGCAGCGCCATCGCCGCGGCGGCCCCGGGCATGGGCGTCTCGATCGCCGCCGCGACCGACGTGGGCGACGACCTGGCCAATCCCATCCGGTCCGTCGACGTCGTCGTCGACTTCAGCTCGCACGAGGCGACCCGGGGCCTGCTCGAGCTCGCCGCCGCCAGCTCCAAGCCCGTCGTCATCGGAACGACGGGGCACTCCCCCAAGGAGAAGGCGCGCCTCCTCGAGCTCGCGGCGCGCATCCCCTGCGTCTGGAGCGGGAACTTCTCGATCGGCGTGAACGTCCTTTTCGCGCTTGCGAGGAGGGCGGCCGGCGCGCTCGGCGACGACTTCGACGTCGAGGTCGTGGAGATGCACCACAGGATGAAGAAGGACGCTCCGAGCGGCACCGCCGCGCGGCTGCTCGAGATCATCCTGGAGGAGCGCAAGCTCGACCGGGCCGCCATCCGCCATGGGCGCGAGGGGATCACGGGCGAGCGCGCGAGGGCCGAGGTCGGGGTGCACTCGCTGCGCGGCGGCGACGTGGTCGGCGACCACACCGTGATCTTCGCGGGCAGCGGCGAGCGCATCGAGCTCGTACACCGGGCCAGCGACAGGGCCGTGTTCGCCCGGGGCGCGCTGCGCGCCGCGCAGTGGGTCGCCGCCCGGCCGCCCGGGGTGTACGACATGCAGGACGTGCTCGGGCTCGCGTGAGACCCCCCGGATGATCACCTCGATCCAGGGCGTCCTTGTCGAGGCGACGCCCCTGCGCGCCGTCGTCGAGGTCAACGGCCTGAGCTACGAGGTCAACGTGCCCGTGACGACGGCCGAGCGCCTGCCCAGGCCGGGATCGGCCGTTCGGCTGCACACCCTCGTCGTCTACAGGGAGGATTCGCAGACGCTGTACGGGTTCGCCACGGCCGACGACCGCGACTTTTTCCGCCTGATGATCGACAATGTGACCGGCGTGGGCCCCAAGGTGGCGCTGTCGATCATGAGCCGGCTGTCGCTGCCCCTGCTGGCGGGGGCCATTCGCTCGGGCGACATTGCGGTGCTGTCCAATTGCCCCGGGATCGGCAAGAAGACCGCGGAACGGCTGGTGGTCGAGCTGAGGGCGAGGGTCGGCGGGACCGGGGCGGCAGAGGCGCCCATCTCGGGTGACGGCGCCCAGCCTGGGCGCACAACCCACGGGGACGCGGTCGCCGCGCTGGTCGCCCTGGGTTACAGGGTGAACGACGCCGACGAGGCCGTCCGCCGGGCCGCTCTAGCGCTGGGCGCTGCGGCGACGACCGAGGCCCTGGTGAAGAGGGCCCTCGGCTGACGGCCGGGGCTTAGCGCTGGAATCGGAACGCCGCCATCTCCGCAGGCTGCTGGGAGTCGCGGCTGTTCTGGGCTCCGTTCGAGATCGGCGCCTTGAGGTCAGGCTTCTCGGAAAAGAGGAACTGCGAGTCGGCCGCGCCGAGGACCGGCGCCATGTGAATGCCCTCGATCCAGTTGAGCTGAGGCATCTGGGATGAGGCTTCGTCCATGGCGAAGAGAGCCCGGGCGCCGGTCCGCTCCGACTGGCCCGCGGCGAGCCGCATGCTGAAGACCGCCGTCATCGGGTCGTCCGTTCCCGAGGTGTCGGCGGCGACCGTCGCCGGGCGCGCAACAGGGGGCTCGACGGCCACGCCAGGCGAGGCCTTGACGGCGTTTGCGCCGCGTTCGCGAAGCCCGAAAAGCACCGCGACGCACGCGGCAGCGGCCAAGCCCACCATGAACGGAGCCATCCGCCAAGCGAACGGCGCGCGCAGCTCGGCGCCGAGCGAAACCGGCCTCTCGGCGGTCGACTCGGCCATCTGCTCGGCGAGCTCGCAGCAGGCGCGCTGAATCCGGCAGTACTGGTCGTAAACCTTGCGCCGCTCGGGGCTCGCCCCCACCTCCGCCTCGAGTCTAAGCGCGTCCTTCTGACTTATCTCTTTGTCGACGTAAAGGTTAAGGAGCTCGATGAATTCGCGGTCGTTCATTTGAAGTCGTCGCCGAGCTTCGAGCGCAGGCTTTCGCGCGCCCTGGCTATGCGACTTTTTACGGTGCCCACGGAGATGCCCAGGATTTTGGCGATCTCCTCGTAGGACTGGTTCTTGATGTTGCGCAAGATGAGAATCTCGCGGTGTTTGGCGCCGAGCCGCTCCATGCTGCTTCCGATCCGCGCGATGAATTCACGGGTGACCGTGATGTCGTCCGGCGTCTCGACTTCGGCAGGGATGATCTCGGCTAGTGTAGTCTCATTTCCGGCGCCCATTGGGGCGTCGAGGGATACGGATTTGTCACGCTTGCGCCGCCACCAGTACCAGTACCGGTTGCGGGCAAGGTTTGTAGCGATCTGATAAAGCCACGTCGAAAAGGCGGATTCTCCCCTGAAGTTCGCGAGGCCCCGGTGGGCCCTGATAAATGCGTCCTGCGTAACCTCTTCCGCATCCTCGGAGTTCCGCAGAAGCTGGTTCACCATCGAATAGATTCGATCCCAGTAGCGCGACACCATCTCGTCGAAAGCCGTTGCATCCCCGCTCTTGAAGCGGTCAACAAGCACGCGGTCCAGGGCCATCTCGTGGGCTTTGGTTGACATTCGGTCCTCCGTGCTCTGACGGGCGTATTTGTGAATTGTTCCCAAGGATTTGCAGAGGAGCCAACGAAACAAATGCGCTAGGGCGCACAGGTCAATGCCTTCGACCTTCGGCGTACCCAGGACGCTCGGCCGGGGCGACCGGACGGCGGATTCCGCCGAGGGGCGGGGCAGCTCCCGGCGGCGCGCGCCCCGGACGCGTGACTCCAGCCGTCGGCGCCCGAAACCCCGGTTCAAGCACGGGTTGCGCCGCCACCCTGCCTCGGGTCCATTTGGTCTTGCCGCCTGCGCCGGATCACCCGTACAACCTCCAACGCAACTCGTTCCTTAGGAGAATTGGCTCTCGTTTGGCTTCACATGGCCTCTGGGTGAAGCGGATCGGCTCGGCGGAAGCGCGCGAGCCGGTTGCGTGAAGCGCAGCGCGGGGCCACGTCGCCTCGGCAGCGAGTTAGGGACCACCGTGACGGGTTGGTAGCTCAACGGTAGAGCAGTTGCCTTTTAAGCAATTGGTTCTGGGTTCGAATCCCAGCCAGCCCACCACTTAGGATTCGGCCTGAGGTCCCGAGTCGATAGGTTCCCGCAGGGCAGGGAGAAACGAAGCAGCAGCAGTCTAGAGAGCGTCCTCGACCTTCGAGATGTGGAGGCCAACCAGTCTTCCGTTGCTGTCAAAAGCCCAATCAGACTGGACGGTAGTGTACCACGGCCAGCCTTGGTATCCCCCTATTTCGATGCAGATCAACTCGGTGGTCTGGGTGTTGGGGAACGCCGCGTCGACGTTCTTGGCTGAGATTGGCTCGAACGGGTCTGCGGGAAGTCGCTGCCAGTGGTAGCGCACCTTCCAGCCTTGGCGGACCGCAGCTGTGTTCACGTCGTTTAGTGAGGATCCGAGCGGGTTCTTTTGGAGTAGCTTGGTGCGGATCACGCCCGCGTCGCGGCGGAGTGGATTTGTGGAGGCGATCGCGCAGGCCGCCAGGGCCACGGCTATGGTGGCACCCAAGACACATAGTATTTTGTTCGGAAGCGTCATGGCTCTTTGCGGATGCTAGCGATGATGTTGGCAGCCTCGGTCTGATTGAGGGCGACGGAAGGTTGATCGAGCCGCATGGCGATATAGTAGCCCTCTAGTTCGCCTTTGGGGTAAAACACGACGCATTCCGTATTGTCCGCCTTGCTTGGGTCAGCCGGCCGCCCGCGCGACGGGCCGCGCGGGTGCGCCGATTTGTGTTCCGCAGGCCCGCAGTCCGGGCCTTACGGTACAGCGATGTTCGCGCAATGCTCCTCCCAGCCGTACTTCGGCGACCATCCTTCCGCGAAGGCCCCGACGCAGACATGATACGATCCGGCCGACGGCGGAGACCAGGAAAGTGAGAAGCTAAGGGTCTGGCCCGGGCTGATGTTCTGATGGGGAAACTCGTGCTGGTACACGTCCTTGTCCAGCGCGTCGTGGATCGCGACGACGACCATGACGCCCTCCCCGCCCGCCCTGCCGACGTCTGTCGCGCTGGCCGTGATGGCCACCGGCCGGTTGGGCGCCGCCGTCTGCGGGGAGACGGTCGCCGCGAAGGCGAACGCCGGCTGCGGTGCCTCGAAGCCGCCGGCCACCCCGACGGTTGCCCCCATTTCGGCCGAGAAGCCGGAGTCGCACGCCGGTCCCACCGCGGCGACCCGGTAGTAGTAGGTGGCGCCGTCGGCCAGGGGCGAATCGACGTAGGACGCGCCGCTGCTCGCCGTGAGCGGCGCCCCGTCCGCCTCGTGCCCCGGCTTCGCGGACCGGTAGACCCGGTAGCCGCTCGCGCCCGGCACGGCGGCCCACGAGAGCGAGATGCGGCCGGACCCGCCGCCGGCCTGCAGGCGAGCCGGCGCCGCCGGGCCGCCGGTCATCCAGCTGAAGACGTAGCTGCCCTCCCAGTACGTCCGGTCGTATTTCCAGTTTGCGATCAGGCACGGCGTGGCCTCGGTGTGCATGCACCAGGCGGCCGAGCTGTAGCGGTGCTCGTCGATCCAGTGGATCATCCGCGGGATGAAGCGGGCGTAGTCGGAGGTGGCGTCGGCGCCGAATTCACCGATGAGGACCGGGGCCATCCTGGCCACCGCGCCCACCGACGAGTCCCAGTCGGAGGGCTGCGCCGGGTAGATGTGGCACGAATAGATTATGTTCTGCCCCGAGATGGCGTAGCCCTTCGCCACGCCGCTCAGGTCGTAGGCGTAGGCGAGCCCGCCCACGGCGATCACGTTGTTTGCGCCGGTCGCGCGGATGACGTCGACCAGTCCCTGCATCCCGGGGCTGTGGTAGCTCGCCGCGTCCTCGGCCACCGTGCCGCCGCTCCTCCACACCTGCCAGCTGACGTCGTGCGGCTCGTTGTAGGGGTCAAAGAGCACGGCCGGGTTGTTCGCATATCGCGCGGCGATGTCGCGCCAGACGATAGCCGAGTTGTCGTCGGGCATCTTGTGCTGGCCCAGGCTGGAGCCCCAGACGCCCATGTCCGACCAGTGCAGGTCGACCAGCACGTAGCATCCGGACGCCGACGCCCTGGCGACGACCGAGTCCACGACTCCCCGGTACGCGGCGCCGCCGTCCGACAGGTCGGGCCCCGACTTGTCATCCGGCATCCTCCCCGCCCAGCGGTCCTGGGCGATCGGCAGACGGACCAGTCTCGCGTGCCAGACATCGACGGCCTGGCCGACCGAGGCCATCAGGTGGTCCCCGGCGTTCGTCCACTCCAGGCTGCAGATGTCGATTCCCCTCAGCACCACCGGGGCCCCCGCGCTGTCGCACAGCGTGCCTGCGGACGTGTGGAGCGCCGGGGGAGCGGCGACGGTCGGGCGCGGGCAGGTCGCGCACAGCACTGCGATCAGCGCCGGCGCCATGCGCCGGCCGATGGAGGGAATTCGCGGGAACATGCCCACAAGAATGGGCAAAAGCCAGCCGCAGCCAAATTCAATCAACGCTCGCGACGATGGCGCCGCGCCGCCGGGGCGGCGCAAATTTCCTTTTCAGCTGCGTCGCGGAGGCATTGCATGAAAACGTGCAAAAACCAATTTCCGTCCGGGCGGCCCTCGCCAGCACGGCCCCGCTCGGCAGCGCCCTGGTCCAGGGCTGGGTGCGGACGCGGCGCGACGCCAAGGCATTCTCGTTCCTGGAGGTCAATGACGGCTCGTGCCTGCGCAATCTTCAGGTGATCGCCCCGGCGACGCTGGCCAACTACGCCGAGGTGCAGCACCTCATCACCGGAGCCTCGGTCGCAGTGCGAGGAAGCCTCGTGGCCTCCCAGGGCCAGGGGCAGAAGTGGGAGCTCAGCGCCGAGGAGGTCACGGTAGTCGGGCCGTCCGACGCCGCCTACCCCCTGCAGAAGAAGGGGCACACGCCGGAGTTCCTGCGGGAGATCGCCCACCTGCGCCCGCGCTCGAACCTCTTCGGGGCCGTCTTCCGCATGCGCAGCCGCCTCGCGTTCGCCGTCCACAGGTTCTTCAACGAACGGGAATTCGTCTACCTGCACGCCCCGATCATCACCGGCAGCGACTGCGAGGGCGCGGGCGAGATGTTCCGCGTGACGACGATCGATCCCGCCGCCGCGCCGAAGGCCCCGGACGGCTCGGTCGATTTCTCCAAGGATTTCTTCGGCCGCCCCACATACCTGACCGTCAGCGGCCAGCTGGAGGCCGAGGCGTTCGCGTGCGCCCTGTCAAAGGTGTACACCTTCGGGCCCACGTTCCGCGCCGAGAACTCGAACACGTCCAGGCACGCGAGCGAGTTCTGGATGATCGAGCCGGAGATGGCCTTCTGCGACCTGGCGGGCGACATGGATCTGGCCGAGGATTTCGTGAAGGCCCTGATCCGCGAGGCAAGGTCAGGCAGCGCGGAAGACCTCGAGCTCTTCGCAAAATACGTGGACAAGGAGCTCATCGCGCGCCTCGACTTCGTCCTTGAGCGGCCGTTCCAGCGGGTGAGCTACACTGAGGCGGTCAAGCTCCTGGTCGAGAGCGGCAAGGCGTTCGAGCACCCGGTCGCCTACGGCGCCAACCTCCAGTCGGAGCACGAGCGCTACCTGACCGAGGTCGTGTTCAAGTGCCCGGTGACCCTCTTCAACTACCCCAAGGAGATCAAACCCTTCTACATGAGGCTCAACGACGACGACAGGACGGTGACCGCCATGGACGTCCTCGTGCCCGGGATCGGTGAGATCGTGGGCGGCAGCCAGCGCGAGGAGCGCCCCGACTTCCTCGAGGCCAGCATCCGGCGGCACGGCCTGGATCCCGCCGACTACCGCTGGTACCTGGACCTGCGCCGGTGGGGCACCGTCCCGCACGCGGGTTTCGGCCTTGGGTTCGAGCGCGTCCTGATGTTCGCGACGGGCGTGTCGAATATCCGCGACGTGATCCCCTTCGCCCGGACCCCTGGCAACGCGGCCTTCTGATCGGGGACTCGGCGTCCCCCGCCTCGGCGCTCGGGGCGATCCCCGCGGGGCGCCGTTCGCGGCGCGATCCGCCGATTCGAGGCCGGCGCCCGCCGCCTCTCGCCGCGGCCCGCGGAGGTGCGCGGTGACATGAATCCGGACTTCATGCTTTGACTTGTCCGCATGGTTGTTAGAAAAGCCCCTGTCCGGCTTCGATCCAGCAAGCCATCCGCCCACGCTACAATAATAACGGCACAGCATGCATCGGCTAGTAATAATTGAGGACCAGACCGCGATCCGCGAGATGCTGGCCGAGATTCTCGCCTCCGACAAAAACTACAAGCTGGTCGGCCAGTGCGGCGACGGCCACGCGGGCCTGCAGATGTGCCTGGAGCTCAAGCCCGACCTCCTCGTGCTTGACGCCATGCTGCCCGGGCTGAACGGGGTGGAGCTGCTGCGCAGGCTGACCAAGCGCCTGCCGGGACTGCGCGCGCTCGTCTTCTCCGGCCACGAGAACCCGGTCGTCGTGCGCGAGATGCTCGAGGCCGGGGCAAGCGGATTCGTCGAGAAGACGGCAGAGATCGTCGAGTTCAAGAAGGGCCTCGCGACCATCGCCCAGGGGGGCACCTACTTCGGCCCGAAGATCATCGGCGTGCTCAGGGACGTCGTGGCCCACCCCGAGACAAGCGGCTCGCCGGACTTTCTCACCGAGCGCGAGCGCGAGGTCCTTCAGCTGGTGGCGGAGGGCAACACGACCAAGGCGATCGCGGCCAAGCTCGGGATAAGCGCGAAGACCGTGGACAACCACCGGACCAACCTGATGCGCAAGCTCAACATCCACGACATCGCCAGCCTCACCCGGCACGCGCTCGAGCTCGGCCTGATCGGCACCAAGGACAGTAGCTGACGGCCAATCTTCTTCCTTGCGGCGATCAAAAGGATGTTAGAGGCTACGAAACGCCATTTTTACTCGAATACGGCCGATTTACCACAACATGAAACTATCCTCCAAGTCGCTCTGCATCATTGCCGCCAGCGCCGCGCTCCTGGCCGGCTGCTCAAAGAAGCCGGTTCGCCCCAACCCCAGCGAGACGGCGCTCGGGCCGCAGGCCGGCGGAGCGGGCACCTTGGCGCCCACGGAGGTGCCGACGACGGCGGACAACACGACCGCGCTGCAGGCGAGGCCCCCGGGCGTGATCGAGGACAAGGACACGATCCGGGGCCTCCTCGAGTCGGTCTACTTCGATTTCGACCGCTTCAACGTCAGGCCCGCCGAGCGGGCGAAGCTCCAGGCCGCCAAGGACTACCTCGACAAGAATCCCGGGCAGCGCCTTCTCCTCGAGGGACACTGCGACTGGCGCGGGACCGCCGAGTACAATCTCGGCCTCGGGGACCGCAGGGCCAGCGCTGCCAAGAAGTACCTGATTTCGATCGGCGTGTCAGCCGACAAGCTCGAGACCCTCTCCAAGGGCTTCGAGGGCGCGGCGAAGAACGCCGACGAGGCGACGATGGCGCACGACAGGCGCGCCGACCTCGTAATCCTCAAGAAGTCAACGTAATACCGGACAGGATACGCCTCGCCGTCTCGACGCCCTTCCTCATAACGTCGAGGTTGAAGCTCTCGTTGGGGGCGTGAAGGTTGTCCTCGGGCAGAAACAGCCCGAGCATGACCGAGTCGAGCCCCGTTGCGCGCTTGATCTCGGCGATTATCGGAACGCTGCCCCCCTCGCGAAGGAACAGGGGCGGTCGCCCCCACACGGCCTTGACGGCGGCCTCCGTCGCGCGAAAGGCGCGCGCGAGCACGGGGGACTGGTCCTTCGGCGTGTTGGGCCGGCCCGGCGGGACGACCACGTAGGCGTCGCCCTTGTGCTGGTCCACGAAGTCGATCCTGACGCCCCTCGGGGCCCGCGCCCGGATGGCGTCCATCACGATCCCCTTGATCCTGTCGGGCTCCTGGTTCGGCACCAGCCGGCAGCTGATCTTGGCGAACGCCTTGCTCGGGATCACGGTCTTCGTCCCCTCGCCCTGGTAGCCGCCCCCGATCCCGTTGAACTCCAGGGTCGGCTGGAACCGGACGGCCTCGAACGGCGAGAAGCCGGGGGGCGTGTAGAATGCGTCTATCCCCAGGAAGTCCATGTACGCCTTACCGTCGCCGGCCAGCTTCGCGAGCTCCTGGCGCTCCCAGGGCTGGACGTCGAGGACGCCGTCGTAGAAGCCGGGCACGTTAACCCTGCCGTCCGGCGCGTGGAGGGTGGCGCAGATCTCGGCCAGGGCCTGGATTGGGTTGCGCAGCACGCCGCCGTGAAGGCCCGAGTGCAGGTCGACCCTTGCCCCCGTCACGTGCAGGTCCAGCAGGGCGAGCCCGCGCAGCCCGCACGTGATGACGACCTGGTTCTCGTTCGGGAGGGCGGTGTCGGACAGGTAGACGAAGTCGGCCTGCTTGAGGCGGCCTGCGTGGCTCGCGAGGAAACCGGCGAAGCTCGGGCTGCCCATCTCCTCCTCCCCCTCGATCAGAAAGGTGATCCGCAGCGGGAGGGCCGGGTTGTCCTCGAGGAGCCGCGCCACCGCGGCGATGTTGGTCATCAGCGGCCCCTTGTTGTCGGCGGCGCCCCTGCCGTAGATCCGGTTGCCGATTATCGTCGGCTCGAATGGCGGCGTCTTCCAGAGATTGAGCGGGTCGGCGGGCTGGACGTCGTAGTGGCCGTAGATGACCACGTGGGGCCAGCCCGGGTCGCCCCCCCTGCTGGCGAGGATGATCGGGTGGACGTCGGTCCTCACGACCTCGACCTCGAAGCCCATCGACGCGAGGAGCCCGGAGACGAACCTCTGGGCCCCGGCCATCCCCTCCTTGAAGCTCGAGTCGGTCGAGACGCTCGGGAAGCGGATGAATTCCTTCAGTTTCTCAACGGGGTCGAACATCCGCACACCATGCCCCACGGGGCCATTTCTGCCAATCCAGAACCGGGCGGGCCCCCGCCCTTCAGTGCCGGAAGTGACGGATCCCGGTGAACACCATGGCCATACCGCGCTCGTCGGCCGCGCCTATGACCTCCGCGTCGCGCACGGAACCCCCGGGCTGGATGGCCGCCGTGGCCCCGGCGTCTGCCGCCGCCACGAGGCCGTCCGCGAACGGGAAAAGCGCCTCGCTGACGACCGCGGAGCCCCTGAGGTCGAGGCCCGCCTCGCCGGCCTTCCAGACGGCGATCCTCGAGCTGTCGACCCGCGACATCTGGCCCGCGCCGATCCCGAGGGTGCGCTCGCCCCTGCAGTAGACGATCGCGTTCGACTTCACGTGCTTGCACACCTTCCAGCCGAAGATCATCGACTCCCACTCCTGCGGAGTCGGCTGGCGCCTGGTCACCACCCTGAAGCGCGAGGGGTCGTCGGCGGAGCGGTCGCGGTCCTGGACAAGCACGCCGCCGACGACCGAGCGGATCTCGGTGATCGCGTCCGCGCCCATGCCCTCCTTCGCCTCCAGGAGCCTTAGGTTCTTCTTCTTCCCGAGCATCGCGAGCGCATCCTCGCCGAAGCGCGGAGCGATGATGACCTCGGTGAAGATCTCGGAGATCAGGGCCGCCAGCGCCGCGTCCAGCGTGCGGTTGACGGTGATGATGCCCCCGAACGGCGCCTGCCGGTCGGTCGCGTAGGCCATCGCCCATGCGTCGGCGAGCGAGTCGGCGCTGGCCAGGCCGCACGGGTTGGTGTGCTTGAGTATCGCCACCGTCGGCCGCTCGAACTCGCCGATGAGGTGCGTCGCCGAGGTGACGTCCAGGACGTTGTTGTAGCTCAGCTCCTTGCCCTGGAGCTGCCGGTAGTGCCTGTGGAACGTGCCGTAGAGCGCGGCCTTCTGGTGCGGGTTCTCCCCGTACCTGAGCGACTGCGCCTTTTCCCACGATAGGCTCAGGCGCGCCGGGAACCCCGCGAGGGCGTCGATGTCGGGGCCGGCCGCCTGCGACTCGAGGTAGCGCGAGATCGCGCCGTCATAGGCAGCCGTCCGCTGAAAGACCTTGAGCGCGAGCCTGCGGCGAAGCGCGGCGAGCGCGCCCGGATCTCCTGAGAGCGCGCCGAGGACCTCGGCGTAGTCGGCCGGGTCGCAGACCACCGTGACGCTCGCGTGGTTCTTGGCCGCGCTCCTGAGCATGGAGGGCCCCCCGATGTCGATGTTCTCGATCGCCTCCTCGAAATCGACGCCCGGCCTGGCCACCGTCTCCTCGAACGGGTAGAGGTTCACGGCCACCAGGTCGATCAGCTCGATCCCGTTCCTGCGTGCCTCCTCCAGGTGCCCCGGCTTGTCGCGCCTGCAGAGCAGCCCGCCGTGGATCTTGGGGTGGAGCGTCTTCACCCGGCCCTCCATGATCTCCGGAAAACCGGTGTGGCTGCCGACTTCCGTCACGGAAAGGCCGGCCCCGACGAGCGCCCGGGCCGTGCCTCCCGTCGAGAGGAGCCCGTAGCCGTGGTCCTTCGCGAGCGACGCGGCGAATTCCACTATGCCGCGCTTGTCGCTTACCGATAGAAGGGCGAGCTTCATTCGTTGAATCCGTCTTTGTGCGCCCCGGCGAGCCTCTCATCAAGCGGAAAGCCGCTTGCGGTGCGGAGCAAGCGGCATCTCCTTGTATCAGTGCTCTGCGACCCCTCACAAGAAATCCCAGGCCTCACCGCTCACCTCGACAAGCTGGTCTACCATCACGGCGGCACGAGCCTTCCTGAGGACAAGCCCCACGCTTTCGTCTACTACATCACGATCCGCAACGCCTCGGACAAGACCGTCACGCTGCTCGGGCGCAAATGGGTGATCGACTGCGGCGGCGGCACCCGCCAGGTGATCGAGGGCGACAAGATCGTCGGCGAGACCCCGCGCCTCGCCCCCGGCGAGGAGTTCTCGTACAACAGCTACCACGTCACCGGCTCAAACGCCCGCGTCCAGGGGTGCTTCCACGGCGTTGACGAATTCGGCGCAAAGGTGCACGTGCTCCTGCCGCCCTTCGACCTGCTCGTGCCCGCGTGCTAGACCGCAACGGAAGGGAATGAAGCTCATTGACCTGAACCGCGATGGCGGCATCGGCGCCAACTCGCTGTTCATCCAGCTGGGCGACCTCAACATCCTGGTCGACTCGGGGCTCCACCCGAAGAAGGTCGGCCGCAGGGCCGCGCCGGACCTCGGCCCCCTGAGGGGCAAGGCCCTCGACCTGATCATCATCACCCACTGCCACCTCGACCACATCGGCAGCCTGCCGCTGACGATGAGGGAGCACCCGGGCGCCGCCGTCATCATGACGACGTCGAGCCGCATGCTGATCGAGCGCATGCTCCACAACTCGGCGAGCGTCATGATGCGCCAGCGCGAGGAGGAGCACATACCCGACTACCCGCTCTTCACCCACGAGGAGGTCGACCGGATCGCGAGGCGCCTCACCGGCGTGCTCTTCGGCCAGGCGAGGAGGTTTCGGGGGGCGCGCGACGAGGTCGAGGTCACCCTGCATCCCGCGGGCCACGTCGCCGGGGCGGCGGGGGTCGAGATACGCCACAAGCACCGGGCGATCTTCTTCACCGGCGACGTGCTGTTCGAGAACCAGCGCACCCTATTGGGGGCGAAGTTCCCCGCCGGGCACTTCGACACGCTCGTGACGGAGACCACCCGCGGCCTGACCGCGCGCACGGCCGAGAAGACCCGAGGCGCCGAGATGGCGCGCCTGGTCGGCTCCATCAACGACACGATCCAGCGCGGCGGCTCGTTCCTCATCCCGGTCTTCGCCCTCGGCAGGATGCAGGAGATCCTGGCGATCGTCCACGACGCCCGCAAGTTCCGCCGGCTCGTGGACTGCCCGATCTACGGATCGGGCCTCGGCATGGACCTCGTCGACTACTTCGACGAGATCAGCCGCAAGACCAAGCACCTGCAGTTCAACCGCGGGATCGTCAAGGAGCTGAAGGTGCGCCCGCTGCCGCGCACCCTGAAGCCAGGGGAGGACCCGAGGCAGAACGCCCTCTACATCATCAGCTCGGGGATGGTCGTCGAGCGGACGCCGAGCTACACCCTGGCGTCGGGGCTGCTCGGCCACGCGGGCAACACGATCGGCTTCGTGGGTTACTGCGACCCCGACACCCCCGGCGGGCGGCTGCTCGCCTCGAAGCCCGGCGACACCTTCCTGTTCGAGACGGCGCACGTGAAGACCAAGGTCAAGGCGCGGATCGAGCGCTTCGAGCTGAGCGGCCACGCCGACCGGGACGAGCTCCTCCAGTTCGCCGTGCAGACCAAGGCGCGCAGCATCGTGCTCACCCACGGCGACCCGCCCGCCCGCGCCTGGTTCGCGCAGCAGCTCTCCTCGCTCCTGCCCTCGGCGAAGGTGCTCGACCCGGTCCCGCTCCAGCAGTACCTCGTCTGATCCTCCCTGGCCCCAGGCCCGCGGCCGGCGAACGCTCAGCGCGAGGACACGAGCTCTGCCAGGCGCTTGGCCATCGGCGCGGACCCGGCCACGTAAACTATCCGGGTCATCCTGAGGTCGAACACCCTCATCGGCAGCTGCTCCCCGTTCAGGAAGATGACCACGCCGCCCGCGGCACGGCACAGCGGGATGGCCGCCGCCAGGTCCCAAATCTTGAGGTTGAAGTCGACGGCGCCCCCGAAGAGGCCGGCCGCGACATACGCCAGGTGGAGCGTGGCGCTGCCGAGCCCGCGGATCTTGAAATTCGAGATGACGGCGTTCGCGCCAGGCATCTGCCCCTTGTCATAGGGGCTGTGGAATCCGACCAGCGTCTGCGGGCCGGCGGGCTCGGTTGAGACGTGGGCGCTGCGGTCCCCGTCGTGCATGCCGAAGCCCGGCCCGCCGTGCATGAGGACTCCGCGGCTCAGGTCGTAGACGGCGCCGAACACGGGCTCCCCGTGCTCGATCAGCGCGAGCGAGATCGCGCAGTGCGGAATCCCTAGGGCGAAGTTGTTGGTCCCGTCGATAGGGTCGAGCACCCAGCCGAAACGGGACGTCACCGGTATGGGCGGCCCCTCGGCCAGCTCCTCGCTGAACACCTGGTCGCCCGGGAACCTCGCCAGGAGCTCCCTGGAGATGTTCTCGGAGATGGCGACGTCGACCGCGGTCACCCGGGTGCCGTCGCTCTTCCAGCGGCTCTCCGCCCGGCCGAACTCGCGCTTCAGGAGTCCCGTCTGCGCAAGCACCGCGCTCCTCGCGGCCTCGGCCCTGGCGACAAGGTCCTCCGGGGCGCCGCTCACGGGTAGTCGTAGAGCCTGGGGTCGCGCACCGGCGCGCCGCGCCGGCCGCGGTAGCGGTGCCTAGGCGCGGAGGGCTCGGGAGGCCCGGGCTCCTCCGGCCCGGCCTCCCCCTCTCCGGCGCCGAGGCCGTCCTCGAGCGAGTCGGGGTCCGCCCCCTCCTCAAGCTTCCGGACGACCTCCTCCATCTCGCCGCCGAGCGTCTCGCCCGTCAGGTCGGCCATCCTGCGCATCATCCGTCCCATCGCCCTCGGATCGTTCTCGTCCACGCCCGAGAACTCGCGCTCCATCTCGCCCATCGCCGCCTCCATCCGCGCGTCCTCGGCCGGGGCGGCCGGACCCGGCGGCGCGGGGCCCCCCGCCCCGTCGCCGCCCTTCCTCTGGCGGGCGCCGACGACGGCGAAGGGCGAGAGGATCCTCCGCATCCGGAACCTGGGGTTGTCGGGGCAGCTGGGCACCGTCCCGCCCTGCGCGAGCGTCCTCGCGTAGAACTGGTAGATGCGGTGGTTGTCCGGGCAGTAGAATTCGTAGATCGGCATGGCCCCGCCCGGGCGCCCGGGCGAGCGCCCAAGATGCCACGGCCGGCCCGGATCAGTCAAACTTGGACGCCGCCCCGCGGCACCCCACACCGCGAAGGCGGGATTGCCATTTTGCGCGGCTGCGGAAAACTCGCGCGATGCGAATTCCCCCAGGCAAGGCGTTCATCCTGGCCGCATGCGCGACGGCGGCCGCCCAGGCCCCGGCCCAGGACCCGGACCAGCAGGCAGCGGACCGCATGCTCGAGCATGTCAGGGTCCTCTCGTCGGACGAGTTCGAGGGGCGCGCCCCGGGCACGGCCGGCGAGGAGCTCTCGGTCGCCTACCTGAGGCAGGAGTACTCCAAGCTCGGCCTGCAGCCGGGCAACCCGGACGGCACGTTCATCCAGGACGTCCCGCTGGTCGGCATCGTCTCGACGCCGGCCGCCTCGTTCGAGGTGGGCGGCGCCACGCTGACGCCGGCGATACTGAACGAGTACATCGCCGTGTCCCGCCACGTCGTGCCGGCCGTCGATGTGAGGGGCAGCGAGGTCGTCTTCGTCGGATACGGGGTCGTGGCCCCGGAGTACGGATGGGACGACTACAAGGGCGCGGACGTGCGCGGCAAGACGCTCGTCATGCTGATCAACGATCCGCCCGTGCGCGACCCGAACGACCCGACCAAGCTCGACGAGAAGATGTTCAAGGGCAAGGCCATGACCTACTACGGCCGCTGGACCTACAAGTTCGAGGAGGCGTCCGCGAAGGGGGCCGCGGCGTGCCTGATCGTCCACGAGACCGGGCCGGCGGGCTACCCGTGGGCGGTCGTCGCCGGCAGCTGGGGCCGGGAGAACTTCTCCCTCCAGACGCCGGACGGCGACGCGGGCCGCGTCCCGGTCGAGGGGTGGCTGACCCTCGCCTACGCGAAGAGCCTTTTCGCCGCGGCCGGGCTCGACTTCGACGCGCTCAAGGCGGCGGCGGTCGAGAAGGACTTCCACCCGGTGAGCCTCAAGGCGAAGGCGACGTTCGCTGTCGCAAACAAGGTCCGGCCCCTGTCCTCGCGCAACGTGGTCGCGAAGCTCGAGGGAAGCGACCCGTCGCTCCGCGACGAGTACGTCATCTACTCGGCCCACTGGGACCACCTCGGGCGCAATCCCCGGCTCAAGGGCCACCAGATCTTCAACGGCGCCGCGGACAACGCGCTCGGGAGCGCCGGGATATTGGAAATCGCACGCATGTTCACGAGCCTGCCCGCCGTGCAGCGCCCGCGCCGGAGCATCCTCTTCCTCTCCGTGACCGCCGAGGAGCAGGGGCTCCTCGGCTCGGAGTACTACGCCCAGCATCCCCTCTACCCGCTCACGAAGACGCTCGCGGACATCAACATCGACGGCATGCAGTGCGCGGGCCCTGCGCGCGACATCCAGGTCGTGGGCTTCGGCAACTCCACGCTGGACGACGTGGCAGCCGCCGTCCTGCGCGAGGACGGGCGCGTGCTCGTGCCGGAGACCGACACCGAGAAGGGCCACTTCTACCGCTCCGACCACTTCGAGTTCGCCAAGGTCGGCGTCCCCGCCTTCTACACGAACTCGGGACTCGACGTGGTCGGCAAGCCCGCCGACTACGGCCGCATGCGGCGCGACGAGTACGTGAGCACGGACTACCACAAGGTGACGGACGTGATAAAGCCGTGGTGGGACCTGCGCGGCGCGGCGCAGGACGCCCGCGTGCTCTTCCAGATGGGCCTCGCCGTCGCCCGGGGGGACGCCTGGCCGCAGTGGAAGGCAGGCTGCGAGTTCAAGGGTCGGCGGGACGCGATGATGGCGGGGGCGCCCCGCTGACGCCGCCGGTCCGATCCGCAGCCGTGCGCAACCTGAGAACGCACCGAGCGACAGACGGGGCGCCCCGGCGCCGCTCCCGCCGGGATCCCCGCCGAATGGGCGCGCCCGCCCCATGATCCGATTCGCCCTCCAGCGCCTCCTCCAGACGGTTCCCGTGGTCTGGGTCATCATCACGGCGACCTTCTTCATGATCCGCTTCGTGCCCGGCGGCCCCTTCACCGCGGAGAAGGCCGTGACACCGGAGATCATGAGGAACCTCGAGGCCCACTACGGCCTCAACAGGCCGCTCTACCGCCAGTACCTGGACTACACGTGGAGCCTGCTGCGCGGCGACCTCGGGCCCTCGTTCAAGTACCCCACCCGCTCGGTGAACGAGATCATCGCCGAGAAGCTCCCCGTCTCCGCCGAGCTCGGGCTCCTCTCCCTCGGGGTCGCCCTCGGCATGGGGCTGCCCCTGGGGGTCCTGGCCGCCGTCCGGCGCAACACGTGGATAGACTACCTGTGCTCGTCCGTGGCCATGGTCGGCATCTGCGTGCCGACGTTCGTCCTCGGGCCGCTCCTTATCCTCGTCTTCGCCATCAATCTCGGGTGGTTCAACGCCTCCGGCTGGTACGGGCCGATCGACCGGGTCCTTCCCAGCCTCACCCTGGGGCTCGTCTACGCGGCCTACATCGCCCGGCTGACCCGCGGCGGGATGCTCGAGGTGCTCAGCCAGGACTACATCCGGACCGCGCGGGCGAAGGGCGCCACCGAGACCCGGGTCGTCATGAAGCACGCCCTGCGCGGCGGCCTCTCGCCGGTCGTCTCGTTCCTCGGGCCCGCCATCGCCGGCATCGTCACGGGCTCGTTCGTCATCGAGACCATCTTCCAGATCCCCGGGATAGGCCGGGAATTCATCAACTCGGCCTTCAACCGGGACTACACCCTCGTGCTGGGCACCGTCATCCTCTACGCCGGCTTCCTGATCGCCATGAACCTGGCGGCCGACATCGCGCTCGTATGGCTAAACCCGAGACTGAAATTCGAGTGACGCCCGACGACGCGGAACGCGGGCACTCACCCTGGGGCGACGCGATGCGGCGCCTGCGCCGCAACCGCCTGGCGCTGGCCGGGGGCGTGCTCCTGATCGCACTGGCTATCGCGTGCGCCGCGGGCCCGCTCTTCTCCCAGTCGTACGAGGAGCAGAACCTCGACCTCGGAGCCGTGCCGCCGTCGGCCGCGCACTGGCTCGGGACCGACGTGCTCGGGCGCGACCTGCTCGCGAGGACGCTCTACGGCGGGAGGATATCGCTCATGGTCGGGCTGGTGGCGACGATCGTGGCGCTCGCGATCGGGGTGACCTACGGCGCCGTAGCGGGCTACTTCGGGGGAAAGGTGGACGCCGTCATGATGCGCATCGTCGACATCCTCTACGCCCTTCCCTTCGCCATCTTCGTCATCCTGCTCATGGTCTTCTTCGGCCGGAACATATTCCT
>CAZCAJ010000006.1:0-5428 GCA_964496645.1 uncultured Opitutaceae bacterium
TCGGACTCGGGGTCGCTGTGGGCGTGGGAGACGGGGTTGGGCTCGGCGTCGGAGTTGGTGACGGGCTTGGCGACGGTGTCGGACTCGGAGTCGGGCTTGGAGTCGGCGAAGGTGTCGGGCTCGGGGTTGGAGACGGTGAGGGACTCGGGGTCGGTGTGGGTGTATGGGTCGGAGTCGGTGTTGGCGTCGGCTTACCATTACCATTGCCGCCGGTCGGAGTGGGACTTGGCGTCGGAGTCGGTGAAGGTGTTGGACTCGGGGTTGATGTGGGTGTGGGCGACGGCGAGGGAGAGGGTGTTGGGCTCGGCGTCGGACTTGGAGTAGGCGACGGTGTCGGGCTCGGGGTCGGGGTGGGTGTGGGCGACGGCGAGGGAGAGGGTGTTGGGCTCGGCGTCGGAGTTGGTGATGGGCTTGGCGAAGGAGACGGTGTCGGGGTTAACGTGGGAGAGGGAGACGGCGTTGGACTTGGCGTCGGCGACGGTGTCGGACTAGGAGTGTGAGTGGGCGTCGGCGTAGGAGTCGGGCTCGGGGTTGGAGACGGTGAGGGACTCGGGGTCAGTGTGGGTGTATGAGTCGGAGTCGGTGTTGGTGTCGGCCTGCCATTACCGCTCGTCGGTGTGGGACTTGGCGTTGGCGACGGTGTCGGACTCGGAGTGTGAGTGGGCGTCGGCGTGGGTGACGGTGTCGGACTAGGAGTGTGAGTGGGCGTCGGCGTGGGCGTATGGGTCGGAGTCGGAGTGGGCGTCGGCCCGACGAGCGCGGCCACCAGATTCGAGATGTTGGGCGAACCAATGCCTGTCAAAAGGTCATAGCCCACTCCGGCGAAATAGGCACCGTTGCCCAAGGCGCCTGAATACGTGATGTCGTGAAACGACGATGTCAGGAGCAAGGGGTAGATGCTGGGCCCGAGCAGGCCGAGTGGGGATTGTCCCGCGTTCGCCCTTGCCTGGTTCATGCATGCGCACATGCCCGCCCAAATGGGCGAGGCGAAGCTGGTCCCACCCGCCGCGCCCAGGGTCTGCACGCCGCCCGACCTATAGACTATCGCGGTGTGCTGGTCGGTTCCCTTCAAATTCCAGGCGGGGCCTGCAACGTCTGGAACCTGCCTGTTGTCGCCGGGGCCGGTGAGGACACCGGTCCCCACTTGCCACGACGGCCGGGCGTAGATCTGGCTAATCCCGCCCCCCGAGGCGTTGCTGCCGGTGCCGTTGGTCGAATCCAGAAACCAGGCGTCCTCCGTGTTGATCGAGGCGTCCGAGTTGAGATAGAGCTCGGTGCCGCCTACCCCCGTGACATAGGGGTCGCTGGCGGGATATTCCGCGGCGAGCGGGTACGAGGGTGAATAGCCGTTGGTCGCCCCTGTCGGGTCGGGGTTCGAGCCTCCGTCTCCCGACGAGGCGAAGATTGTCACGCCATCGCTTTCAAGGGTCCCGAATAAGTTGTGGAAGGCCAGCAGGTCGGTGGCGGTTGTATCGTATTCGGAGCCCCCGAAACTCATGGACACGATATCCAGGTTCGGGACGCTGCCGCGGTCCGCGGAGAGCTGCGTGAGGCCGGCCACGATCTCGACATCGCTGAGATCGGGTATGTCGTAGAAGCGGACCTTCGCGCCCGGGGCCATACCGGACGACCACTCCACGTCGATGCTGGCCTCGACCGCGTCGTTGGGCGCCGAGCCGCCGTCCACGGTGACATAGCTGAAATTGCTCAGCGTCTGAGGGACGTCGCAGTCGGTCCAGAATAGCGTGAGATCCGCGTCCTGGGGCGGGGGACCCTGCATGATGATCCCGATGACCTGTCCCGAGCCCGTGAGGCTCGAGGGCACATTATACGCGGTCCGGACGTCAGGGGGCGCCAGGAACGGAGAGCCGAAAGGCATGACAAGGCCTGGGTGGAAGCGCAGGTGGGGCTGCAGGCCCATGATACCCAAGACAACCGAGCCGTAGGGGGCCGGCACAGAAGGCGCCGTGACGACCGAGGTGAATTCGCCGTCGTTCGACGCCACCCGCGCAAACCTCACTTGAAACACCCGGGCCACGTCCGCGACGGTATGGTGGACGAAGATATTCAGCCTCATGGGGTCGTGGGTTTCGTCCATGACGAAGCCCTCGCCCAGTAGCCAGGCCACCACCCGGTTGTAATCGGCCTCCAGGGGAAGGTATTTCTCCTCCATCTCGTTGCGAGGGACGGTGAGCCCGCTGCTCAGCCTGCCGTGCAGCTCGACCGCGTGGCGCATCTGCAGGCTCACCACAACGTGCATCGGCGCGGCAAATTCCACCGAGGTCAGGGTGTCCCTGACGACATGTGGCTGGCCGGGTTGCGGGTTGGGCGAGATCTCGATGATCGACTCGGAGATCGTGACGCGGTCGCCCACGCCCGGTGCCGCGCCGGGATCCGAGGCGAACAGGATGCCGGGCAGCAAGAATACGGCGGCAGCCGAGGCGATATGCCGCAGATGGGTGGACAGGACCGCGCGAAAGCTCCCGCGCAGCGCGAATAGGGCCCGGCCTTGAGGCACCCAGCGTCCGACTGGGAGATGAGGGTAAGTGGTCACGGGCACTTCGGCTGGGGATTCTCGAGCGGGGGGGCCGGCACCAACTGAAAACAAGCACCGCTTACTATAGGGTCACGGGTCAATGGATTGCCGGCCCCATAATCTCCCGAGTTGAACAGGGCTATGAAATGATCTGCAAAATGCGGCGCAGCAACCGATTCCGCAAGGGATGGGAAGGTGATAAAACGGCAATTTCCTTTGGAGTAATCCATAGGCGTGAATCCTTTGCTCACCCAATTACCGGGGATTTGGGCGGCAGCCAAAACACAGCATTTTCCATGCTTAATATATTCATATTTAATGATGCACTAAAGACATCCATATGTCGCTATCACCAACAGAGGTAGGACATTCACTTTCATTGCCATTGATAGTTCGCTGATCCACTCGGTCGTGCGATTGTCAATATGCCCGACACATCCACCGATGAGCTTGCCCGTTAAACCTTCAGGATAAAATGTTTAACCATCTTGTTGCCCCGGAGAGCCATTTGTAAGGCAAAACGGCTTTATCGGGCGCAAGTGCGCCATAGACCGTTCCCGACCTAGAGTCGGATGTTGCCTGAAGCCATTTCCGGCGCGAAACCGAACCTTTCCCACGCGCAGGAATTGTGGCTCTTGGAGGTCAAATGGCGGAGAGATCGAAGCTCCCCAGCCCGACCGATTTAGGGTCTAGCCTAAGGAGGGGGCTGGCTCAAAAAGATCGCGGGCATCCAGATCACGGCACGTCGTAAATCTCAACCAGCGCCATGCCAGTGTCTCCGCTCGCTCCGGAAACCTGGACGGTGTATGCCCCCGGAGGCAAGGTTACGAGGATCGCCGAGTCATTGCTTGTGAGATTGGGCCACGCAAACGCCCCGACGGCCGCGGCTGCGCTCGCTATCTCCGGGTTTCCACCCCAACCGTTGTTGGTCCCGAGCACCGTGTTTCCGGAAAAGAGCCGCAGCTGCGGATCCGGAAGCGTGCCCAAGACACCGAAGGGGACAAGAGCGGGACCCGAGGCGCGAATCAGCACTGTCTTCGCGGTCATGCCACCTATCACGAATCCCGATATCAGCATGTCGCCCCCGGTCCCGACCCGGGCGCGCGCCGATATGTTGACGAGCCGTGGTGACGCCGGCGTGTAGATCTTTTCAGGCGTCAAATCATAGATTTCGGCGAGCGCCACACCGGTGTCGCCACTTTGCCCGGTGAGCTGCACGGTGTAAGATCCGTCCGTCAAACTCTCGAGGAGGGCCGAATCGTGGCTTGACAGGGCGCTCCAGGCGAATGCGCCCACCGAGGCGGCGGCGGCCGCGATTGCGGGGTTTCCACCCCAGCCGTTGTTGGTGCCAAGCACCGTGCTTCCGGAAAAGAGCTGCAGCTGCGGGTCCGCCAACGCGCCCGAAACGCCGAGGGGAACAAGAGCAGGACCCGATCCACGGATCAGGAGCGGTTCCAGGCCCATGGTGCCTTGCCCGCCGGATGCAAACCCGACGATGAGCAAGTTGGCCCCTGCTCCCACTGGTGCGCGGCACGATAAGTCTATTAGCCGACCAGTGTCGGGGGTACTCGTTAGCGAGACCGTCGCCACGTTGGTTGTCGTCGATCCCGCGGCATTGGTCACGACGCAGGTGTAGCTTCCAGCGGCCGCTGCGGCGTCGGTCAAGAGCAGGATCGGACCAGTCGCATCGGGCACTATCGCCGTACCGTTCAGATACCATTGGTACTTGGGCGAGTTGCTCGCCTCCGCGCTTAATGCGACCGTGCCGCCAGTCACTGTGACCGAGATCGGTTGGGTCGTGAATATCGGTTTGTAATACGGATATTGATACGGCGTATAGGCGAGCACCCAGGCCGACCCGCTCCACTTGTAAATCAGGTGTGAGGTGCCGGCGGGGACGGTCGAATTCCAAGACCCTTGGTCATTCACCTCGAATGCCACGGGGGAATCCGCATATGCGCCCGACGGCGTGATGGCATTCATTTGAGCCGTAGTGCCGTAGCCGGTCCCGCCCGTCAGGCCTGTGAATGGCGAGACCTGGAGGTAAATGTCGCGGTTGGCGGCAATTAGGTCGGTGTCGTCAAAGGTCGATTGGGTCACGCCCGTCTCTGCCGACCAGTTGGTGACGGGGTTGCACACAAGGGTGGGAGCAGCCCCGGATGCGATGGCCTGCTTCAGCCCCGGCGAGGTGAGGACCAGCTCCAAATCTGCCGCCGCGGTCGACGAACCGATGGCGTAGTAGTTTACGTCTCCGGAAATCGACACCACATTGCTGTGTGTGCCGCCGCCCGAGGTCCACGTGTTGGCGTAAAGCTCCGCGCCCTGCGTCCCCAGCACGACGGGCGTAGCCGCAACGCCCTGTCCTATGGAATAGGAACCGTCGCCGTTGGGGCCGCCTGTGGCGCTGACTTGGAATGTTTTTCCGGCGCTGGAATGTTTGAGAGCCCTTGGCACGATGGCGCCGTTGAGCATGTTGTTGACCGAATAGGCCGGATCAAGCGTGACGGTCGTGCCAGAGGGAATCCCTTGGCCCACCTGTTCCGTGATCGGATAGTCCGCCGGGGTCTGCCAAACATAATTGAATGAGCCGCCTTGGAGCTGGTAGCCGTAGTCCTCCCAGTACCACCAGTCGGAAGCCGGGCTTCCGGAGTCCGTGAGCGTGTTATCGAAAACGTATCCGGTGCCCCCACGGAATTCCGCCGCGGGCCAATAGCTCCCCGGTGCGTTAAAGGTCCAAGTATTGCCATAGACCTCCCATGTCCGAACGCCGCCACCCGCGTTCGTTGCGAAGCCGTGGCAATCGATCTTGGTTGGGCCCAAGATCGTATTGAACCGCACCACGACAACGGCATTTGTGTTGGCGTCCATCACGTAGCCGCTCTTTGTGCTGCC